>NC_011899.1:97500-697500 GCF_000020485.1 Halothermothrix orenii H 168
GCGGAAGGTCTCCGAGGTTATCCAGAGTACCACCGGACACGTGGAACCCGGTGGGAAGAAGGGGGGACCATCCTCCAAGGCTAAATACTTCAGGTGACCGATAGCGGATAGTACCGTGAGGGAAAGGTGAAAAGAACCCCGGGAGGGGAGTGAAATAGAACCTGAAACCGTAAGCCTACAAGCGGTGGGAGGACTATTAAAAAGTCTGACCGCGTACTTTTTGCATAACGGACCGGCGAGTTATTCTCTGCAGCGTAAGGTTAAGCCGAAAGAGGTGAAGCCGGAGCGAAAGCGAGTCTTAACAGGGCGCAAGTTGCAGGGAATAGACCCGAAACCGGGTGATCTACCCATGGCCAGGGTGAAGCGGGAGTAAGACCCCGTGGAGGCCCGAACCAGGTGGTGTTGAAAAACCATTGGATGAGCTGTGGGTAGGGGTGAAAAGCCAATCGAACCCGGAGATAGCTGGTTCTCCCCGAAATAGCTTTAGGGCTAGCCTCAAGGCTAAAAAAGCGTAGGGAGGTAGAGCACTGATTGGGCTAGGGGCCCACCAAGGTTACCGAACCCATTCAAACTCCGAATGCCCGAAGCACAGGCCTTGGGAGTCAGACTGCGGGGGATAAGCTCCGTAGTCGAGAGGGAAACAGCCCAGATCACCAGCTAAGGTCCCCAAGTACAGGCTAAGTGGAAAAGGAAGTGAGGTCGCTAAGACAACCAGGATGTTGGCTTAGAAGCAGCCATTCATTTAAAGAGTGCGTAACAGCTCACTGGTCGAGCGGCCTTGCGCCGAAGATGTAACGGGGCTTAAGCCTGTCACCGAAGCTGTGGGCAGGTGGCAAAAGGCCACATGCGGTAGGGGAGCATTCTGTGCTGGGAGAAGCTGTACCGGAAGGAGCAGTGGACGGCACAGAAGCGAGAATGCCGGTATGAGTAGCGAAAAGAGGGGTGAGAATCCCCTCCGCCGGAAGCCTGAGGTTTCCTGAGGAAGGCTCGTCCGCTCAGGGTAAGCCGGGACCTAAGCCGAGGCCGAAAGGCGTAGGCGATGGGAAATCGGTAGAGATTCCGATGCCACTATTAACCGTTTGAGCGAAGCGGGGACGCGGCGAAGAGGGCAAGCACGCGACTGGAGGAGCGTGTATAAGCCCGAAGGAGGGATAAGGAGGCAAATCCCCATATCCATAACTCCGGAGGGTGATGTCGAGCCGAATGAGGCGAAGTTGTCCAATGAGCCGCCGAGAAAAGCCGCTAGTGAGGTTAATAGTGCCCGTACCGGAAACCGACACAGGTAGGCAGGGAGAGAATCCCAAGGCGCGCGAGAGAACCCTTGTTAAGGAACTCGGCAAAATGGCCCCGTAACTTCGGGAGAAGGGGTGCCGCGATAGGGTGAAAGCCCGAGGCGGTTGCAGTGACCAGGCCCAAGCGACTGTTTATCAAAAACACAGGTCTCTGCTAAGTCGAAAGACGAAGTATAGGGGCTGACGCCTGCCCGGTGCTGGAAGGTCAAGGGGAAGGCTTAGCGCAAGCGAAGGTCTGAACCTAAGCCCCAGTAAACGGCGGCCGTAACTATAACGGTCCTAAGGTAGCGAAATTCCTTGTCGGGTAAGTTCCGACCTGCACGAAAGGCGAAACGACTTGGGCGCTGTCTCAACAAGGGACTCGGCGAAATTGTAGTGTGAGTGAAGATGCTCACTACCTGCGACAGGACGGAAAGACCCCGTGGAGCTTTACTGTAGCCTGATATTGGGTTTTGCTACAGGATGTACAGGATAGGTGGGAGGCTGAGAGGCTGGTGCGCCAGCATCAGTGGAGCCGCCGGTGGGATACCACCCTTCCTGTAGTGAAATTCTAACCAGTGGCCGTAAACCGGTCATGGGACATTGTCAGGCGGGCAGTTTGACTGGGGCGGTCGCCTCCTAAAAGGTAACGGAGGCGCCCAAAGGTTCCCTCAGTGCGGATGGAAATCGCACGAAGAGTGTAAAGGCAGAAGGGAGCTTGACTGCGAGACATACAGGTCGAGCAGGGACGAAAGTCGGGCTTAGTGATCCGGCGGTGGAGCATGGAATCGCCGTCGCTCAACGGATAAAAGTTACCCCGGGGATAACAGGCTTATCTCCCCCAAGAGTTCACATCGACGGGGAGGTTTGGCACCTCGATGTCGGCTCGTCGCATCCTGGAGCTGAAGCAGGTTCCAAGGGTTGGGCTGTTCGCCCATTAAAGCGGTACGCGAGCTGGGTTCAGAACGTCGTGAGACAGTTCGGTCCCTATCCGTCGCAGGCGCAGGATACTTGAGGGGAGCCATCCCTAGTACGAGAGGACCGGGATGGACACACCGCTGGTGAACCAGTTGTTCCGCCAGGGGCATAGCTGGGTAGCCATGTGTGGAGTGGATAAACGCTGAAAGCATCTAAGCGTGAAGCCACCCTCAAGATAAGGTATCCCACTCTTTAAGGAGGTAAGACCCCTGAGAGATGATCAGGTAGATAGGCCGGAGGTGGAAGCGGAGTAATTCGTTAAGCTGACCGGTACTAATAGGTCGAGGGCTTAATCTCATCTCATCATTGTATGCTGTTTTGAAGGTGTGAATAATAATAAATGTTTAATTTAATTAATATGAAACAAAATAATTGACGGAAAACAAATTGTTGGGCTATGTACATGTAAAAGTATATTTTTAAGAGTTAATATCTAAAATTAAAGAGGTATAAAACAAAAATCCCGTAAAAACGGGATTTTTTATTTTTATTTAGTTTTTTAATTAACCAATGTCCTTATAATATAGATCCTAATTAATCAAGTGGGTCCTTGAAATTAAAACAGGTTTTTAACTGTGAACCTTTACACCCACTTTTAATATTTCTAAATTTAAGAAATTATCTGGGTTAAGAAGTATAGTCATTGTAAGCTTTTAAGGCTGCATCTATAACTTCCCGGGATTCCGGGTGTTTTAGAAATTCTTTATGTATTTCAGCAAAGGCCTTACGGAATCCGGGGCTATTATTTAGAATATGGGTAGCGACTTCGGTTATAGTTATTATTAATTTTAACGTTTCGTCGTATTTTTGAGGGTCATCATCTTTAATTTTTTGAAGATTGTCAATTGTAATTTTTGAGGTAAGCTCTGTTACCATTTTTTCAAACACCTTTATTACCTCCTTAATATTTTTTTTTATTTTTTACTTATGACAGGGTTTTTATTTGTATAAAATGGAACCAATTATCTATCCAGTGTTGTTTAATATTGTGGTATAATTAAATAAATTACAGGAAAATATCATAATTTAAGGAAAACATCATAATTAGAGGTGGTATTAGTAAAAGTGTTTCTGAAAAAAATACTGATTACATTATTTTTATTCCTATTCTTTATAGTAGTATTGCCTGGTATGATACATAATTTTTCTCAGGCCAGGGCTTCTTTACTTAAACCACGACTGGAGCTGGAGGTAACCAAAAATCAATTTAATTTAATTGAGAAAAAGTTTAAACTGCCCGAATTCTATGTTAAGGGAGTGTATATAAGTGGGTGGGTAGCTGGTATGCCTGACAGGATGGAAAAAATTATTGAGATGATAGAAAATACTCCCCTTAATTCTGTTGTTATTGATATAAAGGACGAACACGGTTATATTTCTTATAAAACCCGGGTTGAAAAGGCCTGGAAGATTGGTGCAGTTAAATTAAAAATTAAAAATATCAAAATGTTGCTAAAGTTATTAAAAAGTAAGGGAATTTATACTATAGGCAGGGTAGTGGTATTTAAAGACCCGGTCCTTGCCAAAAAAAGGCCTGACCTGGCTCTGGATGTTTTAGACCCACTCAGGATAAAGAAGAATATTTACTGGGTTGATCCCACCAGCATTGAAGTCTGGCGTTATAATATAGAAATTGCAAAAGAGGCGGCAAGACTGGGTTTTGACGAAATTCAATTTGATTATATCCGGTATCCGGTTAGCAGGTTTAAAATTAATTTAAAAGGACCATATAAATATAAGTTAGATAAGACAAAACCCATTAACAGTTTTATCAGTTATGCTAAAAAGGAGTTATCAAAACTATCTACACCTGTTTCTATAGATGTTTTTGGCTTGACTACAGCAGTTGAGGATGATCTGGGGATCGGACAAAATTTGAAATATCTGGGAAGTATAATTGATATTATTTCTCCAATGGTTTATCCATCTCATTATGCTCCAGGTAGTTACGGGATTGAGGATCCTGAAATGTCTCCTTATAAAATCGTTTATAATAGCATGAAAGATGCTTTAGATAAATTTGAAAATAATAAGGTTGTCTTCAGGCCCTGGTTACAGGATTTTTCCCTTAAAAAACAATATTCACACCGGGAAGTAATGGCCCAGATTAGGGCAGTTCAGGATCTGGGGTTAAAAGAATGGTTGTTATGGAACCCGAGATGCCGTTATACAGAGAAAGCCTTTAGGCCTCCCCTCCAGATGGAGTAGGGAGGTTTTTTATAATAAATATATTTTATTTATAGGAACAACATTTATAGAAACAACCAGTATTTTTATGAAATTACAAGATAACCTTCAAATATCGAATAAAATAGAATTTATTTTGATATATTTAATTATAATAATATTTGGCATATAAAAGAATTGGGTGTATTATATAAACAAGGAAGGTCAAAAAAAGTCAAAGACAAATTTGGGGAGGTTATGGTAAAATGGCCAGCCTTGCAGATCAGATAGAAAAATAC
Source organism: Halothermothrix orenii H 168 (assembly GCF_000020485.1). Classification (GTDB taxonomy): domain Bacteria; phylum Bacillota; class Halanaerobiia; order Halanaerobiales; family Halothermotrichaceae; genus Halothermothrix; species Halothermothrix orenii. The sequence continues at coordinate 102,215 of NC_011899.1, forward strand.
TTACGAAAATTGTTAACAAAATATGAAGGGGAAGTGGAAATTAAAAGGAATCAGTTAGCCAGTGATTTTGATTGTGTTCCTTCCCAGATTAACTATGTCTTAAATACCAGGTTTACTGTTGAAAAGGGTTATCTGGTTGAAAGTCAAAGAGGTGGTGGGGGTTACATCAGAATAATCAGAGTTAGTCTTGATTCAAACCGTAAAACCTTAAAGGAGCTAATATCAAGAATAGATGGTCCAATAACACAACGTGAAGCTGAAGGTATAATTGACCGTCTTTTTGATAACAATTTTATAACAGAAAAAGAGAGGGATATTATGAAAGTAGCGGTTAATCGTAAATACATTAATGTAGAACTTCCTCACCGGGATTATATCAGGAGTAGGCTGTTAAGAGGTATGTTGAAGACTATTATAAAACATGAAGATGAGGAGGGATAGAAATGTTGTGTCAAAGATGTGGTAAAAGAGAAGCTACGGTTCATTTGACCAAGATTATAAATGGGGAGAAAAATGAAATATTTCTCTGTAAAGAATGTGCTCAGGAAACAGGCCAGATGCCCTTTAAGGGCGAAGACCCGTTTTCATTCCAGAATTTACTCAGTGGAATCTTAAACCCTGAACTCGGTCTGGGTAATGAACCCAGGGTTCAAAAACTCAAATGTGATAATTGTGGCCTGAGTTACCAGGAATTTAGTGAAAAGGGTTTGTTCGGGTGTTCTGAATGTTATCAACACTTCGGTAACAGGTTATCTCCCCTTATTAAAAGGATACATGGAAGTAATGGGCATACCGGAAAAGTTCCGAAACGTCGTGGAGGAGACCTGAGAATAAAGAGAGAGATTGAAGAATTGAGAAAGGAATTAGAGCTTGAAGTTGAAAGGGAAAACTTTGAAAAAGCTGCTGAACTTAGAGATAAAATCCGTGACCTTGAGAAAAAGCTGGGGGGGAATTAAGTATGTCTTTAAAAGATCTGATCAACAAAAACTTAAGCCACTGGGTGGCCGGTCAGGGTCCAGAAAGAGATATTGTATTAAGTAGTAGGATTAGACTGGCCCGAAATCTGGATACTATTCCTTACCCTAACCGGGCCGATAAAGATAGTAAAGAAGAGGTCACAAAAAGGGTTCTGGATGCTACCTCAAAGCAGGGCAAAATAAAATTACATTATATAAAAATGGATGACTTACCGGAAGTAGAGAGGGAAGTTCTTGTTGAAAAACACCTGATAAGTCCAGCTCACGCTAAAGCAGGTGAGGGGAAGGGTGTTTTATTAAATGATAATGAAACTATAAGTATTATGATTAATGAAGAAGACCATTTGAGATTACAGGTTTTAATACCTGGACTACAGCTTGAGGGTGCCTGGGAGACAGCCAGTGAACTCGATGATCTTCTGGAAGAAAAACTTGATTTTGCTTTTTCCCAGAAATGGGGTTACCTATCAGCCTGTCCCACTAATGTAGGTACAGGACTCAGGGCTTCTGTTATGGTTCATTTGCCGGCCCTGAATTTAACCAATAATATAAATAAAATGCTGGGAGCAATATCAAAGGTAGGTCTGACGGTTAGAGGTATATATGGGGAAGGAAGCGAATATGTTGGCAATCTTTATCAGATATCAAACCAGGTAACCCTGGGACATACTGAAAAGGAAATAATCGCTAATTTAAAAAGTGTAACCAGTCAGATTATTGAACAGGAACGGCAGGCCCGTAATTTATTGTTAAAAGAAAAAGAAATTGAAGTTAGAGACAGGGTTAACCGTTCTTTTGGAATATTGAGCCATGCTTATCAAATTTCCAGTGAGGAAGCCCTGAGAATGTTATCAAATGTAAAATTAGGCATAGATATGGGTATAATAACCGATGTTGATACTGGAGTACTCAGCGAGTTAATGGTGTTAATCCGTCCAGCCCATCTACAGAAATTAGAGGGGAAAGAACTGACCCCAACCGAAAGGGATATTAAAAGAGCTGAATTAATTAAGACGAGATTAAATATGTAAGGAGGAGATAAAATGTTCGGGAGATTTACTGAAAGAGCAAGAAAAGTTTTAAGTCTGGCCGAAAAAGAAGCTGTTGGCTTTAAACATAACTATGTAGGCACAGAGCATATTTTGCTGGGTCTGGTTAAAGAAGGGCAGGGAGTTGCTGCAAAGGCTCTAAAAGATGTTGGTATCTCTGAAGAAAAAGTTAAGGAGCAGATAACCAAGTTGATCGGTGAGGGAAATCAGGAGGTGAGTGGACCTATCAGTCTTACCCCCCGGAGTAAAAAGGTCCTCAACCTGGCTCTGGATGAGGCCAGGCGTCTCGGTCATAACTATATTGGAACCGAGCATATCTTGCTGGGATTAATTAGAGAAGGAGAAGGTGTAGCTGTTAGAATCCTGGCAAATCTTAATAATGGTGACCTCCAAAATATCAGGGAACAGGTAATTGAGTTACTTGGTGGTAAAGGGAATACCCGCCATCAGGATGGAACCAGGAGGAGTGAAACCCCTAATTTAGATGAATATAGCAGGGATTTGACCAAACTGGCTGATCAGGTTAAGCTTGATCCGGTCATCGGACGCGAAAAGGAAATAGAAAGGGTCATTCAGGTTTTAAGCAGGAGAACCAAGAATAACCCGGTTTTAATCGGAGAGCCCGGGGTTGGTAAAACCGCCATTGTGGAAGGTTTGGCTCAGCGTATTGTCGATGAAAGTGTTCCTGATGTATTACTGAATAAAAGGGTAGTTGCTTTAGATTTAAGTTCAATTGTAGCCGGTTCTAAATACAGGGGTGAATTTGAAAAGAGACTTAAGGCTGTTATGAATGATATAGTGAAAAGTGGTAATATTATTCTATTTATTGATGAGCTTCACACTCTGGTGGGAGCAGGTGCTGCTGAAGGTGCTATTGATGCGGCCAATATTCTCAAACCGGCTCTTGCCCGTGGTGAGCTTCAGGCCATCGGAGCCACTACCCTCGATGAGTATCGAAAATATATTGAAAAAGACCCGGCCCTGGAAAGGAGATTCCAGTCCATTCTGGTAGAGGAGCCGACTCCGGAAGAGACTATAGAGATTTTGAAGGGGCTACGGGACCCCTATGAAGCCCATCATAAAGTCAAGATAAGTGATGAAGCTATTAAAGCGGCTGTAAACCTTTCACACCGTTATATTACTGACCGGTTTTTACCCGATAAAGCCATTGATCTTATCGATGAAGCTGCCTCCAGGGTAAGACTGGGTAGTGATACCAGACCACCTGAATTAAAAGATTTGAATAAAAAGCTGGAAGAGGTAAAAAAAGAAAAGGAAGCCGCGGTTAAGAATCAGGAATTTGAAAAAGCTGCTGAATTAAGGGATAAAGAAAAAGAACTAGAGAAAGAGTTTGAAAACATTCAGGAGAAATGGGAAAAAGAAAAAGAAAAGAGTGAAAGTACTGTAACCACTGAGGAAATAGCAGAGATAGTTTCAAGCTGGACCGGAATACCTGTAACCAAGCTTGAGCAAGCAGAAACTGCCAAACTACTCCATCTAGAAGAAGAGCTGCACAAACGGGTAGTTGGCCAGGACGAGGCCATTCAGGCTGTTTCCCAGGCGGTGAGAAGGGCCCGGGCTGGTTTAAAGGATCCGAAGAGACCGATTGGCTCATTTATTTTTCTTGGTCCTACTGGAGTTGGGAAAACTGAGCTGGCCAGGGCTCTGGCTGAAGCTATGTTTAATGATGAAGAGACTATGGTAAGAATAGATATGTCCGAATATATGGAAAAACATGCTGTATCAAGACTGGTAGGCTCACCTCCAGGATATGTAGGACATGAAGAAGGGGGACAGTTAACAGAGCCCATTAGAAGGCGCCCTTATTCTGTTGTACTTTTTGATGAGATTGAAAAAGCCCATCCCGATGTATTTAATATCCTTCTTCAGATCCTGGAAGATGGTCATTTGACCGATACCCATGGGCGCAGAGTTGATTTCAAGAATACTGTTGTTATAATGACTTCAAATGTTGGGGCTAATTTTATCGAAAAGCAGTCAAGGTTAGGCTTTAAAGCCGGAAATGATGAAAAACAAAATTACGAAGATATGAAGGATAAGTTAATGTCAGATTTAAGGAGGACCTTCAGGCCCGAGTTTTTAAACAGGGTTGATGAAATTATTGTCTTCCATGCTCTAAACAGGGATCATATTAAGCAGATTGTAGATCTGATGCTGGATGATGTTAAAAAACGCCTTGAGGACAAGGAAATTGATATTGAAGTTACTGAAGGAGCAAAACATGTTCTTGCTGAAAAAGGGTTTGACTCAGAATTTGGAGCCCGTCCTTTGAGACGAACAATTCAGCGAATGGTTGAAAACCCATTATCTGAAAAGATCCTGGAAGGAAAAGTTAAAGAAGGGGATAAAGTTGTTGTCGATGAACAGGATGGGAAAGTAGTCGTGGGCAAATGACCCGGTTTATTGTTGTAAAATCATGACAAAAATGTTATAATGAAAATATCACTATATTTCGGGAGTTAAAGAATTATGCCCAGACCTAAAACCTATTATATCTGCAGTGAATGTGGTTATAAATCTGCTAAATGGATGGGACGTTGTCTAAACTGTGGTGCCTGGAATACTTTTCAGGAACTGGATGAAGAAGCCATTGAGGAAAAGGTGGATATCAAGGTTACCCCTAGTTCAATAACTGATATAAAAGCCGGGGCCTGTCCCCGGCTTTCTTCCGGTATTGGGGAGTTTGACAGGGTGCTTGGTGGAGGTGTTGTGCCCGGTTCTTTAATTCTACTTGGAGGTGCCCCTGGAATAGGTAAATCGACCCTGGTTCTTCAAATGGCCAGGCACTTCAGCGAAAAATATGGAAAAGTTTTATATGTCAGTGGTGAAGAATCAGCTTCCCAGTTAAAAATGAGGGCCGGGAGGCTCGGGGCTATAAATGAGGATTTATATGTTCTTTCTGAAACTAATTTTCAACAAATTTATGGTGTTATACAAAATGAAAAATATGAATTAATAATAATAGATTCTATACAAACAATATTTGACCCCCGGATTGAATCTACCCCCGGTAGTATAAGCCAGGTTAAGGAAGTTACTAATAGGTTACTTATTCAGGCCAAGAAACTGGAAGTTCCCATCGTTTTAATAGGACATGTTACCAAGGAAGGACATCTGGCCGGTCCCCGGGTCCTGGAACATTTGGTTGATACAGTTCTTCAGTTTGAAGGGGACAGGAATTACATCTATCGAATTCTCAGGGCAGTAAAAAATCGTTTTGGCTCTACAAATGAGATAGGTGTCTTTGAAATGATGGGAAGTGGTATGAGAGAAGTGGTTAATCCCTCGGAAATTTTCCTTAAAGGGAGGGCCCAGGGGGTATCGGGTTCTGTGATAGTTCCGGTTGTCGAGGGGAGTAGACCCCTTCTTGTTGAGGTTCAGGCCCTGGTAACCTACTCGAGTTTTGGGACCCCCCAGCGGTTAACAACCGGTGTTGACCGGAAGAGGGTTTCTATTTTACTGGCTGTCCTGGAGAAAAAGGCTGGTATTAATTTTCATAATCAGGATGTTAATATTAATATAACAGGGGGCTTAAAAGTAGAAGAGCCGGCCCTGGATCTCGGTATAATAACAGCTATTTTATCAAGTTGTAAAGACCAGGAGGTAGCTCCGGACCTGGCTGTGATTGGAGAAGTAGGACTGGCCGGGGAGATACGGGCTGTCAGTCAGATAGAGAGGCGTTTAAGTGAATTAAAAAAGATGGGCTTTAAGGAAGTTGTTATTCCTGGAGGCAATATATCTGGTCTGGACTTTGACCCGGATATTAATATAGTTGAAGTTAAAAATGTTAATGATCTCATGAAGATATTGTTTAACAGGAGGTGATGTAATGGATGGAAAAAAGGTGAGCTGGGGTGAAGTACTAAAAATTCTGGCTCCGGGAACCCTGCTCAGGGAAGGGCTTGAAAATGTGTTACGTGCTAAAACCGGGGCCCTGATTGTTATCGGTGATAGTGAAGAAGTTTTGGGTATTGTGGATGGAGGGTTTAATATAAATGCAGAACTTACTCCAGCCCGGTTGTATGAATTGGCCAAAATGGATGGAGCCATGGTATTAAACTCAAGTGCGGATAGAATTCTATGTGCCAATGCCCAGCTTATTCCGGACCCAACTATACCATCCTCGGAGACAGGGACACGTCACAGAACTGCCGAACGGGTTGCCAAGCAGACCAACCAGCTGGTTATAGCTATTTCCCAGAGAAGGGATATTATCTCACTTTATAAGGGTGATTCCAAGCATGTTCTGGAGGATATAAGGATAGTCCTGGCCAAGGCCAACCAGGCTGTTCAGACTCTGGAGAAATATCGTTCTGTCCTTGATCAGGCCCTGATTAATTTAAGTGCCCTTGAGTTTGAAGACCTGGTAACCATTGCTGATGTGGTAACCGTTATTCAGAGGACAGAGATGGTATTGAAGATCCAGAAAGAAATAGAAAAGTATATTAGTGAGCTCGGAAGCGAAGGCCGGTTAATTAAGATGCAGCTTGAAGAGCTTATTACCGATGTCAGGGAAGAAGGAGTCTTATTGATAAAAGATTATATTGAAGAGAATGAAGAGGGAGAAATTCCTGATGCTAAGGAATTACTCGATGAGTTGATAGACTGGACAACAGATGAAATGCTCTCATTAAATACAATCAGTAAAGCCCTTGGTCACGGTGGGGGTATTAACTCCATGGATTTATCTGTAGAACCCAGAGGTTACCGTATTTTGCGTAAAATTCCAAGGCTTCCCATGCCTGTTATCGATAACCTGGTAGGGCATTTTGGTTCCCTGCAAAAAGTTTTAAATGCTTTCCCTGATGAACTTGACGATGTTGATGGTGTTGGCGAAGTCAGGGCCAAGGCCATAAAAGATGGTCTGAGGCGTCTTCGGGATCAGGTATTACTGGATAGACATATATAAAAGTAATATTATTTGTCAGGAAAACCTCGTTATTGGAAGTTAATAATAGTTTATTACAGATATAACCGAGAAATTGCCTTAATTGACAGTTGCCCCGGGAAATGTTATAATTACTCTGAGGAATTTTATGGCTAATGAAGAGGGGTTGATTAACAAGATGTTTAAAGTTGGTGACAAAGTAGTATATCCCAATCATGGGGCTGGTACGATAGTCGGTATAGAGACCAAAAATATTCTGGGAGAAGAGAAAAAATATTATATCATGAAATTGCCGATCGGGGATATGAAGGTTATGATTCCGGTTGAAAAAGTTGAAGAGATTGGAGTCAGGAACATTATCGACGAGGAAGAGGCCGATAATGTTTTAAAGTTATTAAAAGGCGATAAAAGTAAGATGTCACAGAACTGGAACCGGCGTTACCGGGCCAATATGGAAAAATTGAAGACCGGTGATATATATGAGGTTGGGGAAGTTGTCAGGAATCTGACCATCCGCGACCATGAAAAAGGTTTATCTACCGGTGAGAAAAAAATGTTAAGTAATGCCCGCCAGATTTTAATAAGTGAACTGGTTTTGGCCAAGGATATGGATGAAAAAGAAGTTGAAGAAATAATCGACAATGTTTTTGAAGAAAATCCCAATCTTGATGAAGAGTAATTTTTTAAAATACTGAGAAAGGAGGGATTGATTATAGAAAGTTTTCATAAAAATAGGAATTGTTATATATATATTTGGTAATAATAATGGAAAGGAGGTGGGATTATGTTGAAAAAGTTTATGAGGTTTATCCTGGGAATTTTTGGTGCTTTAATAGGTTATCAAATAGTTCATATTTTAGGGATTAATCACCAGGTGGTTTTCTCCTGGAAAGAACTTGATTCTGTATTTTTAAGGCCACAATTCATTGGGATTGTAAGTGGATGGGTTGTTGGTTTCTTTTTAATTTCTTACTTAATTGAAAGATTACTGGAATTAATACTTAACTTTGAGGGTAAATTAAAGGAAATAACCTGGAAGAGAGTGGTGACAGCTTTACTGGGATTAATAACTGGTATAATATTTGGAGCAATAATAAATTTTACTTTTTCTATTCCAAAAATCCCCCGGGTTGGTATGCCTATCCAGATACTTATCAATTTGATATTTGCTTATCTGGGATTAAGTTTTTCTCTTTATAAAGAGGATGAGATTGGAACCTTAATCTTTGATTCAGGTCGTAATACAAAAAATAATTCAAACCAGGAATCAGCCAGTTATAAAATACTTGATACCAGTGTTATTATTGACGGAAGGATTGCAGATATATGTAAAAGTGGTTTTATTGAAGGAGTTTTAATAATACCTGAATTTGTTCTTGAGGAGCTGAGACATATTGCTGATTCCTCTGATGTTTTAAAGAGGAACAGGGGCCGGAGGGGCCTGGATATTCTTAAACAGATGCAGAAGGACCCCAATATAAAGGTTGAAATATTTGAACAGGATTTTGATGATATTCAGGAAGTCGATAGCAAGCTGGTTAAGCTGGCCCAGGTTCTCGGTGCCAGAGTAATTACCAATGATTATAATCTTAATAAGGTGGCTGAGTTACAGGGAGTTAATGTGTTAAACATAAATGAGCTGGCTAATGCCGTAAAACCTATTGTTTTACCGGGTGAAGAAATGGATGTTAAAGTCATCAAAGAAGGTAAGGAGGATGGTCAGGGAGTTGGCTATCTGGATGATGGTACCATGATTGTTGTTGATAATGGTATTAACTATATGGGTGAAAAGGTTTCTGTTCTGGTAACCAGTATTTTACAGACAGCTGCCGGGAGAATGATATTTGCTAAACCCAAAGCTCAGGAACAGGTAATGTAGAGGGGTAATTATGAAGGTTGGAGTAATTATACCTGCAGCCGGGCAGGGGCGGCGAATGGGTAGGGATATGAACAAACAATATTTATTACTTAATGGCCGCCCTATTCTTGCCCATACCCTCTCTCTTTTTTTTTCTTCTGGTAAGAAGTTTGACCAGATTACAGTAGTTGTCAGGCCACAGGAAAAAGAATACTGTTATCAGAATGTTATCCAGAAATATTTTCCCGGTAAGCCAATTAAACTGGTATCGGGTGGAGAGACTCGAAGGGAATCTGTTTATGCTGGATTAAAATCCTTTTCACCAGAAATTGATTATGTTATAATACATGATGGTGCTCGTCCCCTGATGCCTTACCCTGTTCTTGAGAGGGTATTAAAAGGGATTGTAGAATATGATGCAGTTACAACCGGTGTCAGGGTTAAGGATACCATAAAATTTATTAATGGGGGAGGGTTTGTCAGCAATACCCCTGACCGGGGTAAATTAATAGCTGTCCAAACACCCCAGGCCTTCCGTTATGATATAATTAAAAAGGCCCATGAGGAAATATCTTCTGATATTCAGGTAACTGATGATGCTTTCCTGGTAGAAAAACTCGGTTATCCAGTTAAGGTTATCAAAGGTTCTTATGATAATATTAAAGTAACAACACCGGTTGATTTAATTATTGCTGAAGCAATACTAAAAACAGGAGACTAGAACTATGAGGATTGGGATTGGATTTGATGTTCATCCCCTGAAAAAAGGGGAAACCTTGATTCTAGGTGGTGTACATATACAGGGTGAATATGGTCTTGCCGGTCATTCAGATGCTGATGTATTAACCCATGCCCTGATGGATGCTATTCTGGGGGCGATGGGGGAAGCTGATATAGGTTATCATTTTCCCGACACTGATCCTTCATATAGGGGGATCAGTAGTTTAAAATTGTTAAAAAAAGTATATAATATGATGAAACCCAGGGGTTTTTCTATTGGGAATATTGACCTTATTATTATGGCCCAATCGCCAAAGTTGTCACCTTATTATAATAAGATAAAAGAAAATTATACCCGAATATTACAGTTAGATAGTTCCAGAATAAATATAAAAGCGACTACCACTGAAAATTTAGGTTTTGTAGGCAGGGAAGAAGGGATTGCTGCTCAGGCTGCTGTGTTATTAATTGATACCAAGGAAGGTGATATTAATGCTGGTTAAAAATATAATGTCAAAAGACCCGATAACTATTTCTCCTGAAACTACAGTTGTAGAAGCAGAAAAATTAATGTCTATCAATAACATCGGGCGGTTAATAGTTGTTGAGGATGAAGGACTTGTTGGAATCCTAACAGATGGGGATCTGGTTATTCAGCATGACCTTAATGCGCCCATTGATAAGTTTATGTCCAGAGAAGTTATCACCATCAGTCAAAATGCCACTGTTCAGGAAGCTGCTAAAGTATTATCAGATCATGGGATTGGTGGTCTACCAGTTCTCGATGAAGATGGAAAACTGGTAGGAATTGTGACTGCTGATGATATAGTTTATGGGTACTTAAAGGACGAGGAAGAAGAACGCAAGATGGAGAAAAAAACAATTACCCCGGAAAGTTCTGCTATCTATCTGGCAATGACCAGGAGCCGGGAGTATGAAGAATACTGGCTTGACAAGATAAAAGGCTATGGTTATAAAGGGGCAATAACCCAGACTGGGGCCAGTGCTGAAAAACTCCCCATTAAGTTGAGGGAAAGTACAACTGTAGCTGCCATTGCCCGTGGAGTTATTTCCGAAAATGCCAGAGAAAAAATTGCAGTTTCCAATGCAGTTAAGGATGCATATAGCCAGCTGGCTCTTATAAACCCTGGACTTGGTGGTGGTTTCAAGATAGCTGTTGTTAAAGGTGATGGTTATGTTTCTGTAGCTATATTTGGTAAATTTGGTCATGCCCTGGTAGATGGCCCTGAACAACTGGCTATAGGAACCAGTGTTATTTAACGGGTATCATTTAAAGTTTAATAAATTAGTCCTTCCTTTTTATGCTTAATATTGCTGGGGTTTTATTTACTTTTATTAAAAATTTACGCAAGAAGTTTGCGAACTTAATTAATGTTATTTTTTTAAGACAGGATATAAGATATAATATAATGTTTATTAGTAGTTTTTTAAATAAGGATGTTATGGTTTTGAATAAACATATATAATCTTAACTAATAGTAGTGTTAAATAAATAAACTTATATAGTTAAATAGATAAACTTAAAAATTTGAGTAGTGTATCCAGTATTACAAGGGGGAATATTTATGGGTAGTATCAGGTTAAGATTTCCTCCCAGTCCAACCGGGAGAATTCATATTGGCAATATAAGAACTGCCCTTTTTAACTGGTTATGGGCACGAAAACAGGGGGGCACCCTTGTTTTGAGAATTGAAGATACTGACCGGGAACGCTCGGCCACTGAATTTGAAGAGATTATAATCAGGGAACTTCAGTGGCTCGGGCTAGATGTTGATGAAGGAGTTAATAAAGGTGGGGATTATGGTCCTTACCGGCAGTCTGAAAGGCTGGATATTTACAAAAAATACGCCAACAAACTCCTTGAGGAAGACAAGGCTTATTATTGTTACTGTACCCCTGAAGAATTAGAACAGATGAGGAAAGAGGCCCGCGCCCGGGGTGAAATGCCCCGCTATAACGGCCGTTGCCGTCATCTTACTGATGAGGAAAGAAAAAAACTGGAGTCTGAGGGGAGAAAACCCGTCATACGTTTTAAGTTACCTGATGAGGAGCAGGAGATTATTGTTAATGATCAGATCAAGGGTAAGGTATCATTTCAGACTTCAGTACTCGATGATTTTATTATATTTAAATCTGATGGTATGCCAACCTATAATTTTGCTGTAGTTATTGATGATGCCTTAATGAAAATTACCGATGTTATCAGGGGAGAAGACCATTTATCAAATACGCCAAAACAGCTTTTATTATACGAGGCCCTCGGGTTTGAACCACCCCGTTTTGCTCATTTGCCCCTTATTTTAAACAAGGACAGGGAGAAATTGAAAAAACGGAGTAATGATGATGCTGTTTATATCGGGGAATACAGGCGTAAGGGTTATTTACCTGAAGCCCTGTTTAATTACCTGGCTTTACTGGGCTGGGCCCCCAGGGATGGTCAGGAGCTTTTAAGCAGAGAGGAATTGATCAGACGCTTTGAATTAAAAGATGTAAATAAAAGTGGGGCTGTGTTTGATATAGATAAATTAAACTGGCTAAATGGTAAATATATTAGAAATGCTGACATTAAGAGAATTGTAGATCTTTCTATACCCTATCTAAAAGAGGCTGGATTGATTACCGGAGAAGTTGATGCTAGTTTATACCGGTGGCTGGTTAAGGTTATAGATGTAGCCCGGACCGGGGTTGATTACCTGAAACAGATACCTGAAGAAACTTCTCTCTTTTTTAAGAAAAATGTAGAGTTTGAGGATAAATCAAAAGCTATTGAGGAATTTAGTCAGGACGGGGTTACAGAGGTTTTCACAACACTTGTAAACAAATTAAAACAGCTTGAGACCTTGACCCCTGAAGCCATTGATGGTATCTTTAAAGAGATGAAAAAGGAACTCCCTGTAAGTCCCCGGACTATTTATCATCCAGTGAGACTTGCCCTGACAGGTCTGAATTCAGGTCCTGAAATTAAAAATGTTATATATATTCTGGGGATCAATGAAGTTGAGAAAAGGTTAAACGAGGCATTAAATATGACAGAATAGCATTTAGCTAGCTTAAATATAATTCAGGCCTTCATTCCGGTACTAAAATACCGGAAGGAGGCTTTTATTATATCTCTAAGCGTTGAGACATTTCTTTAGAATATGATGGTTATCCAATTATTTAACCAGACAACCAATAATTTATTTTTGTCAAAGGGTATATTATATATTTATTAGATGATTTAATTAAATAGATGATATGATTAGATGATATAAGATATATTTATATGGATATCCTGATGGCAGGATTTTTACCTGTTTGAGTGAAAGGGTGAAGCATAATATGCTCAGAGTATACAATACTTTAAGTAGAAAAAAGGAGAAGTTTACTCCTCTAGAAACCGGGAAAGTCAGGATGTATGTCTGTGGTCTAACCGTCCAGAATTACGCCCATATTGGACATATCAGGAGTGCGGTCAATTATGATGTTATCCGACGTTATCTTGAATATAAAGGGTATGAGGTAACCTATGTTCAGAACTTTACTGATATTAATGAAAAAATAGTGGCCCGGGCCCGGGAAGAAGGGTTAAGGCCACTGGAACTTGCTGATAAATATACTAAAGCCTATCTTGAAGATATTGAGAAGATGAAGATAAAAAGGGCAGATGTATACTGCCGGGCTACTGATACTATAAAAGAGATAATAAAAATGGTTAAAAAACTACTCGATAAAGGCTATGCTTATGAGGTCAATGGTAATGTATACTTCAGTGTGGAAAAATTTAGTGATTACGGAAAATTGTCCGGTCGAAATTTAGAAGAAATGCAGGCCGGGGCCAGAGTTGAAGTTAATGAAGAAAAGAGACATCCAATGGATTTTGCTTTATGGAAAAAGGCTCCCGCTGGTGAAATATCCTGGGATAGTCCCTGGGGGAAGGGATGGCCTGGCTGGCATATTGAATGTTCGGCAATGTCTATTAAATATCTGGGGAAGAGGATAGATATTCATGGTGGTGGCACAGATCTGATATTTCCCCACCATGAGAATGAGATTGCCCAGTCAGAGTCATGTACCGGGGAGAAACCCTTTGTTAAATACTGGCTTCACAATGGTTCGGTTAATTTAAAAGGTGAGAAAATGTCAAAATCTCTGGGTAATTTCTTTACTGTTCGTGAAATTTTAAAGGAGTTTAAACCAGATGAAGTGAGGTACTTCCTTTTAACCAAACATTATCGCAGTCCCATTGATTTTAATTTTGAGGAAGTAGAAGCTGCCCGTAAAAGCTGGCGGAAACTTGTGAATACTTACCAGGTGATGGTTCAGATTCTGGAAAAGGGAGTTATTACAAAAAACAAAATAACTGAAAATACTAAAGGTGAAAACACCATTATAAGTATTTTAAATAAAAAGGAAAAAGAATTTGAAGAGGCTATGGATGATGACTTTAATACAGCCCGGGCTACAGGGGTAATGCATGAACTTGCCAGAGAAATTAACACATTTGTTAATTCTCCTGAGTTTGAGCTGAATGGAGAAACCAGTAAAGTACTCAAAAAAGCTCAAAACCTTTTTGACCGCTTTTCTGATATTCTGGGTCTTGATTTGGCATTTTCTTCTTCTGATGAGGTAGATAATGAAATCTTAAATAACCTGGTTGATTTTATTCTTGAGATCAGGGATGAAGCAAGGCAGGAGAAAAACTGGCAGCTGGCTGATAGAATTCGTGATGGGCTTGAAGACCTTGGTTTTGAAATAAAAGATACCCCCCATGGGGTCAGGTGGGAAAGGAAGTAAAATTATGACCAATAAAGTTAATCTTATGTCTCCAGGCCACCTGGCCTATGTTGGTGATAGTGTTTATGAATTACTGGTCAGAAATTATCTGGTAAACCAGGGTATTTATCCCCTGAATAAAGTTCATAAAAATGCGGTTAGGCTGGTTAATGCTGCTGCCCAGGCCCGGGGTTTGAGGGCTATTGAAGATAAATTAGAAGATAAAGAAAAGGCTATTGTCAGGAGAGGACGGAACTTTAATAGTGGAAGCAGTCCCAGAAATATGAAGATTGCTGATTACAGACTCAGCACAGGGCTCGAGGCCCTTTTTGGTTACCTTTATTTAAACGGTAATTATGACCGTATAAAAGAGTTATGGTCACTTCTTATAAAGGAACTGGAGGGAGAGTAATAATGGAAGTAAGACCTGAAGCAAAATTAATTGATTATACCCCCGATCCGGAAAAAAATGTCGCTATTTCGGCCAGATTGTGTTATTCAAAAAAAGGACCGGAGCAGTTAATGGAAGAGATGAGTAGAGAGGAAATAGAAAAACTGGTAAGAAAGGTTGTCAGTATGGGGCATCTATCAACCCTGGAGCATACCTATTTTTATTTTCATATCCAGTGTAGCCGGGTAACCAGTCATCAGCTGGTAAGACAGAGAATCGGGGTTTCTTATAGCCAGCGTTCTCAGCGCTATGTTTCGGAGGAGGATTTTGATTATATTATTCCCCCCTCTATTCAGAAAAATAGTGAGGCCCTGAAGGCTTTCAGGGAATATATGGAAATATCTAAAGAGGCTTATAAATCACTCCTCGATAAGGGTATTCCCAAGGAAGATGCCCGTTTTCTTTTACCGGCTGTTAAGACCAATCTGGTTGTGTCCTATAATGCCCGTTCCTTAATGCATTTTTTCAGGTTAAGATGTTGTAACCGGGCCCAGTGGGAGATAAGAAGTATTGCCAATCAGATGCTTTTTCAGGTGAGGAAAGTAGCCCCTGTTTTATTTGAAAAGGCAGGACCTACCTGTGAGGTAGAAGGTTACTGTCCTGAAGGGGAATTTTCCTGTGGCCGTATTGATAATATAAAAACATCATAAGAGGTGATATAATATTATGGCCCAGATTGAAGGCCGCAATCCAGTTATTGAAGCTATTAAAAGCGGGAGAACTATTAAAAAAATATTTATACAGGAAGGGGTCAGGGGTAAGAAAGTAGACAGGATAATAAAAGAAGCCAGCAGGTTTAATATTCCACTTCAAAAAGCCAAAAAGGATTTTCTGGATAAAAAGGCCAGGTCCCATTCCCATCAGGGTATTATAGCCATGGCTGATGATATTAAATATGTATCTCCCCGTGAAATGGTTGAAATTGCCAGGGAAAAAGGAGAAGATCCCTTTATTATAATACTTGATCAGGTACAGGATCCCCACAATCTCGGTGCTATAATTAGAACAGCTTATGCAGCAGGAGCCCATGGGCTGATTTATCCCCGGAAAAGGTCAGCCGACATTACCCCGGTTGTGACCAAAGCCTCGGCCGGAGCTGTTAATCACCTGCCTCTGGCTAAAGTCTCCAATATAAACTATACCATTGCTGACTTGAAAGATATGGGTCTATGGATAACGGGGACCGATGTCAGGGGGACCAGACCTTATTATTCTGCAGATTATAAAGGTCCAGTCGGACTTGTAATTGGAAACGAAGGTAAGGGGATGCGTCGTCTGGTAAAAGAAAATTGTGACTTTGTGGTTAATATCCCCATGAGTGGTGAACTGGGGTCCCTCAACGCTTCAGTGGCAGCAGGGGTAGTTATTTTTGAGGTTGTCCGACAACGGCGCTCAACTTAATACTGCTTGACTATGTTCTATTAAATAAGTATAATAGAGATGTATAAGGGAGGGGATCCTGGTTGAAGGGAAATGCACAGGAAAAATATGATTATGAAGATTATAATCAATTGGGGGATGAGGAGTTAGTAGAATTAGTCCATAAGGGAGATAAAATAGCTGAAGAAACACTGATAAAGAGATATAAAAATTTTGTCCTGGCCAAGTCTAGGTCTTATTTTTTGGTAGGAGCAGATAGAGAAGACATTGTCCAGGAAGGAATGATTGGGTTATATAAAGCTATTAGAGACTATAAGGTTGATAGACTGGCTTCTTTCCGGGCTTTTGCTGAATTATGCATTACCCGGCAGATTATTACAGCTATTAAAGCAGCTACCCGCCAGAAGCATCAGCCGTTAAATTCTTACGTTTCCTTAAACCGCCCTATTTATGATGAAGAATCGGACCGGACCCTGCTGGATGTTCTAAATGGGGGAAAGCTTTCCGATCCTGAAGAACTTTTTGTGAGCAAGGAAACCTATAATTTAATTGAAAATAAAATTACTGAAATGCTTAGCCAGCTGGAATTAAATGTTCTCCAGGAATATCTTGAAGGCAAATCATACCAGGATATAGCCGAAAGTTTAGACAAGCACGTGAAATCAGTTGATAATGCACTTCAGCGGGTTAAGAGAAAGCTGGAAATTTTCCTGGAGAAACATAATATTTAATTTTCATTATGCCACCATCCGGTGGTGCTTTTACATAATGACTGCTATAATTAAAAAGTATTTCTGGCAGCAGTCACTTGCATTACAAGACTAAAACAAGGAGGATGAAAAAGGATGGCAAAAGAAAAATTTGAAAGGACAAAACCGCATGTTAATATTGGAACCATAGGTCACGTAGACCACGGTAAGACTACTTTAACAGCAGCGATAACAGCTGTATTATCAAATCTGGGTAGTGCTGAAGTAATGCCCTTTGATTCTATCGATAATGCACCTGAAGAAAAAGAAAGAGGAATAACCATTGCTACCTCTCACGTTGAATATGAGACTGCTAATAGGCACTATGCCCACGTTGACTGTCCAGGTCATGCTGACTATGTAAAGAATATGATTACCGGGGCCGCCCAGATGGACGGAGCTATTCTGGTAGTATCAGCAGCAGACGGACCGATGCCCCAGACCAGAGAACATATTCTTCTGGCCCGTCAGGTAGGTGTACCGAGCATAGTTGTCTTTTTAAACAAGGCCGATATGGTAGATGACGAAGAGTTAATTGAGCTGGTAGAGATGGAAGTAAGGGAATTATTAAATGAATATGAATTCCCTGGAGATGACGTACCGGTAATAGTTGGATCAGCATTACAGGCTCTTGAAAATCCTGATCCTGAAGGAGAATGGGGTAAGAAGATCATTGAACTTATGGAAGCAGTAGATGAATACATTCCCGAACCAGAAAGGGATAAAGACAAACCATTCTTGATGCCAGTAGAAGACGTATTCAGTATTACCGGACGTGGAACAGTAGCTACCGGTAGGGTAGAGAGAGGAACCTTACATCCCGGTGACGAGGTAGAAATTATCGGGATTAAAGAGACCCAGGAGACCGTAGTAACCGGGGTAGAGATGTTCCGTAAGTTACTGGATGAAGCGGTAGCAGGAGATAACATTGGAGCCCTGTTAAGGGGTATAGGAAGAGATGAGATAGAAAGGGGTCAGGTATTAGCCAAGCCAGGGAGTATAACCCCACATACCCACTTCAAGGCTGAGGTATATGTTCTGACCAAAGAAGAAGGAGGAAGGCATACTCCATTTTTTGAAGGATACAGGCCCCAGTTTTATTTCAGGACCACAGACGTAACCGGGACTATCAGCTTACCAGAGGGAGTAGAGATGGTAATGCCCGGTGACAATGTAGAGATGGAAGTAAAATTAATTACTCCCATTGCTATGGAAGAAGGATTAAGGTTTGCTATCCGTGAAGGTGGCCGTACCGTTGGTGCCGGTGTTGTCAGCCAGATTATTGAGTAAAAATATCTCCCTCTCTTAGTTGAGATAGTTTAACAGGAATGGTTTGGACAATAAAAGCATGTGCTCTTTGGTGGAGCACATGCTTAAAAATTGATGTTGACATTTTTCAGGTAATGTGATAAATTAATTAAGGTTGTAACCAGAAAGCATTTCCTTCCAGTAACAATAAAAGATCTTTCTGTTTTAAGATGAGGGGGTGGCAATACATGAGGGAAATAATTACACTTGAGTGTACCGAATGTAAAAATCGTAATTATACCACTACCAAAAACAAGAATAATACCCGGGAAAGACTGGAACTAAAAAAATATTGCAAGCACTGTCAGAAACATACACTACATCGGGAGACAAAGTAGTTTTACTGTGGAGAGAATGTTGATAGGTAGTAGGTGAGGATAGTTTGCTAATAGAATCTAACTTCTATATACTAAAATAATGAGGGTGGGAATGTTATGGCAGGTCTCAGTTTTTTCGGGAAAATAAAGAAATTTTTCCGTAATTTCAAGGCTGAACTGAAGAAAGTTAACTGGCCTAGAAAAAAAGAGTTATCATCTTATACAGCAGTAGTGCTGGTTACTGTTGTGGCTTTGATTATTTTTATAGGGGTAATGGATTATATCTTAACAAGTATAATTACCCCACTTATTATGTAGGTAAGGAGGTGGGGGTGTACCTACCTGGTAGGTCTTTATTATGGAAGAAGAAAAGAAGTGGTATGTAGTTCATACTTATTCCGGTCACGAAAATAAAGTTAAGGCAAATCTGGAAAAACGCATTAAGGCAACTGATATGGAAGATAAGATTTTTAGAATACTTGTTCCTACCGAAGAAAAAATAGAAAGTAAAAAAGGCAAACAGAAAAAAGTAGAAAAGAGAATATTTCCCGGTTATGTTCTGGTAGAGATGATTATGACAGATGACTCCTGGTATGTTGTTAGAAATACTCCAGGTGTAACTGGTTTTGTAAGTAGTGGGACCAAACCTTTACCCTTACAGCCTGAAGAAGCCAAACACATCCTTAGAGGAATGGGAATTGAAGATGATAA
This sequence comes from Halothermothrix orenii H 168, assembly GCF_000020485.1. GTDB lineage: Bacteria > Bacillota > Halanaerobiia > Halanaerobiales > Halothermotrichaceae > Halothermothrix > Halothermothrix orenii. Next base: position 121,420 of record NC_011899.1, read on the forward strand.
AATTGAATTGGACTTCGGGGTTGGAGATAAAGTAAAAATAGTTGATGGCCCCTTTGAAGAATTTATTGGAGAAATTAAAGAGGTACACCCACAACAGAGCAAGGTAAAGGTATTAGTTTCTATGTTTGGTAGAGAGACTCCCCTTGAGCTGGAGTTCTCCCAGATTGAGAAAATATAACGGTTGGTCATAGAAAGGAGGGATAGTAATGGCCAAGAAAGTAATTGGGAAAATTAAGTTACAGATTCCGGCTGGAAAAGCAAACCCAGCACCTCCGGTTGGTCCAGCCCTGGGTCAGCATGGGGTTAATATTATGGAGTTCTGTAAAGCATTTAACGCTAAAACACAGGATCAGGCAGGAATGATTATTCCGGTTGAAATTACTGTCTATGCCGACCGTTCTTTTGATTTTATTACCAAGACACCACCTGCATCTGATTTACTCAAAAAAGCTGCCGGTCTGGAAAGGGCTTCCGGTCAGCCTAATATTAACAAGGTCGGAACTGTAACCAAGGAAGATATTAAAGAGATTGCTGAACTTAAAATGCCTGACTTAAATGCAGGAAGTTTAGAAGCAGCTATGAGAATGATTGAAGGTACTGCCCGTAGTATGGGTATAGTTGTTAAATAATTTTGTTTAGATGTTAAAAAATACGATTAGTGGGAGGATGCAAATCCGTTAAAGACCACAAGGAGGAGATAATAATGGCTAAACATGGTAAACGCTATCAGGAGAGCAGGAAAAAGGTTGACAGGGAAAAATTATACTCTCCCGCCGATGCCCTTGAGCTTGTTAAAGATATTGCCAGTGCCAATTTCGATGAAACAGTAGACCTGGCTGTTAAACTCGGGGTTGATCCCAAACACGCTGATCAAAATGTAAGGGGAGCAGTTGTTCTGCCTAAAGGTACCGGAAAAGAGGTTAAGGTTATTGTTTTTGCTAAAGGTGAAAAGGCAAAGGAAGCTGAAGAAGCCGGTGCCGATGTCGTTGGTGCCGACGATCTGGCAGAGAAGATAAAAGGTGGCTGGCTGGATTTTGATGTAGCCATTGCTACCCCTGATATGATGAGTGTTGTTGGTAAATTAGGTAGAATACTGGGACCTAAAGGTTTAATGCCAAATCCCAAGGTGGGAACAGTAACTTTTGAGCTGGAAAAGGCAGTCAAAGATGCTAAAGCCGGTAAAATCGAATACAGGGTAGACAAGAATGGTAATATTCACCTGCCCATAGGTAAGGTATCTTTCCCTGTCGATGATTTAATGGAAAATTTCAAAACCATTATTGATGTTTTATTGAGAGAGAGACCTGCTTCCGCCAAGGGGCGTTATATGAGAAGTGTTACAGTTTCCTCAACCATGGGACCTGGTATCAAGGTAGATCCGAACCAGGCTATTGATTTAATCCGAAAATAAACCCTTGACAATATAATTTGTTATGTGTTATTATTTGTTAGGTAAAAACAGAATAGCCGTTCTTAACCGTAGACAGCAGGGGTCAAAAAGACTTAATAATCCTGCCGAGGTTAATGGTTTGTTTGATGGGGTTTTTCATAACCATGCCCCGGATAGCCAGTCATTACTACCTCCTGTCTATAGGGAGGTTTTTTTAATGCAGTTAGAAATAAAATACATTGGTATGACTTAAGGGGGTGAAAGGCATTGCCTAGACCGGAAAAGGAAGCAGTTGTTAACGAGCTAACCGATAAACTCAGCAGTGCTAAATCTCTGGTTCTGACAGATTATAAGGGACTGGATGTAGCTACCATTACTGAGTTGAGAGCAAAGTTAAGAGAAGCTGGTGTTGAGTACAGGGTTGTTAAAAATACCCTGGCCAGAATAGCGGCCAAAAAGGCTGAAATTGAAGAGATTAATGAGGTTTTAGTCGGACCAACTGCAATTGCATTTGGTATTGAAGATGCTGTATCACCGGCAAAGGTGCTTGTGGATTTTGCCAAAGAACATGAAGAACTTGAAATTAAGGGTGGCGTACTTAATGGTGAAGTAATTGATGATGAAAAAATAAAATCACTGGCCAAGATCCCACCGAGAGAAGAGTTGCTGGCAAAGGCTTTTGCCGGTATGAAGGCTCCTTTGACCGGATTTGTTAATGTCTTGCAGGGTAATATTAGAAATCTTGTTAATGTCTTAAACCAGATCAAGGATCAAAAGGATGAGTAATTTTTAAGGTTTTTAACTACTTTATATTAATTAGAAAAAATTATTAAGGAGGCTCATAAAATGACTAAAGAGGAAATTATTGAAGCAATTGAAAATATGACTGTACTGGAACTGGCCGAGCTGGTTGAAGAGTTAGAAGAAAAATTTGGTGTATCTGCTGCAGCTCCAGTTGCTATGGCTGCAGTTCCGGGAGCTCAGGGTGGTGAACAGCAGGAAGAAAAAACTGAATTTGATGTTCACCTTGCTGAAATTGGTGGTAAGAAGATTAATGTTATTAAGGTTGTTCGTGAAGTTACCGGTCTGGGACTTAAAGATGCTAAAGCCCTCGTTGACGATGCTCCTACCAATGTTAAAGAAGGCGTCAGCAAAGAAGAAGCTGAAGAAATTAAATCCAAGCTCGAAGATGCCGGGGCTACTGTTGAGTTAAAATAACCCCCCATCAAAGTTATAAGTAAATTAAAAAAGTACTCTGTTTTTACAGAGTACTTTTTTAATATTTATATATTTTTACTGACTTTTTACTGACCTTCAGGAAAACAGGATAATAAATATATTATTAATATATAGAATCTAATACGGGTTATTAGTAATAAAGGGTACGGGGTAGTGGGGTATTGATATACCAGATTAATCGATATTAAAAAAGAATTAAACCTGGATTTTTAAATTAAATTTTTGGATTAATATTTTATGAAATTAGAAAAAATAATCTTGACAAGACAGGACTGTTATGATAATATTATTAATTGTCGATAAGAATAGGAACAGTATGCAAATAAAGTATAATGACAGGGGTTTTTAATGGATGTATAATATAAACTAAAAGGTAATACAGAAGGCTAGCACCTATATGTATAGTTAAGATCAGAACGGGTCATAATATATATATAGGGCTTTTTTCTAACTTTATATGGTTATTATGAGGCAGGGTGTTTAGTTTACCTGCTTTATATAATGTATATATACATAAAAGCTTTATGCTTTATAACCTTAAGCTTTATAAAGCTTTATGTTTTTATAAGATCCTAATAAAATTGTATGTCCTGGGGGTGCAAAAATGGCAAAGGGATTGAGGAGAGAAAGGTATAGTTTTGCTAAAATTGAGGATGCACATGAAGCACCTTATTTACTTAACACACAGATAAGCTCTTATAATTGGTTTCTGGAGGAAGGGTTAAAAGAAGTATTTGAAGAAATTTCACCAATTGAGGATTTTTCTGAGAACCTTGTCCTGGAATTTGTCGATTACCATCTGGGAGAGCCCAAATACAATGAAGAAGAGTGCCGGGATAGGGATGCTACCTATGCAGCACCCTTACAGGTAAAAGTAAGATTAATAAATAAAGATACCGGTGAAGTTAAAGAACAGGAAGTTTTTATGGGTGATTTCCCTTTAATGACAGACAAGGGAACCTTTATTATTAATGGTGCCGAAAGGGTAGTTGTTAATCAGTTAATCCGGTCTTCAGGTGTTTATTTCGGGGAAGAGAGAACTAAAGATGGTAGGCGTCTCGTTTCTGCCAATATAATTCCTAATAGAGGGGCCTGGATTGAATTCGAGTATGATAAAAAACGAATTGTTTCAGTCAGGGTTGACAGAACCCGTAAAATGCCATCAACTGTACTCTTTAGAGCTCTTGGTTATGGAACAGATGCTGAATTAATAGATTTATTCGGTGAACATGAAGTTATACATGATACCCTTGAAAGGGATAACACTGATTCCCAGGAAGAAGCCCTGATTGAATTATATAAAAGGTTAAGGCCGGGTGAACCTCCCACTGTTGAAAGTGCTAAAAATTTACTAGAATCATTATTCTTTGATCCCAAACGGTATGACCTGGCCCTTGTCGGAAGGTATAAAATTAATAAAAAGCTGGGCCTTGACATTGATCCTGATAAAAAATGCCTTGATAAGAGGGATATTGTAGAAACAGTACGTTATTTGCTGAGAATTATAGATAATGATCCGGAGGCCAGTATTGATGATATAGATCATCTGGGGAATCGTCGTTTAAAGACTGTTGGAGAATTGTTACAAAATCAGTTCAGGATCGGTTTATCCAGAATGGAACGGGTTGTCAAGGAAAGAATGACTATTCAGGACATAGATGTAGTAACACCCCAGGCTTTAATTAATACCAGACCAGTAGTGGCATCTATTCAGGAGTTTTTTGGAAGCAGTCAGTTATCTCAGTTTATGGACCAGACCAATCCCCTGTCTGAACTGACCCATAAGAGGAGATTAAGTGCTCTTGGACCGGGTGGGTTAAGTCGAGACCGGGCCGGTTTCGAAGTCAGGGACGTACATCACTCTCATTATGGTAGGATCTGTCCAATTGAGACACCGGAAGGTCCCAATATTGGTCTAATAGGATCAATGAGTACTTATGCCCGTACCAATAAATTTGGTTTTCTGGAAACACCATATAGAAAAGTAGTTAATGGTAAGGCAACCAATGAAATAGAATATTTAACTGCTGATGAAGAAGATAAATACACCATTGCCCAGGCTAATGAACCCTTTGATGAAGATGGTAATTTCTTAAATGACCTTGTAATTGCCAGACATCGTGGTGATATTCTGGAAGTATCTCCTGAAAAAGTTGATTATATGGATGTTTCTCCAAAACAGCTAGTTGGGGTTTCTGCTTCAATGATACCCTTTTTAGAAAATGACGATGCTAACAGGGCCCTAATGGGAGCAAACATGCAGCGGCAGGCTGTTCCCCTTATTAAACCTGATGCCCCCATTGTGGCTACTGGAATGGAATATAGAGCGGCTAAAGACTCCGGGGTTGTAATTATTGCAAAAAATTCAGGTGTAGTTACCAGGGTTACCGCTGATGAGATTGTCATTAAAACAGATGATGGTAAGATTGATACCTACAAAATCCTTAAATTTAAGCGTTCAAACCAGGGTAGTTGTATAAATCAGCGTCCTATAGTCCGGAAAGGCCAGCGTGTTGACAAAGGCGATGTTATCGCTGATGGTCCGTCAACAGACCATGGTGAAATGGCCCTGGGACGTAATACTTTGATTGCCTTTATGCCCTGGGAAGGTTATAATTATGAGGATGCTATTTTAATCAGTGAAAAACTGGTTAAAGAAGATGCCTTTACTTCAGTTCACATAGAAGAGTATGAGGCTGAAGCCCGGGATACAAAACTTGGCCCTGAAGAAATTACCAGGGATATCCCCAATGTTGGCGAAAATGCTCTTAAAAACCTTGATGAACGCGGTATAATCAGGGTAGGAGCAGAAGTAAAAGAAGGAGATATTCTGGTCGGCAAGGTTACCCCTAAAGGTGAAACCGAGTTATCAGCCGAAGAAAGGTTGTTAAGAGCTATCTTTGGTGAAAAGGCCAGGGAAGTCAGGGATACTTCCCTGAAAGTACCCCATGGTGAAGAAGGTATTATTGTTGATGTTAAAGTCTTTTCCAGGGAAAATGGAGACGAATTAAAGCCCGGTGTAAATAAACTGGTCAGGGTTTATGTAGCTACCAAACGCAAGATTTCTGTTGGTGATAAAATGGCCGGACGTCACGGTAATAAAGGTGTAATATCCAGGATTTTACCGGAAGAAGATATGCCCTTTTTACCGAATGGTGAACCAGTTGAAGTAGTACTGAATCCCCTGGGTGTACCATCACGTATGAATATCGGGCAGGTTCTGGAAACTCATCTTGGACTTGCTGCCAAAGCCCTGGGGCTTTATGTTGAGACACCTGTATTTAATGGAGCTCTTGAAGAAGAAGTAGAAGATTTACTCGAAAAAGCCGGGTTTGACAGGGATGGCAAGACTGTTCTTTATGATGGGCGAACAGGTGAGCCCTTTGATAATAGAGTAACTGTTGGTTATATGTATGTTCTGAAACTCCACCATCTGGTAGATGATAAGATTCATGCCCGTTCTACCGGACCTTATTCACTGGTTACCCAGCAGCCTCTTGGTGGTAAGGCTCAGTTTGGTGGCCAGAGGTTCGGTGAGATGGAAGTCTGGGCTCTGGAAGCATATGGTGCTGCCTACAGTCTGCAGGAAATGTTAACTATCAAATCAGACGATGTTGTGGGCAGGGTAAAAACCTATGAGGCCATTGTAAAAGGTGAAAATGTTCCTGAACCAGGAATTCCCGAATCGTTTAAAGTACTAATCAAAGAGATGCAGAGTCTTGGACTTGATGCCAAAATCTTCACCGAGGATGAGGAAGAACTGCAAATCGCAGAGGAAGAAGAAGAGTTTACTGATACTGCAAAAAAACTGGGACTTGATATGGATCTAAGTGATAACAATAAGAAAGGTTCTGAAAAAGATTCCAGTGAAGAATAATATAACTTTATTACTGGGTTTTAAAGGGTTTAAAAACTATTGAAGAAAGGGGAGAGGCCCTTGTTTAATGTAAATAGTTTTGACTCCATGAAAATAAGTGTTGCTTCACCGGAGCAAATTCGTGACTGGTCCCGCGGGGAAGTTAAAAAACCAGAAACGATTAATTATAGAACGCTTAAACCTGAAAAAGATGGTCTTTTTTGCGAGAAAATTTTTGGCCCTACAAAAGATTATGAATGTCATTGTGGAAAATATAAGCGGGTCAGGTATAAGGGGGTTGTCTGTGACCGCTGTGGTGTTGAAGTAACCCATTCTAAAGTGAGACGGGAAAGGATGGGGCATATTGAGTTAGCAGCCCCCTGCACTCACATCTGGTTTTTTAAAGGGATCCCCAGCAGGCTAGGTCTTATTCTGGATATGTCTCCCCGGGCCCTTGAAAAAGTAATTTATTTCGTATCATATATCGTTATTGATGCAGGAGAGTCACCACTGAGTGAAAAACAACTCCTTTCTGAAACAGAATATAGAGAAGCCCGACAGAAATATGGAGATTCTTTTGAGGCCGGTATGGGAGCTGAAGCTGTTAAAGAGCTTTTGAAAAAAATTGATGTCGGAGCAGAGGTTAAACGGCTCAAAAAAGAAGTAAAAGAAGCAAGTGGTCAGAGAAGGAAAAGAGCTATCAGGAGACTTGAGGTCCTTGACGGCTTAAATAAATCTGGAATTAAGCCAGAGTGGCTGGTTCTTGAAGTTATTCCTGTTATACCCCCAGACCTACGACCAATGGTACAGCTTGACGGAGGCCGCTTTGCTACTTCTGACCTTAATGACCTTTACCGACGGGTAATAAACAGAAATAACAGGCTTAAAAGGTTGCTTGATCTGGGAGCCCCAGAGATTATAATCAGAAATGAGAAACGAATGCTCCAGGAAGCAGTGGATGCTTTAATAGATAATGGTCGGCGTGGCCGCCCTGTTACCGGAGCCGGTAATAGACCATTAAAATCCCTCAGTGATATGTTAAAGGGTAAGCAGGGAAGGTTCAGGCAGAATCTTCTCGGTAAAAGGGTCGACTATTCAGGTAGGTCAGTTATTGTTGTTGGTCCAGAATTAAAAATGCATCAATGTGGACTTCCCAAGAAAATGGCTCTTGAACTGTTTAAGCCTTTTGTAATGAAGGGGTTAGTTGATAAAGGACTTGCTCATAATATTAAAAATGCCAAAAGGATGGTAGAAAGGGTAGATGATGAAGTCTGGGGGGTACTGGAAGAGGTAATTGAAGATCATCCTGTTCTTTTAAACCGTGCTCCCACCCTTCATAGACTCGGAATTCAGGCCTTTGAACCTGTTCTGGTTGAAGGTAAGGCCATTAAATTACATCCCCTGGTCTGTACTGCTTATAATGCTGACTTTGACGGGGACCAGATGGCAGTTCATGTACCATTATCGGCAGAGGCCCAGATAGAATCACGTGTTCTAATGTTATCAACCAGCAATATTCTGGCACCTTCAGATGGAAGTCCGATCACAGTACCTACCCAGGATATGGTAATTGGAATTTACTATCTGACCACCATAAAAGATGGTGAAAAAGGTGAAGGCAAATTATTTGCTTCCCCTGAAGAGGCCATTAAAGCCTATGATACAGGAAAGGTTAGTCTGCAGGCCAGAGTAAAAGTAAGATTAGATGGAAAACTGGTAGAAACATCACCGGGGCGGGTAATATTTAATGAAGCCTTACCTGAAAAAATGGAATTTATTAATTATCAGGTTGATAAAAGTGAGCTGGGCGATATTGTGGCTGATTTACATGAGAAATTTGGAAATGATATAACAGCCAGAGCCCTGGATAAAATTAAAGAACTGGGTTATGATTTTGCGACCCGGTCCGGTATTACTATTGCTGTCAGTGATGCTTCTATATCACCGGCCAAAGAGAAAATTCTGAATGAGGCTGAAGAAGAAGTTAGAAATATAGAGCAGCATTATAGAAGAGGGGCTATAACCGAGAATGAAAGGTACCAGAAGGTTGTAGATATCTGGAACAAAGCTAAAGATGCTGTTACTGATGCTTTACTCGATCACCTGGGTGAAGACAACAACATTTATATGATGGCTATTTCCGGTGCCCGTGGTAATACTTCTCAGATATCACAGTTGGCCGGTATGCGTGGCCTTATGGCTGATCCTTCCGGTCGAATTCTTGATATTCCAATCCGTTCCAGTTTCCGTGAAGGGTTAAATGTTATGGAATTTTTTATTTCAACCCACGGAGCCAGGAAAGGTCTGGCTGATACAGCCATCAGAACAGCAGACTCCGGATACTTGACAAGGCGTCTGGTTGACGTCTCCCAGGATGTAATTATCAGAGAAGATGACTGTGGTACTGAAAATGGCATTTATGTAGAAGCTATCGGTGGTAAAGGTGATGATGCCATTGAGACTCTTGCCGAAAGGTGTATTGGGCGTCTGGCTGCAGAAGATATAGTTGATCCCTCTAATGATAAAGTAATTGTCAAAAGGGATGAGTTGATAACCAGAGACAAAATGAAAGAAATAAATGCGGCCGGTATCGAAAGGGTTAAAATCAGGTCTGTATTGACCTGTGAAACCAAACACGGTGTTTGTCGTAAGTGTTATGGCCGGAATCTGGCTACCGGTAAACTTGTTGATATTGGGGAAGCAATCGGCATTATTGCTGCCCAATCTATCGGAGAGCCAGGAACCCAGCTTACCATGAGGACCTTCCATACCGGTGGTGTTGCCGGTGATGATATCACCCAGGGTCTTCCCAGGGTTGAAGAGTTATTTGAAGGAAGGACCCCGAAAGGTCAGGCTATAATAACTGAAAAGACCGGACGGGTTAAAATACTGGAAAAGAGAAACAGTAGACGGATTGTTATCGAAGATGATGATGGTAAGAAGAAAACTTACCAGGTTCCATATGGGTCCAAGGTTATTGTAAAGGATGGCCAGATGGTTAAGGCCGGGGATAAACTGACTGAAGGTCCCCTTGATCCCAGTACTGTACTGAAAATCAAGGGTGTTGATGAGGTTCAGGATTATCTCCTACAGGAAGTCCAGAAGGTATACCGCTCCCAGGGTGTTGAAATTAATGATAAACATATTGAAGTAATCATAAGGCAGATGATGAGGAAAGTGAGAATTATTGACCCTGGTGATACTGACTTCCTGCCAGGAAGCCTGGTAGACCGGCTGGAATTTAATGAGATTAACCATAAAATGGTTGACGAAGGGAAACAACCAGCCACATGTAAACCAGAATTACTGGGTATTACCAAGGCATCCCTGGCTACTGACAGTTTCCTGTCTGCAGCTTCATTCCAGGAAACTACCCGGGTTTTAACAGAAGCATCCTTGGAGGGTAAAGTTGATCCCCTCCTGGGCCTTAAAGAGAATGTGATTATCGGTCAGTTAATTCCGGCCGGTACAGGTATGAAGTATTATCGTGATATATCGATGCTTGATGATAATGGGCAACCGATTCCGGGTAGTATTGATGAACTGGTTGAGGAATAATAATGGATAAATGCCCTCAGGGGCATTTATCCATGTTTTATAAGTTGTAGTAAGCATTATATAGATATAAAAGGGTATAAATTAATAAAAATACTCTATAAAGGACAAAATAATCATATTATAAATACTACATTATAATTATTTTGACCAGGATAAAAATAATGATTTCAAATTAAAAAAATCTTATTGACATCAAACATGAAAGGTGTTAAAATACTTAAGTGTGTGTTAGTTAAACTGGTCTTCCGGGAGAGGGGGATGAGTGATGATGCTAACCGAGCTTAAGAATATAGATAATAAGGTAGTAGGTACCAAGCAGACCTTAAAAGCAATAAAAAATAGTGAAGTCAAAAAAGTTTTCCTGGCTGAAGATATCGACAAACCATTATATAATCAGATTGTAGAAACTGCAACCCAATATGATGTACCTATTGAAAAAGTTGATAGTAAACTGAGATTAGGCCGTGCCTGCGGAATTGATGTATCGGCCGCCTGTGCAGCATTATTGAAATAACTGGAAGGAGGTGTTTTTATGCCAACAATTAATCAGCTAATACGCAAGGGGAGAAAAAAGGTTAAGAAGAAAAAGACTGCACCTGCCCTCCAAGGTTCACCACAAAAGAGAGGGGTATGTACCAGGGTATATACTGCCACACCGAAAAAGCCTAATTCCGCTCTGAGAAAAGTTGCCCGTGTTAGATTAACCAATGGTATTGAAGTAACAGCATATATTCCTGGAATTGGTCACAACTTACAGGAGCACTCCGTTGTTCTGGTAAGGGGTGGCAGGGTTAAGGATTTACCTGGTGTCAGGTATCATATTGTTCGTGGTGCCCTTGATGCAGCTGGTGTTGAAGGCCGCAAACAAGGTCGTTCCAAATATGGGGTTAAAAAGCCGAAATAAGTAATGAAGGGGGGATATAGATGCGTAAAAATAGGGCTACCAAAAGGAGAGTTAATCCAGACCCTGTTTATAATGATGTCATTATAGCTAGATTTATAAATAAAATTATGTATGATGGCAAAAAGGGCCTGGCTGAAAGAATTATGTACCAGGCAATGGATCTTATAAAAGAACGGACCGGAGAAAACCCGGTTGAACTTGTTAAAAAGGCATTAGATAATGTTATGCCTGTTCTGGAAGTTAAATCACGCCGGGTTGGTGGTTCTAACTACCAGGTTCCGGTAGAAGTTAGTGAACCCAGAAGAGTAAGTCTTGGTATTCGTTGGATTGTAGAGGCTGCCCGTAATCGTGGTGAAAGAACAATGGTAGAAAGGTTAGCCAGTGAATTGCTTGATGCATCCAATAATACCGGTGGGGCAGTTAAAAAGAAAGAAGATGTTCACCGGATGGCCGAAGCCAACAGAGCTTTTGCCCACTATAGATGGTAATATATGACGATAAGTTTAAATAAGGGGGGAGAATAGTGGCCCGGCAATATCCTTTGAAAAAGACAAGGAATATAGGAATTATGGCCCATATTGATGCCGGAAAAACTACAACGACAGAACGTATTTTGTACTACACCGGTAGAGTGCATAAAATGGGTGAAGTGCATGACGGAGCAGCCGTAATGGACTGGATGGAACAGGAACAGGAAAGAGGTATTACCATTACTTCAGCTGCTACTACCTGTGAATGGCAAAAACATCGCATTAATATTATAGACACGCCTGGACACGTGGACTTTACAGTAGAGGTAGAAAGATCCCTCCGTGTCCTTGATGGAGCCATCGCTCTTTTCTGTGCTGTTGGTGGTGTTGAGCCACAGTCTGAAACAGTCTGGAGACAGGCTGATAAATACCAGGTACCCAGGATTGCCTTTGTAAATAAAATGGATAGAATGGGTGCTGATTTTTTCCATGTAATTGAAATGATGGAAGACCGACTGGGGGCCAATGCTGTTCCCTTACAGATACCTATTGGTTCTGAAGATGATTTTGAAGGTATTGTAGATTTAGTGACAATGGATGCTGTAGTTTATAAAGATGATCTCGGGGTTAAGTATGAAAGGGTTGATATACCTGAAGATTACCGGGAACAGGCTGAAGAATACAGGGAAAACCTCCTGGAAGCAATATCTGAATTAGATGATGAAATAATGATGAAATACCTGGAAGGTGAAGAGATTACAACTGATGAACTAAAGACTGCCCTGAGGAAGGGTGTTCTTGATGTTGAGATAGTCCCTGTGCTCTGTGGCTCTGCTTTCAAAAATAAAGGAGTTCAGCTCCTTTTAGATGCAGTAATAGATTATTTACCTTCTCCAGTAGATGTACCACCTGTAGAAGGTATGAACCCTGATACTGAAGAGGAAGAGATCCGTAAAGCCGGTGATGATGAGCCATTTTCCGCTCTGGCATTTAAGATTATGGCTGATCCCTATGTCGGTAAACTAACTTTCTTCAGGGTTTATTCCGGGGTTTTAGAGGCCGGTTCTTATGTCTACAACTCTACAAAGGGACATAAAGAAAGGATTGGCCGGATACTCCAGATGCATGCTAATCACAGGGAAGAAAGGGAATCAGTTCATGCCGGAGACCTGGCTGCTGCAGTAGGGTTGAAAAATACCGCTACCGGTGATACCCTCTGTGATGAGGACCATCCCATTGTGCTGGAATCAATGGAATTCCCGGAACCTGTAATTTCAGTAGCTATTGAGCCCAAGAGTCAGGCTGAACAGGATAAATTAAGTCTGGCCTTACAGCGTCTGGCAGAAGAGGATCCTACCTTTAAGGTCAGGACAGATGAAGAGACCGGTCAGACCATAATCCGGGGTATGGGTGAACTTCACCTGGAGGTAATTGTCGACCGTCTGTTAAGAGAGTTTAAAGTTGATGCTAATATAGGTCGGCCCCAGGTTGCTTATCGTGAAACCATTACCCGGAAAGTTACTGATGTTGAAGGTAAGTTTATCCGTCAGTCCGGTGGTCGTGGTCAATATGGTCATGTTATTATTGACATTGAACCTCTTGAAGAAGGAGAAGGCTTTGAGTTTGTAAATAAAATTGTCGGTGGGGCTATTCCCAAGGAATATATCCCTGCTGTCGAAGATGGTATTGTTGAAGCTATGGAAAACGGGGTTCTGGCTGGATATCCGGCAGTTGACCTGAAGATAACCCTTAAAGACGGTAGTTACCACGAGGTTGACTCTTCAGAGATGGCCTTTAAAATTGCCGGTTCGATAGCCTTTAAAGAAGGTGCCCAAAAGGCTAGTCCCGTTATCCTGGAGCCAATTATGGATGTTGAAGTTGTAGTTCCAGAAGAATATATGGGTGATGTTATTGGTGACCTCAACGGGCGCCGTGGTAATGTTCAGGGGATGGAACGTAGAGCCAGTGCCCAGGTAGTAAAAGCCTATGTTCCCCTGGCAGAAATGTTTGGCTATGCTACCGATTTGCGTTCTAAAACCCAGGGACGTGCTACTTACACCATGCAGTTCTCCCATTATGAGCCTGTCCCTGATAATATTGCTAAAGAAATAATTGGAAAATAAAACATTACTGAAGGAGGATGAAAAAGGATGGCAAAAGAAAAATTTGAAAGGACAAAACCGCATGTTAATATTGGAACCATAGGTCACGTAGACCACGGTAAGACTACTTTAACAGCAGCGATAACAGCTGTATTATCAAATCTGGGTAGTGCTGAAGTAATGCCCTTTGATTCTATCGATAATGCACCTGAAGAAAAAGAAAGAGGAATAACCATTGCTACCTCTCACGTTGAATATGAGACTGCTAACAGGCACTATGCCCACGTTGACTGTCCAGGTCATGCTGACTATGTAAAGAATATGATTACCGGGGCCGCCCAGATGGACGGAGCTATTCTGGTAGTATCAGCAGCAGACGGACCGATGCCCCAGACCAGAGAACATATTCTTCTGGCCCGTCAGGTAGGTGTACCGAGCATAGTTGTCTTTTTAAACAAGGCCGATATGGTAGATGACGAAGAGTTAATTGAGCTGGTAGAGATGGAAGTAAGGGAATTATTAAATGAATATGAATTCCCTGGAGATGACGTACCGGTAATAGTTGGATCAGCATTACAGGCTCTTGAAAATCCTGATCCTGAAGGAGAATGGGGTAAGAAGATCATTGAACTTATGGAAGCAGTAGATGAATACATTCCCGAACCAGAAAGGGATAAAGACAAACCATTCTTGATGCCAGTAGAAGACGTATTCAGTATTACCGGACGTGGAACAGTAGCTACCGGTAGGGTAGAGAGAGGAACCTTACATCCCGGTGACGAGGTAGAAATTATCGGGATTAAAGAGACCCAGGAGACCGTAGTAACCGGGGTAGAGATGTTCCGTAAGTTACTGGATGAAGCGGTAGCAGGAGATAACATTGGAGCCCTGTTAAGGGGTATAGGAAGAGATGAGATAGAAAGGGGTCAGGTATTAGCCAAGCCAGGGAGTATAACCCCACATACCCACTTCAAGGCTGAGGTATATGTTCTGACCAAAGAAGAAGGAGGAAGGCATACTCCATTTTTTGAAGGATACAGGCCCCAGTTTTATTTCAGGACCACAGACGTAACCGGGACTATCAGCTTACCAGAGGGAGTAGAGATGGTAATGCCCGGTGACAATGTAGAGATGGAAGTAAAATTAATTACTCCCATTGCTATGGAAGAAGGATTAAGGTTTGCTATCCGTGAAGGTGGCCGTACCGTTGGTGCCGGTGTTGTCAGCCAGATTATTGAGTAACACTCAACATAGAAAAAGAAGAGGAGTCTCTTCTCCTCTCTTTTTCTATGTGAATATATAAATGCCGTTTTTATAGATATAAAAGGTAGTTTGCCATTATTAATATTAATTGAGCTGGTATTGATATTACGGCCATACGAAGGAGGGAAGATAATGGCTAAACATGAAAAAATAAGGATTCGCTTAAAAGCATATGAACACGAACTGCTTGACCAGTCAGCCCAGAAAATTGTGGCCACAGCAAAAAGAACGGGAGCTGAGGTATCAGGCCCTATTCCACTTCCCACTGAGAAGGAAGTATATACAGTATTACGTTCACCCCATGTTCATAAGGACTCCCGGGAGCAGTTCGAGATGAGGACCCATAAAAGATTGATAGATATAGTTGATCCAACCTCTAAAACAGTGGATGCCCTGATGAGGTTGGATTTACCGGCTGGAGTAAATATTGAGATAAAGTTATAAGAGGAGGTGTGTAAGTCGTGGCCAAAGGAATAATTGGAAAAAAGCTGGGGATGACCCAGATATTTGATGATGATGGTAATGTTATTCCAGTAACTGTAGTTCAGGCTGGCCCCTGTGTTGTTATCCAGAAAAAAGTTGAAGAAAGAGATGGATACAATGCTCTGCAGGTGGGTTTTGAAGATGTGCCTGAACACAGAGTAAATAAACCTTTGAAAGGCCATTTTGAAAGAGCAGGGGTTAAACCCAAAAAACATGTTAAAGAATTCATGGACTTTCCTGAAGACCTGAATGAAGGTGATGAAATCACTGTTGATATATTTGAAGAAGGTGAACTGGTAGATGTAACCGGTATTTCCAAAGGTAAAGGTTTTGCCGGTACAATTAAAAGGTGGAATTTTAGCAGAGGGCCAATGAGCCATGGTTCTAGATTCCACAGGGCTCCAGGTTCAATTGGTGCTGTTGATGCTTCTCGAGTTTTTAAAGGCCAGAAACTTCCCGGAAGGATGGGTCATGACCGGGTTACCATTCAAAACCTGGAGGTAGTAAGGGTAGATTCTGAGAAAAATCTACTTTTAATTAAGGGTTCTGTACCCGGACCCAACAAAGGTATTTTAACTATCAGGGAAGCAGTTAAAAAAGCCAGTAATGCCTAGGTTATTTGAGTAGAAAGGGGGATAATATAATGCCGCAGGTAGCTAAGTATGATACAACCGGTAACCGGGTTGGTGATATAGATTTAGCTGATAACGTTTTTAATGAAGAAGTTAATGAACATGTTGTTCACCAGGTTGTCACAGCTCAGCTGGCAACTATGCGTAGAGGTACAGCTTCTACCAAAACCAGAGGTGAAGTCAGCGGAGGTGGACGAAAACCCTGGAGGCAGAAGGGAACCGGTCGGGCCAGACATGGAAGTATTCGGTCACCCTTATGGGTTGGTGGTGGAATTGTTTTCGGTCCAAGACCACGCAAGCATATCAAAAAGGTTCCCAAAAAGGTTAAAAAATTGGCTTTGAGGTCAATTTTAAGTTATAAATCACAGAATGAAGAATTGATTATCCTTGATGAATTGAAATTTGATACCCCAAAAACCAAACAGGTGGTAGAATTATTATCAAATCTGAATCTGGAAGGTAAAAAAGTGTTAATCATTTTACCTGATAAGGATGCTAACATTTACCTCTCAGCCCGTAATATTCCAGGAGTAAAGACTCTGGTTGTAGATGCCCTTAATGCATTCGACCTTCTTAACAATGATTGTATTGTTATGTCTGAAGAGGCTGTTAAAAGGGTAGAGGAGGTGTTAGCCAGATGAAAGATCCACGTGATATCATTATAGAACCAATTGTAACTGAACAGAGTATGGATTTAATTGAAGAAAATAACACCTATACTTTTAAGGTTGCAAAAGATGCCAATAAAATAGAGATTAAAAAGGCTGTTGAGGAAATATTCAATGTAGATGTAATAAAGGTTAATACTATTAATGTTAGAGGAAAGAAAAGACGCCTGGGCTGGCACGAAGGAAAAAGACCCGACTGGAAAAAAGCCATGGTCAGGCTTTCTGAAGGTGACAGAATTGAGATTTTTGAAGGTATGTAATTAAGTTAAACAAAGGAGGGAAAAGTGATGGCTATAAAAAAGTTTAAACCAACCACTCCATCCAGGCGCTTTATGACAGTTTCAGCCTTTGATGAGATTACCAGAAGAGAGCCAGAAAAAAGCCTTCTTGCCCCATTGAAAAAGACCGGTGGTCGTAACTCTTATGGACGTGTAACTGTAAGGCACAGGGGCGGGGGACATAAGCGCCGCTATCGTATTATTGATTTCAAACGTGATAAGGATGGGGTACCGGCCAGGGTAGCCAGTATAGAATATGACCCGAACCGTTCTGCCCGAATTGCTTTACTCCACTATGTAGATGGTGAGAAGAGATATATCCTGGCCCCCAATAAATTGCAGGTAGGAGATACAGTTAAATCCGGGGAAGATGCAGAAATCAAACCCGGTAATGCTTTAAAATTAAAAAATATACCGGTAGGTACTATTATTCATAATATAGAGTTAAAGCCTGGCAAAGGTGGTCAGCTGGCCAGGGCTGCCGGAACAATGGCCCAGATCCTTGCCAAAGAAGGCAAATATGCTCATATTAAATTGCCTTCAGGTGAAGTAAGGTTAATAAGCCTTGAATGCAAGGCTACTATAGGTCAGGTTGGAAATATCGATCATGAAAATATATCTATAGGTAAAGCCGGGCGTAAACGCTGGCTGGGTAAAAGGCCACACGTTCGTGGTGTAGCTATGAACCCTGTTGATCACCCACATGGTGGTGGTGAAGGACGGACCTCAACCGGTCGTCATCCGGTTACACCATGGGGTAAACGTACTTTAGGTAAGAAAACCAGGAAAAGGAAGGCTTCTGATAAGTATATTATCCGTTCTCGCCGTGCCCGCAAACGGTAATTAAAGAAAGGAGGGGTAATCTTGGGTAGGTCACTGAAAAAAGGACCTTATGTTGATAAGAAACTTTTAAATAAAATTAAAGAAATGAATGAAAGCGGTAAGAAAAAAGTTATTAAAACCTGGTCAAGGGATTCGACAATATTTCCTGAAATGGTAGGCCATACTATAGCAGTCCATGATGGTCAAAAACATGTTCCGGTTTATATAACTGAAGATATGGTTGGTCATAAGTTAGGGGAATTTGCTCCGACCAGGAAATTTAGGGGGCATGGTGCCCATACAGAGCGTTCAACCGCACTCAAATAGATTGATTAACGAATTATCAGTCCTAGCAGAAAGGAAAAGGGGGTTGTGCTATGGAGGCTAGAGCTGTTGCCAAATATGTCCGAGTTTCCCCGCGCAAGGCAAGACAGGTAATTGACTTAATTAGAGGGAAAGAAATAGGTGAAGCCCTTGGTATTTTAAAACATACTCCTAAAAAGGCTTCATCCATTATTGAAAAAGTTTTAAATTCTGCTATTGCAAATGCGGAAAATAACCATGATATGATGGTAGAGGACTTATATGTTTCCAAAGCTTATGTAGATGAAGGTCCAACTATGAAGAGGTACCGGGCCCGGGCTATGGGTCAGGCCGGCCTTATCAGAAAAAGAACCAGCCACATAACTATTGTGGTTAGTGAAAAGAAGGAGGGATAAATTTTGGGTCAAAAAGTCCATCCACATGGTCTTCGAGTCGGTGTAATCAAAGACTGGGATGCCAAGTGGTATGCCGATAAAAATAACTATGCTGATCTTCTTCAGGAAGACTTAAAGATTAGAAACCACGTTAAAAATAAAATGTATGATGCCGGGATTTCAAGAATTGTAATTGAAAGGGTTGCTAACCGCTTAAAACTTGATGTTTATACTGCCCGTCCCGGTATGGTTATTGGTCGGGGTGGATCTGAAGTTGATGCTCTGAGGAAAGACATAGAGCAAATGACCGGAAAAAATGTTCAGATAAATGTAGTCGAAGTTGAAGATCCTGAACTTGATGCCCAGCTCGTTGCTGAAAATATTGCAGCCCAGCTGGAGAGAAGGATATCCTTTAGAAGGGCTATGAAACAGGCCATGAATCGTGCTATGCGTATGGGTGCTGAAGGTTTTAAAGTACAGAGCAGTGGGCGTTTAGGTGGTGCCGAAATGGCCAGAACTGAAGGATATAGTGACGGTCGGGTACCACTGCATACTTTAAGGGCCGATATTGATTATGGTTTTGCTGAAGCCTATACCACTTATGGTAAAATTGGTGTAAAAGTATGGATTAATAAGGGAGAAGTATTACCCGAAGTTGAAGATAAGTAGATATTTACAGGGAAAGGAGGCCTTGAGATGTTAATACCAAAAAGGGTTAAATACCGCAAACAGCATCGTGGACGTATGACCGGAAAGGCCAAGCGTGGTAATAGAATAACATTTGGAGAATACGGATTACAGGCATTAGAACCAGCCTGGATTACCAATAGACAGATAGAGGCTGCCCGTGTTGCCATTACCAGGAGTTTAAAGAGAGGCGGGAAGGTCTGGATTAAAATCTTCCCTGATAAACCGGTAACTGCTAAACCAGCTGAAACCCGTATGGGTGGAGGTAAAGGAGCCCCCGAAAAATGGGTAGCTGTAGTTAAACCCGGAAGAATTATGTTTGAAGTAGCCGGGGTTAGTGAGGAACTGGCCAGAGAGGCTATCAGGCTAGCTTCTCATAAACTACCAATAAAAACAAGATTCGTCAAGAGGGAAGAAATGGATGGTGAGGCCAATGAGAGCTGATGAATTAAGGGAATTAACAGATGCCGAATTACAGCAGAAGTTACGGGAATTTAAAGAAGAATTATTTAATTTAAGGTTTCAACATGCTACAGCCCAGCTGGAAAACCCGATGAGAATCAGGGAGGTTAAACGGACCATAGCCAGAATTAAGACTATAATGAGGGAACGGGAGTTAGGTATAAAGAGGGCTTAGTGTAACTCGAAAGGAGGTTTAATATGGTAGTTGAGAGGAATAAACGTAAAGAACGTGTTGGGGTTGTAGTTAGTGATAAAATGGATAAAACCGTAACTGTGGCCGTGGAAAGACGGACCCAACACCATCTTTATAAAAAAGTAATGAAGAAAACCAAGAAATTTAAAGCCCATGATGAAGAAAATAAATGTGGCGTTGGAGATAAAGTCAGGATAATGGAAACCCGTCCTTTAAGCAAAAATAAAAGGTGGCGGGTTGTTGAAATTATCGAAAAGGCCAAGTAGTTTTTAACTGAAAGGAGGGGTTACAGTGATTCAAGCTGAGAGTCGCTTAAGAGTAGCCGACAATACAGGTGCCAGGGAATTATTGTGTATTAGAGTACTCGGAGGCTCCCGTAAAAGATATGCCGGTGTTGGTGATATAATCGTCGCTACAGTTAAAGAAGCAATCCCTGACGGAATGGTAAAAAAGGGTGAGGTTGTTAAGGCCGTTGTTGTCAGAACCAAAAAAGAAACCAGGCGGCCTGATGGTTCATATATTAAATTTGATGAAAACGCAGCTGTTCTTATAGATAAAGCTAATAACCCACGGGGAACCCGTATCTTTGGTCCCGTTGCCCGGGAATTAAGGGAGAAGAATTTTATGAAAATAATCTCCTTAGCACCTGAGGTTTTATAAAGGGGGAGTACAAATGCGAGTAAAAAAGGGAGATCTTGTCGAAGTGATAGCAGGAAAAGACCGTGGAAAAAGGGGTAAAGTTTTGAGGGTTATACCCAGGGAGGATAGGGTGATTGTTGAAGGAATTAATATTGTTCACCGTCATATGCGCCCTACCCCTGATATGCCCCAGGGCGGTATTGTTAAAAACGAAGCACCGATCCACATTTCCAATGTTATGCTTGTCTGTCCCAACTGTGATGAGAAAACCAGGATTGGTGCTACCTATCTCGAAGATGGTCAAAAAGTAAGAAAATGCAAAAAATGTGATGAAGTAGTGGATAAATAATTGTGCCCGGTAGTGAAAGGAGGTTAAAGCATGTCTGTTCTGGCTGAACAGTATAAAGAAGAGATTGTACCGAAATTAATGGATAAGTTTGATTATGAAAATATAATGGCGGTACCCAGGGTTGAAAAAGTTGTTGTTAATGTGGGTATGGGTGAACTCAAGGAAGATCCTAAATTAATTGATGTTGTCGTTAACGATATTGCCAGTATTACTGGCCAAAAACCTGTAATCACCAGGGCTAAAAAGTCAGTGGCTAACTTTAAAATAAGAGAAGGTATGCCAATAGGAGCAAAGGTTACCCTTCGTGGTGAAACGATGTATGAGTTTTTATATAAATTAGTTAATGTAACTTTGCCACGTATCCGTGATTTCAGGGGTGTTTCCCCAAAATCTTTTGATGGAAGAGGAAACTATAATATTGGAATCAGGGAGCATATTGTTTTCCCTGAAATTGAAATAGATAAAGTTGATAAGGTATATGGACTTGAAATTACCATTGTCACATCAGCTGAGACTGATGAAGAAGCCTATGAATTATTGAAATTAATGGGTATGCCTTTTAACCAATAAAGAAAGGGGGATATAAATGACCCGAAAAGCCTTAATGGAGAAAGCCAAGAAGGAACCCAAGTACTCAACCAGGAAAGTTAACAGGTGTAAACGGTGTGGTCGCGCCAGGGGTTATATGAGGAAATTTGACCTCTGCCGAATTTGTTTCCGTGAACTGGCTCATAAGGGTGAAATCCCCGGAGTAAAAAAAGCAAGCTGGTAAACTGTGAAAGGAGGTCTGTAAGGTGAATATAACTGATCCCATTGCTGATATGCTAACCCGGATTCGTAATGCCAATGATACCAATAAAGACGTTGTTAATATACCGGCATCTAATATGAAGATTTCTATTGCCAGGATTTTAAAAGAAGAGGGTTATATCAAAGATTATAAAGTTATTGAAAAGAAACCCCAGAATGCTTTGAGAATATATTTAAAATATAGTAAAAATGGTGAAAAAGTAATTTCCGGGCTAAAAAGAATAAGCAAACCCGGATTAAGGGTTTATGTCAAAAAAGACGAGGTGCCTAAAGTTCTGGGAGGCCTCGGCATTGCTGTTTTATCTACTTCCCGCGGAATTTTAACTGATAAACAGGCCAGGCAGGAGGGTATTGGAGGAGAAGTCCTCTGTTATGTCTGGTAAGGTGGTAAGATATATATGATAAACGGAGGTGAAAACAGGTGTCACGTATTGGTAAATTACCCGTAGATATTCCAGAAAAAGTTGATGTATCTGTTAATGATAATCTGGTTACGGTAAAGGGCCCTAAAGGGGAACTTACTAAAGAGTTTAATAATAAAAAAGTAACAGTTGAGGTTAAAGACGGACAGGTGCTGGTAAGACGGGTACATGATAAGGATAAGGATGCCCGTGCTTTCCAGGGTCTTACCAGAAGTTTAATCGACAGTATGGTAGAAGGGGTTACCAACGGTTTTGAGAAAAAGCTTGAAATGGTCGGGGTTGGTTATAATGCCAAAAAGAAGGGTAAAGACCTGGAGCTGGAAGTTGGATACTCCCATCCGGTGATAATCGAGGCCGAAGATGGTATTGAATTTGATGTTGAAAAAAATAATAAAATAGTTGTCAGGGGTATTGATAAACAGCAGGTAGGTGAAATGGCAGCAAAAGTCAGGGCTGTCAGGAAGCCTGAACCTTATAAAGGTAAAGGGATACGGTATGAAGGAGAACACATCAGACGCAAGGAAGGTAAAACTGGTTAAAGGAAGGAGTGAATGGTTATGGATAAAAGGCTTGCCAGAAAACGCCGCCATCTCCGCATAAGGAATAAGATTTTTGGAACCCCGGAACGGCCAAGAATGAGTGTTTTTCGCAGCAAAAAAAATATTTATGTCCAGGTAATAGATGATATTTCCGGACACACACTTGTTTCAGCTTCTTCCCTCGATCCTGCTATCAGGGATGAAATTGATAATGGTGGAAATGTAGAGGCTGCCAAAAAAGTTGGAGAACTGGTAGCTGAACGGGCCCTGGAAAAGGGAATTAAAAAGGTGGTTTTTGATAGAGGTGGAAATAGATACCATGGCCGGATTAAAGCACTAGCAGAAGCCGCCAGGGCCAAAGGATTGAAATTTTAACAAGAAGGAGGCGAATCTATGAAGAATATTGATCCCGATAAACTGGATTTAGAAGAACGTGTTGTTAATATTAACAGGGTAGCAAAAGTAGTAAAAGGTGGCCGTAGATTTAGCTTCAGTGCTCTGGTTGTTGTTGGAGATGGCAACGGGCATGTCGGGGTTGGCTTTGGTAAGGCTAACGAAGTCCCTGAAGCCATCCGCAAGGGTGTTGAAGACGGTAAAAAGAATTTAATCAAGGTACCTATCGTTAACACAACAATTCCACACGAAATCGTAGGAGAATTTGGAGCCGGAAAAGTGTTATTAAAACCTGCTGCTCCCGGTACTGGTGTTATTGCCGGTGGCCCTGTCAGGGCGGTAGTTGAGCTGGCTGGAATTGGAGATATTCTCACTAAATCTTTAGGATCCAGTAACCCCATCAATATGGTTAAAGCAACTTTGACCGGACTTAGTCAGCTTAAAACCATTGAAGAAGTGGCCGATTTAAGAGGTAAAGATGTAGAAGAATTAATGGGCTAACAGTAAGGAGGTGTAATCATGAAACTACACGATTTGCGTCCCGCTAAAGATGCTAAAAAGAAGCGTAAAAGGGTTGGTCGTGGAACTGGTTCTGGAAGAGGTTTTACTTCCGGGCGAGGAAGCAAGGGGCAGAATGCCCGTTCTGGAGGTGGAGTAAGACCTACTTTTGAAGGTGGTCAAACCCCCTTATTCAGAAAGCTTCCCAAAAAGGGTTTTAACAATATCTTTAAAAAAGTTTATAATGAAGTGAATGTATATCAGTTGAATAAATTTAACAAAGGGGAGGAAGTGACCCCTGAAAAGTTATTAGAGAAGGGAATTATTGATAAGGTTGCCAGGTCAGGTGTCAAAATTCTTGGTAATGGTGAGCTTGATAAGGCTTTAACTGTTAAGGCTCATGCTTTTACTAAAAGTGCCAGAGAGAAAATTGAAGCTGCCGGTGGGAAGGCTGAGGTGATTTAATTGATATCTGCTTTAAAGAATGCCTTTAAAGTGAAGGAAATCAGGAAGAAGATTTTATTTGTGCTGGGGATGATGGTTGTCTACCGGATCGGGGCTCATATTCCAGTACCCGGTATTGATGTTGTTAAATTACGTGAGATCCTATTTCAGGGGACAGCTCAGGGGGTATTTGATTACCTGGACCTCTTTGCCGGGGGAGCTTTGAGGAATTTTACCATTTTTGCCATGAGTATTACCCCCTATATTACTGCTTCAATTATTTTGCAGTTATTAACCGGAGTTATCCCCAGACTGGAGGAATTACAGAAACAGGGTGTTGAAGGACGTAAAAAGTTAACCCAGTATACCCGCTACGGAACTGTAGTCCTGGCTATTATTCAGGCCTTTGGTATTACCATGTTAATAGGAAGACATAATGTTATTGTAAATCCTAATCTATTCAATCTTATGTTAATTGTAATCAGTTTGACTGCGGGTACAGCTTTTTTAATGTGGCTTGGGGAACAGATCACCGACAAAGGTATTGGTAACGGAATATCAATCATTATATTCACTTCAATTATTTCCAGATTCCCATCCTATATACATCGCAACTGGGAATTATATAAAACTGGAGATATAACAGCACTAAATATACTATTCTTCCTGGTTTTAGCCGTTGTAATTATCGCCGGGGTTATCTTTATTCAGCAGGGTGAGAGGAGAATTCCTGTTCAGTATTCAAAAAGAGTTGTTGGCCGTAAGGTATACGGGGGTAGAAGTACCCATATTCCGATGCGGATTAACCAGGCAGGGGTTATTCCGGTAATATTTGCCCAGGCTGTATTACAGTTCCCGACAGTTATTGCTGCCGTGCTTCCATACGGTTGGGCTCAGGATATAGCAACAGCCCTTGAACCGGGCAAACCAGTACATTTAGTCCTGTATGCAGCTATGATTTTCTTCTTTACCTATTTCTGGACTGCATTTACCTTTAATCCTGAAGAAGTAGCCGATAATATGAGGAAGTCAGGTGCCTTTATTCCTGGTATTAGACCGGGTAAGGCTACTGAAAACTTCCTGACCAGGATTCTGGTAAGGGTTACCCTTGCCGGTGCTATTTTCCTGACTGTAATTGCTATTATGCCCTATTTTATCAGTGATATTACCAGGGTTAGAATTAGTTTTGGTGGAACTTCCCTCTTAATTATGACCGGTGTTGCCTTACAGACAATGCAGCAGATTGAATCCCAGTTATTGATGAGGCACTATGAAGGATTTATGAAATAAAAAAGGGGGTTTTTGGATGAATATTGTATTATTGGGTCTACCAGGGGCAGGTAAAGGAACCCAGGCCAAGAAAATGAGTCAGGAATACAACCTGCCCCATATTGCCACCGGGGATATCTTTCGGCAGGCTATCCGGGAGGAAACCCCTCTGGGAAAAGAGGCAAAAAAATATCTTGATTCCGGGGAACTGGTTCCGGATGAGATTACTATTGGTATAGTAAGGGAACGTATCCAGAAAGATGATTGTGATAATGGTTTTATTCTTGATGGTTTTCCCAGGACCTTAAATCAGGCCCGTGCTTTAACCGGTATGCTCGAAGATATGGGACGGAAAATAGATGTTGCCCTCTATATTAAAGTAAAGGAAGAGGAACTAATAAAGAGATTATCAGGACGACGTGTCTGCCAGGAATGTGGTGCCGCCTATCATGTCGTCTATAACCCTCCGAAAGAAGAGGGTATCTGTGACCTCTGTAAGGGAAAACTCATTCAACGTAGTGATGATAAAGAAGAAACAGTAAAAAATAGAATTAGAATTAATAAAGAAAAGATGGAAGACCTTATTGAATATTACCGGAACCAGGGTAATTTAAAGACAGTGGAAAGTACCGGTGGGATTGACGAGGTGTTTAATAAAATACAAGAAATTATCGGGGCTGGTGTCTAAATGATTATTTTAAAATCACCCCGTGAAATTAATATTATGCGTGAAGCAAATCGAATAGTTGCTGAAGTACACGCCCGCCTGGCTGAAGAAATCTCCCCGGGTATTACGACTGCTGATATTGATAAGCTGGGGGAAGAGTTAATTAGAAAAAAAGGTGGAATTCCTTCTTTTAAAGGGTATCGTGGTTATCCAGCTTCAGTATGTGTCTCCATTAATGACGAAGTGGTGCACGGGATTCCCAGTAAAAAACGGGTTATTGAATCAGGGGACGTAGTTAGCCTTGATATCGGTGTTATCTATGAAGGGTTTCACGGGGATGCTGCCAGGACTCTGGGGGTCGGAGAGGTTAGCAAGGAGGCCTCCCGACTTATTGAGATAACGGAGCAGTCATTCTTTCATGGTATAGAACAGGCAAAGCCAGGAAACAGGTTATCTGACATCTCTCATGCTGTACAGAACTATGTTGAGAAAAATGGTTTTTCAGTGGTCCGGGAATATGTCGGTCATGGTATTGGACGTGATATGCATGAGGACCCCCAGATTCCCAATTTTGGACCGCCCGGAAGAGGCCCATTATTAAAGGAAGGAATGACCCTGGCTATTGAACCTATGGTTAATGCGGGAGGCTATATGGTTAAAACCCTGGCAGATGGCTGGACTGTAGTAACAAAAGATGGTAGTCTATCAGCCCATTACGAAAACACAATTGCTGTAACAAAAGATGGTCCTGTTATTCTGAGCTGTCTGGAGTCCTGATTGCATTTTTCTGTTTTGTTGTGATATAATAATTTGGAGGTTTTGCAGGAAATATCCTCCTGGAAAAGGGGGGGTTTTATGTGTGGTAAGTTTCAGTTGGGCGAGATGGTTAAGTCAATTGCGGGCCGTGATACTGGAAAATATTATATTGTAGTTAAAATAGATAACGAAAAATACGTTCAGGTAGCAGATGGCGATAAAAAGCGACTGGAACGGCCCAAAAGAAAGAATGTTAAACACCTTAAACCGGCCGGATTTGTGCATAAGGAATTACAGATCTGGTTATCGAATGGTAAAAGGGTGCGTAATGAGGATATTAAAAAAATAATAAAAGATTTTGTGAAAAATGAGGAGGCTAACTAACCCTATGGCTAAAGAGGAAGCTATTGAAGTTCAGGGAACGGTTGTTGAACCCCTTCCTAATGCTATGTTTAGGGTTGAACTGGATAATGGACACAAGGTTCTGGCCCACGTCTCAGGTAAAATGCGAATGAACTATATTCGTATTTTACCGGGGGATAAAGTAACCGTTGAACTATCACCTTATGATTTAAGCCGTGGTCGCATTATTTACCGCCACAAAACCAAAAAATAAACGATCTTTGAGGGGGGATAGAGATGAAGGTTAGACCTTCAGTTAAACCCATCTGTGATAAGTGTAAGGTTATCAGGCGGAAAGGAAAAGTAAGGGTTATCTGTGAAAACCCCAAGCATAAACAGCGTCAGGGATAATATTAAATATGGAGGTGAATTGCTTTGGCAAGAATTGCAGGGGTAGATTTACCCAGAAATAAAAGAGTAGAGATCGGTTTGACCTATATTTATGGAATTGGCCGTTCTACTTCAAATAAGATTTTAAAAGTTACCGGTATTGATCCTGATACCAGAGTTAAGGATCTTACTGAAGCTGAAATTGCAAAATTGAGGGAAGAAGTAGACAAATATCAGGTGGAAGGTGACCTCCGTCGGGAAATAAGGGCCAATATTAAACGCCTTATGGATATCGGTTGTTACCGTGGTATTAGACACAGGAAAAACCTACCAGTACGTGGTCAGAGGACCAGGACCAATGCCCGTACCCGTAAAGGTCCTAAGAAAACTGTTGGCGTCAGGAGAGCAAAATAACCACAGTAAGGAGGGAAATAGATGGCTAAGGGTAAAAAAAAGGTTAGAAGGAAAAAGAAGAAAATTAAACGTAATATTGAAAAAGGTCAGGCTCATATTAAGTCTACCTTTAATAATACAGTTGTAACTATAACAGATAAAGAAGGTAATGTTATTGCCTGGTCCAGTGGAGGCAAGGTGGGTTACAAGGGTTCTCGAAAATCAACTCCATTTGCTGCCCAGCTGGCTGCAGAAGACGCTGCCAAACAGGCTATGGACCAGGGTTTGAAGGAAGTTGAAATATATGTTAAAGGACCCGGTTCTGGCAGGGAATCTGCCATCAGGTCTTTACAGGCTACCGGGTTGAATGTAAGTATTATTAAGGATGTTACTCCGATTCCTCATAATGGATGCCGTCCACCAAAAAGGCGTCGTATATAAATTACACTAATGTGTTAATAATGAATATATGGAGGTGTAAAAATGGCAAGATATAAAGGACCAGTTTGTAGATTATGCCGCCGTGAAGGCGAAAAGCTATATCTTAAAGGACAGCGCTGTTATACAGATAAATGTGCTATAGATCGGCGTTCCTATCCTCCGGGAGAACATGGCCGGAGACGTAATAAGCCTACAGAATATGGAATGCAGTTGAGAGAGAAACAGAAGGTTAAAAGAATTTATGGTATCCTGGAAAAACAGTTTAAACGCTATTTTGACATGGCTGAAAAAATGCCCGGAGTTACCGGTGAAAACTTTTTATCAATTTTGGAAAGAAGGCTGGATAATGTCGTTTATCGCCTCGGGCTGGCTACATCCAGGAATGAAGCAAGACAGTTTGTCCTGCATGGCCATATTTTAGTAAATGGAAGGAAAGTTAATATTCCTTCTTATCTTGTAGATGAAGGCGATGTTATCAGTGTTAAAGATTCCAGCCGCAAATCAAAGAGGTTTAAAGAGGTATTCGAATTTAATGAAGACTTGACTCCACCTAAATGGTTATCAGTTAATTTAGAAAAAGCAGAAGGTAAAGTAGTTGCAATGCCCACCAGAGAAGATATTGATTACCCGGTAGAGGAGCATCTAATTGTAGAGTTCTATTCTAGATAATCTTTTTGCCCTTTACTGTAAAAAAGGGGGTATAAATTAGAATGATAGAGATTGAGAAACCGAAAATCGAAAAGGTTGAGTGTACTGATAATTATGGAAAATTTGAGGTTGCTCCCCTGGAAAGAGGGTATGGGATAACCCTGGGAAATTCACTACGGAGAGTTCTTTTATCCTCTTTGCCGGGAGCAGCCATAACTTCTGTTAAGATTGAAGGTGTCAGGCACGAATTTAGCACCATTCCCGGTGTTGTTGAAGATGTTTCCGAGGTTATACTGAATTTAAAAGGGGTTGTCTTAAAATATAAAGGTGAAGATATTGAAAAGATAACTCTTAACTGTGAAGGAGAAGGGGAAGTAACTGCCGGGGATTTCAAAACTTCTGGTGACATAGAGGTTATAAATCCAGACCATCATATTGCTACTCTGGCCGAGGGTGGAAAGTTGCAGTTGGAAGCTACTGTTGAGTTCGGTAGAGGTTATGTGACTGCTGAAGAGAATAAGGAACATTTTGACCGTGTTATTGGTTTAATTCCGATTGACTCCTCTTTTAGCCCCATAGAAAGGGCTAATTTTAAGGTTGAGAATACCAGGGTAGGCCAGGTTACTGACTATGACAGGCTTGTCCTTGAGGTCTATACAAATGGGAGTATATCCCCTGAAGACGCTATAAGTTTAGCGGCCAAGATTATGGTTGAACATCTGGAATTATTCTTGAACCTGACCGACGAAGTAACCGATGTTGAGATTATGGTAGAAAAAGAAGAAGAAGAAAAAGATAAAATTCTCGATACAACTATTGAAGAACTGGATCTCTCTGTCCGTTCTTCAAACTGTTTAAAACGTGCTGGAATTAATACAGTTGGTGAATTAATTAATAAGACTGAAGATGATTTAATGAAGGTACGTAACCTCGGTAAAAAATCGTTACAGGAGATAAAAGAGAAATTAAACGAACTGGATTTGAAACTTAAAGAACCTGAAATTTAAAAGGAGGGGAGATAAGATGCCTCAGCGAAAATTAGGAAAAACCGGTGCCCATCGTAAGGCAATGTTCAGGAATATGTTAACTGATTTTTTTAGGCATGGCCGGATTGAGACTACCCTGCCTAAAGCCAAAGAATTGAGATCACTGGCTGAAAAGATGATAACTACAGCCAAAACCAATGATCTCTCATCCCGCCGTAAGGTCTTAAAATATGTTAAAGACAAAGAGGTTGTAAAAAAACTCTTTGATGAAATCGCACCAAGATACTCCGAGAGACCAGGGGGATATACCAGAATATTAAAAATGTATCCGCGTCGGGGAGATGCTGCTGAAAAAGCTATAATCGAACTTGTTGAAGAATAGAGAGCAGGTGTATTTTATGAGCCTGGTTGAAGCCAAGGGCGTAGGGTACAGTTATCAGGAAGCCGGAACGGATGAACCAGCTTTAAAAAATATAGATCTGACTGTGGAGAGTGGCGAATTTGTCGCTATTATTGGTTCCAATGGTTCCGGTAAATCTACCCTGGCCAGATTACTTAATGTTTTGCTGGTCCCTACTGAAGGGGAAATACTGATCGATGGCTTAAAAACTTCCGAAAAAGAAAATATATGGGAAATAAGACAAAAAGTGGGCATTGTATTCCAGAACCCGGATAACCAGCTGGTTGCGACCACTGTTGAGAATGATGTGGCTTTTGGTCTGGAAAACCTGGGAGTACCCAGTCGTGAGATACGTCTCAGGGTAGACAATGCCCTGAAAATGGTCGGAATGAATGGGTTTCAGGAACATGAAACCCATAAATTATCTGGAGGGCAGAAGCAAAGGGTTGCTATTGCCGGGGTTATAGCCATGGAATCCGATTGTATCGTACTGGATGAACCTACAGCCATGCTCGACCCCAGGGGTCGGAAAGAAGTAATGGATACAGTTACTTATTTAAATAAAGAAAAAGGGATAACAATTATTCATATAACCCATTTTATGGAGGAGGCTGCCCTGGCTGATAAAATATATGTTATGCATCAGGGCCAGATATATAAAAGTGGAACTCCCAGGGATATATTTCAGGATGTTGAAGGATTAAAAAGTGTTAATCTTGATGTTCCCCAGGTGGTTGAGCTGGCAAACAATCTCAGGAAAGCCGGTATGACTGTTCCGAGAATATTATCGATAGATGAGTTGGTGAGTTGCTTATGTTAATCCAGCTTAAAGATGTTTCTCACATTTACAGTGGACAAAATGAAAAAGCACTTGAGTCTGTAAATCTCAGGATTCAAAGTAATGAATTTATCGGGATTGTTGGGCATACCGGCTCCGGCAAGTCCACCCTTGTTCAGTTATTTAATGGATTGATTAAACCGAGTGAAGGCAAGGTTTTTATAGAGGGGATAGATATACACCAGAAAAAGGTCAGTAAAAGAGAAATCAGACAGAAAATAGGACTGGTTTTTCAGTATCCTGAACATCAACTCTTTGAAGAAACGATATATGATGAAGTGGCCTTTGGTCCCCGTAATTTAGACCTTTCTGAAGAAGAAATTAAAAAAAGGGTTATTCAAGCTTTATCACTGGTAGGTATGGATTATGAAACATATAAAGATAGGTCCCCTTTCCATTTAAGCGGTGGTCAGCAACGGAAAATAGCTATTGCTGGTGTTCTGGCCATGATGCCAGAAGTTTTGATTTTAGATGAGCCAACCGCGGGCCTTGACCCCAGGGGCAGGGAACAGCTTATAAAATTGCTGAAACAGTTGCATCGGGATTATAAAATGACAGTTATCCTCATATCACATCGGATGGAGGAAATTTCACAGTTATCTAACCGGGTGTTGGTATTAAGCCGTGGTAGAATTGTAATGGATGGTAAACCTGAAGAGGTATTTACCCGGGTTGATGAAATCAGAAAGCTCGGATTAGACCTCCCACAGATAACGGAAGTTTTATGGGAATTAAAAAACAGAGGGTTACGGGTTAGAACAGATATTTTTAATGTTGAAGAAGCAACCCGGGAAATAATTACAAAAATGAGGGAAAGCCAATGTTAACTGATATAACAATTGGCCAGTATATACCTGGAAATACAATTGTCCATAATCTTGACCCACGGATAAAAATAATAATTAGTATAATATTAATTACGGCCCTCTTTTTTATAAAATCTTTTACTGGATTTTTATATTTTTTATTATATATTACTTTTATTATTTTTCTGGCAAAATTACCGGTTAAAAGAATAATCAAGGGTTTAAAACCTATTCTTTTTCTGGTGATTTTGACCCTGCTTTTACATGTACTATTCACACGGGGCGGTAAAGTATTGTGGCAATGGTGGGTTATAAGGATTGATGAACATGGACTTTTCACCGGTCTATTTATGGCCAGTCGTATTTTATTATTAATTGCTTTTACCTCGTTACTTACCCTGACAACATCCCCATTACAGCTTACAGATGGGATTGAGTACTTACTTTCTCCCTTTAAGAGGATTGGGGTACCTGCCAATGAACTGGCTATGATGATGACTATTGCTTTACGTTTTATACCAACCCTTATGGAAGAAGCAGAAAAAATTATGAAGGCCCAGAAGGCCCGTGGGGCTGATTTTGAAAGTGGTAGTATTGTTCAGAGAGCCAGGAATCTAATACCCCTGTTGGTTCCCCTGTTTATCAGTGCCTTCAGGAGAGCTGATGACCTGGCCCTGGCGATGGAGTCCCGGTGTTACCGTGGAGGAGAAGGGCGGACCCGTCTCCATGAGTTACAAATACAGAGAAGGGATATATTCAGCCTCATTATGTCAACTATTATTGCCATTTTTATTAGTTTTTTCTAGATATATTTTTTCTTAATTTATTTTTCTGGGTGAGAAATATTAATACTGATATAAAATTAACTTATATATTTTATTCAATTTATTAAATAGTTTATTAATATTTATATTTCGTTACTGTAACTGTAACCCTGAGATGATTCAGGTGGGGGATTGAGATGGAGCGAAATATTAAGATAACCGTAGAATATGATGGAACCAACTATAGTGGCTGGCAAATCCAGAATAATACCCCGGAGACAATACAGGGAGTATTAAGTAAATGTCTTTTTGATATAAATAAGTCGCCAGTTAAATTGATAGGGGCCAGCCGGACAGATGCCGGGGTTCATGCCCGGGGCCAGGTGGCCAATTTCAGGCTTAAAGTGGGAATCCCGGTAGAAAGAATTCCCCTTGCTTTAAACAGTAAACTACCACCTGATATAGTATGTAAAGATGCTGAGGAAGTAACTGAAGATTTTCATGCTCGTTTTGATGCCAGGGGGAAAAGATATATCTATCGAATTCTTAATAGTGAATATCCATCTCCTTTCTTACGTAATTATACCTATTTTATCCCCCATAATCTAAATATAGATAAAATGAGAGAGGCAGGTTCGCTTTTAATTGGAGAACATGATTTTGCCTCTTTTCAGGCATCCGGTGGATCCAATAAAACCACTGTGAGGACAATAACAAAATTAGATATATATCGTGACCAGTATCAAATAAAAATAGAAGTATGTGGTAATGGTTTTTTATATAAAATGGTCAGGATAATAGCAGGTACTTTGATTGAAGTCGGGTTAGGGAAAAGAACTGTAAAGAGTGTTGGTCAGCTATTGGAGATAAAGGATAGAGATAGAGCAGGTTTTACTGCACCACCCCGGGGGTTAACCCTTATTGAAGTATTTTATTAAAAAAGTCTGTCAGGGTATTATAATATCCTTGACAAAGGGTATTTGTTGTATTAAAATTACTATGAGTTAGTATGTAAAAATGCCCCGTTACATTATATTATATAATGTTATTTTATATCTAAATTGTATTTGTTAAAGAAGGAGGGATAAAAGTGTCCACCTATATGGCCAAACCTCATGAAGTAGAACGCCAGTGGTATGTTGTTGATGCCACTGATAAAGTGTTGGGTCGTTTAGCCACAAAGATTGCAGAAATATTGAGGGGTAAACATAAACCAACCTTTACACCACATGTTGATACCGGTGATTATGTTATTGTTGTAAATGCAGACAAGGTAAAATTAACCGGTCGGAAATGGGAACAGAAAAAGTATTACCGCCATAGTGGGTATCCCGGTGGTTTGAAGGAAATGAGCTATGAAAAATTACTTCAAACTAAGCCGGAATTGATTATTGAAAAGGCTGTCAGGGGAATGTTACCCCATAATAGACTGGGAAGAAAGATGATTAAGAAGTTAAAGGTTTATGCAGGTCCGGACCATCCACATGAGGCCCAGAAACCTGAAAAACTAGAACTCTAGCCAGAAAGGAGGAACTTAAATGGCGGCAGAGGTACAATACTGGGGTACCGGTAGACGTAAAACTTCAACTGCCAGGGTCCGTTTAGTACCCGGTAGTGGTAAGATTTTAATAAATGGAAAAGATGTTAAGGAATATTTTGGACGGGAAACCTTGATTAAAGATTTAAAGTCTCCTCTTGAATTAACCAACAACCTGGATAGTTTTGATGTTCTGGTTAATGTTAATGGGGGTGGCTTAAGCGGTCAGGCCGGGGCAATTCGTCATGGAATTGCCAGGGCTTTATTAAGAGTCGACAAGGATTATCGTAAACCACTTAAAAAAGCCGGTTACCTGACCAGGGACCCGAGAATGAAAGAAAGGAAAAAATACGGTCTCAAAAAGGCCCGTAAAGCGCCACAGTTCTCCAAAAGATAATATATTACCTATTAAAAAAAGAGAGGGATGTCCCTCTCTTTTTTTAATTGTATACAGGTATTTAAACGGAGAAAGGATTTAATCTTAAGACTACTTGAGACTATTAAAAAAGGATATTTTCTGAACTTACCTGGGGGTACCAAAATTCTGGACCCAATCCTGTATTGCCATAAAACACATAAAAATACTGAAAAATACAGAGCAATAATATTATATATAGCCACCCAAATAAATAAAATAGAATAGAGGAAATAATAACTTTAACCAGAAATATAAAAATGGAGGTGGTAATATATGGGTGTAAGAATGGCTGCTCTGGCTCCACACCCCCCGATTATAATCCCCGAGATAGGAGGCAGGGAACGGGACAGGGTAAAAAAGACGATAACGTCTATGACTCGCCTTGCGGAAGATATTAAAAATGTAGATCCCGATATTTTGATTACTATAAGTCCCCATGGGCCTGTTTTTTCAGATGCTATCAGTATTATATACCAGGAGGAGTTAACAGGTGATTTTTCTGAATTCGGGGCCCCGGAAGTAAACTTTAAAATAGATATTAATCTTGAGCTAATAGACAGATTAAAGAAAAATGCTGATAAAGAAGGTATAGATGTATTTACCTTGAACAAACAGAGTTTACAGAATTACAGTATTTCTCCCCGTCTTGACCATGGTGTTATGGTTCCTCTGTATTTTATCCAGGAAGCCGGTGTCAATAAACCTGTTTTACCATTAACAATGGGCCTTCTGGAGTATGAAACACTGTATAAGTTTGGGTACATTATAAATAGGACTTTAGATGAAATGGATTTGAAGGCGGTTATTGTTGCCAGTGGTGATCTATCCCACCGATTAAAGCCTGGTGCCCCTGCCGGATACAGTCCTGTTGGCAGGAAGTTCGACCAGAAGTTAATTGAATTATTAGAAAAAAAGTCTTACCGGAAGATACTGAAACTTGATAAGGGCTTAATCGAGAAGGCGGGAGAGTGTGGGCTTAGACCGTTAATTATAATGCTGGGGGCTATACAGAATTTAGAACTTGACGTAGATATTATGTCCTATGAAGGCCCCTTTGGGGTAGGGTATGCAGTAGTTGAATTTTATCAGATGGAGGGATAAAGGATGTCAAAACTGAGTAGCTATATAACTGGACTTGCCAGAAAAACAATCGAAGTTTATATTAAAGAAGGACGTCAAATAAAAGAGTTGACCGATCTTCCCGAGGAACTCAAAAAAAGAGCAGGTGTTTTTGTATCCCTAAAAAAAGATGGTAAATTACGGGGATGTATCGGTACATTTTTACCAACCCAGGACAATATTGCCCAGGAAATAATAAAAAACGCCATAAGTGCCGCTGTCCACGACCCTAGATTTGGGCCAGTCAGGGTAGAGGAATTAAATAAAATAGAGATAAGTGTCGATATTTTAACAGAGCCGGAAAAAGTTAATAACCGGAATGAACTTGATCCTCATAAATATGGGATTCTGGTAAAAAAGGGGCACAGGACTGGTCTCCTTCTCCCTGACCTTGAGGGGATAGATTCAGTGGAAAAACAACTGGAGATCGCCAGATTGAAAGCTGGAATAAGACCAGATGAGGAAGTTGAGATATACAGGTTTCAGGTAAAAAGATACAAAGAGAGGTAATATCAATGGAAAAAGCCGGGTTCTACATAAAGATGGATAATGATAAAGTACAATGTCTGCTATGCCCCCATACCTGTGAAATTCCTGTCGGAGAAAAGGGCCGTTGTAAGGTCAGGGTAAATGAAAAGGGTGAATTAATTCTAAAAAACTATGGAGTCATTACATCTATGGCAATTGACCCTGTTGAAAAAAAACCATTATACCATTTCTATCCCGGAACCAGGATCCTGTCACTGGGGACATATAGTTGTAATTTTACATGTAAACACTGTCAGAACTGGCAGATAAGCCAGGAAAAACCCGAAGTTGTAACCAGCTATTCACCGAAAGAAGTGGCTGACCTTGCCCGGGATAAAAATGTAATCGGGGTGGCCTATACCTATTCAGAACCATCGATCTGGTTTGAATATGTTCTCAAAACAAGCCAGGTCGTCAAATCTAACGGGATGAAGAATGTCCTGGTGACCAATGGTTTTATAAATAAAAAGCCGCTCAAGGAGCTTATACCCTATATAGATGGTATTAATATTGACTTAAAGGCCTATAATCCTGATTTTTACCAACGTATCTGTGGTGGCAAGTTAAAACCTGTTCTGGAAAATATTAAATATCTGCGGGATAAAGTCCATATTGAAATCACAACCCTTTTAATTCCTGGATTGAATGATTCGACCGAGGAACTTGAGGATATGTTTCAGTGGCTCAACAGTCTTGATCCGGATATTCCCTTACATATAACAAGGTATTTCCCCAGATACAGGTTGAATCTGCCCCCGACTTCTATAGATGAATTAAAAGAAGCTTATGACCTGGCTAAAAGATATTTAAATTATGTATACCTCGGTAATATTAACCTTGATCAGGGCCGGGATACTGTGTGTCCCCACTGTGGTCAGGTTGTAATTGAAAGGAATATCAGAGTCATAAATAGAATTAAAGATGGGAGATGTCCCTGGTGTGGTCAGGAGATAAAAGGAGAGTTCAGGAATAAATAATCTAACAATTTATAAAATTACTTCTTTTTGTTAGTAATTGACAAAATTAAAATGGAGTGCTATACTAACATTGAGCATAAGCCCTATAACACAATAAGCTCATAAGGAGGGTGATAAGAATGAAAGCTAAGAAGGTAAAATGTCCTGTATGTGGAACTCACAACTGGTCAGGTAATGAATACTGTGAAAAATGCAGTGGTGCCCTTTACAGGGACAGAATTGTAGAAAACGATTTACCAGAATTCAAGATAACAAAACTTTACTTCTAACCTTTTAGTCATTTCATCTTTCACTGTTTAAGTTTTAAGTAGCAGATAAGAGAAATAAGATTATAAGTTTTATGATGCCAGGAGTCACATTATTATACTTACCTTGAAATTTAATAATGAACTGAAAAAACAATATCTTTATAGACCGGTTAAACAAGCCGGTCTTTTTTTATTTTTAAGAGGAAAATATTAATAAAATTTTAATGAGTAATATCCCTGATATAAAAAATGTTAAAAAAGTCCCGGAAACAGGAGATGGTGCATATAATAAATGAGGATAGTTTTTAAAGGGATTAAAATTTGATAAATTCCCAACCATATATGTAAATAATATAGAAGGTATAGTAACCGGCCAGAAAGATAGATGGAGTGATTAACGACCTGGTTTTACGGTATAAGAAAATTGTTATAAAAGCAGCTATAAATTTAATTATAATTTGAGTAGGGCCACTGGTTAACAGTAATATAGAATATGCAAATGAACTTATGATAAGTCCCGGGAAGGGTTTTAATTTTCCCAGTAAAGTCCTGTAAAATATGTTAATTAAAAGGAAGGCTTCACTTAAAGCAATAATAATGGTACCCGGGTAAATTATGATAACAGAAAAAATGCTATTAATAAAATGTTCCGGCTTATCAAAAGTATACAGGGGGTTAAAGTTAGACCCGGATAATGATTTATAACTTAAGGGGATATTTACAAGAAACAAAACAGCAAACAGTAGACTAAAGATAAGGGAAGTCCCCAGTAAAATTTCTTTTTTTAAATTTTTAGTAGAAAGGCCAAGTGTTCTAAAATCAACTCCATATAATGAAACAAGATAGAAGATTACCAGAGCAAGAAAAATTAACCTGCCACTGATGACGAACAAAAAGTGAAATATACTTGTTAAAACCGGGGTGTAGGGGAATACCAGTCCCCTGGTCAGGTAACCAAAAGCAGCCATAAAGTACCAGAACCCCACAATAATAAGGATATCTTTATAGTTAATTTTATGTACATAAAGCGGTCTTTCTTTCATTTTTTTCTCTCCTTTCACCAATTAAAATTTCGCTACAAGTTAATAAAATCCTCTTTTATCCACTATATTGGGGCATTCTGCTCACACCCATGTTAACCCGGGGTTTAAAAAATATTAATTTACTGTTATATTTAAGCTACAAATAATTTATGATTTCAGAAGAATTAATTGTAGAAAGCCCTGACAAATCCTAAAAGAATATATAAATTAACTTAAGGAAAAAGCAGGTTTATTATATATTTTTATCGAAAATAGTAGTTGTTAAACAAAATATTAGTTATCTTGTTTTAAAACATAAATTTTAGTATAATAACTTCGTGGTTAAAATTGATCAAGAGGTGAGATTATGGGTAAATTATTTGGAACAGACGGTGTCAGAGGAGTAGCAAACAAAGAACTTACAGGTGAACTGGCCTATAAACTGGGAAGGGCAGGAGGTTATTATTTAACCAGAGATTATAAGGGAGGCAAAAAACCGGTAGTTTTAATTGGTAAGGATACCCGGATTTCGGGTGATATGCTGGAAGCCGGGCTGGTAGCCGGTTTGACCTCTGCAGGCATTGATGTTATTAAGCTCGGTATTATTCCGACACCAGGGGTATCTTTTTTAACCTCAAGTCTTGATGTCCAGGGAGGGGTAATGATTTCTGCCTCTCACAATCCTATTGCCGACAACGGTATAAAGTTTTTTAACCAAAAAGGTTATAAACTTACCGATGAAATGGAGGATGAGATTGAAAATTTAATTTTTAATAAACTGGAGACCATACCCTACCCCACCCATGAGAAGATCGGGGTAGTTGATTCTGCCCCTGAATATTACCATAAGTATGTTGATTATTTGAAGGAGACAGTTGACTCAGATTTTTCAGGACTGAAAATAGTTGTTGACTGTGCCAATGGAGCTGCCTATAAAGTTGCTCCAGAAGTTTTGAAAAAACTGAGGGCTGATGTCATGGTTATCAATGGGAGCTCAGATGGTCACAAAATTAATGTCAATTGTGGTTCTACAAACCCCGAGATCCTGAGACAGAAGGTTATTGATGAAAAGGCAGACCTGGGTATTGCCCATGATGGTGATGCTGACAGGGTTATTATGGTTGATGAACGGGGTCAGGTAGTTGATGGTGATAAAATTATGGCTATATGTGCCCTTGATATGATGGAGAGGGGAGTACTCAATAAAAACACCCTGGTAACCACACCTTACAGTAACCTGGCTTTAAAAGAAATTATGGAAGAAAAGGGAGGACAGGTGGTTATAACCAAAAATGGTGATAGATATGTCCTCAAGGAAATGTTAGAAAATGGTTATAACCTAGGAGGCGAGAAATCAGGCCATATTATTTTCCTGGATTATAATAATACAGGGGATGGCGTGTTGACAGCCCTTCAGGTTGTAAATATAGTTAAAAGAACAGGACATAAGTTAAGTGAACTGGCAGCTGTCCTAAAACCGTGGCCCCAGAGGCTGGCTAATATAAAGGTTAAATACAAACAAAAGCTTAAAACCAGTGAGCTAATTAAGCAGGAGATCAGTAAGGCTGAACAATTATTGGGAACAGAAGGCAGGGTATTTGTCAGGGCCTCAGGGACTGAACCGGTTATCAGGCTTATGCTGGAAGGCAAGGATGAAAAACGGTTACTTGAACTGGAAAAGAAACTGGGTAGTATTATCGAAGAAGAGCTAAATTAAGCAATTAGTAGTAATCATTGTTATTTAAATTGTTCAACTTATTATGATATAATTTATTATGTATGTCATTGATGAGTTTTATTCTTTATTTTAAAGGAAAAGGAGGTGATGAAAAACGAGAATTAAGCATTGAGGTTTTTAATATTTAAAGAAAAGCGCCTGGACTTAGATGAAAATATTATCTTCATCTAAGTTGACGAGGGAGGGGGTTATCGAAATGATCGGCGGATGCCCCCAGGCCTTCTGCCGGGCCTGAAGTCATTCCTCAAACCCGTGGAGTGATCTACGGAACAAAGGGAATGACAGGCAGAAAAAAACTAAATAATAAACCTGGAGGTAACAAAACATGTGCGGAATTGTTGGATATATAGGGGAAGAAGAAGCCCCATCGATATTACTTGAAGGATTAAAACGACTTGAATATAGAGGTTATGATTCGGCAGGTATAGCTGTAAGTGATGGTTATAATATTAATGTTGTTAAAAAAGCAGGTAAGTTGAAGGAACTGGAGAACATCGTTTTTTCCAGCCCTCCGGCCGGAACAGCTGGAATTGGCCATACCCGGTGGGCAACCCATGGAGTTCCTTCTGAGAAAAATTCACATCCTCATTATGATTGCCACGAGAATATTGTAGTGGTTCATAATGGTATAATTGAGAACTTCCAGGAGTTAAAAGAAGGGTTAGAGGCTGCGGGGCATAGCTTTGTGTCTGATACCGATACTGAGGTTATAGCACATTTAATAGAAGACTATTATAATGGCGATTTGAAAGATGCCGTTTTTAAAGCTGTGCAGAAGCTGGATGGTTCATATGCCCTGGCTGTTATGACAAAAGAGGAGCCGAATAAAATAATTGCTGTAAGAAAAGATAGCCCTTTAATTATCGGGAAAGGCCAGGGGGAAAACTATATTGCCTCTGATATACCCGCTTTCCTTAATAACACCAGAAGCTTTTATATCCTTGATGATGGAGAGATAGCTGAAGTTAGTAAGGATAAAGTAGTAATCTATGATAAAAATGGAGTCAGTATTGATAAAGAGATATTTAAGGTTGACTGGGACCCGGAAATGGCTGAAAAAAATGGGTATGAGCACTATATGTTAAAAGAAATACACGAACAACCAGATGCTTTAAGACGGGTTCTTGCCAACAGGGTATCTACTCAAGGTGTTAACCTTGATGAAATTGGATTAACAGCAGAAGAATTAAAAAAATACAGCCAGATACAGGTTGTAGCCTGTGGAACGGCCTATTATTCGGGAATGGTCGGTAAATATATCATTGAGGAACTGGCGCGGATACCGGTTAAAGTTGATGTTGCCTCAGAATTCAGGTATTCTAATCCCATTATTGATAAGGATACTCTGGTAATTGTTGTTAGTCAGTCAGGGGAAACAGCCGATACCCTGGCTGGATTGAGACTAGCCCGGGAAAAAGGGGCCGAGGTACTGGCCCTGACAAATGTAGTCGGCAGTACTATAGCCCGTGAGGCTGACCGGGTTCTTTATCTCAAGGCCGGGCCTGAAATTGCTGTAGCTTCGACCAAAGCCTATTTAACCATGGTCTCTGTTTTTTATCTGCTGGCCGTTCAATTTGCTAAAATTAAAGGAACAATTAATGACGATGAATATATGGGACTTGTATCTGACTTAATTAGACTTCCGGAGCTGGCTTCTGAGACTATTAAGGTCTCTGAAGAGAAGGCGAAAGAAAAGGCCAGATATTTTATTGATTATGATAATTCCTTCTATATTGGCCGTAACTTTGATTATACCATTGCCCTGGAGGGTGCTTTAAAGTTAAAAGAAATATCATACCTTCATGCTGAAGCTTATCCAGCCGGGGAGTTAAAACACGGTCCTTTAGCTTTAATAGAAGAGGGGATTCCGGTAGTTGCCGTTGTGACCAGGAGATCA
This sequence comes from Halothermothrix orenii H 168, assembly GCF_000020485.1. GTDB lineage: Bacteria > Bacillota > Halanaerobiia > Halanaerobiales > Halothermotrichaceae > Halothermothrix > Halothermothrix orenii. Next base: position 163,403 of record NC_011899.1, read on the forward strand.
CTGTATGATAAAATGTTGAGTAATATAAAAGAAGTTAAAGCCAGGGGTGCCAATATAACAGCTGTTGCTATTGCAGGAGATGCGGAGGTTGAAAAAGCTGTTGATGATGTTATTTTTATTCCTGAGTGTAATGAATTTTTCAGTGGCCTGCTGGCAGTTATTCCGCTTCAGCTTCTGGCATATTATACAGCCGTAGGCCGGGGTTTTGATGTTGATCAGCCCCGCAATCTGGCCAAAAGTGTGACTGTGGAATAAGTTCTCAGTGAATTTAATAATATTTATGGAGGGGCATAATCTGCCTCTCCATACTATAATATATTTTAAAAAGTAAAAAAATTATTATTACTGGAAGGAGTTGAGGATACCCATGTAGAAGTAAAAAAGTGTGTAATAAGGTATAACAGTGCAAACGTTTGCCAAAGGTGGGAAAGTTAGGGATTGTTAGGGCTTAGACAATCTTAAGTTAACTATCTACCATAAATTATAATAGGAGGAGTTGTATACCATGTCTGAAATAAGAAAAGATATTATTACAGGTAATTATGTAGTAATTGCTGTAGAAAGGAGTAAAAGGCCACATGATTTTGCACATAAAAGGCCTCCCAAAAAAGGTGGATTCTGCCCATTTTGTTATGGAAATGAACAGGAAACTCCCCCCGAAGTTGCTGCTTTAAGACCAGATGAAAATACAGAACCGGATACACCTGGCTGGGAAATCAGGATAGTTCCCAATAAGTTTGGAGCAGTTAAGCCCGATATTGAACTGAAAGACTGTAAAGATGGCATCTATTCATATGTAACCGGTCGGGGAGCAGCTGAAGTAGTGATTGAGTCCCCCAGGCATGATTCCACCCTGGGTAGTCATGAACCAGAGCATGTCAATAATCTATTAAAGATGATAAGGGATCGTTATAATGAACTGGGTAGTGATGAGAATATTAGCTATGTCCAGGTTTTTAAGAATTTTGGTCCAACAGCTGGGGCCTCTCTGGAGCACCCCCACTGGCAAATAATTTCTACACCATTGATTCCCACCAATGTTATGGATGAGCTTAAAGGCACCGAAAATTATTACAGGAAACACGGTACCTGTCCCTATTGTGAAATGATTGAAGAAGAATTAAAGGATGGAAGCAGGATTGTTGCCGAAAATGATTATTTTGTAGCCCTCTGTCCCTATGCATCCCGTTTTCCCTTTGAAACATGGATTTTACCCAAAGAACATAACAATTGTTTTGGGAAATTAACAGGTAAAGAATTCGGGGAATTAACTGAAATGCTCCAGGGCATTGTAAAAAAACTGGAACTAGGATTTGACTATCCTCCCTATAATATTGTGGTTCACAGCAATCCTGTGGATGGGGTTGACAGGGATTATTACCACTGGCATATTGAAATTTTACCCAGGCTGGCAATAATGGCCGTTTTTGAACTGGGAACTGGCTATCATATTAATCCTACCCCTCCAGAGATTGCAGCAGATTCTCTAAAAGAGATAGGGGGATAAACAATCTATTGTGGTGGAAGGTGTTAAATATGGCTTTAGTAACGGCATATTCTTTTGGTGAAATAATAAAAGAACTAGATAATATTATTTCATCAATAGAACCGAAAAAATTTAAGGAGACCCGGTGGTTCAGGAAAAAGGCCGATGACTTAATAGGTGTAGAGCTAGTAGACTATGGTGTATTAGAGTATAAACCTGATGAAAGACTGGTAATTCCAGCAGTTGTCTCCTTTCATATGCAGGATCGGGTCAACAATACAGGGTATGAAGAACTATATTATTTACCACTGGTAATAAATAAAAATTATGATGAAAAATGCCTTTTGTTACTGGAGATAGAAAACACCTCATATACAGCTTATGTATATGAGGGGATATATTCGCTGGAATATAACAGGGTTCTCGATGAGTTTGTTAAAAGAGAAGGTAGTCTTGAAATGGAAAAAGGAGGCTATCTTCAGGCTGAATTATTAAATTATTATAATAATGTTACCAGGTCTTATTCGTTGACAGAGGTTTCAAGTAATAGTCTGGCTTTAATCGAAAGAAGCAGTATTATAAAGACTTATCGAAAAATGGTACCCGGGGTCAATCCTGATCTGGAAATAGGATTATCACTTATCAGAGAAACCGGTTTCAGAAATTTTCCCGAAATAAAAGGATATGTCTCCTATCAAAAGAATAATATCAATTATGACATCTGTCTTATCGAACAATATGTAAATAACGAGGGGGATGTCTGGGCTTATACCCAGCGTTTCCTCTCGCGTTATTTGCATTATGTAAGTGATAACCCGGGGAAGGACTCCCTGTTTACATACCTTGACCCCTTTATTGAAGAGATGGAATACCTGGGTGAGGTCATTGGTGAACTACATCTATCCCTGTCTGGAATAGAGCAGGATAATTTTAAACCACGGAAGCCAACCCTGGCAGAAATTGAAGCCTGGCATGAAGAAGTACAACAGAATACAGAGTTACTCTTTAAATTACTTAAGAAAAACAAGAATAATATCAATAATGATTATAACTATTACAGGGTGCTAAACATGGTCCTTGATAAGGAAAAAACAATATTTGGAGCAGTAAAGCGCATTTTTGGATTAAAGGATTCACTGGGTAAATATATGAGGGTTCACGGGGACCTTCATTTAGAGCAAATATTAAAGACTGAAGATGATTTTATGGTCCTTGACTTTGAGGGCGAGCCTTTAAAGAGTATTCAGCATCGCCGCATGAAGTATTCTCCATTAAAAGATATAGCCGGAATGATGAGATCCTTTAACTATGCTGGTTATGCGGGCTACTTTGATTTTGTTAAAAAGAATCAGGGTATAAATGACCGGGGAAGATTTATTAAAGCAATCTCACTATGGGAGGAAGAGGCCCGGACATCTTTCTTGACAGGGTATCAGAATAAGATAAGAGAAAATAATGGAGACTTTTTACCACCTGAAGATAAATTTGACCAGGTGCTGGCCCTGTTTAAGATTGAAAAAGCTCTGTATGAAGGGATATATGAGATCAATAATAGACCAGACTGGTTGCACATTCCGCTCCAGGGGATACTGGACTGTGTGGAAGAAATCGCTGACTGAGAGCTATAACAGGGGTAACAAAAATTATCAAATATTATAAGGAGGTATCATAATGGATAATTTGAAAGTAACCATGCTAACCAAGGAATACCCACCATATATATATGGTGGGGCCGGGGTCCATGTTGATTATTTAACAGGGGCTTTAAAAGATATAATGAATGTTGAAGTCAGGTGTTTTGGTGATCAGGAGGGTAATAAAAAGGGGATAGATGTAACCGGTTATCACCCCTGGGAAGATTTAAGTGAGGGAAGTGACATTCGCTTCCGTAAGGTACTGGATCCTTTTTCAGTTGATCTGGCTATGGTAAAGGACCCAATAGATTCTCATCTGGTTCATGCCCATACCTGGTATACTTTTATGGCAGGTTTTCTGGCTAAAAAATTGTATAATATACCCCTGGTAACTACAATACATAGTCTGGAACCTTTAAGGCCGTGGAAGGAAGAACAGCTGGGTCGCGGGTACCAGCTCAGTCTCTGGATGGAAAAAATGGGAATAGAGAATTCTGATAAAGTGATTGCTGTTTCCGGTGAAATGAAAAAGGATATCTTAAAATATTATGATGTTGATGAAGACAGGGTAGAGGTAATATACAATGGTATCGATCTAGACCAGTACAGGTATACTGATAGTGATACATATAGAAGGAAATATGGTATCGATCTTGATAAACCATATGTCTTATTTGTGGGTAGAATAACCAGACAGAAAGGGATTATTCACCTGGTAAATGCCATTAAATATATAAATGAGAACACCCAGGTAGTTTTATGTGCCGGTGCTCCTGATACTGAAGAGATAGAAAAAGAAATGACAGAAAAAGTTGCCGCCATACAGGAAAAGAGGGATGGAGTAATCTGGATAAATGAGATGGTCAGTAAAGAAGCTGTTATCGAATTTTATTCCAATGCTGCTGTCTTTTGCTGTCCTTCTGTTTACGAACCCTTTGGTATTATTAACCTGGAAGCCATGGCCTGCCAGACACCGGTTGTTGCTTCGGCGGTCGGTGGGATAAAAGAAGTAGTTGTTGATGGAGAAACAGGTTTTCTTGTAAATTACGAACAGAAGGATGAAAAAACCGGTGAGCCCAAAAACCCTGAGGCCTTCTCTAAATCCCTGGCAGAGAAAATAAATATGGTTTTAGAAGATGACAAACTTGCCAAAGAGATGGGTAAAAAAGGACGAGAACGGGTAGAAAAATATTTTAGCTGGGAGAGTATTGCCCGGCAGACAAAGAAACTTTATGAAAGTATTGTTCAGTAAGAAGGTAAGAATATTGGCTGGGTTATCCCAAAAAATACCGGCTTTTTAGCCGGTATTTTTTAGTCATGTTCAGGAAGGTAATTATCGACCAGATAATAAAAGAAGGGATGGAGTACCAGTATTTCAGCGATAATACCCAGGCTGCTGGCCAGAACCAGATGGCTGTACTGGTCAAAATAGATAGTTACAAGAGAAGCAATAACAAACCAGATGGTTAAAATTTTAAAGGAAACATTCTTTAACTTTTGTCTCCTGTCAGGTTCTTTAATGGGATGTACTTCAGTATCAGCCGGGGCATATTTATTAACCATAAAAAGGCTGAATGTCGTTATTATAATCAGCCAGATAATAAGAGAAGGTGTTGCCAGGGTGATATATATGGATATTAGACCTATTGCCAGAAAGACAATGAGGGATACTATTAAGCACAGAGAATACCGTGGTAGATGGACACCTCCGGCATAGGGTCGCAGAATGAGAAAGGTTATTAGAGCTATCATAACAGGCCAGAATATTCCCAGAAAATAGGCTGACCCCAGAATGGCAATAATCTCAATCAGGAGGCCAATAATTACCTGAAAACCGTACCTTAAATAGGCTTCTCTCCTTTCACTGAGGTTGAGGGTTTTTCTGATATACCTGGCCATGGAATCAGATACCTGTTTTATCAATTTAACCACCTCCGTTAATATGTGTTTTTTGGTTTTGGGAATTCAGTTATGGAGTATGCCTTATGTAATAATTCTACAGACCATTAACTTCCACCTTTTTCTATAATATAATTTTTGAAAAAAAGATGAAATTAAAAATATTACAAAAAAATTATGATTTATTTTGCCAGGGTTAATTTAACATGGAATGAAATAAGTTACTCTTATAGTGTAATAGATTACAGAAAAACTGCACATTACTACATTTTGACAAAAAATCTTAAAAGTGTTAAAATATAACCAGAATATAAAAGTTTTAGTACATATGATGGTAATGAATCAGGACAGGCCTTTAGCCTGTAAAAATTAGCTTGTAAAAATATATATTTTAAATATAAATACTTATTAAGGGGGGATTTTATATATGTTGAAAATATTAGTAAACATAGTTGCTGACCTTGTATCTGCTGTATCCCGTAAGAGTGTAAGTACAAGCTGTATTGGTTGTTTTTATCAACCAGATTTACCTGAAAAATAATAAATAATAAATAACAAACAGGAACTCCAGGTATATACCTGGAGTTTTTTTTGTTTCAAAAAAGGAAAAAATAAGTTTTTGTTGAATTATATAATATACAAAATTTTACTGCCTCTATACAGGGGGAATATATATATGGAAAATTTAAATTTAATTCTTCTATTGTTATCAATTACAGAAAATTATATTTTGTCTATTTTTATTTTATCAATTCTGGATAAAAAAATTAGTTTTAAAAGACTTACTTTAATGAGTATCGGGGTTTCGATTTTTGTTTTATCTATTAGAACCTTGCCTGTGACCCCGGTTATGAATATTTTTGTGGCAATGTCTGCTCAAATTCTTTTAGTCAGATATTTATATGGTATCCCTATATTACTGGGTGGGATTGCCGCTGGGCTTACTGATACAATTTATATGACCCTTGAAACTATATTAATTCCTTTACTGGGATTTATATTTAATGTTGAGTTAAATATGGCTATGAATACGCCTTTGATTAGAATAAAATTTTTATAGTTCAATGTGTTATAATGCTACTTATTGTTTGGCTAATAAAAAGGTATAATATTAATTTCAGGGAAGGTTTTTTTCATTTATCTCCAGATGAAATTGAATTAATAGGTAAAGAAGAGGTCAAACGGGAAAAGAAAATAACCTCAACCCTGCTGTTGGCTCTCTTTTTTATTATAATACAGGGAATGTTTATCAATATGTACAACTGGTCCCGGAGATTGAGCCATTTATTTGATATTGAATTATCTTTTTTTACGTCATCTGAATTCATCAATATAATTGTAATCATTCTGAGTATATTTTTAATATGGTTGGTTCAGCATATGGTAGGTATGCTTAAAATCCAGAGGAATGAAATCATAGAGAAGATAAAAAGGAAATCAAAGGAGAGACTCGACTGGGAGCTAAGAATGCAGTACCATGATTTTAACCATCACCTGGGAATGTTGAGTATGATGTTACAGATGGATCAGGTCAGCGCTGCTAAAAAATACCTGAAGGGGATGGTAAAAGAACTGGGAAAAATTAAAAAGCTGGAAAGCAGTGGGAATCCTGCCTTGAATGCCCTGATTCAGAGTAAAATAGCCCGGGGGCAGAAGATGGGGGTTAAAATTGATGTGGAATTAGTTAACCCTCTTAAAGGAGAGTATATTCCCGACTGGGAACTGGTCAGGGTATGTGGAAACCTTCTCGATAATTCCATTGAAGCTTTACAACAGCTTCCGCGGGATACAGAAAAGAGAGTTAAAATAGAAATAGATGGGGAAAAAGATATTCTAACTATCTCTGTAACTACTTTCGGGGTCGTAATTCCTGATGAGATTAAAGAACATATCTTTGAAAGGGGTTTTACCAGCAAAAAGGAAAAAGGCCATGGTCTCGGCCTGGCTATCTGTAAGGAGATTACAGATAAATATCAGGGGCAGATCTCAATTAGAAAAGATGAAGAACGGGAGACAACGACATTTACCGTTAAATTACCAAAGAATACATAAAAAATCAAATTTATTCTATAAAGTGATAGCTTGACCTCATACATATTCTGATATAATAAGGGTAGAGTAGATATTTCATAATTTTATGTGTGAAAATAATTGACCAGGAGGGTTATATATGACACCTGAAATTATTATCTGTGATGATGACCCTCAAATGGTTGACCTTCTGGTGAATTTCTGCGAGAGTAAACTTAAGTTACATATTCTGGATAAAGCAACTAAAGGTCAGGCGGTTATTGATATGGTAAAAAAAAGTAACCCGGATATCCTGTTACTGGATATAAATTTACCTGATATGGATGGCATCCAGGTAGCCCGTCAAATCAGGGAGTTTAATCCCTTTGTTAAAATAATATTTATTACTGGTCATGAAAATTATTACCGGGATGCTTTTGATGTTTATGCATATGACTACATAAGTAAAGATTCTTTAACTACCAGGTTACCCCAATCTGTTAAGAGAATTAAAGAAGAAATGAAGTTAAACAGGATAAAGGAAAATGGAAGTAACTGGCACCAGATAACTGTAAATAAAAAACAACATTATATCAATGAAGATGATATAATCTATATTAAAAGTGAGGGCCGGAAACTTGTTATAGTAACCTATGAAGAAGAATATGTTACCTATGGAAACCTTAAAGACTGGGGGCTTAAACTTGGTTCGACTTTTTTTAAATGCCATCGTTCATATTTAATAAATTTAAATAAGATTAAAGAAATAAGGGGTGGTATTCCAGAGACAGTTGTTATTATGGGTAATCGTCAAAAAATACCGGTAAGTAGATTCAGGGTAAGTGAATTAAAGAGGGTCCTGAATATGGCTGGTTAAAAATAATTATATTTTACTCTTCTTTATATATTTACTTAGATGATTAATAAGAACATGTCCCTGTGGTTATAATAATGTTAAGTTAATATTATAACCAGGAGGGACACAATATTGGAAAGATATTCTGATTGGGATAAATGGAAAAAAAACCTGGGGCAGGCAGTAAACCTGGGAAAAAAGATTGGGTTAAGTGAGGAGACGGTTGTTAAGGTTGGAGAAAAAATAGGTGATTTTCTGGAAAAAAGGGTTGAACCTGAAAACAGGGAACAGCGGGTCTTAAAGGAACTCTGGGATGTAGCCAGTCAGGACGAACAAAGGCATCTGGCCAGTATGATTGTAAAAATGGTACAAAAGGATGGGAAGGAAGGTGACCGGGCCTGAATTGAGGTCCGGATTTTTGCATTTGCCGGGGAGTTACAGTATAATTAAATTGGATATAATTGATGTTAGGAGAATTACCTGTGATTAGGGGAATTGGAATTGATATTGTTGAAGTCAATAGAATAAGTGATATGGTGGACAAATGGGGAGAACGCTTTTTAAATAAGGTATATACCCCTTATGAAGTTAATTATTGCAAATTTAAATCCAATACTTATGAGTGTCTGGCCGGTAGATTTGCTGCTAAAGAGGCCTTTGTGAAAATGCTGGGAACAGGATTTAAGCATATCTATTTTAAAGACATAGAAGTTCGTTCTGATGAAAAGGGTAAGCCTTATTTACGGATAAAAGGGAATGCCGATAGATTGACAAAGGAATCAGGTATAAAAAGGATACATTTAAGTATATCCCATGAGCGGAAATTTGCGATAGCTTTTGTAGTTGGTGAGGAGGGGTAACAGTGGTTGTACTTACACCCGGGCAGATGAGGAAAGCAGATCAGCTGGCCATCAAAGCAGGAATCCCTGACCTGGTCTTAATGGAGGTAGCCGGGAGGGAAACTGCTGAAAGAGTCCGCCACTTATTACCGGAACCAGGTCATGTAGTAATTTTTGCCGGTAAAGGTAATAATGGTGGTGATGGTCTTGTAGCAGCCCGTTATTTAGATATGTGGGGTTATGATGTAAATCTGGTTTTATTAAGACCCGGAGATGAATACCGGGGCAGTTCTGCCGCTAATTTTAAGGCCTGTAAAGCCAGGAGTATTAATATTAGCATATTTTCAGATGTTAAGACCAGGTTGAATAAAGAACTTGAAAGGGCGGATCTTGTAATAGATGCTATGCTGGGGACAGGTCTTACCGGTGAAGTCAGGGGGGAATTTGCCAGGGCTATAGAGATGATAAATGATCAATCCTGCCCTGTTGTGTCAGTTGATATCCCCTCCGGGGTTGAAGGTGAGACCGGAAGGGTTCTGGGGATGGCAGTAAAGGCTGATTTAACGGTAACCATGGCCTGTCCCAAGGTGGGACTCCTGGTTTACCCGGGAAAGAAATATGTTGGTAACTTACATGTAGTGGATATCGGAATTCCCGGTGAAATAATTATGAAGGTCAAGCCTGATCATTTTGTCTTAACTGAGAATGAAGCCCGGCTGTTACTTCCTGAAAGAGAAGTTGACGGACATAAAGGTAGTTTTGGAAGGGTTCTCATGGTTGGTGGGTCCCGGGGGATGAGTGGTGCCCCCTCCCTGGGAGGACTGGCTGCACTCAGGGTAGGGGCTGGTCTGGTTGAAGTCGCGGTTCCTGAAAGCATTCAACCTCTGGTAGCTATTACTGCTTCTGAGTTAATTACCTCCGGGTTACCTGAAAAAGATGGAAAACTCAATACCAATTCTGACTCCATTATAACAAAGAAGGCAGAAAGAGCAGATGTCCTCGCCTTAGGCCCGGGACTGGGACGGGGGCGTGGTATTAGGACTGTGGTGGCCAGTGTGATTAAAAAGGCTAAAAAACCTGTGGTTCTTGATGCAGATGCTTTGAATGAAATTGAGTCTCCTGATATTCTTAAAGAGTCTGAAGTCCCGTTAATACTAACACCACATCCCGGTGAGATGGCCCGCCTGCTGGATACTGATATAAAAGGGGTCCAGTCTAACAGAATCAAAATTGCCAGGGAGTTTGCCACAACCTATAGTGTTTACCTCATTCTAAAGGGAGCAGATACGGTTATTGCTTTACCTGATGGAACTATATATATAAATGATACTGGTAATGAAGGAATGGCAACGGCCGGTAGTGGTGATGTCTTAACAGGAATGGTCTCGGGGTTAATAGCCCAGGGGCTGGATATACAGGAGGCTGTTGTTCTGGCACCATACCTCCATGGTCTCTCCGGTGATAAAGCCAGAGATAATGTAACTTCCTATTCCCTTACTGCAGGGACAATAATTGAGTTTATAGCCGGAGCTATAATGGATTTGACAACTTCGGTGATAAATTAGAAAATATATAATAAAGGTGATATCTGTGAATAAAAGGATTACACGTCCGACCTGGGCAGAAATCGACCTATCCTGTCTCCAGTTTAATTTTAATCAAGTAAAAGAAATATTGGGAAGTAATGTTAAAATAATGTCAGTTGTTAAGGCCGATGCCTACGGCCATGGTGTTATTCCTGTTGCTAAAACCCTGGTTGAGGCTGGAACTCAACGTCTGGCGGTAGCTATACCTGAGGAGGGGGTTGAACTCAGGGAAGCAGGTCTTTCTGTCCCCATTCAGGTATTGGGAGAGGTATTACCCTCCCAGTATGAACTGTTATTTAAATATGATTTAATTCCCACTGTTGGCCGGGAGGAAACAGCCCTGAGCCTGAATCGCCTGGCCGCCAAATACAATGTGGTTAAGAAAGTCCATATCAAAGTAGATACCGGCATGGGACGTATCGGGGTCAGGCCCCGGGAAGCGGTTGGTTTTGTTAAAAAAGTGAATTCATTAAGTAATATAAAAATTGAGGGGTTAATGACTCATTTTGCCAGTGCTGATGAACGGGATAAGAGCTATACCTATGAGCAATGGGATAAGTTTAAACAGGTCCTTGACGGGTTAAACAAATTGAGAATTGATATTCCCATAAAACACAGCAGTAATAGTGCTGCCATAATAGATTTTAAGAAATTTGGTCTGGATATGGTGAGACCCGGTATTATGTTATATGGTTTGAAACCCTCCCGGGACCTTATTAACAACATAGATTTAAAACCTGTTTTAACCTGGAAGACCCGGATAGTTTATCTTAAAGAAGTGCCCCCCGGTACGGGGATAAGTTATGGAACTACTTATGTTACCAACCGGAAAAGCAAGATTGCTACTCTGCCGGTAGGTTATGCTGATGGTTACCCCAGAATTTTATCAAACCAGGGTCAGGTTTTAGTACGGGGCAGGAAGGCCCCAATCAGGGGCAGGGTCTGCATGGATCAGATAATGATAGATGTTACTGAAATACCTGACGTCAGGGTCGGGGATGAGGTTGTGTTGATTGGGGAACAGGGTACTCAAAAAATATCGGCTACAGATATAGCTGAAAAGGCCGATACAATAAATTATGAAATTGTTTGTGGGATTAGCCAGAGGGTCCCCAGAGAATATAAAAATAAAATTGGGGGGTAAAGTATGATAACAAAACAGGTATATGTCAATATAAAAACAGGTCTCCATGCCAGGCCAGCATCTTATTTTGTGGATGTGGCCAGCAAGTTTGTTTCAGATATTAATATTTCCTTCAGTGGAGTAACTGTTAACGCCAAAAGTATAATAGGGGTTTTATCCCTGAGTGTCGGGGAAGGGGATCAGGTAACTTTGGTTGTTGATGGGCCTGATGAAGAAGAAGCCCTGGATGCCCTGGAGAAAATACTGTCTGGCGAAGATGGATTATTGGATAATCAGGTGGGCTAATTTGTGGTTAAGAAAAATAGAAAGGGAGAGGAAAATGATACTGTCTGACAGGACTATAAACCAGATGATTAAAAACGGTGAATTGGTTGTAGAACCACTGGAAGAGTACCAGATACAGCCTGCTTCTATTGATTTAAGACTGGGAAGTAGCTTTTTAAAAATTGATGAAAACCTTATGGAAGTTATGACTTTAAATGATGAAATTAAATATGTAAACCTGGAACGAAAAGAAATAATTGTTCCTCCTAATTCATTTCTTCTGGCGACAACCAGAGAATATATTAAACTACCTCCTGATATTACTGCTTTTGTTGAAGGGAGAAGTTCCATAGGCAGGATGGGTTTGTTTATCCAGAATGCTGGCTGGGTTGATCCGGGTTTTGAGGGACAGATAACCCTTGAATTATATAATGCCAACAGGTTACCGATTAAGTTAACGGCAGGGCGCCGTATCTGTCAGCTGGTTTTAGCCCGAATGGATAAGGAAGCTAAAACTCCCTACCAGGGTAAATATTTGTATCAGAAAAAAGCAGTTGGTAGTCGGGTTTATCAGGATCTTGAAAATAAACAAAATAAGAATTGAGCAGAGTTGAGTTTTAGGAGGGTTTCAGCATGAAAGAAATAATTGTAACCGGTATAAATGATAAAATAGGTCCGGGCGATATAGTCGGGGCCTTTATTAATGAAACCAAAATCGATAATAATGATATCGGTAAAATAAATATTAGAAAAAACAAAGCTATTGTTGAGCTGGCAGATGAAGTAGCCGAAAAGGTTATTAATATTATGGATGGTAACAAAGTGGGTGGACTTCAGGTAAAAGTATATCCAGGATACAACAGGAACAGGAGAGAAAAGAATCACAGGTATACTAAAAAAGTATCCAATTATGTCAATAAATTTAAAGAACTGGTTGAGCTGGAACGCAAAGAAGAGATGGAACGTCATGAGATTGAGATTAAAAGGTTAAGTGGGGAAGAAAGGCAGAAAAATGGCAGGGCAATTTTACATCTCCGGGGACGTGATGAAGGAACCGGTCTGGGGAATAAATATATAGTTAAATTTGTTCGCCAGTGGCAGGGGGAGAAACTCCCTGAAACAGAAATAAAGGTTGGAGACCTGGTGATGATCAGCAAGCATAACCCCCTTGATTCCAGTAATCCAACCGCAACTGTCGTTGAAAAAACAAATTATTCAATAACAGTGGTTTTTGATAAAAAGCCACCATCCTTTATTTATAAAAAGGGTTTGAGAATGGATCTCTATGTTAATGATATTACTTTCCAGAGAATGCTTTCTGCCCTGGACCAGATCCGCCGGGCTAAAGGAAACCTGGGCAGGATTAGAAATATTTTACTCGGTATTAAAAAGCCGGGCTGGTACCGGAGAGAGCCTGAAATAATTGAATGGGTAAATGATGACCTCAACCTTTCCCAGAAAAATGCTGTAAAAAAGGCTATTCAGGCCCGTGACATCTATCTTATCCAGGGGCCTCCGGGAACCGGAAAGACAGTAACAGCAGTAGAAGTAGTTAATCAGGCTGTTAAATCAGGAAAAAGGGTCCTGGCTACGGCGGAATCCAATGTTGCTGTAGATAACCTGGTAGAAAGACTGGTTGGTTATGGTTTGAATGTGATCCGGGTTGGACACCCTTTCCGGGTAACCCCTTTATTAAGGGAGCACACCCTTGATTATCGGGTTCTGGACCATCCTTTATATAAAAAGGCCCTGAATTTGCGGGAAAAAGCCTCTGACCTGAAAGAAAAGCAGGAAGGGTTGACCAGTCCTTCCGGACAGTGGCGAAGAGGTATGAGTGATAAGCAAATAAGGATTAATGCCAGAAAAAATAGGTCTTTCAGGGGTGTTCCGGCAAAACGGATAAAAGAAATGGCTAAATGGCTCGGTATCCAGGAAGAAATAAATCAATTATTTGATAAAATCAATAGTCTTGAGGAAAGGGCTGTCAGGGATCTGTTAAATTCAGCTGATGTAGTCTGTTCTACTAATTCAACTGCAGGTTCAGAGTTACTCGAGGGATGGGAGTTTGAACTGGTAGTGATTGATGAGGCAACCCAGGCCACAGAACCGGGAGCTTTAATCCCCCTGATAAAGGCCCAGAAGGCAGTTTTAATTGGAGACCACAAACAATTACCTCCGACTGTCTTGAGTCAAAAAGCGGATAAACAAGGATTGAGTAAATCATTATTTGAACGCCTTTATTCCCTTTATGGAGATAAGTACTGTTCTTTACTCGAAATTCAGTACCGGATGAATGATTTGATTATGGAGTTTTCTAACAGTCATTTTTACGGGGGAAGGTTAAAGAGTGCTCCAGAGGTAAGAAATCATACTTTAAGGGATCTGGGCATAGAAATAAGTGAGGGAAAATGTTTTACTGAAAAAGGTTTTGATCCAGATAATCCGGTGGTTTTTCTGGATACTTCAAACATGGAAGCCAGGGAACGGTCTTTGCCAAATTCCGATTCCTATGATAACCCTGTTGAAGCCGAAATTGTATTGGACCTGGTCGGAGAAGCTTTAAAACTGGGGCTGGAGCAAAGGCATATAGCTGTTATTACTCCATATAAAGACCAGGTGGACCTCCTTAATCATCTGAGTAGATTTGAAAACCTTGAGATTAATACAGTAGATGGGTTCCAGGGTAGGGAAAAGGAAGTAGTGATGATTTCCCTGGTCAGGAGTAATAAACACCGGAATATAGGTTTTTTACGTGATTTAAGGAGGTTAAATGTTGCCATAACAAGGCCCAAAAGGAAATTAATAATCATTGGAGATAGCAATACCATTTCCGGACATGAAGTATATTCGTCTCTGGTTGATTATGTCAGGGAAAATGGTCTGTTCTATACCCTTTAATTTTCAATAAGATACCAGTTAATTATTATTTTTCTATGTTGACATAACCCTTCCATATGTTATATACTTGAAGGGTAGTATGATATAAGCTACTCAAGAGGTGAGTCTATGTTTAAAAAGAAGAGGGACAAGGAACTAACTGAAGAGCAAAGAAAAGAAATAGCCAAAAAAATGATTGAAGGATACAAGAAAATGGCCGCCTTAAATAAAGAGTTAGCTGAAGACGGTTTAATCTCCAGGGAAGCCGATGAGACTGATGGATAAAGTCTCATCTTTTTTTTTAGGATTAATAAATTATCAGGAAATTTATTAATAAAAGAGTAAAATTATTATATATAGTATATTATATTAATAATCAGGTAAAGTGTGTATAGGTAATAATTTTATAACTATTTACTATATATACATTTATATATAATTATGAATACAAAACCTTTAATTGGAGAATATTATTATATATCTAATGCTGAGTTATTATTGACAATTTTCTATACAATTCTATATAATAATATTATAAGGTAACGGGCAGATATTTTTTGGGGGTGTTTTTTTTGGGTAATTTGAAGCGGGTAATGGTCAGTTTACCAACCAGCCTATTAAAAGAAGTAGATGGATTTGTTCAAAAAGGCAGTGGTAACCGCAGTGAGTTTATCCGGGAAGCTATGAAACTTTACCTCCATGAGAAAAAGCGTCAGGAAATCCGGGAGCAAATGAGAACTGGATATATGGAGATGAGTGATATTAACCGGGAACTGGCTGATGAGGGGATTACTTACGATGCCCTTACCATCAATTTTTATGAAAAAAGTCTAGCGGAGTGTGAATAATGTGAATGTTACCAGAGGAGATGTTTTTTATGCTGACTTAAACCCGGTAGTGGGGTCAGAGCAGGGTGGTGTGAGGCCGGTTCTTATCATTCAGAATGATATCGGTAATAAGTATAGCCCGACAGTAATTGTTGCTGCTATTACTTCAAAAATAAATAAGGCTAAATTACCCACTCATGTGGAAATCGCTGCAAGTGAAAGTAACCTTGAGAAAGATTCGGTTATTCTTTTAGAGCAGATAAGAACCATAGATAAAAAACGGCTCCAGCGCCATGTAACCCACCTGGATAATGGTATAATCGAAAAGGTTGATGAGGCTATTGAAATTAGCCTGGGATTAATAGAACTTTAAGGGTCCTTTGGAATTAGACCAGGGGATCTTTTTTTATTTGTTTTATCTTAAGGAGGATTTGGAGGAACTGATTTAGAAGTATATAAGCACAGGTTTAACTTAATGTTAATCTTCCTGTTAATCTTTTCTCTCAGAGTGAGTTGTATAAGTCATTTTTTTAATATCCACAAAATTATAAATGATTATGGCTGAAGGCCAATTTGTTCAACCGATCTCTATATATAAAGAAAGAGGGGATAAAATTGCCTACCAAAATTGCAGAGGTATACCGGGGTAAACTTGTTGAAAGTATCCATCGGGGTGACATTGTAGTTGTGACTACGGATGAAAGAATTACTTATTACAGTGGAAGTAGAGATAAGGTCACTTACTGGCGGTCAGCTGCGAAACCAATTCAGGCCCTGCCTGTTATTTTTTCGGGGGCTGCAGAAAAATACGGGTTAACCCCTGAAGAGATAGCCATTATGGCAGCTTCCCATAGTGGTGAAAATTTACATGTAGAGACGGTTAAAGGTATTCTTAATAAAATTGGACTCGATGAATCAGCTTTAAAGTGTGGGGTACATCCCCCTGTTCATAAAGAAACTGCCAGAAATATATGGATGAAAGGCGGGAAAGTTAGTCCTCTCCATAATAATTGTTCTGGAAAACATGCCGGGTTATTAACCCTCTGTCAGTTTTATGGCTGGAGTATAGATGATTATCTGAACCAGGATCATCCCCTGCAGCGTTTGTTGCTGGAAGTGATATCAGATATAACCGGTGTGCCGGAATCGGACATAGAGCTAGGTGTGGATGGGTGTGGTGTTGTAGTTTTTGGTTTGCCCCTCAAAAATATGGCATATGCCTATGCTCGCCTTGCTAACCCTGAGTATCTTCCTTCAAAGTACCGCAAAGCTGCCAGGCATATAGTAGAGAGTATGACCTCTTATCCTGAAATGGTCGGGGGGAGTGAGAGGTTTAACACTGATTTATTAACAGTGGCCGGTGATAAGCTGGTGGCTAAGTCAGGAGCTGAGGGTGTATTCTGTATAGGTGTATTTGGGGGGCCTGGTGTTGCGGTAAAAATAGAAGATGGTAATAGCAGGGGTATTCCACCGGTTGTAATTAATTTATTGAAGCAGTTAAATTTACTTACCCCGGAAGAGATAGCTAAAATGAGAAAATACCATAAACCAGCTGTTAAGAATAACAGGAAAGAAAAAGTAGGTTTTATAAAACCTGTATTCACCCTTAATAAAGCATAATATTTACGTACTAAAAAATTTTAAAAAATATATGATTGGTTTTACCTCTGTTAAAAATGAAAGGGTGTGAAACGGGAGTTTATGTAAGTTATGTAAATTTACATTTTTATTGAATTAGTTTTTATAAAAATATATATATGAATGATAAATAAAATGTAAGAAGGGGGAGGAAATTTATGCTAGCACTCGTTAAAGGTAAGGTCCTGACAATGGCCGGGAAAAGATATGAAGAAGGTCTTGTTATTATTGATAAAGGGAAGATCAGGGAAGTTGGTCCCTACCGCAAGCCGCCAGCAGATGTAGAGGTAATCGATGTTAGTGGTAAGGTGGTAATGCCGGGGTTAATAGATGCCCATACCCACCTGGGTATTGGTGAAGACGGGCTCGGCTGGGAAGGCCGGGATTATAATGAAATGACTGATCCCATCACTCCACACCTCAGGGCCATAGATGCTATAAACCCGGAAGATGATGGTTTTGCCACAGCGCGCAAAAACGGGGTAACCACGGTTATGACCGGCCCCGGGAGTGCTAATGTTCTTGGCGGTGAGAGTGTTGCGGTAAAAACCATGGGTAAAACAGTGGATGAAATGATTATAAAAAACCCGGTTGGGATAAAAGCAGCCTTTGGTGAGAATCCCAAGAGGGTTTATCATAACCAGAAAAAATCTCCCAGTACCAGGATGGCGGTGGCAGCTTTAATGAGGGAGGCCTTTATGGAAGCCCAGGATTATCTTAAATCTAAAGAAGAGAAAATCAGCAAAAATAAGGCCTTTAAACGTAATCTAAAGATGGAAAGTCTGGCCAGGGTAATAAAGGGGGAAATACCTTTAAAGGCCCATGCCCACCGGGCTGATGATATAATGACTATTTTGCGTATTGCCCGGGAATTTAATATTAAGGTCACTCTGGAGCACTGTACCGAAGGTCATAAAATAGCAGAGGAAATTGTCCGGTCCGGTGTTCCTGCAATTGTGGGGCCAACCCTGACAGGAAAGACCAAAGTAGAGTTAAAGAATCGAACTTTTGAGACTCCCGGTATATTAAGCAAAGCTGGGGTTAAAGTAGCTTTAATGAGTGATCATCCCGTTATACCGGTAGAAAATTTGACTGTTTATGCTGCCCTGGCCGTGAAGTCAGGTATGAATAGGGAAGAGGCCCTTAAAGCTATTACTATAAATCCTGCTGAAATACTGGGGATAGATGATAGAGTTGGTAGTCTTGAGCCTGGTAAAGATGCTGATTTGGTTGTTTTTGACAGGGATCCCCTTGATATTATGAGTAAGGTAGAAATGGTCTTTATCAACGGAGACAGGGTAATGGATTTAAAATAAAAGATAAATAGTAGTTTAGCAAAATATTTTTGAATATGGACTATAACATAACTTGAAATTGTGAATTATTTATCATATAATGTTATAGGAAAAATGTATTTAATCTGATGAAAAAATAAGTTTATTATATCATGTGACAAATAAATAACTGGAAGATATTAAAATATATATCTTATATATATTTTACAGTATATTTATAATAAAGAATATTTTAGTGATAGAATAAATTGCCCCTGCTAATTAAATGGATTACCCAGGTAATAACCCCGGGATATTTAACTGTAATCTTGAATTATATGAGGTCCGTTCTTACCGATATAGGCATGTATTAACCATGAATGAATTGAATATTTTTTGATATTTTGTGAATTGATTCACTTTTTATGAAGAATTATTAAATTCTGAAATTAAAGGGGACCTTTCAATGACAGTTTTAAAAATTAAGGAGACGGACTGTCAGGACTGTTATAAGTGTGTACGTTTTTGCCCGGTTAAGGCTATCAAGATTAAGGATGGGCATGCATCAATCATAGGTGAACGGTGCCTGGGTGATGGTGGCTGTGTTGAGATTTGCCCCCAGAAAGCAAAAGAAGTTAGACAGGACTGGCCTGTTGTTAAAGACTGGCTGGAAAAGGGAGAAGAGATAATAGTAAGTCTGGCTCCTTCTTATCTGGTTGCTTACCGGAATAAATCTCCTCAAAATTTGGTGAATACACTTTATTCCCTGGGGTTTAAAAAGGTGGAAGAGACCGCTATCTGGGCGGATTATGTTGCCCGGGCTCATCAAGAATTATTAACCATGGATGAGAAAAATAAAAATATATTAAGGGAAAAAGGTATTTTTAGAGTTAAGAAACCTGTTATAACAAGTTCATGTCCAGGGGTTGTTAAGCTAATAGATTATTATTACCCACATCTTAAGGAACATTTGGCCCCGGTTCTGTCACCGATGATGGCCCATGGAAAATATCTAAAGGAACAGGCCCCTGAAAGGAAAGTAGTATTTGTTGGACCCTGTGCGGCCAAAAAAGAGGAAGCCACCAGGGCCGGGTATATTGATGCTGTTTTAACCTTTACTGAAATACAGGAACTTATAAAATCAGAGGGAAATGAGGTAGAAGTAAAGCAAGATATTACCCCGGAACTTGCCACTGAAAAGGGAGCTTTTTTTCCTGCCTCCGGTGGTTTTTATAAAACAGCAGGCCTTAAAGTAACTGAAATTGATAATAAATTTTTAACAGTTACTGGCATAGAGAAACTTCAAGAGCTGTTTTCATCCTTTGAAAAGGTTCAGAACCTGGAATTGATTGAAGCAATGGCCTGTGAAGGTGGCTGTCTGGCCGGGGCTTTTTTTCCGGATTCAGCCAGTCTGTGGGAAAGGCGCCAGAAATTACTGGAGAGGATAGAACAGCAAGAGAGAAAAAAAATAGTTGGAGAACAGAATCTGGAACAAAATGTGAAATTAACTTTTATGAATCTTAACCTTGATAATAAAACTAATGATCCTGAAGAACCAGATGAAGAGGATATTAAAAAAATACTTGCTAAAACCGGGAAATATACAGAACAAGATGAATTAAATTGTGGTGCCTGTGGATATAATACCTGTCGTGAAAAAGCCCGGGCCGTATATTATGGCTGGGCAGAATTAGAGATGTGCTTACCCTATATGCGCCAGCGGGCTGAATCACTGGCCAACAAGTTTCTGGAGTCAGTTCCCAATGGTGTTGTCGTTATCGATTCTACATTTACCATTCAGGAGGTAAATCCGACAATCCTTGAAATGTTTAACCGGGAAGGAGTTAACCTTATCGGAAAAACTCTGGATGAATTGCTTACAGATATATCTCATTTTGCTGAAGTTATGGAAACCCAAATCCAGAAAGAAGGGAAAATTAAGCATGGTGACAGGGTTTTTGAAGAGCTTATCTTTCCAATTGAAGATGAGGACTTAATTGTAGGTATTTTCAGTGATATAACAGAGATGGAAAAACAGAGAAAAGACCTTAAGGATCTGAAACAGGAAACCCTGTTAAATGCTCGGAAAGTTATAGATAAACAGATGAGGGTAGCCCAGGAGATTGCCGGGCTTTTAGGTGAAACTACAGCCGAAACCAAGGTAACCCTGTCCCGACTGATTGATATTATCAGTGGGGAGGAAGAAAAAAATGATGGTTGAAAAGGGAATTCGCCAGCTTAAAAAGTTTAATGAAGAGCTCTGTGGTGATAAGGTAGAAGTTTATCACGATGACCGGCGGTTTCTGATGGCCCTGTCAGATGGCCTGGGGAGTGGAGTTAAAGCCAATATTCTGGCTACCCTGACCAGTAAAATAATTATAACCATGGTTAAGGAGGGAATGGGTTTATCAGATGTAATTGATACAATCGGTAAAACCCTTCCCATCTGCCAGGTAAGGAATATAAGTTATGCGACTTTTACTATTGTAGAAATAGATAAAATAAATTCCATAGCAACCCTTATTGAATTTGATAACCCCGGAGCCCTGATTTTCAGGGATAACAGGTTAATAGAGATTGAAGGTGTAAAAGAAGAGTTCAAAAATCATAAGGTTAAAAAGAGTATCTTTAAACTACAATATGGTGATATCCTTGTTCTTTTCAGTGACGGCGTAATTCATGCCGGGATTGGAGCCAAACTTAAACTTGGATGGCCCCGTAAAGAGGTAGCCAGATATATTCATAAGATTATAAGAAGGCGGGAGGGGATAAGTATGGAAGAACTGGCGGACTGGCTGGCAGAAGCCTGTAATAATTTTTATGATAACAAACCAGGAGATGACACTACCATTGCTGCTATAAGAGTCAGACCTTCTCAGAGTGTAACCATCCTGGTTGGGCCGCCAAAAGACAGAAGTAAGGACAAAGAAGTAACCGAGCTGTTAATGAAAGAAGAAGGTAAGAAGATTGTCTGTGGGGGAACCACCAGCAAACTGGTGGCCCGGGAACTGGGTAAAAATATTAAGGTTGAATTAGACGAAAAAAGTAAAAATATGTCTAAAGTGGGTCAAATTCCACCCGGTGGGACAATAGAGGGCATAGACCTGGTTACTGAAGGAGTGTTAACTCTCCAGAGGGTCTATAGCGTCCTGTCAGGTGAGGAAAAATTACCAAAAGGTAATTATGGTATTAATAAAACTCTCTATACTTTTGTTGAAACTTTGCGGGAATCAGATGTAATTACTTTTCTGGTGGGCAGAGCTATAAATCCTGCTTACCAGAATCCGGACTTACCACTGGCAACAGGTGTAAAAGAACATCTAATAAATAAAATTGCCTCTATTCTGC
Organism: Halothermothrix orenii H 168; assembly: GCF_000020485.1. Taxonomy (GTDB): domain Bacteria; phylum Bacillota; class Halanaerobiia; order Halanaerobiales; family Halothermotrichaceae; genus Halothermothrix; species Halothermothrix orenii. The sequence goes on from NC_011899.1 coordinate 185,085, forward strand.
AGAGGCAGGGGAAAAGGGTTAATATCAAATATTTTTAGGAGGGATAATAATGGCCGATAAAGAAGCAGCCCGGCATAATTTCACCCGGGTAAATGAAATTATTGAAAAGCATGGTAAGGATCAGAGCAAACTTATACCGATCTTGCAGGAAGTTCAGAAGGAGTACAGATACTTACCGGAGGAAATATTAACCTATATTGCTACTGTAATGGACCTTTCTCCGGCAACAGTTTATGGTGTAGCAACCTTTTATGCCCAGTTTTCCCTTGATCCCAAAGGAAAATATGTAATTAATGTCTGTGATGGTACTGCCTGTCATGTTAGCGGGTCACTACCGGTATTAAATGCTATCAGGAAAAAGCTCAACCTGGAAGATGGTAAGTTTACCACTGATGACCTGATGTTTACTGTGGAAACAGTATCCTGTCTGGGTGCCTGTGGTCTGGCCCCTGTAGTGACAATAAATGGTAAGGTTTATGGAAAAATGACTCCTGAAGCCATTGAGGTAATTATAGATGAACTTATGGGGAGGGATACAGATGATCAAGAGTAAGACTGATTTAGAAGAGGCAATTAAAAAAGCTAAAGATAAGCTGCAGGAAGAAGGGTTAAGGATTCTTGTCTGTGCCGGAACCGGATGTGTGGCCGGAGGTTCCCTTGAAATCTTTGATGAACTCAAAAAGAAAGTGGAGAATTTAAGTTTACCGGTTAAAGTAGGATTGCTTGAAGAAAAGGAGAGCAATGTTACAGTAAAAACCAGTGGATGTCATGGATTTTGTGAAAAAGGTCCACTGGTAAAAATTGAACCCCTTGGTATTTTATTTACTAAAGTAAGCCAGGATGATGTTGATGAGATCATTAATGATACTATTAAAGCCGGGAAATTAGTAGATAAATTAATTTATAAAAGCCCTGATGGTGAGGCTTATTCTAATGAAAAAGAAATACCATTTTATGCAAACCAGAACCGGATTGCTTTAAGTAACTGTGGTAATATAGATCCGGAAGACCTTGATGATTATCTGGCCCATGGTGGGTATAAGGCTCTGAGTAAGGCCTTACTGGAAATGAGTCCAGAAGAAGTATGTAAAGAAGTTACCGAGTCGGGCCTCCGTGGCCGTGGTGGAGGTGGCTTTCCTACCGGCAAGAAGTGGGAGTTTGCTTATCGGGAAAAGGCTGATCAGAAGTATGTAATTGTAAATGGTGACGAAGGTGACCCCGGAGCCTTTATGGACAGAAGTATTATGGAAGGTGATCCTCACCGGGTTATTGAAGGTATTACTATTGCTGGTTATGCCACTGGAGCCACCAAAGGTTATATTTATGTCAGGGCTGAATACCCTCTGGCTGTTAAACGTTTGAGAAAAGCCATTAATGATGCTTATGATCAAGGTTTACTCGGTGAAGATATCCTGGGAAGTGGCTTCGACTTTGATCTTATGATAAAAGAAGGGGCCGGGGCTTTTGTCTGTGGTGAAGAGACTGCCCTGATGGCTTCTATTGAAGGTAAGAGGGGTATGCCCAATCCGAAACCACCGTTCCCTGCCCAGTCAGGGTTATGGGGTAAACCTACAACCATCAATAATGTGGAAACCCTGGCCAATGTTCCCCAGATTATTCTTAAAGGTGCTGACTGGTTTACCAGCCTGGGTACTGAAAATAGTCCGGGAACCAAAACCTTTGCTATTACCGGTGATGTTGCCAATACCGGCTTGATTGAAGTACCCATGGGTATGACCCTGAGGGAACTGGTCTATGATATCGGTGGAGGTATTAAGAATAATAATAAGTTTAAAGCAGTTCAGATCGGTGGTCCTTCCGGAGGGTGTCTGACTGAAGAGCACCTGGATATGCCCATGGATTTTGACTCCCTGCAGGAAGTAGGCGCCATGATTGGATCCGGTGGTCTTGTTGTCATGGATGAAAATACCTGTATGGTAGAAGTGGCCCGTTTCTTTATGGAGTTTACCCAGAACGAATCCTGTGGAAAATGTGTTCTCTGTCGTGAAGGGACTAAACAGATGTTAAAGATATTGGAGAGAATTGTTGAAGGTAAAGGTACCATGGAAGACCTGGATTTACTGGAAGAACTGGCTTTAGCTGTTAAAGACGGGTCCCTCTGCGGGCTTGGTAAAACTGCTCCGAACCCGGTTTTAACAACCCTGAAATACTTCCGGGATGAATATGAAGCCCATGTTAAGGACAAGAAATGTCCGGCCGGTGTCTGTGAGGCCCTGAAATCCTATAAGATTAATCCTGACTTATGTAAGGGTTGTAGTCTATGTGCCCGTAAGTGTCCTGTTGATGCAATCAGTGGTAAGGTTAAAGAGCCCTTTGTAATTGATCAGGATAAATGTATTAAGTGTGGTGCCTGTTATGAGGCCTGTAAATTTAACGCTGTGGAGGTGGGATAAATGTCTGATACTTTAGTAATAAACGGAAAAACTGTTGCGATAAATGGTGAGAAGAATCTGCTTGAGCTGATAAGAAAACAGGGGATTGAGCTACCAACCTTTTGTTACCATTCTGAATTAAGTGTTTATGGAGCCTGTAGGATGTGTCTTGTTGAAGAGGAGAATATGGGGATTATTGCAACCTGTTCAACGGCACCCCAACCGGGGATGAATATAAAAACCCATTCTCCCAGGGTACAACGGATAAGAAAGATGGCTCTGGAATTACTACTGGCTAACCATGATCGGGATTGTACTACCTGTTCCCGGAATGGGAATTGTAAGCTTCAGGACCTGGCCCAGAGGTTTGGCATAGATGAGGTAAGGTTTGGTACCAGGGAAGAAGTACTACCGGTTGATAACAGTAGTCCTTCAATTGTACGCAATCCCAATAAGTGTATACTGTGTGGGGACTGTGTCCGGACCTGTCAGGAAATTCAGGGCATCGGGGTACTGGATTTTGCCAACCGTGGTTCCAAATCTATAGTGGCTCCAGCTTTTAATAAAGACCTGATTGAGGTTGACTGTGTGGCCTGTGGTCAGTGTGTTGCCGTATGTCCGACCGGAGCTTTGACAATAAAATCAGATATTAGTCGGGTCTGGGAAGCAATTAATGATCCCGCGAAAACCGTAGTTGTCCAGATTGCGCCTGCTGTCAGGGTAGCTATCGGTGAAGAATTTGGCATGGAACCTGGAGAAATCCAGATGGGACAGCTGGTTGCTGCCCTCAAAAGGCTTGGGTTTGATAAAGTCTTTGATACCAGCTTTGCAGCTGACCTGACAGTTATGGAAGAAACGGCTGAATTTATTGAGAGATTTAAAGAAGGTAAGAAATTGCCACAGTTTACTTCCTGCTGTCCGGCCTGGGTTAAATATGCTGAAGAGTATGCCCAGGACTTCCTGGATAACCTGTCCAGCTGTAAGTCACCACAGCAAATGTTCGGTTCTGTAGCCAAGAGGTTCTATAGTCAGGATCTCGGTATTGATCCGGAAGATATGGTTGTTGTTTCCATAATGCCCTGTACAGCCAAAAAATTTGAAGCTCAGCGTCCTGAATTTATAACAGATGGGGTACCTGATGTTGACGTAGTTATAACCACCCAGGAAGTAGCAAGCATGATTAAAAAGTCTGGCCTGGTTTTCTCTGAACTGGGGATAGAATCCCTCGATATGCCTTTAGGATTTTCTACCGGGGCCGGTGTTATTTTCGGTGTTACCGGTGGGGTTTCAGAGGCTGTTCTTAGAAATGCCTATGAAAAGATAACCGGAGATAACCTTGATGATGTAGAATTTAAGGAAGTAAGGGGCTTTGATGGAATAAAAGAAGCAGAAGTAGAACTGGATGGTAAAACTGTAAGACTGGCGGTTGTCCACGGTCTGAGTAATGTCGGTGATCTTATTAAGGCGATTAAAAAAGGTGAAAAAGAATATGACCTGATTGAAGTTATGGCCTGTCCTGGCGGTTGTATTGGCGGTGGAGGACAGCCTACTCCTAATAACACAGAGGTCAGAGAAAAGAGGGCGCAGGGTATGTACAACTGTGATAAGTTATCAGCCCTTCACAAATCCCAGGAAAACCCCATGGTCAACGACTTTTACCGCCGCTGGTTTGGTGAAGAGAATAGTGATGTAACCCATAAACACTTACACACCTCCTATGAAGAAAAGCAGAGGATCAATACTAAAGGAATTGAATTAAACACAAGTGAAAGTAGTGAGGAGGTTGTACCGGTTCAGGTCTGTGTAGGAACCTGCTGTTATCTTCATGGTTCCTACGACCTCTTACAGGGTCTTATAGAAAGGGTTGAAGAAGAGGGGTTAAGTGATAAGGTAGATATAGAAGCAACTTTCTGTTTTGAAAACTGTAAAAACGCGCCTTCTGTTAAAGTAGGCAATCAGCTTTTAAGTAAGGTTGAAAGTGTTGATGATATTTTAAAACACTTAAAGCCTGCTTTAAAATAAAGAAATATCCCTTTTGATATACTCCCCAGGGGTAGGTTATTAGATAAAAAATGGTACTAGAATGGGAGTATATTGAATAAACCAGTTAAATTGAATAAACTCAAATTAAGCAGTTTCTAATAAAACACTCAAACGGCCAAAGCCCTGAATCCAATGGGCTGAGGCCGTTTTATTTTTATTATTATTTATTTAAATTAGAGTGTAATTTTTTATAGGGTTGAGGTCTTAAAATTTAATGTGTTAAAGGGTACAGGTATTTATAACATTGAGTTATTGATTGATTAAAAAAGGCCTGTCAAAAAGACACCACAAATACTACCAATAACCACAAGAAACAGGTTAACTTCATAAAGAGCAAGAATTACAGCAACAAGTCCCCCTGCCAGAGCAGATACAGGATTGCCGGTAGAAAAAAGTATCCCCGGGAAAATGAGTGAAGTTAATACTGCATAAGGAATAAACCTTAAAAATCTTTGCAGGAACGGGGGTAAATCAAGCTGATGAAAAAATAACATGGGGATTAGTCTCGGTAGATAGGTGACTACGGCCATACCGGTAACTATAAATAATAGATTATCATTCATTAGTGATTACCTCCTCCGGAAATAAGAAAGCCCCGGTAGCACTGACAACTACAGTTGTGATTATGATTTTCCATCCTGTGGATAAAACCCTGAAAGGTGACCAGTACAGGAAACTGTTTGTTACCAGGGCCATCAGGGATATTCCCAGGGCAGCACGGGATTTTTTTATATTGGGGATTAAAAGACCAATAAACATAGCATAGAGGGCAATTCCCATACTATTTTGTAGTGCTTCCGGAAGTCCCCTTCCCAGATAGACCCCGGCAAAACTACCTCCAACCCAGGCCAGGTATCCGAGGGTATTAACTCCGAGTATAAAGTAACTATTAAGTTTTTTTGTTGATACCATTGATAAAATCGAGAAACTCTCATCAGTAACCCCAAAAGAAATAATGGGAATCAGTTTACCAGAAATTTTTCTAATTATTTTCTGAGAGAGGGAAGCTGACATGAGAAAATGACGGAAATTAACAACAAATGTAGTAGAAATAATTTCCCAGCTGCCGAGCCCCAGGGCAATTAAATTTAAGGCGACAAACTGGCTGGCTCCGGCAAAAACCACAACAGACATCAAAACTGTAATATAGGCAGGTATTCCTGTATTTTCTGCCAGAATTCCATAGGTAATGGCTATCGGGATATATCCAAAGGCGACCGGTAAAGCTTTTTTCATTCCTGAGAGAAAATCATCCCGGCTTCTCATTGACTCCACTCCCTTTATAATGTATAATATATTAAACAATATAACAATATATTAAATATTATATAATATGGAAAAATTATATTCAAGAAGGTTTTTATGAAGCTTTCTGATGTACCAGTGAAAGATACTTACTGAAATATGGAGTGGAGTGGGGGTTTTTGCCTGTGAATGAGATAAATGCTAATATAGGAAAAAAACTCAGAAAATTAAGGATAGGAAAAGGTTATAGCCTTGGTGACCTTGAAGAGATTGCCGGGGTTAGTAAATCAATGCTGGGACAAATTGAGAGAGGGAAGACCAATCCCACTGTTAAAACCCTGTGGAAGGTAGCCAGAAGCCTCAATGTCCCTTTTTCATTTTTTATAGAAGAAGAGACATCACCAGTTAAAGTTTTTTCACCTTCTAAAGAAGTACTGGTATCTGGAAAAAAAGGCCGGTACAGGGTATATCCCCTGATGCCTTTAAACCGTACTAAAAATTTTGAGATATATCTAATGGAGATTGAACCAGGTTATAGTTATAAATCAGAACCTCACAGCCAGGGGGTCGAAGAGTTTGTTATGGTAAAAGAAGGTATTCTAAGATTAACTGTTAATAGTAAAGAATACAAAGCCAGAGAAGAAGAAATTATTCATTTTCCTGGAGACAGGGTCCATATTTATCATAATATATCTGAGACCCCCCTGAAGGCTTATGTACTGGTGTGTTACTGAACGGAATAATCTACACTCATATTTAAATAACTGTTAAACCCTGAATGAATTTATTATAAAAATTATTAAGAAAGGAGTTTCAAGATGAGTAAGTACTGGAGTAATACAATTAAGGATATTGAACCCTATGTACCCGGGGAACAGCCAAAGGATAAAACATATATAAAACTTAATACCAACGAAAACCCCTACCCTCCTTCCCCGCGGGTAATCAAGGCTATAAAGGAGAATACAAATAATAACTTAAGGCTTTATCCCGACCCCGGTTGTGATAACTTGAAGGAGGCAATTGCCAGTTATTATAATCTGGACAGGGATCAGGTGTTTGTAGGTAATGGTTCTGATGAAGTACTGGCCTTTTCGTTTATGGCTTTTTTTGACCGGGAAAGGCCCCTCCTGTTCCCGACTATTACCTACAGTTTTTACCCTGTTTACTGCAGGTTATTAAATATCGAGTACCGGCAGGTTCCATTACAGGATGATTTTACCCTCAATGTAGAGGAATTCTACCGTGAGAATCATGGTATTATTTTTCCCAATCCCAATGCTCCGACCGGTATCTATTTACCCTTATCGAAAGTTGAAAAAATAGTAGCATATAATATAGATAAAGTTGTTATTATTGATGAGGCCTATATAGATTTTGGAGGAAAATCAGCTGTTTCTTTAATTGATAAATACCCCAATCTGCTTATTGTTCAGACATTTTCTAAATCCAGGTCCCTGGCAGGGTTGAGAATAGGTTTTGCGATGGGAAATAAGAAGTTAATTGAAGGTTTAAACAGGGTTAAAAATTCTATTAACTCTTATACCCTTGATACCCTGGCCATGATTGCAGCCCGTGAAGCTATTAAAGATGATAAATATTTTGAGGAAACAAGATTAAAGATCATAAAAACCCGTGACAGGGTGGCAAAAAATTTAAGAAAAATAGGATTTAAGGTTCTTGACTCCAGGGCCAATTTTATTTTTATCAGTCACCAAAGTTACCCGGCCTGTGATCTATTTAATGAACTTAAGGATAAAGGAATTCTTGTTCGTTATTTTAATCAACCGGGGATCAGTAATTACTTGAGGGTCAGTGTGGGGACAGAAAGAGAAATGGATGTTTTTATAAAAACTATTGAAGAGATTATTTCAGGGTAATATCCCTTTTATGATGGCTAAAAACCTCTGTTTGGCGAATTATTATGTAGTTGATTCAAACATATATCTGGTTTACTTAGAAATATGTTAAATAATGAACTTTTTTGTAGGAATTAAGAAGGATTTTTTGTAAGGTTTAACGAATTAAGTAATGGAAAGATTATATTTACATACTAAAATAATATGGAGGTGTTTTTATGTCTGAAGGAACCAAAGAAGTTTCCAGTGCACCACTTATTTTAGGTATTATTGGGGGTGTGCTCGGAATTCCGGCTTCATTCTGTGCAGGGGCCTGTGCTGGTTTCATTACTGCTATGTCCAGCACCGCAGAAGAGGCTTCAGCTGTTGCTGACTTTTATATGTGGGTATGTTTAATTGGAGCAGTTTTAGGTCTTATTTTTGCAATCAGGTCTAAAAAGTCTCCGAAATCATCAGGGATTGTAATGATCATTGCCGCTGTTTTAACAGGGTTTACTGTTATTGCCGGTAATGGACTGGCTTTGATTGCAGGTATTTTATTCCTTATTGCCGGTATTCTTTCCATTAATGAGGCTAAAAAAGTAGCTGCTTAACATTTAAGTAAAAGTCAGGGTGACTGGAAAATGTTACCCTGATTTTTTAATAACTTATTTTTTTGTGTTTTTACTGTTACTTTTCTAAAGATATATAAGAGAATTTATAAACTATTATTCAACATTTTAAAAGGAGTATTGATAATGTTACCATATATAATACTTGGTAAACAAGTTTATATTCCAACTTACAATTTAATGTTCGGGATAGGTTTGATACTGGGGATATTAGTATTTGAATCGGGCCTAAAAAAAGTGGCACTTACCCGGGTAGAATATGAAAGGATGTATACTATTATACCTTTATCTATAGTCATCGCTTTTATAGGTGCTCTGTTTTTTGATTATTTGGTCCATGGTCACCTGGGTGGTTTTACATTTTATGGAGGGCTGGTCAGTGGTGCCATAGTTTTTCTGATCTTTTTAAGAATTTATAATTTAAATATATATAAGTTTTTAAATTTACTAATACCATCAGTTATAATCGGCCACGCCGTCGGGAGAATAGGCTGTTTTCTGGCGGGATGCTGTTATGGAAAACCGACTGATAGTTTATTGGGGGTAATATTTCCTGCAGGAAGCCTGTCTTCATTGAAGTACGGAATGGGTACCAGGGTTCACCCCACCCAGTTATATGAATCCGTATTTTTGTTTCTCCTGTTTATTGTTATCATTAAATTAGTACCATTCTACAAAAGGTTCGGTATTTACTTAACAGGATATGGACTCTTCAGGTTTTTAATTGAATTTTTGCGGGGTGATAACCGTGGGATTATATTTAACCAGGAGTTTTTTTCACCATCCCAGTTTATAAGTATTTTACTAATGTCGGCAGGTATTATTTATTTAAATAAGATTGTTTTACCTGAAGGTGATATAGATGAACTACATTCAGATAATCAAACAGGAACTTTATAAATATCGGGAACCTGAAAAAGCAGATTTCCTTCCCGGATTTTTTAAATGTTATCCTGGTGGGTATGGTGAGGGTGATCAGTTCATTGGAGTCAGGGTTCCCCATCAGAGGAAAGTTGCTAAAAAATATTATAAACAGATATCTTTAAAAGATGTAAGTAAACTTTTAAATGACCCGGTCCATGAATATCGATTGACCGGTTTATTTATTCTCATAAATAAATACCAGAAAGCAGATCAGAATAAAAAACAGGAGATAGTAGACCTCTATTTAAATCATCTTGATGGTGTTAATAACTGGGACCTGGTGGATTCATCTGCTGATAAAATACTTGGGGATTTTTTATTTAACAGGGATAAAAGTCTTTTATATAAACTGGCGAAGTCAGGTGAACTGTGGAAACAAAGAATAGCTATTATAGCAACAAAGTATTTTATTAAAAAAAATCAATATAGACACACATTGGAAATAGCTAAATTATTGTTAAACCATGACCATGATTTAATTCACAAAGCAGTGGGCTGGATGCTTCGTGAGGTTGGTAAAAGGAATCAGGCGATAGAAATAAATTTCCTTAAAAAACATTATAAAAAAATGCCGAGGACCATGCTAAGATATGCAATTGAAAAGTTTGAGCCCAAATTAAGGAAGAAGTTTCTGAACGGTCAGATCTGATTATAAAAAGAAAAGGGGTGATTATGAATGACAGAAGGAAAGAAGGAAAAACAACTGGATAGCAGGACTAAAAAAATGATTCTGGACTATCAAAAAAATGAAATTACAGAATATAAAATATATACCAGACTGGCTAAACGGATCAAGGATAAAAACAATAAAAAAGTTCTGGAGGAAATCGGGAGAGATGAACTAAAGCACTATGAGTTCTGGAAAAAACATACCGGTCAGGATGTTAAGCCCAGTAAGTGGAAGGTATTCTTTTATTACTGGATAGCAGTTATATTCGGTCTGACCTTTGGGATAAAGCTAATGGAAAAGGGTGAAGAAGAGGCCCAGGTTATCTATAAACAGGTGGCCGATAAGATCCCCGGAGCAGCCAGCATCATGGAAGATGAATACAGGCACGAACACGAGCTTTTAAATCTGCTGGAAGAAGAACACCTTCAATATGTTGGTTCTGTTGTTCTGGGGTTAAATGATGCTCTGGTGGAGTTAACGGGAACACTGGCTGGATTAAGTTTTGCGTTAAAAAACACAAATTTAATTGCAATAGCCGGATTGATAACCGGTATCGCTGCTTCTTTTTCAATGGGGGCTTCAGAGTATCTCTCTACTAAATCTGAAAGTGACCATGGTGAGGCTCTGAAATCATCTATGTATACCGGGGGAGCCTATATTATTACCGTTTTCTTCCTGGTTTTGCCCTTTTTACTCCTGGCAGGTTATATGACAGCACTGTTAGTTACTATATTGTTAGCCATTTTAATCATTTTTGTCTTCAATTATTATATAGCAGTGGCCAAGGATCTGGACTTTAAAAAACGGTTTCTGGAAATGGCCACCATCAGCCTTGGGGTAGCTGTCCTCTCCTTCGGTATTGGTTATCTGGTGAGGGTATTCCTGGGAGTTGATGTCTAGTATTAAATCGGGTAAGACTGAAAAAATATATAACAAAACTTGACACTGAATCTATTTATGTGTATAATATATAATCAAACAAAAGATAAAAAATTTGTAAAAAACTATGAACAGGGAAAGTAATTAAAATTACCTGTTTTGAGCGAGCCGGGGATGGTGAAAGCCCGGTAACAGGGATTTTAATGAAGTTCCCCTGGGAGTTGTGCGCTGAACCTTTAATGAAGTTACCCTGGGAGTTGTGGGCTGATTCATTGAGTATTAGGCTTTTACCGGTTGTCGGCCGTTACCCCGACACGGTTATAGAAGTAATACCTTCCGTAGCCGGATTGAGCGGGTCATTGACCAAAAAGGATGGTACCGCGGGATAATAAACCTCGTTCCTTCATGGGAACGGGGTTTTTTGTATTTATAGTAAAAAATGAGTAGGGAGGAGATATTATTGTGTCCAGCGCGATACGGGTATTTAGGACCTGGAGGCACCTTCTGTGAAAAGGCAGCCCTTAAGTATTTTGGAGGGGGTCATGAGATGATTTCTTTCCGGACGATAAAAGAAGTCGTCCGGAATGTCAAAGAAGGCTCCATTGAAAAGGGGGTTATTCCCCTGGAAAACTCACTCGAAGGGTCGGTCAATTTAAGCCTTGACCTGCTTGTTAAGGAATCAAACATAATTATAACCGGTGAAGTAATTATTCCGATAAACCATAATTTAATAGGCCAGAAAGGGTTGGAAGTAGGTAACATAAAGAAGGTTTTGTCCCATCCCCAGGCCATTGCCCAGACGGCTGATTTTATAGAAGAAAACCTACCTCAGGCCGAAATTATTTATACGGAAAGTACCGCTGCTGCCGCAGAGTGTGCTTTAAAAAACAGGGAGTTAGCTGTTATCGGGTCAGACCAGATTGCCCATCTGTATGGATTAAGTGTAATAGCAGAGGGTATCCAGGATGATGATGAGAACTACACACGGTTTATAATTATCTCCCGGAGTAAAGGTAAATTCTTTTACAGTACGGGCTATAATAATTATCAGGATACAAAGAAAATGTATAAAACATCTATTGTCTGTACCCCTGAGGTAAATAAGCCCGGGGTTCTTTACGAAATGCTGGGTGAATTTGCAGCTCGAAAAATAAATTTGACCAGGATAGAATCACGACCGACCAGGAAAAAGCTGGGGGAATATCTGTTCTATATTGACCTTGAGGGTCATTACCATGACCCACTGGTGGCCGGAGCCCTGAAAGAAGTGAGAAATATGTCCGGACTCTTTAAAATACTGGGTTGTTATTTTAAGGATAATATTAAAGAAGGGAGTAGTGAGAAGGATGCTAAATGTAAAAAGAGGGCTTAAAAGCTGGAAAAGAATTGTCAGGGATGAGGTTCACAATATCAAACCCTATATCCCTGGAAAACCTATCAAAGAGGTTAAAGAAGAGCTGGGTCTGGCTGAAGTATATAAACTGGCTTCAAATGAAAACCCACTGGGAGTATCACCCAGGGTTAAGGAGGTTTTGACCAGAGAAACGGTAAATATCAATCGTTATCCCGATGGTGCCAGCCGGAGTTTAAAAAGATCTTTAAGTGATAAGCTTGGTGTTAAAGAAGATATGATTGCCATCGGTAATGGTTCTGATGGATTATTAAAAGTAATTGCGGAGGCATTCCTCGATAATAATAGTCAGGCTGTAATTTCCTATCCATCATTTGTTGAATATAAATTTGTTTCCCAGTTAATGGGGACCCAGCTTATAAGGGTCTGGATGAAAAATTATCATCAAAACCTGGAGGCCCTTGCCCGCGGGGTGACCTCAAAAACAAAACTAATCTTTTTAACCAATCCCCACAATCCAGCTGGTACTATATTCAGGAAAGATGAGTTGGAACAATTTTTAAGCCAGATCCCCGATGATGTAATCGTTGTCCTTGATGAGGCTTATCATGAATTTGTCCAGGATGAATCCTATCCTGACGGAATTGAGTATGTAAAACAGGGTTATCCGGTTATTGTACTCCGGACTTTTTCAAAAGCATATGGCCTGGCTGGCTTAAGACTCGGCTATGCTATATCTGCCCCGGATATAATTGAAACTTTAATGAAGGTAAGGGATCCCTTTAATGTGAATCACCTCGCAGAGAAAGCAGGGCAGGCAGCCCTTGAGGATAAAGACTTCCTGGAGGCTACCATTCGTAATAACGAACAGGGTAAAGAGTATCTATACACTGAACTTGACAAAATTGGGGTTGGTTATGTTCCTACCCAGGCCAATTTTGTGTTAATAAGGACCGGGGTAGATTCTATAAAAATGTTTAAAGAACTCTTAAAACATGGGGTTATAGTAAGACCGGGTAAACCCCTGGGTTATCCCCATCATCTACGGGTTAGTATTGGTCTCCCCGAAGAGAATGAGGCCTTTATCAGGGGCCTTAAATTGACTCTGGAATAACTATTTGCTATAATTAATAAATATACAAATCAAGATATTAAGGAAATAGACCAGGGGATGATTATATGGGCAGGGGACGAAAGAAGAAATATAACCGGGTGGTTGTTAAGGTTGGTAGCAGTACTTTAACCCACCCGGGTGGAAAATTAAATATTACCAGGATCGACCATCTTGTCAGGCAGCTGGTAGATTTGAAGAACCAGGGGCGGGAAGTCCTGCTTGTGACTTCAGGTGCTATTGCTGCTGGAATGGGAGATATGAACCTTGATGTCAGGCCCGGTTCTATTCCCGAACAGCAGGCCCTGGCTGCCCTCGGTCAGGGAGTATTAATCGGATTATATAATAAGTTTTTCAGGGAATATGGAGAAAAAGGGGCCCAGATATTATTAACTGCCAGTGACCTGGAAGACAGGGGGCGGTATTTAAATGCCTTTAATACCCTGTTAACTTTATTAAAACACGGGGTTATCCCCGTAATAAATGAGAATGATACTGTTGCTACCCAGGAAATTAAATTTGGCGATAATGACACCCTGTCGGCCCGGGTAGCCGGACTCGTTGAGGCTGATCTTTTGATCGTTCTGTCAGATGTTGAAGGCCTGTATAACGGGGTTCCTGGAGAGGGATCAGACCTTGAAGTTATTAGAGTAGTAGAGGACATTACTCCTGACGTTGAAGGGCTGGCCGGTGGGCGGGGTAGCTCTGTCGGGACCGGGGGTATGATTACCAAGATAAAAGCTGCCAGGATTGCCGTTAATTCCGGGGTTACTATGGTTATCGGACCCGGTTATGAGAAGAACGTTTTATTATCACTGGTAGATATGCTGGAAAAGGGAAATAATTATAATAAAGGGACAACTTTTCTTCCAAAACAGGATTACCTGACTAAACGAAAACAGTGGTTGCGCTTTAACCTGCCGGTCAGTGGTTCTATAAAAGTTGATAAAGGTGCTGAAACTGCCCTGGTATACCGGGGTAAAAGTCTTTTACCCGGTGGTATAACCGGGGTTGAGGGAGATTTTTCAGAAGGTGAACCGGTTAGGGTAATCAACCACAGTGGTAAAGAGATAGGGAGAGGGTTGGTTAATTATTCATCTGAAGAAATTAGAGTTATTCAGGGACACCACACCACAGATATTAGTTCTTTACTCGGTTATATGAAACAGGAAGAAGTAATACACCGGGATAACCTGGTAATAGAAAGGGGTAAGATTGATAATGGAGATTAAAGAACAGGTGGTATTTCAGGCCCGGAAAGCCAGTAAGGCTTCCCGGAAACTTTCCGGTATTGCAACCGATGTTAAAAATAAGGCCCTGGCTGCCATTGCAGAAAAGTTAGTCCAGGCAAAAGACGAAATAATAAGAGCCAACAATATAGATATGGAAAGAGGGCGGGAGAAAGGTCTTTCAAAAGCCCTCCTGGACAGGCTGGAACTTAATGAAAAGCGGATTGAGGGTATGGCTGAAGGGCTTAAGGAACTGGTTAAGCTTGAAGATCCGGTCGGTGAAGTTATCAAGATGTGGAAACGGCCCAATGGACTTCAGATCGGTCAGATGCGGGTTCCTCTGGGAGTTATCGGGATGATTTATGAAGCCCGTCCCAATGTTACGGTTGATGCAGCCGGTTTGTGTTTGAAAACCGGGAATGCTGTTATTTTAAGGGGTGGTTCTGAAGCCATTAACTCAAATAAAATCCTGGCCCGGATCATTGAAGATACAGCTGTGGCTGCAGGCCTGCCTGAAGGATGTGTCCAGTTGATTCAGACAACTGACCGTAAGGCGGTTAAAGTTTTATTTAACCTGACTGAATATTTAGATGTTCTTATTCCCAGGGGTGGGGCTGGACTTATTAACCGGGTTATAGCTGAAGCAAAGGTGCCCGTAATCCAGACCGGGGTCGGTAACTGCCACGTTTATGTTGATTCTGAAGCTGACCTGGATATGGCCCTGGATATTGTTTTTAATGCCAAAACGAGTCGGCCTGCCGTTTGTAATGCTGCTGAAAGCCTCCTGGTACACCGACAGGTTGCTGATGAATTTCTACCGGAGCTATATAAATTATTTAGAGAAAATAATGTTGAATTAAGGGGCTGTGAAAACACCCGGGCAATATTACCCGGGATAAAAAAAGCGGTTGATGATGACTGGTCCCGGGAGTATCTGGATTATATCATGGCAGTAAAGATTGTAGATAGCTTTGATAAGGCGGTAGAACATATTAACACCTATGGTACGAAACATTCTGAAGCTATAATAACTGAAAATTACACCAGAGCCCACCGGTTTCTTCAGGAGATCGATGCTGCCGCTGTTTATGTAAATGCGTCAACACGGTTTACTGATGGAGGTCAATTTGGCCTGGGGGCCGAGATCGGTATCAGTACCCAGAAGTTACATGCCAGGGGTCCAATGGGATTAGAAGAGCTGACAACAACCAAATATATTATTTTTGGTCAGGGTCAGATCAGGGAGTAGGTGATATTTATGAAACTCTGCATCATAGGTCTGGGAAAAATGGGGACCACTTTACTTTATGGTATTCTGGATAATAATATCCTGGAAGCCAAAGATATTATAGGATGTGACCCGGTCGTAGATGAAAGGGAACATAACAAGGATTATAGAGGAATCAGGACTACTGGCAGTAACTATAGAGGGGTTGAGCAGGCAGATAATATTTTACTGGCAGTAAAGCCTCAGGTACTTAAAAATGTCCTTCAGGGTATTAAACCGGCCTCAGAAAATAAATTATTTATATCTATTGCAGCCGGGGTCAGTACTGATAGGATAAAAGAAAATCTGCCTGAAAGCTGCCGGGTTATCAGGGTAATGCCCAACACCCCGGCTCTGGTTAACCAGGGGGTTTCAGCTATTTCACCGGGAGAAAAGGCAACTGATGATGATATAGAGTTTGTTAAAAAGATTTGTAACGGGGTTGGTAAAGGTGTGGTCATTGAAGAACATTTAATAGATGCAGTAACCGGTTTAAGTGGTAGTGGTCCGGCATATATATATGTGATTATAGAAGCTCTGGCCGATGCCGGGGTTTTAAATGGTCTATCCCGGGATCTGGCCCTGGAGTTGGCTGTAAGGACAGTAGCCGGTTCGGCTGAAATGGTTTTAAAAACCGGACAACATCCAGGGCAATTAAAAGATATGGTAACCTCACCTGGAGGAACGACAATAAATGGACTACAGGTTATTGAAAAAAGGGGGTTGAGGGGCATCTTAATGGAGGCCGTTTCCCGGGCTGTAGAGAGGTCGAGGGAACTGGGAGAAGAATAATTACAGTAAGGGATGTAACCGGGCTCTTTAGATGAAGCCCGGTTATTTTTATTTTACTTTTTAATACTTTGTGTTATAATGGTAATGCTAAAGACAGGGGTGAGGTGAAGAATAATGAGCCAGGAAACATGGCAGGTTATAAGTGATTCGGTTGGGGAAACCCTGAAAATAGGAAAAATAACAGGAGAGCTGGTGGAACCGGGTCAAATTATTTTGCTGGCAGGAGACCTGGGAGCCGGAAAAACTGTTTTTACCCGGGGACTGGCTGAGGGACTCGGTGTTGATGAAGATGTAACCAGTCCCACCTATAATCTTATTAATGAATACGATGGAGACCTTCCCCTTTTTCATATGGATCTTTATCGTCTTGAGGAAGAAGAGGATATATATGATATTGGATTTGAAGAATACCTGGACAGGGAAGGGGTTGTTGTGATCGAGTGGCCGGATATAGTATATGATGTTATTCCTCAGGATTTTATATATGTAAAGATAGAAAAAAGTAATCATGACACCAGGCGGAAATTAACTTTTGAAGCAGAGGGTGAAAAAAGTAAAAGGTTACTGGAAGGGTTGGCTCAGAAATGTTAGTTATGGGAATTGACACCAGTGGGGCGGTTGGTTCGGTTGGCCTTTACAATGATGATGGAGTCCTTGGTGAAATCAATATAAAACTTAAAAGAAGGCACAGTGAACGGCTGTTGCCGGTAATAGACCGACTCTTAATGGAGTGTGGCCGTGAGATTGATCAAATAAATGGTGTTGGAGTTGTCACCGGACCTGGTTCTTTTACTGGCCTCAGGATAGGAATGAGTACTGCTAAATCCTTTGCTCAGGTTTTAAATATACCGGTAGTGGGTTTATCCTCTCTGGACATCCTGGCCTATAACCTGATAATAGCTGAAGGCTGGATTGTACCTGTTATTGATGCCCGGAATGCGAGGGTTTATACTTCCCTGTACCGGGGTTGGAGTCGTGATATTAAAAATGCAAAGGTCCGGGATGAAAGGGCCCTCTCTGTTAATGATTTGATTAATGAGCTGTCTTCAATAGATGATGGAAAACCATTTTATTTTGTAGGCAATGGAGTTGAGGAATATCGCGAGGTCTGGGAAAAGGCTGGCTTTAACTGTGTTCTGGCTCCCCGGTCGGCCGGTATTCCTCATGGTGGCTCTATTGCAGAACTGAGCTTTTATCATCTGAAAAATGGCCAGGGGCAAAATTACCTGGAGGTCAGTGCCAACTATCTGAAAAGGCCCCAGGCTGAAATCAACTGGGAGAGAAAACATAAGTCAGGTGATTAGATTGGGTTTAACAATCAGGCCCATGGAAGAAAGTGATCTCCCCAGGGTGCTTGAAATTGAGGGGAAATGTTTTCAAGCCCCCTGGTCCAAAAAAGCATTTCTCCGGGAGTTACAGGATAACAAATATTCCCTGTATTTATCAGGCTGGCTGGACGGAAGGTTGGTCGGGTATATCGGGTCCTGGATAATAAAGGATGAATTACATATTACCAATCTCGCTGTGGACCCCGGGTATCGACGCCGTGGTCTGGCCACCAGATTAATTAATAACCTGATGAACTTTGCTGAAGATCAGGGACTTAAAGAGGTGACCCTGGAAGTCAGGGTCTCCAACAAAGCAGCTATCAGGCTTTATGAGAAGCTAGGATTTATTCCTATTGGCTGTTATGTTGGTTATTATAAGAATAATAATGAGGATGCTCTGGTTATGTGGAAGGGGTTAAAAAATGAAGAATAAAAATGTTATTATTCTGGCAATAGAGACATCCTGTGACGAGACTGCAGCTGCAGTTGTGAAAAATGGGGTTGAAGTTCTGTCCAATATTGTGGCCTCTCAGGTAGACTGGCACCGTAAATATGGTGGGGTTGTCCCTGAAATAGCATCCCGGAAACACCTGGAATTTATTAATCCTGTGGTCAAAGAAGCCCTTGACAGGGCGGGTCTGACCTTCAAGGATTTAGATGCAGTAGCCTGTACCTATGGACCAGGATTGGTAGGTGGCCTTTTAGTTGGGTTATCGGCGGCAAAGGCAATTGCTTATGCTACCGGTAAACCATTTATCGGAGTTAATCATATTGCCGGACATATTTACGCCAATTTCATATCCCATAATGATATTGAACTCCCGGCTGCCTGTCTTACTATTTCTGGTGGTCATACGGATCTTTTATATTTTAAAAATCGCGGGGAGTATAAAATACTGGGGCGGACCCGTGATGATGCGGCCGGTGAAGCCTTTGATAAAACAGCCCGGGTCCTGAAACTGGGATATCCCGGGGGGCCGGCCATTGAAAAGGCAGCCAGGGATGGAAATCCCCGTGCTGTAGATTTTCCCCGCCCTTTTCTGGAAAAGGATACTTTTGATTTCAGTTTTAGTGGTTTAAAGACAGCTGTAATCAACTATATTCATAATAGAAAACAGCGTGGCCAGGAGATAAATGTCAATGATGTGGCAGCAGGCTTTCAACAGGCTGTTATTGATGTTTTGGTCAGTAAAGTTATAAAAGTGACAAAAAAATTACCCGTAAAGAGTGTTATCCTGTCAGGTGGGGTGGCGGCCAATCGGTCTTTAAGATCACAGCTTCAAAAAGAATTAAATTACAGGAATATCCCCCTTTATTACCCCAGGCTCGAGTACTGTACCGATAATGCAGCAATGATAGGAGTAGTGGCTTATTACCAGTACCTGAAGGGTGATTTTAACGATTTAAGTTTAAATGCAGAAGCCAATTTAAAATTATAAGTGGGGCGAGGTAGTAGTATGAAGATAGAGGGTAAACATAAATATCTTTTATTAAAAACGGTTCAGGAAGATGGGATCCTTCCCCTTACTTCGGTCTGTAACCTGAGTTGTAAGTTCTGCAGTCATCGTTATAACCCACCGGGGGTTGAGGTTTATCGTTTCGGGCACCTTCCCATGGAGCTTATTATGGAACTTATTGATTATATTCCGCCTGATGGGCCCCTGATATTGGGTGAATCTGCTACCAAAATTATCGAGGGGGACCCCCTGGCTCATCCTCATTTTCGGGGAGTTCTTACTATGTTGAGAGAAAAATGGCCGGATAAATTATTAAAAATAACTACAAGTGGAACCCATCTCTCCCGGGATATGATAGAATTTTTGAAAGAGGTAAATCCAGTTGAATTAAACATATCCCTTAACTGTTCTTCCCCGGAGGAGAGGGTTTTTTTAATGGGTGACCCTCAACCAGAACGGGTATTTAATTCCTTTTTTTTGTTAAATGAGTATAGAATTCAAGTTAACGGGAGTCTTGTAGCTGTTCCTCATATAATTGGTTATAAAAGTATAGAAAAGGCCATAGTATTTTTAGCCAGAAAGCAGGTAAAAACTATCAGGGTATTTATGCCCGGTTATACCAGGTATGCTGATGTTGATATAGATTTTCATAAAATGTATTACAGGTTAAAAGAACTCATAGAAGAAATTAGAGCCAGATACCAGACCCCTATCATCCTGGAACCACCCCTTTTAAATGATTTAACTTCTAACGTGACCGGTGTTATTAAAGGTTCACCGGCCTATAAATCCGGAATTAAGAGGGGAGATATTATTGACAGGATAAATGGTAATCTTCCTTTGAGCAGGGTTGATGCCTTCAGGAGGCTGGTTAATCTAAAAGACCCTGACCTCAGGATTAAAAGGGGTAAAGATTATCTTAATATTAAATTAAAAAAATGCTCCGGGATGAAACCGGGAGTGGTTATGGATTATGACCTTGATAGTAATGTTTTCTTGAAATTAAAACGGATAATAGCTGCAAACAAGGGTAAAAAAACAGGGGTGATAACCTCATTCCTGGCCAGAAATTTAATGGAAACAGTAACCACTAAAATAAAAGAAGATTTGAATTATATTAATTTATCTGTTCTACCTGTTAAAAATAAGTATTTCGGGGGTACTATCAAGACTGCCGGTTTACTGGTAAACAGTGATATAATTGAAGCAGTTGAACAAAATAATTGCAATTATGATTTGTTGCTTGTTCCGGGAATAATTTATGATATTTTTGGAAATGATTTAACTGGTAGTAATTATAAAAAATTAAGTAAAATTATCAGAAGTAAAATTGAAATAATTTGACAAGTGTAAATATCTCGAGAAAATGGAAGGATTTAAGAGGAAATTACTATTAAATAAAATTAAACTAAAGTGATAAGCAATATTTTAACTTGATTTTGCTTAAGTACTCCGTTATTATATTAATGTGCTTATTAGCACTCGCCACCAATGAGTGCTAATAATAAATAAACAAAAATAAATAATAAAGGGGGCCAAGGAAATGAACATTAAGCCTTTAAATGACAGGGTTGCTGTTAAATATCTTGAAGAAGAAGAAAAAACCAGGAGTGGAATAGTACTACCCGATACCGCTAAAGAGGAAAAACCACAACAGGGAGAAATTGTAGCTGTTGGTAAAGGATGCACACCTGAAGATGGTGACCCGGAAGTTAAAGTTGGAGATTTAGTTGTTTTTGATAAATATTCAGGAACTAAAGTAACAATAGACGGTGAAGATTATATCATTTTAAATCTGGAGGATGTATTGGCAGTAATTGAAAAATAATCTGAAAACCCTAAACTACTTAAGGAGGGATACATAAAATGGCAAAAGAATTAAAATTTAGTGAAGATGCTCGCCGTGCTCTGGAACGCGGTGTTGATACTCTGGCAAATGCTGTTAAAGTAACTTTAGGTCCAAAAGGACGAAATGTAGTTCTTGAAAAGAGCTTTGGAGCTCCTACTATCACCAACGATGGTGTTAGTATTGCCCGTGAAATAGAACTTGAAAATCACTACGAAAACATGGGGGCTCAGACTGTAAAAGAGGTTGCTACCAAAACCAATGATGTTGCCGGTGATGGTACAACCACTGCTACAGTACTGGCTCAGGCTATTTTCAAGGAAGGTTTAAAGAATGTGGCCGCCGGTGCCAACCCCATGATCCTGAAAAGGGGTATTGAAAAGGCCGTTCAGAAGCTGGTAGAAGAGATTAAGGAACTAAGCAAACCTGTTGAAGGAAAAGAAGCAGTTTCCCAGGTTGCTGCTATTTCTGCCGGTAATGATGAAGAAGTCGGTAAGCTTATTGCTGAAGCTATGGAGAAAGTTGGTCAGGATGGAGTTATCTCTGTTGAAGAATCCAAGAGTATGGGGACTTCTTTAGATGTAGTTGAAGGTATGCAGTTCGATAGAGGATATCTCTCCCCCTATATGGTAACCGATACTGATGCTATGGAAGCTTCCCTTGAAGATCCCTATATCCTGATCACTGACAAGAAGATATCTAATATCCAGGAAATCTTACCCCTGTTAGAAAAAGTAGCCCAGAGTGGTAAACCTCTCTTAATAATTGCTGAAGATGTTGAAGGGGAAGCCCTGGCTACTCTTGTTGTCAACAAGATTCGTGGTACCTTTAACTGTGTTGCTGTTAAAGCACCTGGCTTTGGTGATCGTCGTAAGGCTATGTTAGAAGACATTGCTATTCTGACCGGTGGTCAGGTAATCACTGAAGACCTGGGTCTCAAGCTCGAAAATGCTGATATTAGTATGCTTGGTCGGGCCCACAAAGTAACAGTAACCAAAGAGGATACTACTATTGTAGAAGGTGCTGGAGATAGCAAAGAAATTCAGAATAGAATTAAGCAGATCAGGACTCAAATTGAAAATACTGATTCTGATTTTGACAGGGAAAAACTGCAGGAAAGACTGGCTAAACTGGCCGGTGGTGTGGCTGTAATTAAGGTTGGTGCTGCTACTGAAACTGAATTAAAAGAAAAGAAACACCGTATTGAAGATGCTCTCTCTGCTACCAGGGCCGCTGTAGAAGAAGGACTGGTAGCCGGTGGTGGAACCACCCTTATTGATGCCATTCCTGCCCTTGATGAACTGAACCTTGAAGGTGACGAAGCTACCGGTGTTGACATTGTTAGAAAAGCACTTGAAGCCCCGGTACGTCTCATAGCAGACAATGCCGGTTATGAAGGTTCAGTAATTGTTGAGAAGGTTAAGTCTGAAGATAAAGGTATCGGTTTCGATGCCTATAACGGTGAGTTTGTAAATATGATTGAATCCGGTATTGTAGACCCGGCTAAGGTAACCCGTTCTGCCCTTCAGAATGCTGCCAGTGCTGCTGCTATGTTGCTGACTACTGAATGCCTGGTGGCTGATAAAGAAGAGGATAATGACAGTAATGGTAATGCCGGAATGCCCGGTGGCGGTATGCCCGGCGGAATGGGTGGCATGATGTAAGAAGCCTTTTCCCTAAACAAATGGCAGCGTACCTTTTAAAGGTACGCTGCTTTTTTTTATGTCAAAGTCAATTAGTCTGCCCGAAAAATCTTGCATGGAAGGATAAGATATCTTAAACCGGGAGGATAATATATTATAAAAAGGAAGGGGAAAATATATTTGTCCATAATTCCTTGACATAGGTTATTAAGATAGATATACTTTAATCAAGTGAAGTAAAGAAGGATGAAAGGGGAGTTATATGAAAGAAGATAAAATTTTAGTACTTGATTTCGGTGGCCAGTACAGTCAATTAATTGCTAGACGGGTAAGGGAATGTAATGTTTATTCCATTATCAAGCCATATAATATCTCTATAGACCAGATTAAAGATATAAATCCGGCCGGAATTATCTTTTCCGGGGGTCCCAAGAGTGTTACCGGGCCAGAGGCTCCCATGATTGATAAAGAAGTTTTTAAGTTAAATATACCCATTCTTGGCATCTGCTACGGTATGCAGTTAATGACTGCATTGCTACCCGGTGGGGCTGTTGAAAAGGCCAGGCACGGGGAATATGGAAAGGCCAGGTTACATATTACTGAAAAGGATAAATTATTTGAGGGTATTTCTGATAGTCAGGTCTGGATGAGTCACTGGGACCGTGTTAAGAAGGTTCCCGACGGATTTAAAGTAACCGCCAAAACTGATATTACGCCGGTAGCAGCTATGGGTAATCCTGAACTTAAGTTTTACGGTGTTCAATTTCATCCGGAAGTTGTTCATACCATCCAGGGTTTAAACATTATTCGCAATTATTTATTTAAAGTTTGTGGGGTTAAAGGTACCTGGAATATGGCTGATTTTATCAATGAGGAAATTGATAGGATAAAGGAGGAAGTAGGTTCGAGTCAGGTTATTTCTGGCCTGTCCGGTGGGGTTGATTCTGCTGTGGCTTCAACCATGGTTCACCGGGCAATCGGGGATCAGCTGACCTGTATTTTTGTAGACCATGGTCTTTTGAGAAAGGGAGAAGCAGAACAGGTAAAACGGACATTTGTAGATGAGTTTAATATTCCCCTTGTTTACGTGGATGCCCGGGAACGGTTTTTAAACAGGCTTAATGGCGTTAAGGACCCTGAAACTAAACGAAAGATAATAGGGGAGGAGTTTATAAGGGTTTTTGAAGAGGAGGCCAGAAAACTTGGTGATGCCAGATATCTGGTCCAGGGAACCCTGTATTCTGATGTAATTGAAAGCGGTAGTGAAACTGCTGAAACTATAAAAAGCCACCATAATGTCGGGGGTTTACCTGACAACATGGACTTTAAATTAATTGAACCCCTCAGGAACCTCTTTAAGGATGAGGTCCGGAAAATAGGTGAGGTTCTGGGTCTCCCTGATGAGATAGTCTGGCGGCAGCCTTTTCCTGGTCCGGGTCTGGCTATAAGAATAATCGGTGAAATTGATGGTAAAAAACTTGAAATCCTGAGAAAAGCAGATTCCATCATCCAGGAAGAGATAAAAGAGGCCGGGTATTATAAAGAAATCTGGCAGTCTTTTGCTGTTCTCCCTGATTTGAAAAGTGTTGGTGTTATGGGAGATACAAGGACCTATGGTTATCCTATTATCTTAAGGGCTGTTACCAGTGATGATGCCATGACAGCAGACTGGGCCAGATTACCGTATGAGTTGCTGGAGAAAATATCAACCCGGATAGTAAATGAAGTTGACTCGGTTAACAGGGTTGTCTATGACATTACCAGTAAACCTCCAGCAACTATAGAATGGGAATAACCAGGAGGGGGAGAATTATGGGGAAGGATATTAAAGACCGATTTACAGAACAATTATTTGATGCTATTTTACTTCTGGAAAACAAAGAAGAGTGTTATCGTTTTTTTGAGGATATTGCAACCATTGGGGAAATAAAAGCCCTTGGCCAGAGATTAGAAGTGGCCCGCATGTTGAGGCAGGGGGCCACTTATGATGAAATTACGGAAAAAACAGGAGTAAGTACAGCCACCATTAGCCGGGTTAAACGGGCCTTACACTATGGGGCCGATGGTTATAAACTTATTCTGGATAGAATGGGAGAATAAAATTTTCCCCCTGGCTTAAAATATAAAGGACAGGGGGAATTACATTTGCAGGTTGTACATGCCACTTTTTACCCGGGTGAAGGGAAAAAAGCAGTCAGTATTCTGGAATCCCTGGGAGTTAATATAGAAGATTATAAATTAATAGAATCGGAGACCGGTGATTTATTAATTGTAAACCTCCGGTACGGAAATACAGATGTGGTTATTGATAACCTGAGGAGTAATTTTAATTTTGAACACTCTGGAAGAAGCCTTGTTATTTTTACCCCGGATGCAGTTCTCCCCAGGGAAAGGGACAAGGAAGAGGAAGATAACTCCCGGGCTACCCGGGAGTCCCTGATTTTTTTTGCTAAAGAGAAATCCAGTATAACCAGAGATTATCTGTTGCTGGTAGTTTTTTCGGCTATTATTACCAGTCTCGGTTTGATTTTAAATAATGTAGCCGTTATTGTCGGGGGTATGGTTATTGCCCCGGTTCTGGGACCGATTCTGGCCATTACTATCGGGATAGTCCTGGGAAAGACCAGATTGATCTGGAAGGGTATTTCGGCTGAGATAATAGCAGTTGTTCTGGCCATGGGAGTAGGACTGGTCTTTGGTCTTTTAATACCTGATGTAGAGGTTAATAGAGCCCTATCCATAAGGATGATGCCGACGATGGCTGATTTATTTATTGCCATGGCAGCCGGGGCGGCCGGGGCTTTTACGCTAATCAAGGGTGAACTGGAATCTGGGCTGGTTGGAGTTATGGTTGCTGCTTCCTTATTGCCGGTAATGTGTACGGCCGGAATTGGACTGGCTCTGGGTAACAGGACCATGATAGTTGGTCCCATGCTGCTGCTGGGTGGTAACTATCTTGCACTTTTACTGTCAAATGTCCTTGTTTTCTACTTACAGGGATTGAAACCCCGGATATGGTATAAATTAAAGGCAAAAAACCTTGTCAAACAGAGTATTATTATAATTACC
This sequence comes from Halothermothrix orenii H 168, assembly GCF_000020485.1. Classification (GTDB taxonomy): domain Bacteria; phylum Bacillota; class Halanaerobiia; order Halanaerobiales; family Halothermotrichaceae; genus Halothermothrix; species Halothermothrix orenii. Next base: position 210,802 of record NC_011899.1, read on the forward strand.
ATTGCAGTTGTATTGTTGAGTATACCTTTGAGTTTTATTACATATTATTACTTTTATGTTGAAAAACCGGTTGACATTATTAAAACAACTATAAAAGAGAGGCTTGTTTTTAACTGGGATTACCGGATAGAAAGTGTAGAGATAGAGGGTAATCTGATAAATGTATATCTCTATGCTGAAGGAGATATTAATATCCAATATCTTCAGAATATTAAGCAGGAAATCGAAAAGGAGCTGGCCCGGGAGTATAATATTAATTTTAGAATAATTCCTGTTAAAGAGGTTCAGGTATAAAAAAATTAAAAAGGGGGTTGACACCTGGAATATAGATTGTTATAATTTTAACAAAGCTCGTTATTTTTTTCACATATATCGTTAAAATTATAACAAACATATTATATCCTTATTATTTCCGGGGTAACTTAATTAAGACCGGGAGGTGCAGAAAAATTACAATTACAGTCTGTATAGGAAGTGGATGTCATGTTAAAGGTTCCCGCAAGGTAATTAAGAGGATACAGGAATACCTGGAAGAAAATGAATGTGATGTAGATATTGAACTGAAGGCCTGTTTTTGCCAGAATCGGTGTACTGAAGGGGTTGTAGTTAAATTCGATGATGAGATTGTGACTAAAATCACAAAAGATAATATAATTGATGTTCTCGAAGAGAAGTTAAGTTGTGGGGGATGAGATATGGGTCTGGTAATAACAAGTGAGGCTAAATGCAGAGATTGTTATAAGTGTATACGGTATTGCCCGGTTAAAGCTATTGGGATCAAGGATGGGCAGGCCTGGGTAGATGAAGACAGGTGTATTCTGTGTGGCCGTTGTATTGAAGCCTGTCCCCAGAATGCTAAAAAAACTGAACAATATCTTGATAAATTTAAAAACTATATAGCCTCCGGTAATAAAGTAGTTGTTAGCCTGGCTCCCTCGTATCTGGCTTCAGGTTATTTCTCTACCCCCTGGAAGTTGGTAGGGGCTTTAAAAGAACTTGGTGTAGATGTTGTTGAAGAAACAGCGATTGGGGCAGAAGTTATCGCCGATGAGTACAGAGATTTACTCAATAAAAAGGAACTAATTATATCCAGCTGTTGCCCAACTGTTGTAAACCTGGTTGAAAAATATTTTCCAGGATTATGTGATTATCTGGCACCTGTTATATCACCGATGATAGCCCACGGAAGACTGATAAAACAGGAAATGGGTGAAAACTGCCGGGTTGTATTTATCGGCCCCTGTTATGCGAAAAAAGAAGAAGCGTTGACCCGGGGTGAAGGGTCAATTGATGCTGTTTTGACCTTTGAGGAAATATTTAATTACTTAGATAGACTAAATCAGGATATACCTCCCCGTAATATTTTTCCTGACAGAACCTCTAACAGGGCCCGCCGTTTTCCACTTCCCGGCGGGGCCCTTAGAACAGGTGGGCTAAATGAATTAAATATAAAGCCAGATGATATTGTGTCAATATCAGGACTTGAAGATTGTATGGAAACCTTCCGTGATATTGAAAAAGGTCTTATCAAGCCCAGATTTATCGAGGCAATGGCCTGCCGGGGGGGTTGCCTCGGGGGGCCAGCCATGGGTGAAGATGCTGGAATCCTGGCCAGGAAACAAAGGTTATACAATAATTTAAACAGGGGACAGCAGAGCTGTCGGGGGGCTAACAATAAAGGTATTATAGTTTCCTGGAGCTACACTCCCAGAGAGATAGATTATAAAGTTCCAGATGAAGAAGAAATAAAGAGAATTCTGGCATTGACCGGTAAAACATCACCTGAAGATGAAACAAACTGTGGTGGCTGTGGTTATCCCAGTTGCCGGGATAAGGCAATTGCTGTGTATAATGGTCTGGCCAATCCGGAAATGTGTATTCCCTATATGAGGGAAAAGGCTGAATCCTTATCCCATGCTGTTGTTGATAGTACTCTTAATGGAATTATTATTGTTGATAAAGATATGATTATTCAGGATTTTAATCCGGCTGCAAACCGGATGTTTAACCGCAGAGATATTAAGGCTAAAGGTAAACCATTGAGCACTTTTATTGATCCCGGGGATTACATTGATGTCTGGGAGAATCAGGAGATGATAACTGATAATTGTAAGCAATATCCCCAGTATGAGTTGATTACCAGGGAAACTATTTATCCCCTCCCTAAATATGGAGTTGTCATCGGTATAATTACAGATGTTACTGAAGAGGAAAAGACCAGGGCCGAAATTGATAATATGAGACAGGAAGCTTTAGACAGGGCCTCTCAGGTAATTAAAGAACAGATGCGGGTTGCCCAGGAAATTGCAGGACTTCTTGGTGAGAGTACGGCAGATACTAAAGCAACACTACTCGAACTAAAAGAGATTATAGGGCAAAGAGAGGCGAAGACAAATGGGGATGAAAGTTGATGTTGGAGTTGCCAGCCTTTCAAAACACGGTGAAGAGGTCTGTGGTGATAGTTATCAGGTCATCAGGTCTAGGGATGCGACAACAGTAATTTTATCTGATGGTCTTGGTAGTGGGATCAAAGCCAGTATACTCTCGTTATTATCTACGAAAATTGCTTCAAGATTACTGGAAAGAAATATCAATGTAGAACAGGTTTTTGCCACCATAGCAGATACCCTCCCTATCTGTCAGACCAGGGAGATAGCCTATTCAACTCTGTCGATTTTAAAAATAACAGATAGTGGCTATGCCCATTTAATTGAATACGACAATCCCTCCCTGATATTGATTCGTAACGGGCAAAGGGTCAAATTAGATAAAGAACAAAAAATAATCGCCGGTAAAAAAGTAAGTGAAGTCCATTTTAAACTTAAACTGGGTGATTTATTGCTTGTAGTTAGTGATGGAGTCATTAATGCCGGGGTTGGAGGGCTATTTCACCTGGGGCTGGGGCGAGAAAGACTGGTAGAACATGTTACCAAATATGGATTATATAAAAAGGATTCCCTTCATGTTGCCCGGGATATCATTGAATTAACTGAAGCCTGTTATATCTGTAAACCGGGTGATGATTCGACATGTATTGCTTTAAAATTAAGAGAACCCCGTTCTGTTGTGGTGTTAACGGGTCCTCCCACTGATCCAGATCTGGATGGAAAGGTGGTTAAGGAGTTTCTTAAACGTAATAATTCAGAGAAAGTAGTCTGTGGCGGGGCGACCGGAAATATGGTGGCTCGGGAACTTGGTGAAGATATAGAAACAAGCTTAACCTATGATGACCCCAGTGTTCCCCCCCTTGCTTCTATAAAGGGAATTGATCTGGTGACAGAAGGCATATTAACCCTCAATAAATGTCTGGAAAAGATTTTGCAGTTAAAAAAGGGACAGAGTATTGATGAAAAAAAAGATGGGGCCAGCCTTTTAGCCAGGACATTATTTAAGGCCGATCAAATACATTTTTTGGTAGGAACTGCTGTAAACCCCGCCCACCAGGAATTAATGCAGTCCTTACAGTTAAAGCCCAGGCCGGTAATAGTTAATAAACTGATAAAAGAGCTTGCTGAACTGGGTAAAGAGATAAAGATAAAGAGGTATTAAGGGGGCAATCAAGATGAAAGAAAAAATAACAGTTGAGGTCTGTGTCGGTACATCATGCCATCTTATGGGGAGTCCGGCAATTATTGATTATTTAAAAAACCTTCCTGATAATATTAAAGATAAAATAGAAATAAAGCATGTTTCCTGTATGAATAGCTGTGACCGGGGTCCCCGGGTAATGGTTAACGACACTGTAATTTATAATGCAACACCGGAGCGGGTTAAGGAAGCAATTACTGAAATAATTATGGCATAAAGGGGTAGGTGATAAGATATGGCAGGAGAAGTATCTGAAGTTACCAGGATCAGGAGAAAGGTTTTGACCGAGATAGCCCGTCTTACTTTTGAAGATCGTCTGGTGGAAGAGGTAGATTATATTCCCCGGAGGTTGACTGAAAATGGTATTTCCAATTATCGCTGTTGTGTCTATAAGGAAAGAGCAATTTTAAAAGAGAGGGTTAAACTGGCCCTGGGGGTTGCCCCTGATGAAGTGGATGATGAAGAGAAGAGTCTTTCTGAAATAGCGAGTAATGTATTACAGGGCCAACTGGGGAACAGTGATAGAAATATTGCTATTATTGAAGAAGCCTGTGACCAGTGTTCAATCGATAAAATAGTGGTAACCAATGCCTGTCGTAATTGTGTTGCCCACCACTGTGTAAATTCCTGTCCCCGGGGCGCCATTACCATTGTTAATAATCAGGCCTATGTTATCAGGGAAAAGTGTGTGGAGTGCGGGCTCTGTGTTAAAGCCTGCCCCTATGGCGCCATTCTTGAAGTTGAAAGACCCTGTACCAGTGCCTGTTCCCTTGATGCAGTTGTTCCCGGGGAGAAGAGTACAGCAGAAATAGATGATAATAATTGTATTGAATGTGGCTCCTGTATAGAGGCCTGTCCCTTTGGAGCAATTTCCTATAAATCTGAAATTGTCAGGGTTGTTCAAATGTTAAAAAGTGGAGACATTAATACTGTAGCCCTGGTTGCTCCTTCATATATTGGACAGTTTGGACCAAGGGTTGACTGGGAAAAACTATGTACTGGTCTTAAAAGGCTGGGATTTCACGATGTAATACCGGTGGCCCTCGGTGCTGATAAGGTAATTGAAGAGGAAAGCAGGGAATTTCAGGCGATGACTGATAAACCAATGTTTAATTCCTGTTGTCCTTCCTTTGTTAACTTAATAGAATTAAAATTTCCTGAATATTTATCACAGGTATCTACTACAGAATCACCGATGCTTAAAGCTGCTTATCTGGCTAAAGAAGATGGTGAACTGGTTCAGTGTGTCTTTATCGGCCCCTGTCTTGCTAAAAAGAGTGAGGCCAGGAATAAGGGGCAGGGTTTGATAGATGCTGTTTTGACCTTTGAAGAAATTGCAGCCATGCTGGTGGCTAAAGGTATTAACCTGGCAAAAATAACCGAAACGGGGGATCTATCTGAAGAACACCGGTCCCCTTCCATACCGGCTCAGGCCTTCTGTGAAGCCGGGGGAGTTGGAAGTGCTATCAGTGGAAAACTTAATAATAATGATAATGGTATAAGGTTTCACCAGGTTGATGGTGCTTCAGAATGTCTTAAAGTGTTAAATCAGATTAAAGCAGGTAAGATTAAAGCAGATTTTGTTGAAGGTATGGGTTGCCAGGGGGGCTGTATTGGTGGCCCCGGAACGCTGGTAAACCGGCGAGTGGCTTCCGGATTATTAAAAAAGCTTATAAAATCCAGGGGTGGTGAAAAAGTTGGCACAAAGTAAAGGGAGGGTTAAATCACAGGGGATACCGGTAGGAGTCATAAATCGTTTGCCCCATTATTACCGTTATTTGAGTTCACTTATGGCAAGGGATGTGGAAAGAATATCATCCCGGGAACTGGCTTCAAAACTCGGGGTTACGGCATCCCAGATAAGACAGGACCTCAGCTATTTTGGATGTTTTGGTCAGCCAGGATATGGTTACCGGGTTCAGGAGCTTCAGGCAGAGATAGGTAAAATACTCGGGGTTAATGAAAATATGCATATGGTTCTGGTGGGGGCCGGGAATCTGGGGATGGCCCTGATGAAATACCCTAATTTCAGGAGAAGAGGTTTTTATATAAGAGCCATTTTCGACAGTGATATAAATAAAATTGGACAGGAAGTTGAAGGGATTGAAATAAAACCGGTCAGTGAACTTGAAAAGTATCTTTCCAGGTTTAATGTAGATATTGGTATTATTGCTACACCCGCCGGAGCAGCTCCGGAAATTGCCAGTATTTTTATGAATGGAGGCGTAAAGGGGATCTGGAATTTTGCTCCGGTTAGTTTAAACCCTGAAGAGGGGGTGGTTATAGAAAACGTCCACATCAGTGAGAGTTTAATGACACTTTCTTATAAAGTAAAAGAGAAAGACAAATAAGATTACAAGAATATAAGGAGGTTTTTAAAATGGCTAAAGCGGTATTAGAAAAAAGTGTTGATAAGGCTACAAAGGAAAAGAAAGAGATTAGAAAAGGTTTAAAGATTGAAGATAGTATCAACAAACTGGTAGAAAGGGCAAATGAAGCTGCCAGGAAGTTTAAAGATTATGACCAGGAACAGGTTGACAGGATTGTAAAAAAGATGGCTCTGGCCGCCAATGATAAACATATTGAACTTGCTAAAATGGCCCATCGGGAAACAGGAATGGGGGTCTATGAAGATAAAATAACTAAAAATCTTTTTGCTTCTGAGTATGTTTATAACTATCTCAGGGATAAGAAAACAGCTGGAATTTTAAATAAAAACATTGAAGAAAATTATATTGAGGTTGCAGAACCAATCGGGGTTGTAGCTGCTTTAACTCCTGTTACCAATCCTACTTCTACTACTATTTTTAAGGCTTTAATATGTATGAAGACCAGGAATCCAGTTATTTTTAGTTTCCATCCCCGGGCTATGAAGTGTAGTATTGAAGCAGCCCGGATCTTGAAGGAAGCTGCTATTAAGGCCGGTGCTCCTGAGAATTGCATTAGCTGGATTGAAGAACCATCTATTGAGGCTACCAACTATTTAATGAAACATCCTGAGGTGGATTTAATTCTGGCTACCGGTGGTTCTGGAATGGTAAAAGCAGCCTATTCCAGTGGCAAACCAGCTCTGGGGGTTGGACCCGGTAATGTTCCCTGCTATATAGAAAAGACAGCCAATATAAAGCAGGCCGTATCTGACCTTATTTTGAGTAAAACCTTTGATAATGGTATGATCTGTGCCTCTGAACAGGCTGTAGTCGTTGATAAAGAAATTGCTGCTGAGGTTAAAAAGTTCATGCAGGAAAATGGTTGTTATTTTGTCAGTAAAAAGGAGTCAGAAAAACTGGCCAGAGTGGCAGTGGACCAGGAAAGGGGTGCCATGAATCCGGCTGTAGTCGGTCAACCTGCCCGTAAAATTGCCAAGATGGCCGGCATTAAAGTGCCTGATGACACCAAAATCCTGGTAGCAGAACTTAAGGGAGTTGGAGAGAATTACCCCCTGTCCCGGGAAAAATTAAGCCCGATTCTCGGCTGGTATGTTGTCAAAGACTATCGTGAAGGAATAAAACGGTGTGAAGAGATAACAGAATTTGGAGGACTTGGACATTCTTCTGTGCTTCACAGTAATGATGAAAAAGTAATTGATGAATTCAGTCGGAGATTGAGGACCGGTAGATTAATTATTAATTCACCTTCATCCCAGGGAGCAATAGGAGATATGTATAACTTTAATGTCCCTTCCCTGACCCTGGGTTGTGGTTCTATGGGTAAAAACTCAACAACCGATAATGTCAATGTTGATAATTTAATTAATAAGAAGAGGGTAGCCATGAGAAAGGAAAGGATGAAATGGGTTAAAGTTCCTCCCAGGATATATTTTGAATATGGTTCCCTTCGCTATCTGTCAGGAGTTAGAGGTGAGAGGGCCTTTATAATTACTGATAAGACTATGTCCCAGCTTGGTTTTATTGATAAGGTTGAAGAACATCTATCTGTAGCCGGTGTCCAGACCAGGGTATTTGACAGTGTTGAGCCTGATCCATCAGTAGAAACGGTATTAAATGGTTGCCAGGAGATGAATGAATTTAAACCTGATATCATCATTGCCCTGGGTGGGGGTTCCCCGATGGATGCTGCTAAAGGTATGTGGCTATTCTATGAACACCCGGAAACCAGGTTTGAAGATCTGAAGATGAAGTTTAATGATATTAGAAAAAGGGTTTATAAATTCCCCAGGCTGGGTAAAAAGGCTACTTTTATTGCAGTACCTACAACATCAGGAACCGGTTCTGAGGTAACCGCCTTTTCAGTAATAACTGATAAGAAACGTAATATTAAGTATCCACTGGCTGATTATGAACTTACCCCTGATATTGCTATAATTGATCCAGAACTGGTCCTGACAGTTCCCCAGTCAGTAACAGCAGATACAGGACTGGATGTTTTGACCCATGCTATTGAGGCCTATGTTTCGGTTATGGCTTCTGATTACACTGATGCCCTGGCTGAAAAGGCTATCAAGCTGGTATTTGAATATCTCCCCCGGGCTTATAAGAATGGTAATGACCGGGAAGCAAGAAAGAAGATGCATAATGCTTCCTGTATTGCCGGAATGGCCTTTACTAATGCATTCCTGGGGCTTAACCACAGTATGGCCCATATACTGGGAGGTAAGTTTCATATCCCTCACGGCCGGGCTAATGCAATTTTATTGCCACATGTTATTAGATATAATGCCGGGAAACCAAGTAAGCTGGCCAGCTTCCCCCAGTATGATTATCCTCGGGCAGGAGAAAGGTATGCTGAAATAGCCAGAATACTGGGACTTCCCGCTTCCACTACAGAAGAAGGGGTTGAAAGCCTGGTTAAAGCCATAACAGACCTGATGAGAGAATTAAATATCCCCCTTTCTCTGGAAGAAGCCGGGGTAAATCACAACAAGTTCGAAAAAGAACTCGAAGATATGGCTGATATTGCCCATAATGACCAGTGTACTGGAACTAACCCCAGAATGCCGCTGGTCAATGAAATCAAGGAGATCTATCGTCAGGCGTATAAAGGGGTCAGTATTAAAGATAAAAAGAAAGTCCGTAATGCTTAGGTGTTAATCAGTAATAACATATAGGAAAATATGTTGGCATATATTGATAAGGATGTCAGCCCATATGGGTCTGGCATATTTTTTTTCTAATAAAAATTATTTACAAGTGTTTTTTGTGGATAATTTCAAACAATAGGGCTGGCCTTTAAGATTTTAACAAATTACAGAATTTATTCATAATATATTAAGGTGATGAAATTAGTTACGGGGGGATGATTGTGAAGAAAAAGGATATAGAAGTTAAAGTAATGGATACAGATTTGCTGATTATTGGTGGAGGGACGGCCGGGTGCATGGCTGCCATCAGGGCAAAAGAGTTAGATCCTGATGTAGACGTATTAATTATGGAAAAGGCTCATATAAGACGGAGTGGTTGTCTGGCCAGTGGTATGAATGCCATCAATGCCTATTTAAATCCGGGTGAAACTCCGGAAAGTTTTGTCAGGTATGTCAGGGCAGATGCTATGGGGCTTGTTAGAGAGGATTTACTTTTGGGTATGGCCCGGAGATTAAACCAGGTAGTACATAAGGTTGAATCATGGGGCCTACCGATTGAAAAGGATAAACAGGGAAATTATGTACCCCGGGGCCGGTGGAATATAAAAATAAACGGGGAATCACTCAAACCTATTATTGCCGATAAGGCCATTGAATCCGGAGCCAGGGTTTTAAACAGGGTTACGGTTACCAATCTTATAACCACAGAGGATGGAAGTGTTATGGGAGCCATGGGCTTTGGAATTCGTGATGGGGTGTTTTATGTGGTAAAGGCCGGGGCTACCATAGTGGCTACCGGGGGGGCGGCCGGTATATATAAACCGAATAATGATGGATCAGCCCATCATAAAATGTGGTATTCCCCCTTTAATACTGGGGCCGGTTATGCAATAGGCATCAGGGCTGGAGCCGAGATGACATCCTTTGAAATGAGGTTTATTGCCCTGAGGACCAAAGATGTCATTGCTCCGACAGGAACCCTGGCCCTGGGATTTGGGGCAACCCAGGTTAACGCCCGGGGGGAAAGGTTTATGGCAAAAAAATTCAGACACCTCGGTTCTGAAGGGGCTCCAACTCCCATCAGGGTTTATGGTCCAACCCGGGAGATAAAAGAAGGAAGAGGTCCGGTTTTTATGGATACCACCCATTTGTCTGAGGAAGAGGTAAGGGATTTAAAGAAATCATATTTAAATATGTATCCCGATATTGTTTTGTTCTGGGCTGCAAATAAGATTGATCCCGGCCAGGAACCCCTTGAAATCCAGGGTACAGAACCGTACCTGGTAGGGGGGCATGCCCAGGCCGGTTACTGGATTACAGAAAAAAGAGAAACAACCCTGCCGGGTCTTTATGCAGCCGGTGATGTGGCCGGAGGTGCCCCGTATAAATTTGTCAGTGGAGCCTGGGCTGAAGGAGAAATCGCTGCCGAAAATGCCCTTGAATATCTCCGCAACAATTATTACAGAGAAGATAAAAAATATGTTGCCCAGGTTATCGAACGGGAAATAATGAGGGTATATGCCCCGCTGAGGAGAAGGGATGGGGTTAAGGCTGAGGAAATGGAAGAACGACTCCAGAAAATAATGGACCAGTATGCTGGAGGGGTAAGTCGGTATTATGAGATGAATGAAGATGAGTTAAAACTGGCCCGAAAATTACTTAAAAAGATGCGGGGTCAGGTAAAATATCTCAGAGCTGAAGACTACCATAAGCTAATGCTCTGTCATGAAGTGCTTGATAGACTGGATGTTGCCTCAGTTCTGGTTGAACACCTTTTATATAGACGGGAAACCAGGTGGCCTGCCTATCAGAGCAGAGTTGATTACCCGGATAGAAATGATCGGGAGTGGTTAAAGTTTGTAAATAGTCGACTTGAAGGTAATAAAGTTAGTATTATAGAAAGGCCCTATAAACAGATAGTTCCTGGAGACAGGTATTTACCCTGAGGGGTAGCCAGAATAATTTTAGATAAGGAGGTTAAAACTATGGGTATCAGGATAGATAAAGGGAAGTGCACGGGATGTCCGGGAAGGGATGAACCACCCTGTGTCAAGTATTGCCCCGGGAACCTTATTGTTATTGCCCCGGAAACTAAAAAGGCCCGCATCCGGGGGCAGAGGGATTGCTGGGATTGTATGGTCTGTGTTAAATCATGTCCCTTTGGAGCCATAGAAACCAGGTTACCCTTTCAACTGGCCGGTTTTGGAGCCAGTTTGAAACCAGAGGTAGCTAAGGATAAAATTGTCTGGAAGTTAAAGGATGCCGATGGAAATACAGAAATCTTTGAAGTCTTAACAAAAAAGGTATAAATTCATTGAGCAGCCAGAAACAAATTAAAATAATCATATATAACAGCATATAATAAATATTAACAATTTAATAAACGACCTATATCTATAAAATACAAAGGAGGTTATTTCCCATATATTTTATCAGTTTATTTGTCGTTTCAATTCTGCCCGGTATTTTGTGGGTCTGGTATTTTTACCGCCAGGACAGATATGATCCGGAACCCCTCAGTTTAATCATCAGGGATTTTATCTGGGGGATTTTAATTGTTATTCCCATTAGTATTATTGAATCACCATTCAGCCGGTTTTTAACCCCTGATACTCCCTTGCTTATTCTCTTTTTTTCCTCGATTATATTTGTGGGTCTGGTTGAAGAAGGGGGGAAATCACTGGTTACCTACCGTCTCCATTACCGAAACACTGAATTTGATGAGCCTGTTGATGGTATTATTTATGGTATTACAGTAGGACTGGGGTTTGCGGCAGCCGAAAATCTTTTTTATACGATTATGTTTGGCTACCAGGTTGGACTTATCAGGGCGGTGGTTACCAGTCTGGCCCATGCTTCCTTTACCGGTATATTTGGTTATTACCTTGGTCAGGCAAAAATAAAAGGGAACCAGGGGCTGATATTAAAGGGTTTTATTCTGGTAAGTATCCTCCATGGACTTTATGATTTTTTTGTCATAGGTCAGATAATGGGTTTTGTAACTACCGTCCTGGTAGTGGTGGCTCTGCAAATATATCTGGCTTCTTTAATACGGTTAACAACAGAAAACTCTCCTTTTAAATAACCTCCACTCAGGTCAGATTCATTGTCGAAATCAATAAAAAAATATAAAGACCAGGCAGGATTTTTACCTTTTAACTTGAATATAAGAAAGGGTCTATAATTAATGGCCCTATAATATAGTTTCTGTGGAGGGATATTAAAAATGGCCAGCAAAGAATATGATGTAATCATTGTAGGAGCCGGGCCAACCGGCATTTTTACTGCATTGGAGTTAATTAATAAGGAATCTGATCTTAAGGTAGTAATACTGGAAAAAGGGAATAATTTAAAAGATAGAGAATGTCCGATGAATGTCAAAAATACTAACTGTGTTAAGTGTAAGAGTTGTTCAATAGTTTCCGGCTGGGGAGGAGCCGGGGCTTTCAGTGATGGGAAATTATCACTGTCACCGGATATCGGTGGTCATTTAGATGAATATATAGGCAAAGAGAATTTGTCTGAACTTATTAAGTATGCTGATAAACTTTATTTGAAATTTGGAGCTCCTGACCGTATTTTTGGAGTTGATAGCGATAAAGTTCAGGATATTAAGGAAAAAGCGGTTAAAGCTAACTTAAAATTTATACCCGCCAGGTTAAGGCATTTAGGCACCGGTTATAGTAAGACTGTCCTCCAGGCCATGCAGGACTTTATAGCTGAAAAAGGAGTAGATATCAGGTTCGGGGTTAATGTAAAAGAATTACTGGTGGAGGATGCGACAATAAAGGGAGTTAAAACTAAAGAAGGGGAAATTATTTATGGTGATTATGTAGTAACAGCTCCAGGTCGGGAAAATGCTGAATGGTTAACCCTGGAAGCAGAAAGGCTGGGGATTGAGACCACTATCAACCCTGTTGATATCGGCGTCAGGGTTGAGTGTCCGGCTGTAATTACCAAAGAGCTAACAGACAATATATATGAATCAAAGTTAATTTACCAGACCCCGACTTTTGATGATAAAGTCAGGACCTTCTGTATGTCACCATATGGGCAGGTGGTTAATGAAAATAATCAGGGCCTTATCACCGTAAACGGGCATAGTCATGCTGAAATTAAAACCGAGAACACCAATTTTGCCCTTCTGGTCAGTAAAACATTTACTGAACCCTTCCATGAACCCATTACCTATGGTAAAAATATTGCTAAACTGGCCAATCTACTAGGTGGTGGGGTGTTGGTACAGAGGCTTGGTGACCTCCTCGATGGACATCGATCAACCCCGGAAAGGATTGCCCGGGGAATCGTGGAACCAACCCTGAAGGAGGCTACACCGGGTGATTTAAGTCTGGTATTACCATACCGCCATCTTAAAGATATTATTGAAATGATTGAAGTCCTTGATAACCTGGCTCCGGGGCTGTATTCGCGGGATACCTTACTATATGGGGTAGAGGTTAAATTCTATTCTTCACGCCTTGAGGTCAATGATGAGATGGAGACCAGAATTAACAATCTGTATGCCGGTGGAGATGGTGCCGGTATTACCCGGGGTTTAATGCAGGCTTCGGTTTCAGGTATTCTTATTGCCAGGAGTATTCTTAATAAAGTATAAAAGTATAATAGATAACCGGGCCGGGCTTATATGTATACGGATTTTGAGCCAGAGGCCTGGTTTTTATTTTTAACACAATTTTTTTAAGGTATTATAAGTTGATAAAAATGGATAGAGCCCGGCTAATGTTATAGCATTTGCCTTATAAATGTATAGTTAGACATGGATAGAAATGAAAGGGGAAATAACTCATGTCTGGGTGCCGGGGAGTATTCAGTAACATAACATGGAAAGCAGGTCTTAACGAAATCTATCACAGGCTTTATAAAAAATTCGGTCCCCAGCACTGGTGGCCCGCTGACTCCCGGTTTGAAGTTATTATCGGAGCAATTTTGACTCAGGCAGTTAGCTGGCAAAATGTTGAAAAGGCTATAGAAAATTTAAAAAAACATAAGGTCTTATATCCTGAAGAATTGTTACATCTGGAAGAGGAAATACTGGCGAAGATGATAAAACCGGCCGGTTATTATAATATGAAGGCCAGAAAAATTAAAGCCTTTATTAACTTTTTGTTTGAGGACTACGGGGGAAGTCTTGATGAAATGTTTCAGGAACCCCTTTCAAAAATCAGGGATAAACTGCTTGAGGTTTACGGCATAGGGCCTGAAACCGCTGATTCTATATTATTGTATGCTGGGGAGTTTCCTGTTTTTGTAATTGATGCTTACACAAAGCGTATTTTTAGCCGGATTGGTTATATAGAGGAAAACATAGGTTACCATACCTTGCAGAAAATGATTATGGACAACCTGCCTGCCAGAACCGGGATATACAATGAATACCATGCTCTTTTAGTGGCCCTGGGAAAAGAAATATGTAAAAAGAATAACCCCCTGTGTGAAAAATGTCCCCTTAACAGGAAATAAAATATATAATATTTTGACAATATAATATTTTTTTGGTTAATTATAAAATAATTTATAGAAATATATTGTATTTTTTAGTAAAATATGATATCATGGTTTAAAAATCACAATATATAGAAAATAAGGGGGAAATGTAGAGAGGGGTAGATTATGAGTCAAATTTTTGTTACCAAGGAAAAAAAGTATGAAGAGCTTCTGGACAAGCTAAGGAACAGAGCCCGTAGATATAACCTTTGCTCAGAAGAAGTTGTAGAAATAAGTCAGGAAATTGATGAGTATGTCTTAAAAGCAATGAAGAAGTACAGTGCTCAGGTAAGCTAGTGTTGGGGAGAACTTGGACAGGCTTCCCGTTTTACAGGGAAGTTCTTTTTTTGTGCTGAATAGAATTCTTTATGTTTCCTATAATACTGTAAATATCATAATAATTGCAAAAAAGCACCCGGCAGGGGTGCTTTTTACATATTTATAAAATTTTTTAGTTTTATAAAATTTTTCAGTCGAAAACATTAAAAATTAATAGTATTAAATTAATAGTATTAAAATATGTAAAATATAGTATTAAAATATGTAAAATAATAAATGGTCTGGCTGCTGGGATTTGAACCCAGGACCTCTGCCTCCCGAAGGCAGCGCGCTACCAAACTGCGCCACAGTCAGACATGACATTAGCTAGTATTATTTTATCCTTATATAGTATAACATGAAAATCTAATTTGGTAAAGGGGGGGATTGCTGAAAATCAAAAACTCCTTGACAGGGGATGTTATTTATGTTATATTCTTTATTAAACTAAAGTAATAAAATATTAAAGTATTAAAGGATGATATAAAAATGACAGAGAATATTTTAAATTCACCGGGGGGAATGAGGAGTTATCTTGATTCAATAGCATTTCAACTGGAAGAGATCCAGGATAGAATAAAAGGTGTATTTAGACAGTGGGCCTATAGACCAATAATTACCCCTACTCTGGAATATTATGAGTCCCTAACTACCGGTATCGGCGAGAAATATAAAAAACAGATGTATAAGTTTATAGATTATGAAGGTAATATTTTAGCCCTGAGACCGGAGATGACGGCTCCTATTGCCAGGACGGTAGCCAACAAAATAGATGAGCTGTGCCTGCCACAACGCTTATCATACCGGGCTCCGGTTTTCAGATACGAAGAACCACAGACCGGGAAAAACCGGGAAATATACCAGATAGGGGTTGAATTAATCGGAGAAAAGAGCCCGGGAGCTGATGCTGAAGTTATCATGCTGGCTGTTGAATCCCTTAAAAGTAGTGGTTTAACTGATTTTCAGATTGATATAGGCCATGCCGGGTTTTTAAATGGGGTTATTGAAGAATTAAAGGTCACAGATAGTCAGGGGGAACAGATTAAACGATGGTTAAATAAAAAGGATATGGTCAGTATAAGGGATTTTACCAGTAGAGTGGAGATTAAAAATATTAATAAATTACTGGGAATAGTCCGTCTGAGAGGCAAAAAAGAGGTGCTGCAAAGGGCAAAAAGACTGATCAATAATGATAAATCAAAAAAAGCTCTAAAGGATTTAGAACTGGTCTATGAATACCTGTGCGATTATGGAGTAGATAATTATGTTAATTTTGATCTGACCCTGATCAGGGGTTTTGAATATTATACCGGTATTGTCTTTGAAGCCTTTACCGAAAATCTTGGTTATACCATCTGTGGGGGAGGCAGGTATGATAGCTTAATATACCAGTATTGTGGAAAAGAGATTCCGGCTATTGGTTTTGCCATTGGAATTGAAAGGGTCAGGCTGGGTCTTTTGAATCAGGGTCAGGAATTGGAGACACCAGAGATTGATGTTATGGTTGTTTTTTCATATCAGGCCAGAAAACCAGCCCTTGAGGCGATAAAAAAATACAGGAAACAGGGGTTAAATGTTCTTCAGATTGAAAAAGAAGAGGTGGATCAAGAATTTATTAAAAAACACCTGAAAACAGGGGTTAAAAAAATTATTTCATTCTGTGAATACTCCAGTAACCAGAAAATTAAAGTTATTGATGACAGGGGAAACATCGAGCTATTGACACCCGGGGGTGATTTGCCATGAAATCAGTTATTACAGCCCTTCCCAAGGGAAGATTGATGGGAGAGGTTATAGATATCCTTAAACAAAGTGGGTTTATATCCAATAATATTGATATTAATACTTTATCCAGGCAGCTGGTTTTTCATGATAAAAAAACCCGTAATTCTTTTTTGCTGGCCAAACCTAAAGATGTCCCTGTATATGTGGAACACGGGGCGGCAGACCTGGGGATCACCGGTAAGGATGTCCTGTTAGAACATGGTCGTAATTTATATGAAATGGTTGATCTTGGGGTCGGTAAATGCAAACTGGTAGTAGCTGTTCCCGAGAGTAAAGGTTATAAAAGCCTGGCCGATATACCAGAATATAGCCGGGTTGCTACATCCTATCCTGAAATTGTTAAGAAGTTTTTTCAGGGAAAGGGTATTCAGGTAGAGGTTATAAAACTCAATGGTTCTGTAGAACTGGCTCCCCTGGTAGATCTGGCTGATGTTATTGTAGATATATCTTCTACAGGAACCACTCTGAAAAAAAATAACCTTATACCTATGGAGACAATTGTAACCTCATCAGCCCGTTTAGTAGTTAATAATGTGAGTTATAAAATTAAACATAAGCAAATAAGTGAGTTAATCAATAAAATCAATGAGGTGGTCAAGAGTGGAAATACTGAGATATCCAGAAAATAAGGACAGGATTAAAGAGATAGCAAAAAAGAGGGCTGATTTTATTGATGAAGATAAATTAAAATCAGTCCAGGAGATTGTTAACAGGGTTAAGGTAAGAGGGGATGAAGCCCTGTTTGAATATACCCGCAAATTTGACCGGGTTAACCTTAAAAAACTTAGGGTGAGTGAGAAAGAGATTGAAGAAGCCTATCAGAGTGTTGACAAGGGTTTTCTCCAAGATTTAAAACAGGCAATAAATAATATTGGTGATTATCACCGGAAACAGTTAAAGGAAAGCTGGTTCAGCCATGATCGGAAGGGGAATATCATGGGTCAGTTAATAAATCCTGTACAGCGGGTTGGAGCCTATGTCCCCGGAGGGCGGGCCCCTTATCCTTCTTCAGTAATAATGACCGTTATTCCGGCCAGGGTGGCCGGGGTAGATGAAGTGGTAGTGGTAACTCCACCTGATAAAGAGGGTAAGGTCAACAGTTATACCCTTGTAGCTACAAGAGAGGCAGGGGCTGATGAAATATACAGGGTCGGGGGAGCCCAGGCGGTAGCTGCCCTGACCTATGGTACTGAATCTATTAAACCTGTAGAGAAAATTGTGGGACCGGGTAATATTTATGTGACTCTGGCTAAAAAGATGGTATCAGGTATTGTTGGTATCGATATGCTGGCTGGTCCCAGCGAAATTATGATTCTGGCTGACGAAACAGCTGAGCCGGAGTATATAGCCGCTGATCTCCTGTCACAGGCAGAACATGATCCTCTGGCAGCCCCGGTGTTTGTTACCCCGGACTGGAAATTGGTTGAAGAGGTTATTTCTCACCTGGAAAACCAGATGAAAGATCAGCCCCGCCGGGAGACTATGGCAAAATCCTGGGAAAATCAGGGATTAATAATAATTGTTGAAGATATTAAAACTGGACTGGAAATGGTAAACCTGTTTGGCCCGGAACACTTTGAGCTGATGGTTGAAGACCCTTTTAAGTACTTACCGGATATTAAAAACGCCGGTGCCATATTCCTGGGGAAATATTCACCCGAACCCCTGGGGGACTATGTAGCCGGTCCGAATCATGTTTTGCCGACCGGAGGTACTGCCCGTTTTTCTTCACCATTAAGTGTTGATGATTTTATAAAAAAATCTAGCCTTATCTTTTATTCCAGAGAAGGTTTTAATGAAGTAGCAGGGGGGGCTATTTCCCTGGCCCAGAAAGAGGGATTTAACGGTCATGCCAGTTCGGTTTCCATCAGATTAGGACGGTGATTATCCTGATTTAACCTGAGTAAATTTTAGAACTATATTTCAGGGTTCTAATAATTTATGTTTCTGGTCGCAAAAATAGGTGACTTATCTAGGAAAATTATTTTAATGAAAACTTAAAGAAAGGCAGCTGGTTTACCGTGGTTGAAATAACGAGAAAAACAAAGGAGACAAAAATAAAACTAAATCTTGACCTGGATGGACAGGGAAGGGCAAAGATTAATACAGGTATAGGTTTTTTTGATCATATGCTGGAATTGTGGGCAGTTCATGGTTTTTTTGACCTGGTGTTGTCTGTTGAGGGGGATCTGGAAGTTGATGGGCATCACACTGTGGAAGATACTGGGATTGTCCTTGGGGAAGGACTTAAAAAAGCCCTTGGTAATAAAGCTGGCCTTAAGAGGTATGGGAATGTTATTATCCCAATGGATGAGAGCCTGGTCCTGGTTTCCCTTGACTTAAGCGGTCGTCCCTATTATGAAGATGATCTTGTTTTTAACAGGACTCAGGTCGGGGGGTTTCCAGTTGAACTCCTGGAAGAATTTTTCCGGGCTCTGACCAATAATGCTGGAATTACTCTTCATATAAAAATGTTAAGGGGAAAGAATACTCACCACCTGATTGAAGCCTGCTTTAAAGGTTTTGGTCGAGCCCTGGATGTAGCATTGACCGGAGAAGAAAGGTTAAATAATACTCCCCTGTCCTCCAAAGGTTCTCTGGGGGAGGGTGGTTAAAAGTGATTGTTGTTATTGATTATGGTATTGGAAATCTGGGGAGTGTTGTTAAAGCCTTTAAATATTTAGGTGTTCCTGTGAAATTAACAGCCAGCCCTGATGAAATCAGGGAAGCAGATGGAATAGTCTTACCCGGAGTCGGGGCCTTTGGACATGGGGTTGAGAATTTAGAGAAATATAACCTGAAAAGGGTTATCAGGGAACTGATAGAAGAAGGAAAACCGTTTTTAGGTATATGCCTGGGTATGCAGCTACTATTTTCCGGTAGTGAAGAGGCCCCGGGAGTTAGAGGACTGGGTATAATTAAAGGGATTGTCCAGAAGTTTGACCCCTCAAACGTGGGCAAAATACCCCATATTGGCTGGAATAAAGTTAATATTATTAAAGAAGACCCTTTATTTTATAATCTCAATACCTCTCCTTATCTTTACTTTGTTCATAGCTTTTTTGCCCGGACATCGGAAGGGGATAATATCATCGGGGAAACCTGTTATGGGAAACAGAGATTTGTCTCCGTTGTCAGGTCAAACAATGCCTGGGAAATACAGGGTCACCCAGAAAAGAGTAGCCGGACGGGTTTGAAGATTCTTCAAAATTTCAGTGAGGTGGTTAACAGGTGGAAGTAATACCGGCAGTTGATATAAAAGATGGTAGTTGTGTCCGTCTTAAAAAAGGTGACTTTAATAAAAGGCGGGTCTACAGTACCAGTCCAGTAGATGTGGCTCTGTACTGGGAAAAGCACGGGGCTTCCCGTCTCCATATTGTTGACCTTGATGGGGCTAAATCGGGCTGGCCCACACACCTTAAGACAATTAGAGAAATTGCTTTAAGGGTTAATATACCGCTGCAGGTTGGAGGGGGTATCAGGTCCCTTAAGGTAATAAAAAAATACCTGGATTCCGGTGTTGACAGAATTATCCTGGGGACGGTGGCCCTTAAAAACCCGGAGCTGGTTAAAAGGGCCCTTGATAATTTTGGTTCAAACAGGATCGTGGTCGGGGTTGATGCCAGAGGTGGTAAAGTAGCTACAGAAGGCTGGCTTAAAACCAGTCAGGTTACTGTAGAGGATATAATATCTGAGATGGAAGAAGTGGGAGTAAAAACCTTTATTTATACCGATATCAACAGGGATGGTATGTTAAAAGGCCCCGATATTGAAGGAATAAAAAGGGTGTTAAAATCAACTAAAGCCAGAATTATAGCTTCTGGAGGTATTTCGTCTCGCCAGGACTTAATTAACCTGAAGGCCATAGGTATTAAAGCGGCTATTGTAGGGAAGGCCCTTTATGAAGGCAATTTGCCTCTGGAAGTGTTAAATCAATATCCGTGAAGTGTATACATATATAAGAAAATGGGGGAGAAGGTATGTTAACAAAAAGAATCATACCCTGTCTTGATGTTAAGGGTGGAAGGGTTGTTAAGGGGGTAAATTTTAAAGATTTAAGGGATGAAGGTGACCCGGTGGAATTGGCCAGGTATTATGACAGAGAAGGGGCCGATGAACTGGTATTTTTAGATATTACAGCCTCTGCTGAGAACAGGGGTATTGTCATCGATATGGTAGAAAAAACAGCTGCCAGTGTTTTTATTCCCTTTACAATAGGTGGGGGTATCCGGACCATATCTGATATGAAAGCCATTTTAAACGCAGGGGCAGACAAGGTTTCCATAAATTCAGCAGCGGTCAAAAATCCCGGTTTAATAGCTGAAGGAGCCAGGGTTTTTGGCAGTCAGTGTATAGTGGTAGCCATTGACTGTTGCCGGAAAAATGGTAACTGGGAGGTTTATATTAATGGTGGTCGTACTGTCACCGGCCTTGATGCCATAAAATGGGCTCAAAAGGTTGAGGAACTGGGGGCTGGCGAAATTTTGCTTACCAGTATGGATGCTGATGGAACTAAAGATGGTTATGATACAGAATTACTGGCTGCTGTTTCTACAGCTGTAGAAATACCGGTTATTGCTTCAGGTGGGGCCGGAATGCCAGAACATTTACGTGAGGCTATTGTTGAGGGTCAGGCCGATGCTGTTCTGGCTGCCTCAATTTTTCATGAAAAAACATATTCAGTTAGTGAAGTAAAAGAGTACCTGGCAGGTCATGGAATCCCGGTCAGGATAGAATAGGAATGGGGGTATTTAATGAAAGTAGATTTAGAAAACCTCAACTTTGATGACAGGGGTCTAATTCCGGCTGTTTTACAGGATGTAGAAAGCCGGAAGGTTTTAATGGTAGCCTATATGAACAGAGAAGCCCTGGTTAGAACCCTGGAGACAGGAAAGGCCTGGTTTTACAGTCGTTCCCGGCAAAAATTATGGTTAAAAGGGGAGACATCAGGTAATTATCAGCTGGTTAAGGAAATAAGGATTGACTGTGATTCCGATACCCTTCTGGTCCTGGTTAAACCCGAAGGACCTGCCTGTCACACCGGTCATGAATCATGTTTTTACCGGAATATACTAACAGAAAAGGGAAGAGATCAGGGCCGGAAACATCTGATTGACCTAGATTTTATTAAACGGCTTTTTGAGTTAATTAAGGATAGAAAAATAAATCCTACTCCGGGGTCTTATACTTCATATCTTTTCAGGGAAGGTATTGATAAAGTATGTAAGAAGATAGGGGAAGAGGCCGCTGAAGTAATTATTGGTGCTAAAAATAAATCAAAACAGGAAGTTATTTACGAAAGTGCTGATCTTATTTATCATCTTCTGGTTTTAATGGTTATAATGGATACCACCCCGGGAGAGGTAATAAATGAGTTGAAAAAAAGGCATAAGGAGTAGTCCTGTCCGGGCAGTCAGGTGTAAGGTTTTTAATAACCTTAAGGGGACTGCCCGGTTTTTTTAATTAATATCTTGATTGAAAATTTATTTATCTCTGGACTCCCGGTAAATTAATATGGACTCTGGGAGCTTAAATACTTTGTAAACTGTTCCCGGGTTTGCTGGATTTCCCGGGGGTTAGCCTGTTGGAGCTTGTAAAAACCTTCGGCAAACATGGCGTTAAATATATTACGGGTACAGTCGTGGGTTTCATCGAGAATAAACCTCAGGTCCTGATATAGCTCAAGGTGACTGGCTTCCCGGGTAAACACATTATAATTATCGGTAAGATATTTCTCCAGGGCCAGAATATCATTTATCCAATCCCGGTCATTCATTTCAGGGCCTTTAACCTGTGGTACAGTACTGGTCTGAGAATTTTTGATGGTTTTACTTTGATAGGTTGTCATATTCATGGAAGGTAACTCCTTTCATATCCAGTATTCAATTAATTTTGTTTCATATGAACATCTAATACGCCTTTTTAATAAATTAAGGTAAGGTCTTATTGGGATCAACATGTCTGAGTAAGGTCTGATAGTGTCTCTGATGCATCATGCCAGCCTGCTCAATGGCCTGTTTTAGCCTTGGATTCAGGCATTGTTGAGAGGCATGGAAACATTTTTTCATGGCCAGAAGTTCCCAGGACATGGCGTCTTTGAGGTATAACAGGTCCTTGTTACTAATAAAAGAGGGTGGTTCCGTCATTACCGGTTGACTTATCTGGTTCTGATTGTTATACTGTTGCAATATAATACCACCTTTCATAAAATATTATAGTGATTTTATGGTTCTGTATTTATTTTTTTATAATAACATAAATTAATGTTAGTAATTAATGGAATTATTCAGATAATAATCTGGGAGTCTTACCATAAGACAAATCCTGATATAAAGCAGGAAAAACTATTAACTCCTAGAATATGAATATAGGGTAAGCAGGGAGATGTTTTCTATATGAAAAATCTTGATTATGATTCCGGTATTTATTTACTGGAAATATTCTTACATAAACCTAAAAAAATTGAAGTAGGTAAAAAAGGTGAGTTTACTTTTCCACCTGGTTATTACTATTATGCTGGCACTGCCCAGAAAAATCTTCAGGCCCGCCTGGAAAGACATAAAAGGAGGGTTAAAAAATACCACTGGCATATTGATTATCTCCTGGGGGCTGCCAACCTGTTATCTATCTATACCTGGGAAGTGAAGCGGGAAGGGGAATGCCACCTGGCCCGTTATTTAATTGATAAACTTAACGGTGAAATAATAGTACCGGGATTTGGCTCCAGTGACTGCCGGTGTAAAACCCACCTGGTTTTTTTTCCGCAGAAGGTTACTAAAAATGAGATACCTGATAATGATTTTTTTGACTAAGGATAATTTAGTTTTATCAGGTCAGTATTTTGAATACTGATATAAGAATAATTTATAGAATGATATAAAAAAGAAGGATATATTAATATATTTATAAATAAAATAGACTTAGTAACAGGGAGTGGTATTGTTGTCTGATAGCAGTGATATTCTGACAGGATTAAATCCTGAACAAAAGAAAGCTGTAGAACATTTTGAAGGCCCCCTGTTGATTTTAGCGGGGGCCGGTAGTGGGAAAACCAGGGTGTTAACCCACCGCATTGCATATCTAATTGAAAATTATGGTGTTAATCCCCTTCAGATACTGGCAGTAACCTTTACCAATAAGGCTGCCGGTGAGATGAAGGAGAGGGTTGATAATCTTCTGGGAGGAATGGCTGGAGACCTCTGGGTCAGCACCTTTCATTCATTATGTGCCCGTATTTTACGGAAAGAGATAGGTAAGATCGGTTATGATAATAACTTTGTAATCTTCGATACCGATGACCAGCAGAAATTAATATCCAGGATTTTAAAAGAATTAAATCTCGATCCGAAAAAAACCAGGCCAAGGGCTATCTTATCTGAAATTAGCAGGGCCAAAAATGAGTTAATTGATCCCCGGTCCTATGCCAATAATGTTGGTGATTACTTTCAGGATATAACAGCCCGTATTTATCCCCTGTACCAGGAAAGGCTTAAGGAGAGCAACGCTCTTGATTTTGACGATTTAATTATGAAAACCATTGAGGTTTTTGTGGACAACCCCATGGTTTTAGAGTATTACCAGGAACGATTCAAGTATATCCTTGTTGACGAGTACCAGGATGTTAACTTTGCCCAGTATAAACTGGTTCAACTCCTGGCCAATAAATACCGGAATCTCTGTGTTGTCGGTGACCCCGACCAGGGAATATACGGTTTCCGGGGGGCTGATATTCGTAATATCCTTAATTTTGAGGAAGATTACCCGGAGGCCAGGGTTATAAAGCTGGAACAGAACTACCGCTCCAAAGAGAAAATATTAAAGGCTGCCCATCATGTCATCCGCAATAATACAGCCCGTAAGGAAAAGCGTCTCTGGACAAAACGGGGTAAAGGTGAAGATTTGAAGCTTTATGTGGCTTTTGATGACAAAGATGAGGCTTCCTATGTCTGCCGGAAAATAAAAGAATTAAAGAGGGAGAAAAATTATAAATTTAGTGATTTTGCTGTGCTCTACCGTACCAATTCCCAGTCCCGGTCTGTAGAAGAGATGATGGTTAAGTATGCCATACCTTACCAGATTGTTGGTGGATTTCGGTTTTATGACCGGATGGAAATTAAAGATATTCTGGCCTATCTCAGGGTTATCTATAATCCATCCGATGAAGTCAGTTTATTGCGGATTATTAATCGTCCTAAAAGGGGCATAGGGCAGGGAACCATTAGCAAGTTATCAAGATATGCCAGAGAGAGGGGGATAAGCCTGTATAAGGCTGGAACAGAGGCAGAATCTAACCCTTATCTTACCGCTTCTTTTAAAAAGAGGGTTAAAGCCTTTTTTGACCTTCTTGAGGAACTGAGGGAAAAAAGTGAAACCTTAAGTATTGATACGTTAACCCATCAGGTAGTGACCAGAACGGGGTACCAGCGTGAACTTAATGAAGAAGGTACCCAGCAGGCCCGAAACCGGCTGGAAAATATCCAGGAGTTATTTTCAGTGATTGAGGAGTTTATGAAGGGTAATGAAAATAAAACTCTGGGTGCTTTCCTGGAAGAAGTATCACTCATTTCTGATGTAGATAATATGGAGGATAATCAGAATGTGGTTACCCTGATGACACTCCATTCTGCCAAAGGGCTGGAATTTCCAGTTGTTTTTATTATCGGAATGGAAGAGGGTTTATTCCCTCACGCCAACTCCATGATGGATCATGAAGAACTGGAAGAAGAGAGGCGATTATGTTATGTTGGTATAACCAGGGCCAGGGACGAACTATATTTGACTAGGGCCCGGGAGCGGATGAGGTTTGGTCAACGGAAACCCTACCCCCCTTCCAGGTTTTTAGATGAAATTCCTCCACAGTTATTTGAGGATAATAATGATAAAAAAGAGGAAATATTGGGTAATATAAAAGAGAAAGAAAGTAAAACCGGAGAATATAAAGTAGGAGATACAGTGGTTCACCCCAGGTGGGGAAAAGGACAGATTGTAGGTGTCAGGGAAAACAGGGGGCTTGAGCTTAAGATAAACTTCGGAAAAGGGAAGGTGAAAACTCTTCTGGCCGAGTATGCCCCCATTCAGAAGGCTTAATCACCGGAAAACTTAACCACTAGAAGACTTAACCATGAGGAAAGGCAGGTGGGATTATGGCCAGTAAAGTAGAACAGGAAATAAGGGATTTAAGGGAGAAGATACGGTATCATGAGTACCGGTATTATGTTCTAGATGACCCGGAAATATCTGATGCTGAATTTGATGAATTGATACAGAGGCTTATTGATCTGGAGGAAAAGCACCCTGGCCTGGTGACCCCGGATTCTCCTACTCAACGGGTCGGTGGAGAGCCTCTTGATAAATTTGATAAAGTAGAGCACCGGGTTCCCATGCTGAGCCTTGGTAATGCATTTAATGAGGGTGATTTAACGAATTTTGCCAGGCGGATTTACCGGCTCCTTGATACAGGCAAAATAGACTTCGTGGTGGAACATAAAATCGATGGGTTATCAGCGATATTAACCTATCAGGGTGGTAGGTTGATCCGGGGAGCAACCCGCGGTAATGGAGTGGTGGGGGAAGATGTTACCGCCAATATAAAGACCATCCCTTCTGTACCCCTCAGGTTAAAAAAAGATGTTGATATCGAAGTCCGGGGTGAGGTATATATAAAAAAAGATGATTTTAGTAAATTAAATGAAAGGAGATTGAAGAAGGGAGAAGAACCCTTTGCTAATCCCCGGAATGCAGCGGCAGGTTCAATTAGACAGCTTGACCCCAGGCTGGCTGCCGCCCGTCCCCTGTCCTTTATTGCCTACGATGTAGTTGCCTATGAAGGAGAAGGTTTACAGACCCATGTCGGGGCCCTGGAATTACTCCGGGAGCTTGGTTTTAAGGTGAACTGGTATCGTAAATGTGATGATATTACAGAGGTAGTAAATATTTGTAAGGACTGGGTGGATAAAAGAGAAGAATTACCCTTTGAGATAGATGGTATGGTTATTAAGGTCAATGAACTGGGTCTGAGAGAACAGCTGGGAGCTACTGCCAAAAGCCCCCGCTGGGCCATTGCTTATAAATTCCCTGCCCAGCAGAAGACAACTGTTGTTAAAGATATTATTATTTCGGTAGGCCGGACCGGGGCCTTAACACCGACAGCTGTCCTGGAGCCTGTTGAGGTTGATGGTTCTACAGTCAGCAGGGCAACTCTCC
This sequence comes from Halothermothrix orenii H 168, assembly GCF_000020485.1. Taxonomy (GTDB): domain Bacteria; phylum Bacillota; class Halanaerobiia; order Halanaerobiales; family Halothermotrichaceae; genus Halothermothrix; species Halothermothrix orenii. Next base: position 237,242 of record NC_011899.1, read on the forward strand.
ATAATGAAGATGAAATAAGGAGAAAAGATGTTAGAATAGGGGATCATGTCCTGGTTCAAAAAGCAGGTGATGTCATCCCTGAAGTGGTTAAGGTTATAAAGAGTAAACGGGATGGCAGTGAACAGATATTTCACATGCCCGAAACCTGCCCTGCCTGTGGTGGGGAGGTTGTGAGGGAAGAAGGTGAAGCTGTTTTAAGGTGTGTTAATGTGACCGGGTGCCCTGCCCAGAGACGGGAAGGAATTCTTCACTTTGTCTCCCGGAATGCCATGAATATTGATGGCGTGGGGCCAGCCCTGATAGACCAGCTTTTAGAAAAAGGGTTGATAGAAGATTATGCTGATTTATATTACCTTAAAAAAGAGGATTTGATTCCTCTGGAAAGAATGGGGGAAAAATCAGCTACTAATGCCATTGAGGCTATCAGGGCCAGTAAGGACAGGCCTCTCTTTAGAGTTATTTTTGCCCTGGGGATCAGGCATGTCGGTCTGGGGGTAGCCCGGGTTTTAACTGAAAAATACCGGTCATTGTCTGATTTAATGAGGGCATCCGGGGAAGAACTGGTGGCTATTGATGAAATTGGTCCTACTATAGCCCGGAGTATTATTGAATTTTTTAAGGAGCCCCATAACCGGGAGGTTATTAATAAATTAAAAGAAGCCGGGGTGAGACTTGAGGAGAAGGAAAATGGAAAAGAAGAGCAGAATTTATACCTGTCAGGAAAAACATTTGTCTTTACCGGTAAATTAGATGGTTTTACCCGGAGTGAAGCCAGAGATAAGGTTATAGCAGCAGGAGGAAAGGTTACTTCAAGTGTCAGCCGGAAAACCGACTATGTAGTGGTCGGAGATAGTCCCGGTTCCAAATATGATAAAGCCCGGGAGTTGGGGGTAACTATTTTAGATGAAGATAAATTTAAAGAAGTGTTAAAAGCGGGGGATAATAATGGTTAGGTTATCACTGGGTATATCTCTGGTTATGGTTGTCATTCTTCTGGCAACGAAAAGTTCTCATTTGTGGCCGGGTACTTTTTTCTTCCTGGTTCAATTGGTATTAATATCACTGGTGGGGTTATTAACCAGATATATCCGGCGGAAAAGGAGGATGTTATCCCTGATTCCGGTCCTCGAGCTTTTTAAAAAGTTCTTTTCAGTAATGTTTCCACTATGGATTGGACTTGCTTTAATTGATAGACTGAATGAACTTGCCGGGAGAGTATTTATTTTAATTTTCTTCATAGGTTTTTTTGCCCTGTCAATGATTCTACTTTTACAGATATTAACAGACGATGATTTGCTGGATCGTTTTTAATAAACTTAATTTTACTTGGTTATTAGTTTTTTATAATTAATTATCTTCAGCCCGGAACCGTCCGGGTTTTTTGAAAAGACCTTTAGTTTTATTTGCAGGGTGGGGATAGTTTTGGACCATATGAGCCGTTAAACTCCCTCAGTCAGACAAAAAATTGGGAACCAATAATTAATATATATTTAGTTAGACATTTATGTAAATAACAATAAAAAGGGGTGAAAAAGAGATGATTAAGAAAGAAGAAGTGGAGAAAATAGCTGGACTTGCCTATCTTAAATTATCAGATGAAGAAAGAGAGACTTTTACCAGGCAACTCGGTGATATTTTAGACTATGTAGAAAAACTAAATGAGCTTGATACTGATGGGGTTGTACCTACTGCTTATACTGTGCCCATGAAGAATGTCCTCAGAGATGATAAAGTAGGTTCATCAATTCCCAGGGAAGAGGCACTTGATAATGCGCCCGACAAAAAGGATGGTCTGTTCAGAGTACCCAGTATCATAGGTGAATAAAAAGGAGGTTATGTAAATGGAATTATATGATCTTACAATCCATGAGTTGCGGGATCTGCTGAGGAAAGAAGAAGTTTCCCCGGAAGAAGTTTTAGATAGTTTTTATAAAAGAATAGATGAGGTTGAAGATAAAGTTAAAGCCTATGTGACCCTTACCAGAGATGAAGCCAGAAATAGTCTTGCCAGTCTTAAGGATGGAAGACTGGCCGGTATTCCCCTGGCCATTAAAGATAATATTTCCACCAGAGGTATTAAAACCACCTGTTCTTCTAAAATACTGAACAACTATAAACCTCCATATGATGCTACTGTTGTTAAGAGATTAAAGGAAGAGGGGGGTATTACCCTTGGTAAAACCAATATGGATGAGTTTGCCATGGGTTCATCTACTGAAAACTCTGGTTTTTATCCTACCCATAACCCCTGGAATTTAGACCATGCTCCCGGGGGCTCAAGTGGTGGTTCTGCAGCAGCTGTGGCTGCCGGTGAAGCACCAGGTGCCCTTGGCTCTGATACAGGTGGTTCTATCCGTCAGCCAGCTGCATTTTGTGGTGTTGTGGGGTTAAAACCAACTTATGGTTGTGTTTCCCGTTATGGACTGGTGGCTTTTGCTTCTTCTCTGGATCAGATTGGACCTATTACAAAAGATGTGACTGATTCTGCCCTGTTATTGAATGTTATAAGTGGTCATGATCCGATGGATTCTACCTCTGTGGACCGGGAGAAGGAGGATTATACTACATACCTGAAAGACGATGTCAAAGGTATGAAGATTGGTCTACCGGAAGAGTACTTCTCCCTTGATTTTAATTCTGAAGTTAAAGATAAAGTTATGTCAGCTGTAAAAGAGCTTGAAAAAGCAGGGGCCATTGTAGAAGAAGTTAGCCTTCCCAATATTGAGTACGCCCTGGCTGCTTATTACATCATTGCTCCGGCTGAAGCCAGCTCCAACCTGGCCCGTTATGATGGAGTAAGGTATGGTTACCGGAGTGAGAACGGTGATAGTGTCAGGTCCATGTTCACCAATACCAGGAGTGAGGGTTTTGGTGATGAAGTCAAGAGGAGAATTATGCTGGGAACATATGTCTTAAGTTCCGGGTATTATGATGCCTTTTATTTGAAAGCCCAGAAAGTAAGGACCCTTATTAAAGAGGATTTTGAAAGGGTCTTTAAGGACTATGATGTTTTGATTTCACCAACAACCCCGACCACAGCATTTAAGCTGGGAGAAATGACTGATCCCCTTGAAATGTATCAATCTGATGTCTTTACAGTTCCGGTAAATATTGCCGGGATACCTGCTATTTCTGTTCCCTGTGGTTTTGACAGTAATAATCTTCCCATTGGACTCCAGATAATGGGACCCCATTTCGGGGAAGGTAAGATTCTTCAGACTGCCTATACCCTGGAACAGGCTCTAAACATGAAGACAAAAAGGCCTAAGTTATGATAAAGTGGAGGTGTAATTAAATGAGCACAGAATACGAAACTATTATTGGACTTGAGGTCCATGTCCAGTTGTCTACCAACTCCAAGATCTTTTGTGATTGTAGCACTGAATTTGGGGCAGAACCAAATACCCATACCTGTCCGGTCTGCCTGGGTTTGCCTGGAACCCTGCCGGTTTTAAATAAAAAGGCGGTTGATTATGCTATTATGGCCGGCCTGGCTCTTAATTGTGATATCAGTGAGTATAGTAAATTTGACCGGAAGAATTATTTCTACCCTGATCTTCCTAAAGCATACCAGATTTCCCAGTATGACCTGCCCCTGTGTCAGAATGGCTACATAGAAATTGATACAGAAGATGGGGTTAAAAAGATAGGTATTACCAGGATTCATCTTGAGGAAGATGCCGGAAAACTTATTCATGAGGGGACAATAGATGAATCAGATTCCAGTCTGGTTGATTATAACAGGACGGGTGTTCCTTTAATTGAAATTGTCAGTGAACCCGATATGAGAAGCCCATCTGAGGCCCGGGAGTACTTGACCCAGTTAAAAAAGGTTATGGAATATCTGGGGGTTTCTGATTGTAATATGGAAGAGGGTTCCTTACGGTGTGATGCCAATGTGTCTATCAGGCCGGTTGGCCAGGAGGAATTTGGAACCAAAACCGAACTTAAAAATATGAACTCTTTCCGGGCTGTTGAAAGGGCCCTTGAATATGAAGTTGAAAGACAGAAAAAGGTACTTGCCCGTGGAGATAAAGTAGTTCAGGAAACCAGAACCTGGGATGAGAAACTGAATAAAACAATCTCCATGAGAGGTAAGGAAGAAGCCCATGACTACCGGTATTTCCCGGAACCTGACCTGGTTCCCCTGGAAGTTGATAAGGGATGGGTTGAGGAAATTAAAAGTAAACTTCCGGAACTCCCCCGGGCCCGGAAGGAAAGGTTTGTAAAAGAGTATGGCCTGCCTGAATATGATGCCGGTGTCCTGACCGATTCCCGATCTCTGGCAGATTTCTTTGAAGAGGTTGTTAAAGCATATGATGACCCGAAAACTGTTAGCAACTGGGTAATGGGAGAGTTTTTAAGGCTGATTAAAGAAGAAGGAATTGTCATAGAGGAGAGTAAGATTACCGGGGAACTTCTGGCCCGGATGCTAAAATTACAGGATAAAGGGGTTATCAGCAGTAAGATAGCCAAGACAGTATTTGAAGAGATGTTTAAAACAGGAAAGGACCCTGAAAAAATCGTAGAAGAAAAAGGTTTAAAACAGATCAGTGATGAGGGACAGCTTGAAGGAATAGTGGAAAAGGTTATTGAGGAAAACCCTGAAGCTGTTGAAGATATCAGGGGAGGGAAGGGTAAGGCTATCGGCTATCTGGTGGGTCAGGTTATGAAGGAAACCAGAGGCAAGGCCAATCCCCAGCTTGTAAACAAGTTGCTCAGGGAGAAAATAACCGGCCAGTAAAATTAAGTGAATAAATTGTGTATAAAATTAATTATTCCTGGAATATAGTTAAAATGAAAGAATCAGGATTATTAAATTAGCCACCGGTAACATCCGGTGGTTTTTTTATATTAAAGAATAATCATCCTGAAAATTAACAAGGAATAATCCGCCTCGATATGAGAAAGTATAAGATTGAGTAAAATAAAAATATTATTTTAATATATCAGAGGGGGTATTTTTATGGAATGTTCTACAGTTATGGCAATAGTACAGGAAAACAGGACTGATTCTGCCCCGGAGGTTCAGGAAATATTGACAGAATTTGGGTGTATAATCAGTGCCCGGATTGGTTTACACAGGTTAAAGGACTGTACCGAAGAAGGGTTAATATTACTCCACCTGTGTGGTGAAGATAGCAAGATAAATGACCTTCACCAGAAGCTAGAAGAAATGGAGAGAGTCAGGGTAAAAGAAATGAAGATTGACTAAAAGATATTATAGAGGTCAAAAAAAGAGGTCAAAAAAAATACCCACACCCGGTGGGTATTTTAATTTATCTGGTTTTAGATTTTTTCTTCATTTTCATTTTCTCCAGGATAGGGGCCGGTATTCCCCTGTTTATTTTGTAATTTTTAAGACTTAAATGGAAACTTCCTTCTTTGAAGTCTTTAATCTGCCATTCAGAATTGAATTTGGTTGGGATAGCCAGATTTCCTTCAACCTCTACGGGCATGGAGAAAGTATCCATCTTTTTATACCGGGCAGTCAGGTAGAAAACCTCATTAACAGAAGGTGTTTTAAATGAAATTCTGGCCTGTTTTATATATTTTTCTTTCCGGTCTATCCAGAGATGTATTATAAAGTTTTTGCGTGGGTCGCGGGGTTTTAGCTCAAATTGATAGTTATTGCCTTTTTTATCCACAAAACTGAGGTGGTAATTCTCCAGTTGGAAGAAACTGGGATGAAGGCTTTTCAGGGTTTCAGTTGGGAGTAAGACAAAATCGGTTGTATCTATGTAAGTGAGGTCAGGTTTTTTGAAATGGTATTTAAAATTAAACTCTGATTTCTGTTCACTGGAGAAGTTTACCTTGAGAAAAACATCGACAGTAAAATTATCAAGTTGCATTTGCTGTGTAATAACCTGATAACATAACTGTTCCGGGCTGGTCAGGTTTTCAGGTTTACTGGCATAAACCATATAGGCCGGATTCAGGTGATGCAATGATCCCAGAAGGCATAGCAAAATAAAAATATTTAAAAGCTTTTTTAACATATAACATTTCCCTCCTTGATTCATTTTCTGTTATGGTTAATTTTATTTATGGCTAACTTAGAATATCCCTTCTATGAAAGCCATAAAGGCTGGCCCCGATAAAGGTCAGGGTATGTAATCCCAGGATAGACATGGATTTAAAGACCTGATTCCAGTCTATTTTTGGTGATAACAGGTTGATCCAGACATCCATGTGGGTGGTAAAGAAGAAGGGTTTTAATTCCTGCAAAAAAGGGAATGCAGAGACAATCCTCAAGAAGATAACCACCACCAGGGGAAATATCATGGCTGCTATCGGGTTTTTTAGAATACTGGAAAGGAAAAACGAAAATGTGGTTACGGTAAGTAAAATTAAAAAGGATATACCATAAACCATTAAAATACGGGTTAAAGCAGTACCCGAATTCAGGATATTAAACCAGCCCACATTTCCTAAAAATAAGCCGACGACAAATAGTGACCCCTCTCCAAAGATTAAAAGGGAGACCCCCAGTCCAATGATCAGCATTACCACAAAAATAAGCATGGTGTAGATACAGACTGTCAGGAGTTTAGCCAGGAGGAATTTATATCTCATAACCGGTCTGGTCAGGATTAGTCTCAGGGTTCCTTCCTGGCTTTCCCCGGCTACAATTTCTCCGGCCACCAGAACTATCAAAACAGGGGCGAAGAAATTCATGGTTCCCTGGTTTAAGGTAGTCAGGGCTACCAGGTAACCGTTTAAAACTGAACCAGAAAGAGTAAAGGTCCGCCCCAGGGCTTTAGCCAGAAAAGGGGTTGGGTCCCTGAATAAAAAAATAATAATAATTGTTATCGGGATTAATGCAGCTCCTGTTAACCCCAGGTAAGTCCGGGGGCGGTGAAACATTTTTTTTAACTCCAGTTTTAATATTGGCCACAGCAATTTAATTCCCCCTTTTTCCTGGTTAATGTCAGGAAGAAATCTTCAAGGCTTGTATTATTTTTCTGTAATGAGGCTACTTTTATTCCGTTTTTTACTAGATATTGATTAAGGAGATCGGGTTTTAAATCCCGGGTAAATACTTTAACCTGATTTAGATGATTATTGTTCTGAACTGCTTTAATAACCCCGGGGTGGCTGTGTAAGAGATTGATTGCCTTTAATACAGGTGAAACTTCCAGGGTTAGAATCTCCTGGGGAGTATTCAGGAGGTCAACCACCCGACCCTGGGCCAAAACTTTACCTTCCTGGAGGATGGCAACCCGATTACATATACTTTCAATTTCCTTTAGAATGTGGCTTGATATCATAAAGGTAATACCTTTTTGTTTGTTTAAGTTTAAAATCAGTCGTCGGATATGGTTTATGCCCTCCGGGTCGAGACCATTGGTTGGCTCGTCCAGGATAACCAGTTTTGGTTTGCCCATTATTGCCTGGGCAATACCGAGTCTCTGTTTCATTCCCTGCGAAAAAGTACGAACTCGATCATTTCGCCTGCTGTAAAGACCAACCTGAATTAAAGCTTTATCGATGGTTGATTTATCTTTTATACCAGATATCTGAGTAATCAGTTCCAGGTTTTCATAGGCTGTCAGGTATTCATAAAATCTGGGTATTTCTATCAGAGAACCCAGGTATCTACGGAGAAAGAGGTGCTTTTTTCCATCAAGAAGGGTGTTATTGAATAAAATCCGGCCTGAGGTAGGAGTAACCAGCCCGGTAATCATTCTAATAGTGGTACTTTTTCCAGCGCCATTTGGACCCAGAAAGCCAAAGATATCACCTTTATGTACCTTCAAATTTACACTGTTGACTGCCAATCTCTGTCCAAATTTTTTAGAAAGGTTTTTTGTTTCCAGTATAATTTTTCCCATAGTCACAGTCCTCCTTTATTATTACTATTTCCAGAAAATGTAGAATTTATGACCTGTTTTCACGGAAAAAACTTGACAAACATATTGTAATATCATAATATATAAATATGACAATTTATAAAATAGACCGGGGTGTTTATTAAAGTGAAGGATATCACAAAAATCAGGAATGAGATTGAAGAGAAATCCAGGGTGTTAAAGGCCCTGGCCCATCCCACCAGGCTCTGTATTGTTAAGGGTTTACTGGAAGATAGTGGATGTAATGTTTCCAGGATGCAATACTGTCTTGAGGTTCCCCAGTCTACCCTGTCACAGCATTTATCAAAATTGAAGGATCTGGGTATAGTTGAGGGAAAACGGGTTGGTAAAAAGGTAAAATATTATGTTATCAGTGATGAGGCAAGAAAAGTAGTAAAAGCACTATTTGATTGATTACAGTGTAAAAAGGCAAAAGGGGGTTAACAAATTGGGTAAAAAGATTGTAATTGTCGGTGGTGTTGCCGGAGGGGCCAGTACAGCTGCCCGTTTGCGGAGGCTGGATGAAGAGGCAGAAATTATTATTATGGAAAAAGGAGACCATATTTCTTTTGCAAACTGTGGTTTGCCCTACCATATCGGTGGAGTAATTAAGGAAAGGGAAAAACTTCTTGTTCAAACCCCTGAATCTATGGAGGCCAGATTTAATATCGATGTCAGGGTCAGGAATGAGGTTGTCCGGATTGACCGGGATAAAAAGGAAATCAAGGTCAGGGATTTAAATAAAAATGAGATTTATTGTGAAAGTTATGACTTTCTTATTCTATCACCGGGGGCTGAACCAATTAAGCCACCCATTGATGGAGTGGATTTTCCCAATGTTTTTACCCTGAGGAATATTCCAGATACTGATAATATTAATGAATTTATATCTAAAAACAACCCGGATAGGGCTGTAGTTGTAGGTGGTGGATTTATTGGACTGGAAATGGCTGAAAACCTTCAGGAGCGGGGGTTGAAGGTTTCCCTGGTAGAGATGGCTCCCCAGGTTATGGGGAATATGGACTATGAAATGGCAGCCATGATTCATAATCATCTCCGGGAGCAGGGAATTGACCTTCATCTAAATGATGGAATTGCATCAGTCAACAGGAAAGGAGGCAAAACGGTAGTTGTACTCCAGAGTGGCCGGGAAATTGAAACAGATCTTGTCATTATGGCTATAGGGGTCAGGCCCAGTACTAAACTGGCCAGGGAAGCTGGACTGGAAATAGGTGAAAGTGGTGGTATCAAGGTAAATGAATATCTGCAGACCTCTGATAGATATATATATGCCATCGGAGATGCCATTGAAGTAATACATCTGGTCACCGGACAGTCGGTATTGATTCCACTGGCTGGGCCTGCTAACAAACAGGGACGGATTGTTGCCAATATTATCTCCGGTAAGTCTGATAAGTATAAAGGTACCCAGGGGACAGCTGTGGCCAGGGTTTTTAATCTGACTGTTGCCAGTACCGGAGCCAGCGAAAAGCTTCTTAAAAAAGCAGGACGGGATTATCTGGTGTCCTATACCGTGTCCAAAAATCATGCCGGTTATTATCCCGGAGCCAAACCGATGACAATAAAACTCCTGTTTACTCCTGACCGGGGAGTAGTGCTCGGAGCCCAGATAGTTGGTTATGAAGGGGTTGATAAGAGAATAGACCTTCTGGCTACTGCAGTGAGACACGAAATGACCGTTTATGACCTCCAGGAATTGGAACTTGCATATGCCCCACCCTTTGGTTCTGCTAAAGACCCTGTCAATATGGCCGGTTACACAGCCTCCAATATTCTCGATGGTCTTGTGGAGGTAGTCTACTGGGATGATATAAATAACCTTGATAAAAATACCATCCTGCTTGATGTCAGAGAGGAGGTTGAAACCCAGATTGGTAGTATAAATGGTTCAGTAAATATACCTCTCAATAGTCTCAGAGAAAGGCTTGATGAACTTGATAAGGATAAAGATATAATTGTTTACTGTGCCATGGGATTAAGGGGATATATTGGTTATCGGATCTTAAAACAACATGGCTTTAAAAAGGTTAAGAATTTAAGTGGTGGTTATAAATTATATAAGGCCGTTCAGGATGATAAAAGTGAAGAGATAAATACAGCGGGGTATCAAGAATTAAATTTAACTTCTAATCCCGGGGCAGGGAGGAAGGCCGGTGAAGAAATTTCCCGGGAAATGTCGAGTAACAGGGTTAAGCTTGATGCCTGTGGCTTACAGTGTCCCGGCCCCATTATGCAGGTCTATCATAAGATGGAGGAATTAAAAGATGGTGATATCCTGGAAGTAACTGCCTCTGATCCCGGATTTTTACGGGATGTGGAGGCCTGGTGTGATAATACTGGAAATACCCTTGTCGATAAAGAAAAACAGGGTGATGTCTATAAGGCAGTTATCAAAAAAGGAAGAGGGTTTAAGGTAGAAAATAATACTTCCAGTGAAGATACTGTTGCCACTTCTAAGGGGAAGACAATGGTTGTTTTCAGTGGTGAGCTGGATAAGGCTATTGCCTCTTTTATTATCGCCAATGGTGCAGCTTCCATGGGTAATAAAGTGACCATGTTCTTCACCTTCTGGGGTTTAAATATTTTGCGGAAGGACCGTGCTGTTAATACTAAGAAAGGATTTATGGAGAAGATGTTTGGGAAAATGATGCCCCGGGGTAGTAAGAAGTTACCCCTTTCCAAAATGAACATGATGGGGCTTGGCCCCCGTATGATCCGTAAAGTTATGGAAGGCAAAGGGGTAGATTCCCTGGAATCCCTGATAAAACAGGCCCGGGAGAATGGGGTAAATATGGTGGCCTGCCAGATGTCCATGGATGTAATGGGAATCAAAAAGGAAGAGTTAATAGATGGAGTGGAAGTGGGTGGGGTTGCTTCCTTCCTGGGGGCAGCCGATAAATCAAATATGAGCCTGTTTATATAATTATTTATTATCTATTTATTATCTTAGTTATATAAAAAGTTATAAAAAAAGTTATATAAAAACACTTATATAAGGTTGCTTCATATTTATTATGTAAATATGCAGGACTTCTATATGAAAAATATAGGGTAAAAATCAAAAAGTTTATTAAACCCCCGGTATTATACCGGGGGTTTTTCTGATATTTTTGCTGTATTTTTTTGGTTGCTACATAAAGCGAAATTTTTCCCGTAATAAGCAGGAAAAGGGGGGGATAATGTAAAATTAATATAAGGGATATAATTTACGAAAACGATTGAATATTTAACGCTATAGACTTGAAATGAAGGTGATAAGACATGGGTAGGGTCATTATGCAGGCATTTTACTGGGATTGTGAATCTAACTGGTACAGGAAAGTTAAAGAAAAGTTACCTGAATTATATTATGCTGGAATAACTGATATCTGGTTGCCGCCCCCATCCCGGGGTTTAAACCAGGGGGGGATGGGCTATGATATTTACGATCATTACAATTTGAACACCAGGTTTGGTACAAAAAGGGAGTTAAAAGATTTAATCAGGACAGCCCACCGCTATGGAATAAGGGTAATAGCAGATGTAGTTATGGGACATGCCATCGGAGGTAAAAAAGAATATAACCCATACCTTGAGACCGAAACCTATACAAAATTTAATCAGCCAGAATTTCCTAAAAATTATAAACATTTTTGCCATAATTGTGTTGGTTGCCATACAGATAATAGTTACGGGGAAAAGATATGCTATTATTCTGATAATGGTTATATGAAGGACAACCTTATCAAATGGTGCCGCTGGTTAAAGGACAGTATAGGATTTGACGGATTCAGACTGGATAATTGTAAGCAGATAAGGTGGGACTTTATCAGGGACTGGAAAGAAGCTTTGCAGACCTTCACGATTGGTGAGTATTGGGATGGAGATAGAGGATTATTACAACGATGGCGGGATTATACCAACTGTAATGTCTTTAATTTTCCACTTTTCTATTCCCTGAAGGAGATGTGTAATAATCCAGCCTTATTTGATATGAGATGTTTAATGGATAATGTTTTCGAAGGTTCAGTTAGTTTTGTTGAAAATCATGATACTGACCGGTTTGACCCCGTTATTTTTAATAAGATACTGGCCTATGCCTTTAATATTTTGTTTACCGATTATACCTGTATTTTCTGGAAGGACTATTATATATATAATTTAAAAAGAGAGATAGATAGTCTCTTAGAAATCCGTAATCGAACAGTTGACCGGGTAGAGATAGAATATGCTGATTATGATCTTTTAGTTGCCCGGCGGGGGAATTACCGGATCTTTATAAATAAAGGGGAAACTACCCGGATTTATAATGGAATGAGAATAGATGGAGCCAATTATAAAATAGCCTACAATACCCGGGCTGAACATTATCTTGAAGAAAGTATGACTTAAGGCTATATTTCAAGATTTAAAAGTTAGACCGGAGTTTACAGGAATTTTAAATTTTAATATATAAAAAAATTTCTAATTTTTGCTTGACAAAAATTAAAAATTCTTGTATAGTTATAGTGTACTAGTTAAAATGTATCCGCGTCGGGGAGATGCTGCTGAAAAAGCTATAATCGAACTTGTTGAAGAATAGAGAGCAGGTGTATTTTATGAGCCTGGTTGAAGCCAAGGGCGTAGGGTACAGTTATCAGGAAGCCGGAACGGATGAACCAGCTTTAAAAAATATAGATCTGACTGTGGAGAGTGGCGAATTTGTCGCTATTATTGGTTCCAATGGTTCCGGTAAATCTACCCTGGCCAGATTACTTAATGTTTTGCTGGTCCCTACTGAAGGGGAAATACTGATCGATGGCTTAAAAACTTCCGAAAAAGAAAATATATGGGAAATAAGACAAAAAGTGGGCATTGTATTCCAGAACCCGGATAACCAGCTGGTTGCGACCACTGTTGAGAATGATGTGGCTTTTGGTCTGGAAAACCTGGGAGTACCCAGTCGTGAGATACGTCTCAGGGTAGACAATGCCCTGAAAATGGTCGGAATGAATGGGTTTCAGGAACATGAAACCCATAAATTATCTGGAGGGCAGAAGCAAAGGGTTGCTATTGCCGGGGTTATAGCCATGGAATCCGATTGTATCGTACTGGATGAACCTACAGCCATGCTCGACCCCAGGGGTCGGAAAGAAGTAATGGATACAGTTACTTATTTAAATAAAGAAAAAGGGATAACAATTATTCATATAACCCATTTTATGGAGGAGGCTGCCCTGGCTGATAAAATATATGTTATGCATCAGGGCCAGATATATAAAAGTGGAACTCCCAGGGATATATTTCAGGATGTTGAAGGATTAAAAAGTGTTAATCTTGATGTTCCCCAGGTGGTTGAGCTGGCAAACAATCTCAGGAAAGCCGGTATGACTGTTCCGAGAATATTATCGATAGATGAGTTGGTGAGTTGCTTATGTTAATCCAGCTTAAAGATGTTTCTCACATTTACAGTGGACAAAATGAAAAAGCACTTGAGTCTGTAAATCTCAGGATTCAAAGTAATGAATTTATCGGGATTGTTGGGCATACCGGCTCCGGCAAGTCCACCCTTGTTCAGTTATTTAATGGATTGATTAAACCGAGTGAAGGCAAGGTTTTTATAGAGGGGATAGATATACACCAGAAAAAGGTCAGTAAAAGAGAAATCAGACAGAAAATAGGACTGGTTTTTCAGTATCCTGAACATCAACTCTTTGAAGAAACGATATATGATGAAGTGGCCTTTGGTCCCCGTAATTTAGACCTTTCTGAAGAAGAAATTAAAAAAAGGGTTATTCAAGCTTTATCACTGGTAGGTATGGATTATGAAACATATAAAGATAGGTCCCCTTTCCATTTAAGCGGTGGTCAGCAACGGAAAATAGCTATTGCTGGTGTTCTGGCCATGATGCCAGAAGTTTTGATTTTAGATGAGCCAACCGCGGGCCTTGACCCCAGGGGCAGGGAACAGCTTATAAAATTGCTGAAACAGTTGCATCGGGATTATAAAATGACAGTTATCCTCATATCACATCGGATGGAGGAAATTTCACAGTTATCTAACCGGGTGTTGGTATTAAGCCGTGGTAGAATTGTAATGGATGGTAAACCTGAAGAGGTATTTACCCGGGTTGATGAAATCAGAAAGCTCGGATTAGACCTCCCACAGATAACGGAAGTTTTATGGGAATTAAAAAACAGAGGGTTACGGGTTAGAACAGATATTTTTAATGTTGAAGAAGCAACCCGGGAAATAATTACAAAAATGAGGGAAAGCCAATGTTAACTGATATAACAATTGGCCAGTATATACCTGGAAATACAATTGTCCATAATCTTGACCCACGGATAAAAATAATAATTAGTATAATATTAATTACGGCCCTCTTTTTTATAAAATCTTTTACTGGATTTTTATATTTTTTATTATATATTACTTTTATTATTTTTCTGGCAAAATTACCGGTTAAAAGAATAATCAAGGGTTTAAAACCTATTCTTTTTCTGGTGATTTTGACCCTGCTTTTACATGTACTATTCACACGGGGCGGTAAAGTATTGTGGCAATGGTGGGTTATAAGGATTGATGAACATGGACTTTTCACCGGTCTATTTATGGCCAGTCGTATTTTATTATTAATTGCTTTTACCTCGTTACTTACCCTGACAACATCCCCATTACAGCTTACAGATGGGATTGAGTACTTACTTTCTCCCTTTAAGAGGATTGGGGTACCTGCCAATGAACTGGCTATGATGATGACTATTGCTTTACGTTTTATACCAACCCTTATGGAAGAAGCAGAAAAAATTATGAAGGCCCAGAAGGCCCGTGGGGCTGATTTTGAAAGTGGTAGTATTGTTCAGAGAGCCAGGAATCTAATACCCCTGTTGGTTCCCCTGTTTATCAGTGCCTTCAGGAGAGCTGATGACCTGGCCCTGGCGATGGAGTCCCGGTGTTACCGTGGAGGAGAAGGGCGGACCCGTCTCCATGAGTTACAAATACAGAGAAGGGATATATTCAGCCTCATTATGTCAACTATTATTGCCATTTTTATTAGTTTTTTCTAGATATATTTTTTCTTAATTTATTTTTCTGGGTGAGAAATATTAATACTGATATAAAATTAACTTATATATTTTATTCAATTTATTAAATAGTTTATTAATATTTATATTTCGTTACTGTAACTGTAACCCTGAGATGATTCAGGTGGGGGATTGAGATGGAGCGAAATATTAAGATAACCGTAGAATATGATGGAACCAACTATAGTGGCTGGCAAATCCAGAATAATACCCCGGAGACAATACAGGGAGTATTAAGTAAATGTCTTTTTGATATAAATAAGTCGCCAGTTAAATTGATAGGGGCCAGCCGGACAGATGCCGGGGTTCATGCCCGGGGCCAGGTGGCCAATTTCAGGCTTAAAGTGGGAATCCCGGTAGAAAGAATTCCCCTTGCTTTAAACAGTAAACTACCACCTGATATAGTATGTAAAGATGCTGAGGAAGTAACTGAAGATTTTCATGCTCGTTTTGATGCCAGGGGGAAAAGATATATCTATCGAATTCTTAATAGTGAATATCCATCTCCTTTCTTACGTAATTATACCTATTTTATCCCCCATAATCTAAATATAGATAAAATGAGAGAGGCAGGTTCGCTTTTAATTGGAGAACATGATTTTGCCTCTTTTCAGGCATCCGGTGGATCCAATAAAACCACTGTGAGGACAATAACAAAATTAGATATATATCGTGACCAGTATCAAATAAAAATAGAAGTATGTGGTAATGGTTTTTTATATAAAATGGTCAGGATAATAGCAGGTACTTTGATTGAAGTCGGGTTAGGGAAAAGAACTGTAAAGAGTGTTGGTCAGCTATTGGAGATAAAGGATAGAGATAGAGCAGGTTTTACTGCACCACCCCGGGGGTTAACCCTTATTGAAGTATTTTATTAAAAAAGTCTGTCAGGGTATTATAATATCCTTGACAAAGGGTATTTGTTGTATTAAAATTACTATGAGTTAGTATGTAAAAATGCCCCGTTACATTATATTATATAATGTTATTTTATATCTAAATTGTATTTGTTAAAGAAGGAGGGATAAAAGTGTCCACCTATATGGCCAAACCTCATGAAGTAGAACGCCAGTGGTATGTTGTTGATGCCACTGATAAAGTGTTGGGTCGTTTAGCCACAAAGATTGCAGAAATATTGAGGGGTAAACATAAACCAACCTTTACACCACATGTTGATACCGGTGATTATGTTATTGTTGTAAATGCAGACAAGGTAAAATTAACCGGTCGGAAATGGGAACAGAAAAAGTATTACCGCCATAGTGGGTATCCCGGTGGTTTGAAGGAAATGAGCTATGAAAAATTACTTCAAACTAAGCCGGAATTGATTATTGAAAAGGCTGTCAGGGGAATGTTACCCCATAATAGACTGGGAAGAAAGATGATTAAGAAGTTAAAGGTTTATGCAGGTCCGGACCATCCACATGAGGCCCAGAAACCTGAAAAACTAGAACTCTAGCCAGAAAGGAGGAACTTAAATGGCGGCAGAGGTACAATACTGGGGTACCGGTAGACGTAAAACTTCAACTGCCAGGGTCCGTTTAGTACCCGGTAGTGGTAAGATTTTAATAAATGGAAAAGATGTTAAGGAATATTTTGGACGGGAAACCTTGATTAAAGATTTAAAGTCTCCTCTTGAATTAACCAACAACCTGGATAGTTTTGATGTTCTGGTTAATGTTAATGGGGGTGGCTTAAGCGGTCAGGCCGGGGCAATTCGTCATGGAATTGCCAGGGCTTTATTAAGAGTCGACAAGGATTATCGTAAACCACTTAAAAAAGCCGGTTACCTGACCAGGGACCCGAGAATGAAAGAAAGGAAAAAATACGGTCTCAAAAAGGCCCGTAAAGCGCCACAGTTCTCCAAAAGATAATATATTACCTATTAAAAAAAGAGAGGGATGTCCCTCTCTTTTTTTAATTGTATACAGGTATTTAAACGGAGAAAGGATTTAATCTTAAGACTACTTGAGACTATTAAAAAAGGATATTTTCTGAACTTACCTGGGGGTACCAAAATTCTGGACCCAATCCTGTATTGCCATAAAACACATAAAAATACTGAAAAATACAGAGCAATAATATTATATATAGCCACCCAAATAAATAAAATAGAATAGAGGAAATAATAACTTTAACCAGAAATATAAAAATGGAGGTGGTAATATATGGGTGTAAGAATGGCTGCTCTGGCTCCACACCCCCCGATTATAATCCCCGAGATAGGAGGCAGGGAACGGGACAGGGTAAAAAAGACGATAACGTCTATGACTCGCCTTGCGGAAGATATTAAAAATGTAGATCCCGATATTTTGATTACTATAAGTCCCCATGGGCCTGTTTTTTCAGATGCTATCAGTATTATATACCAGGAGGAGTTAACAGGTGATTTTTCTGAATTCGGGGCCCCGGAAGTAAACTTTAAAATAGATATTAATCTTGAGCTAATAGACAGATTAAAGAAAAATGCTGATAAAGAAGGTATAGATGTATTTACCTTGAACAAACAGAGTTTACAGAATTACAGTATTTCTCCCCGTCTTGACCATGGTGTTATGGTTCCTCTGTATTTTATCCAGGAAGCCGGTGTCAATAAACCTGTTTTACCATTAACAATGGGCCTTCTGGAGTATGAAACACTGTATAAGTTTGGGTACATTATAAATAGGACTTTAGATGAAATGGATTTGAAGGCGGTTATTGTTGCCAGTGGTGATCTATCCCACCGATTAAAGCCTGGTGCCCCTGCCGGATACAGTCCTGTTGGCAGGAAGTTCGACCAGAAGTTAATTGAATTATTAGAAAAAAAGTCTTACCGGAAGATACTGAAACTTGATAAGGGCTTAATCGAGAAGGCGGGAGAGTGTGGGCTTAGACCGTTAATTATAATGCTGGGGGCTATACAGAATTTAGAACTTGACGTAGATATTATGTCCTATGAAGGCCCCTTTGGGGTAGGGTATGCAGTAGTTGAATTTTATCAGATGGAGGGATAAAGGATGTCAAAACTGAGTAGCTATATAACTGGACTTGCCAGAAAAACAATCGAAGTTTATATTAAAGAAGGACGTCAAATAAAAGAGTTGACCGATCTTCCCGAGGAACTCAAAAAAAGAGCAGGTGTTTTTGTATCCCTAAAAAAAGATGGTAAATTACGGGGATGTATCGGTACATTTTTACCAACCCAGGACAATATTGCCCAGGAAATAATAAAAAACGCCATAAGTGCCGCTGTCCACGACCCTAGATTTGGGCCAGTCAGGGTAGAGGAATTAAATAAAATAGAGATAAGTGTCGATATTTTAACAGAGCCGGAAAAAGTTAATAACCGGAATGAACTTGATCCTCATAAATATGGGATTCTGGTAAAAAAGGGGCACAGGACTGGTCTCCTTCTCCCTGACCTTGAGGGGATAGATTCAGTGGAAAAACAACTGGAGATCGCCAGATTGAAAGCTGGAATAAGACCAGATGAGGAAGTTGAGATATACAGGTTTCAGGTAAAAAGATACAAAGAGAGGTAATATCAATGGAAAAAGCCGGGTTCTACATAAAGATGGATAATGATAAAGTACAATGTCTGCTATGCCCCCATACCTGTGAAATTCCTGTCGGAGAAAAGGGCCGTTGTAAGGTCAGGGTAAATGAAAAGGGTGAATTAATTCTAAAAAACTATGGAGTCATTACATCTATGGCAATTGACCCTGTTGAAAAAAAACCATTATACCATTTCTATCCCGGAACCAGGATCCTGTCACTGGGGACATATAGTTGTAATTTTACATGTAAACACTGTCAGAACTGGCAGATAAGCCAGGAAAAACCCGAAGTTGTAACCAGCTATTCACCGAAAGAAGTGGCTGACCTTGCCCGGGATAAAAATGTAATCGGGGTGGCCTATACCTATTCAGAACCATCGATCTGGTTTGAATATGTTCTCAAAACAAGCCAGGTCGTCAAATCTAACGGGATGAAGAATGTCCTGGTGACCAATGGTTTTATAAATAAAAAGCCGCTCAAGGAGCTTATACCCTATATAGATGGTATTAATATTGACTTAAAGGCCTATAATCCTGATTTTTACCAACGTATCTGTGGTGGCAAGTTAAAACCTGTTCTGGAAAATATTAAATATCTGCGGGATAAAGTCCATATTGAAATCACAACCCTTTTAATTCCTGGATTGAATGATTCGACCGAGGAACTTGAGGATATGTTTCAGTGGCTCAACAGTCTTGATCCGGATATTCCCTTACATATAACAAGGTATTTCCCCAGATACAGGTTGAATCTGCCCCCGACTTCTATAGATGAATTAAAAGAAGCTTATGACCTGGCTAAAAGATATTTAAATTATGTATACCTCGGTAATATTAACCTTGATCAGGGCCGGGATACTGTGTGTCCCCACTGTGGTCAGGTTGTAATTGAAAGGAATATCAGAGTCATAAATAGAATTAAAGATGGGAGATGTCCCTGGTGTGGTCAGGAGATAAAAGGAGAGTTCAGGAATAAATAATCTAACAATTTATAAAATTACTTCTTTTTGTTAGTAATTGACAAAATTAAAATGGAGTGCTATACTAACATTGAGCATAAGCCCTATAACACAATAAGCTCATAAGGAGGGTGATAAGAATGAAAGCTAAGAAGGTAAAATGTCCTGTATGTGGAACTCACAACTGGTCAGGTAATGAATACTGTGAAAAATGCAGTGGTGCCCTTTACAGGGACAGAATTGTAGAAAACGATTTACCAGAATTCAAGATAACAAAACTTTACTTCTAACCTTTTAGTCATTTCATCTTTCACTGTTTAAGTTTTAAGTAGCAGATAAGAGAAATAAGATTATAAGTTTTATGATGCCAGGAGTCACATTATTATACTTACCTTGAAATTTAATAATGAACTGAAAAAACAATATCTTTATAGACCGGTTAAACAAGCCGGTCTTTTTTTATTTTTAAGAGGAAAATATTAATAAAATTTTAATGAGTAATATCCCTGATATAAAAAATGTTAAAAAAGTCCCGGAAACAGGAGATGGTGCATATAATAAATGAGGATAGTTTTTAAAGGGATTAAAATTTGATAAATTCCCAACCATATATGTAAATAATATAGAAGGTATAGTAACCGGCCAGAAAGATAGATGGAGTGATTAACGACCTGGTTTTACGGTATAAGAAAATTGTTATAAAAGCAGCTATAAATTTAATTATAATTTGAGTAGGGCCACTGGTTAACAGTAATATAGAATATGCAAATGAACTTATGATAAGTCCCGGGAAGGGTTTTAATTTTCCCAGTAAAGTCCTGTAAAATATGTTAATTAAAAGGAAGGCTTCACTTAAAGCAATAATAATGGTACCCGGGTAAATTATGATAACAGAAAAAATGCTATTAATAAAATGTTCCGGCTTATCAAAAGTATACAGGGGGTTAAAGTTAGACCCGGATAATGATTTATAACTTAAGGGGATATTTACAAGAAACAAAACAGCAAACAGTAGACTAAAGATAAGGGAAGTCCCCAGTAAAATTTCTTTTTTTAAATTTTTAGTAGAAAGGCCAAGTGTTCTAAAATCAACTCCATATAATGAAACAAGATAGAAGATTACCAGAGCAAGAAAAATTAACCTGCCACTGATGACGAACAAAAAGTGAAATATACTTGTTAAAACCGGGGTGTAGGGGAATACCAGTCCCCTGGTCAGGTAACCAAAAGCAGCCATAAAGTACCAGAACCCCACAATAATAAGGATATCTTTATAGTTAATTTTATGTACATAAAGCGGTCTTTCTTTCATTTTTTTCTCTCCTTTCACCAATTAAAATTTCGCTACAAGTTAATAAAATCCTCTTTTATCCACTATATTGGGGCATTCTGCTCACACCCATGTTAACCCGGGGTTTAAAAAATATTAATTTACTGTTATATTTAAGCTACAAATAATTTATGATTTCAGAAGAATTAATTGTAGAAAGCCCTGACAAATCCTAAAAGAATATATAAATTAACTTAAGGAAAAAGCAGGTTTATTATATATTTTTATCGAAAATAGTAGTTGTTAAACAAAATATTAGTTATCTTGTTTTAAAACATAAATTTTAGTATAATAACTTCGTGGTTAAAATTGATCAAGAGGTGAGATTATGGGTAAATTATTTGGAACAGACGGTGTCAGAGGAGTAGCAAACAAAGAACTTACAGGTGAACTGGCCTATAAACTGGGAAGGGCAGGAGGTTATTATTTAACCAGAGATTATAAGGGAGGCAAAAAACCGGTAGTTTTAATTGGTAAGGATACCCGGATTTCGGGTGATATGCTGGAAGCCGGGCTGGTAGCCGGTTTGACCTCTGCAGGCATTGATGTTATTAAGCTCGGTATTATTCCGACACCAGGGGTATCTTTTTTAACCTCAAGTCTTGATGTCCAGGGAGGGGTAATGATTTCTGCCTCTCACAATCCTATTGCCGACAACGGTATAAAGTTTTTTAACCAAAAAGGTTATAAACTTACCGATGAAATGGAGGATGAGATTGAAAATTTAATTTTTAATAAACTGGAGACCATACCCTACCCCACCCATGAGAAGATCGGGGTAGTTGATTCTGCCCCTGAATATTACCATAAGTATGTTGATTATTTGAAGGAGACAGTTGACTCAGATTTTTCAGGACTGAAAATAGTTGTTGACTGTGCCAATGGAGCTGCCTATAAAGTTGCTCCAGAAGTTTTGAAAAAACTGAGGGCTGATGTCATGGTTATCAACTTGAAAAGGCCAAAACCAGTTTCAAGTTAGCCCTTTTGAAATTCAGCAAAAGGCTGGAAATAAATATAAAAGATGATATAATATTGAATATACCTGATGAACAAAAACTGGAAGAAATTAATTTGAGCTGGGAAGAAGTCTGGAATAGGGCTGTAGCAAGTGATACTAATATTGAGGTTATCAAGAAAAATATAGAACAGCAGGAGTACCTGGCTGAAGGGTTGTCCGGGATGGAACTGCCTACTGTCAATCTTTACGGTAAGGTCTTCTGGGATAAAGAAGAATTCCCTTCTGATTACCAGATAGGCTTAAACCTGAGTTATAATTTTAATACCTATAATAATAAAAGCAAAGGACTGGAGATAACGGGAATAGAAAACGGAATCCAGAGTTTAAAAGAGGAGTTAAAAAACAGGAGAAATGGTTTAAAGCTGGAGAGTATTGACCTTATTGAAAACCAGAAAACTATTAAAAAGCAAATTGGTTATTCCAGGGAAGCCATTGAACTTACCCGCCAGAAGCTTGAGATTGCTGAAATCCGGTATAAAACAGGTGTTGCAACCCTGAGTGAGCTTTTGAACTATCAGATTGAATTAAGGGAACGTAAATCTGCCTATATAACGGAACTTACCAATTACTATAAAAACCTTTATTCTATAAAGCTCTTGATAGGTGAATTTCCTGAAGGGGAGGATATGTAGATATGAAAAAAAAGATTATTATTCTTATATTGATAGTGGCTGTAATTGGCTCCAGTATTTATATGATGAATAAAAAAGGTG
Source organism: Halothermothrix orenii H 168 (assembly GCF_000020485.1). GTDB lineage: Bacteria > Bacillota > Halanaerobiia > Halanaerobiales > Halothermotrichaceae > Halothermothrix > Halothermothrix orenii. The sequence goes on from NC_011899.1 coordinate 259,722, forward strand.
GGAGCAAACAGGTTGCCGGGAATGTAAAACTTGTCAAAACCGTGGAGGCAAAGCCTGGTGAAATTATGACCAGGGTCCTGGCTGATGGTAATGTTACTTTTGAAAATGACAGGGATATTAAAGTCAAGGTCTCCGGCCTTGTTGAAAGGGTCTATATCGAGGAAGGGGATGAGGTAGCAGAAGGTGAGAAGATTATTAAAATCGATGGAGACCCTCTAAGGGATAATCTTGAACTTGCCAGATTAAGTTTAAAAGAGGCTTCAAAAAATTACGAAACCCTTGTTAGTAACTTTAAGAAGCAGGATAAAATAAATGAATTAAAGCTTAAAGAGGCCAGACAGAATTTAGAACTTGCCCGCTTATCACTCAATAAAGAAAAAGAGTCACTGGAATATAAGCTTAAGACCCTGCAGGATAAGATTGATGATGCTAAGAAGGCCCTTGATGAGGCCCGCAAAGAATGGGAAAAGCAGAAATACCTTTTCCAGAATAAGGCTGTTGCTGAAAAGGCTGTTAAAAATGCAGAAAAAGCTTACCAGACAGCCCAGGATAACTATGAAGACCTCAAAGAAGAGCTCAAGTATTTGGAGCAAAAAACCATTCCGAGAACTATTGAACTGGCCAATCTGGAAGTGGGAAAAGCTGAAAACAGTCTGGAGCTTTTAAAGAATTCTCTGGAAAAAAGTAATATTACTGAAAATGACCTGGAACTGGCCCGGATAAAGATTGACAGGGCAAAAAAGAATATAGCTGATATTAAGGAAGATTTGAACAGATTAGAAACCCTGGCCCCGATAACAGGGACCATTGTCTCTCTGGAAATCAGGGAAGGCGATAAAGTTGTAGAAGGAACCACTGTCGGTAAAATTGCTGACCTTGAATCCTTACTTATAGAAGTTATGGTAGATGAAGTTGATGTCAATGAAGTGGCGGTAGGACAGAGTGTTACTCTAACCAGTGATTCTTTTGAGGATAAGCTTACAGGAGAGGTAATAAAAATAGACCCGGTTGCCACCAAGGTAGGCAATCTAAATAAATACAGGACACAGATAGTGGTTAGTGACCCTGAAGGTGTTTTAAAACCGGGTATGTTTGTTAATGCGGAAATCGTTACATCCTACAAAAATAATGTAATTACCCTGCCGCCCCTGGCAGTCCTGGGAGACGAAGATAAATATGTATATGTTGTTGAGGATGGTAAAGCTGTAAAGAGGCCGGTGGAACTCGGTCTACAAAACCTTACTAAAGTGGAAGTAAAAGGTGTTAAAGCCGGGGAACGGGTTATCATTGGACCATTTACTGTCCTTAAAGATTTAGAACCCGGGACACCTGTGTCTGATGTTACTGAAAGAAAAAAAGATAAATAAAGGGGGAGTCCAGGATGGAGGTGAAATTAAATTGTCCATAATAAAGGTATCAAATCTATCTAAAATATATGGTGAAGGTGAGGTAGCAGTCAAGGCTCTAAAGGAAGTATCTTTTGAGGTTGATGAGGGGGAATTTGTTGCCGTGATGGGCCCGTCTGGCTCGGGAAAGTCAACATTAATGAATATTCTTGGCTGCCTGGACACCCCTACCTCCGGGGAGTATTATCTTGACGGGGTTAATGTCAGCAGCATGTCTGAAAAGGAACTGGCAAAAATAAGAAACCTTAAGGTCGGTTTTATCTTTCAGACCTTCAATCTACTTCCCCGTTTTTCAGCCTTAAGAAATGTAGAACAGCCCATGATCTATAAAGGGGTCCCCCGTCAAAAAAGGTTAAAGATAGCCAGAAAGGCTTTAGAATCTGTGGGGCTCGGTGACAGGCTCCACCACAAACCTTCGGAACTTTCAGGAGGGCAATGCCAGAGAGTGGCCATAGCCAGGTCTCTGGTTAATGACCCCCAGATAATTCTGGCAGATGAACCGACCGGTAACCTTGATAGCAAATCTGAAGAGGATATACTGGAAATCCTGAATGGTTTAAATGAAAAGGGGATAACCATAGTTATGGTTACCCATGACCGGGTAGTTGCCAGTCATGCTCACCGTATAGTCCATTTTAAAGATGGAGAGATAATCAGGGAAGATAAAACACAGAACGGTATTAATAGAGAGACTGCTACCCGTTCCTGGAGGGATCGGGATGAAATTACTTGAGTATATTGGTCTTGCCCTGTATGAAATCTGGCATAATAAGGTCAGGACCTTTTTGACCCTGATTGGGGTCATTATCGGGATAGCTGCTGTAATTGTTATTATTTTTGTGGTCCAGGGGGCAGAGAGGTTTTTACTGGCTGAAGTTGAAAAAATAGCTCCTTCTGATGTTATCTATGCTTATGCCCGGTGGGACCGTGATACCAGACGGCCTATGGCTGGGTTGACCCTTGATGATATTGAGTATATTAAAGACAGGGAATCAGACATGATTAGAGCCATTGCCCCCCGGTATTATGGTAACAGTAAGATCAGACTTAATGGGGAAGAAAAGGATTGCAACCTCATTGCTTCAACCCCCTCTATCTTTGATATATATGATGTAAGTATTGCCAGAGGAAGGTCCTTAACACGGCTGGATATGGAAGAATTAAATCAGGTGGTTGTCCTGAGTTATGATACAGCTGAAAAATTATTTGAAGGGGTTAACCCTGTTGGTAAGAAGTTAAATCTGTCCGGTCTTACTTTTACCGTCATCGGTGTCCTGGAGGAGGGGGAAAAGTCCATAATCCCTACTTCAGTAACAAATAATACGGTATTTATCCCTTTTAGTGTATTTGAAAGGATTTTTGATGTTCATAACCGCTTTATCTTAATGGCCAGGCTAAAAGATAAATCTCTGGTCGATACAGGAATTAAGCGGGTACAACAATTACTGGACAGAAGGCATGGTATGGCAGACAATGGGATGTCAAAGTTTCGAGTAAGTAGCTGGGTCTCAGGGCTTAAGGAAATAAGTATTATAAAGACGGTCCTGATTGTCTTACTTAGCGGGGTCGCCAGTATAACCCTTCTGGTGGCCGGGATTGGTTTAATGAACATTATGCTGGTTATTGTAACTGAAAGGACCCGGGAGATTGGCCTGAGGAAGGCCCTGGGGGCAACAAACCGGGATATCCTCATTCAATTTATTATTGAATCCATTGTTCTCTGTATTGTTGGAGGTATTCTCGGGGTTATTGTAGGGTATCTCGGGAGTGAAGTTGCCCTCAATATTGCTAATAAATACATTAACTTTAGTTATAGTGTCCCAAGGTGGGCAGTTTTGCTGTCCCTGACCTTTACGACACTGGTTGGTCTCTTCTTTGGAATATACCCTGCCTATAAAGCAGCCCGCCTTAATCCCATAGAGGCGTTGCGTTATGAATAAGGTGGTGACATAGATGAATTTAATGGAAACAATTAGACTGGCCCTGGCCGGGGTTGGAAGTAATAAATTGAGGTCATTTTTGACCCTGTTAGGTATTATAATTGGAGTAACAGCAGTTATTCTGATGGTATCTCTGGGGAGTGGAACCCAGAAGGTTGTTAGTGGCCAGTTCAGTAATCTTCAGACCCGTCAAATATATATAGATGAAAACCATAATTTACCATACCATCTGCAGGGGCGGTTAAGTTTGCGGGACAGGGATTACCTTAAAGACTCTGTAATGGGTGTTGAAAAGGTCGTTCCCTTTTACCAGCTTTACACGGGGGTAAAGTATGGTGATAATGAGCAGGAAGGCTGGGTTTATGGTATCGATCCTGCTTCACAGGAACTGATTAATGTAAATATAAGTTATGGCCGTTTTTTTGACCAGTCAGATATTGATAATAAAGAGCGGGTTGCTATAGTCGGGGAACAGTTGCTGGAAAGACTGGCGAGGACAGGAAATATGGTGCAACCACAACACGCCTCTACCCCCGATTATGCCTCAGCAGTCGGTAAATATATATATCTGTCTGGTAAGAAATTTATTATTGTTGGAGTTATGCAGGAATCCCAGAACATGATGTTTATTTCTAATCAATCGGTTCTACTTCCATACACCACTATCAGAGACCACTGGCGCCGGGAAACCAGATATGTAGATTTTTATCTGCTATCCTATGGTCCAGACGCTTCAGAGAAAGATACCCTGGAACAGGTAAAATATCTTATGGATAGAAAATACGGTAAAACCAGTACCGGGAAGAGTAAGTTTTACTTCCAGAGTCTTCAGGAAAATGTCAATATCATGACCAGGGTTTTTACTGTATTTACTTATGTGCTTGGTGGAATTGCTTCTATTTCCCTGCTGGTAGGCGGTATCGGGGTTATGAATATTATGCTGGTTACCGTTAAAGAAAGGACCCGTGAGATTGGAGTAAGGCTGGCCATAGGAGCGACCAGGCAGGATGTTCAGAGACAGTTTTTAGCAGAATCAGTCATCCTCTCTGTCGGTGGTGGTATTGTCGGGGTTTTAATGGGTAGTATTCTTTCATTTCTTGCCAATATGATCTTGAAACAGGTCTTCAACTGGTGGCAGGGATTTATTCCAGGGTGGGTTATTCTGCTATCCTTCGGGGTAACTACCGCCATTGGGGTTATATTTGGTTTTTATCCTGCCTATAAGGCCTCCAGGCTTGACCCCATAGAGGCTCTAAGATATGAATAGTTTTTTAATGTTTTTTACTTAAATTGAGGAGGTAGATAGAATGTCACCATGGAGCAAAATGGTTAATATTTTTCTTTCCCCTGAAGAAGTTTTCATGGATTTGAAAGAAAAGAGTGATTGGGTGGTTCCTCTTGTTACAATTCTGGTAATAAGCCTGTTGACAACTTTTATTTTACTTCCCAGTGTTATTATTCCAAAACAGGTAGAGCAGATTACCAATAACCCAAACCTGAGTCTGGAGCAGAAGAATAAAAGTCTTGAAATTATACATGGTCCCGTTAATTATTTTATTACTATAATTGGTAGTGTCCTGGGTATGTTTATTGGGGTACTTATTTTAAGTGGAGGTCTAATGTTAATCAGGGTTATCTTTAAAGGGGAAAAGGTTCCCTTTAAAAATGTTTTCTCTGGAGCAGTTTATACTAGCTTAATTCCTGCACTGGGGTCTATCATTACTACAATATTAAGTTATTACCAAAATAGTCTTATTAGCAGTTTTAATCTGTCCCTGTTTGTACCAGAATTAAATAACAAATTTATAAAGATGTTTATAGAAAGAATAACGCTTTTTGGTGTCTGGGAGGTAATTTTAATTGGATTAATGTTATCAATTTTTTATAAATATAGCAAAAAGAAGGCCTTTTCAATCGCTTTTGGTGTTTATTTTATTTTAATTCTTTTCTTTATCTTTTTATCCCAGTTATTGCCACCTGGTGCTTAAATAAAGGTCATATTTAATATGGAGGAAGAAATATAATTTTTAACATAAAGAAAGCAAAGTTGGGGTATAAAGGATTATAAATAAGTTAACTTAATAAAAGAGACTGATAACCGGGTACGCTTTTTCCTGGTGGTTTTTCCACCTATTTTGCGTACCCGTTTTTAATTAATTTTAAGGACTTAAAAAAAGGTGTTTTTAATGTCATATTGAATTTTTATTGTATACGTATTATAGTAATAATTAAGTATTTGATGAAATAACAGGAGATGAGCCAGATGAGAATCGGGATTTTTGACTCAGGTGTTGGAGGAATTACAGTTCTTAAAGAAGCCCTTAATTTGTTGCCGGGGGAGGATTATATATATTATGCCGATACTGCAAATGTTCCCTATGGTACTAAAGACAAAAACGAGGTTAGACAATATATATTTAAAGCTGTTGAATTTCTAATAAATCGGGGGATAGAAGCCCTGGTTGTTGCCTGTAATACGGCCACCAGTATCGCTATTAAAGATTTAAGAGAAACATATCAATTTCCTATAGTTGGTATGGAACCAGCTGTCAAACCTGCTGTTGAAAGGAGCAGGAATAAAAAGGTTCTGGTACTGGCAACCCCCCTGACCATCAGGGAAGAGAAGTTTAGAAACCTGGTATCCAGGGTTAAAGCTGAGGATATAGTTGATTCCCTGGGACTGCCTGGTCTGGTAGAATATGCTGAGGGTTTTGTTTTTGATGAAAACATTATTATACCTTATCTAAAGGACAGGCTATCCCCTTTTAATTTACAGGAGTACGGGACACTGGTCCTGGGTTGTACTCATTTTCTATATTTCAGGGATATTTTTAATAAAATCATTCCCGATCATATTGATATTATTGATGGTAATAAAGGTACGGTAAGGCATTTAAAAAATCTTCTTCTTCAAAGCGGATTTAAAACAGGTAGTGAGGGGTCAGGGGAGATTATATTCTATTCCTCAGGGAAGAAAGATGAGAGGAGATTAAAAAAGTATCTGGATATCTTAAAAGAAATATAACAAAGGTCCTAATGCCAGAGAACATTACAAGTGACATGTTTATAAGAAGAATCGGTTGAGTTGATTCTATTGCGAACAAATTTCTTATCTATTATATCCCCGGTGTTAATAAAAATAACTTTCGATGGGAGTATGAAGGGATAAAAAACATGATCCGGTTAATAGACTTAAATTAAGGTATAAAGTTTAATATACTAACAATATTTATATTGAGGTGTTCAAACAGGATCCTGGTTCCGATAAAGATCAGTATTAGTCCACCGATAATCTGAGCCTTATTCTGGAGAAGGTTACCACCGGTTTTTCCAATAAAAACCCCCGGGGCAGATAGGATGAAAGTTGTCCATCCGATTATCATAACTGAGGGGAGGATAGCTACCTTAAGGCAGGCAAAACTGACCCCGACTGCCAGGGCATCTATACTGGTGGCGATAGCCAGTAAAAGAAGTATTTTGTTATTTAAAGGGTTAAAGTTATTATCTTCATCAGTGGTTGTTTCATAGATCATTTTTAAACCGATAATTAAAAGCAGAATGAAGGCTACCCAGTGGTCATAGCTTTTTATATAGTTACTAAATTTCAGGCTGCAAAACCAACCGACAAGAGGCATAAAGGCCTGAAAAAACCCGAAAAAGAACCCAATTTTAATAGCATTTTTAAATCTGATTTGGTTTAAGATGATACCACTGGTAACTGAAACTGAAAAGGCATCCATAGCAAGTCCAAATGCAGTAAAAAAAAGGGTTAACAGGGTCATGGTATTACTCCTTTAAGTAGGTATAATATATGCGGGTTCAGGTTTTCGTAGTGGGTGACAACAACTGTATTATAATGTCTTTTGTATGTAATGTCAATGTTTTTATAAAAGCTGCTGGAACAAGAAATTGATTTAAATGTTTTCTTAATTCTTACAGGTCAAACAAAAACATCTGAGTTTAGATATAACCTAATTGATAATAAAGAGTCTGTATATTGGTAGAGATATACTTGATAATGGAGGGTTTGCTTTGAATAGAGAAAAAATAACACAACTGGTAAAGCAATTTATAAAAGATTATTCCAGCAGAAAAGAAATTTATACTAAATGGAGAGAGCCCATAATTAAGTTTTCTGATGTTAGAGATGAACTATTTTTTAAATTGAAAGAGATTATTAGTCCCACTCATGCTTTACCTACAGATTTTATGGAAGATGCTAAAACTGTGATATCTTATTTTATTCCTTTTGATAAATCAATTGTAAATTTAAATATAGATGGAAAGTATAGTTCGAGAGGATGGGCAATGGCATATATAGAAACCAATAAACTCATATTAGACTTGAACAAATATATTAAGAGGGAACTTGAGTTATTAAATTATAAATCAACTATTATACCTGCAACACATAATTTTGACAAAGAAAAGTTAATAAGCGATTGGTCCCATAGGCACGTTGCTTACATTGCCGGGTTAGGGACATTTGGCTTGAATAATATGTTAATTACCGATAAAGGGTGTTGTGGTAGAATTGGGAGTATAATAACTAATTTAAAAGTTGAACCTACAAAAAGAAAAGATATAGAATATTGTCTCTATAAAAGAAAAGGAGTATGCAAAAAATGTGTGAAAAGATGTGTCAATAATGCGTTGAAAGTTGATTCGTTTGACCGGCATAAGTGTTACGAAATGTTATTATATAATGATAGGTTACATTCTGATTTTGGTCTGGCAGACGTGTGTGGTAAATGTTGTGTTAATTTACCATGTTCATTTACTAACCCGGTAAAAAAAAAGTAGTAAAACATGTTTCAATATTTGATGATAATAGTGGGGTGGGTCTAAATGAAAAACTGAAGCGGCATTGCAGGTTAAAAAATATAATAAAAGGAGCAAGCCAGTTTATTTAGTTACCATGGTTTCCAAATAATAATGGCTCAAGGTATTTTTCCACCAGATGTTATAATAGGTCACACAATAGAGACAACTATATCTGCATGTGTATATGGAGGTCTTATAGGCTATCTATTTTACATAAGGTATTTGTCTGGTAACAACATTAATTAAAAGTGAGGGACAGAAATGTCTAGAATTTTTACAAAAAAAGAAAAGCAAAGGATCATTAAAGAGATACAGTATTTCTTTTTGGAAGAAAGAGAAGAAGAAATTGGGATAATAGCTGCTGAAAGAGTGTTTGATTTTTTCACAGGGAATTTAGGAAAAATATTTTATAATAAAGGATTGGATGATGCAAGAATTTGGTTTTCAAAAAGAATGGAAGATTTAGAAATAGATTATGATTTACTGTACAAGTAATGTTAAAAGCAAAGGAAATAAAATATGTAACCTAATAGAGTTTTTTGAGTCTGGATAGACAATGGAGGTTTTGCAAAATGTTAGACTATAATAATTCAACGACCGTATTTTTATGGGTTTTAGCATTTTATTTTCTACCCATGGTAGTAGGGTTTATTTTAGGAAAAATAAAAACTATAAGTTTAACAAAAATAAGTGAAATAGGGTATAAACTTGGAGATCCTGTAACTACAAAAATTCATAACTGGTCTAGAAAATATAAATTGTTAAGTATCAAAAATGGCCACTGGTTGTTATTATTCTTATTAATTTTTTTAAATAATTTAATATTGGTAGCTTTTGTAAGAAGGATATTTTATGGGATTATTTTTGTTATTCCGTTATTATTAACCGCATGGACAGGTTTTGGTCATGGAGTTCTTTTCTCTAAACCTAAAGGCAGGGCAGGTATCTTATTAATATTTTTTGAATTTGGTGGGTATCTATTTGCAACAGTTATTGGAGTAAAAATAGGGATATGTATTTTAATTTCGTTAATAAGTAATAATCAACCGGTAATTAGTATACCCTGGGATTATGTTTTGCCGGCGGTAGTATTTCTAATGATTGGTGCGGCTATAGAAACTTTATCGATAAAAGCAGCCAGTAAAAATATGGATTTGAACAACATAGATAAAATTAATTTTGAACAAAGAAGAGCTGAAATTGCAAAACAAATAGATGATGATTAATAATATCCAGTAATTGAATTATCATATATATTTTAGAAGGGAGTCTCTAGTGAAAGGTCTATAATATATGGGTTGTATAAAGTTTATAAAAGGAGGTGATACATAATTCCTGAAAAAACAAAAGTTGTTAAAGTTGTACCGTATAACCCTGATTGGAAAATGGAATTTAAAAAGATTAAAAATAAGATTTTAAAATATATAGGAAATTTAATTTTGAGTGTTGAACATGTGGGTAGTACATCTGTAGAAGGATTAGCTGCTAAACCAATAATAGATATAGATGTTGTAATAGAAGATATGTCCGTTTTACCAGATATTATTAAAGGTTTAGAAAAAGCAGGGTATGAATATGAAGGTAATTTAGGAATAGAAGGCAGGGAAGCATTTAGAAGAATAAAAAAAGATGGATTGATGAAACATCATTTATATGTTTGTCCTAAAGATGGTAAAGGTTATTTAGAGCATATAGCCTTAAGAGACTACCTTAGAGAAAATAAAGATGCCAGAAGAGAGTATGAAGAGCTTAAGTTAAAATTAGCAAGGAAATATAGAAATGATGTTGATACTTATTGTATTAAAAAAACTGACTTTATAAACAGTATCCTGAGTAAAACAATTTATAAAAAGCAGGACTAAAACTATAAAGTGTTTTTGATGTTTATTATTCATATATTTAAAGGGATTGGAAATTCAATAAACATAAAGGAGTGTGGATTATTAAATGAAATATAGAAAACTAGGGAGAGCGGGAGTAAAAGTAAGTGAACTTAGTTTAGGAAGCTGGTTAACATATGGTAATTCTGTTGAAAAGGAAAGGGCCATTAAGACTATTGATAAAGCTTATGAGCTTGGTATTAATTCCTTTGATACTGCCAATGTTTATGCCAGGGGGGAAGCTGAAAAAATTGTTGGTAGGGCTTTAAATAAGTATCCCAGGGAATCTTATGTTCTGGCAACTAAGGTTTACTGGCCTATGGGGGATGGTGTTAATGATAGGGGTTTATCGAAAAAACATGTTTTTGAACAACTACATCAGAGTTTAAAAAGACTGAACCATGATTATGTAGATATTCTCTACTGCCACCGTTTTGATGAGGAGACTCCCCTGTATGAAACACTACGGACTATTGATGATCTAATTCGTCAGGGTAAGGTATTATATGTAGGGGTAAGTGAATGGACTGCTTATCAGATTGTAGAGGGATTAAGGGTACAGGACCAATACCTTTTAGATCGCCTGGTTGTAAATCAACCTATTTATAACCTTTTCAACAGGTATATTGAAAAAGAAATTGTACCTACCTGTATGGAAAACGGTCTGGGATTAATTGTTTTTTCTCCATTAGCCCAGGGTTTACTTACAGGTAAATATAGATTAGGAGAACCTATTCCTGAAAATAGTAGGGCCGCAGACCCTAAGGCAAATAGATGGATTAAAGAAATCCTGACCGAAGAAAACCTTTCTAAAGTGGAAAAATTAATTGAGATTGCCAATGAACTGGGGATAAGTATGCCACAATTAGCCCTGGCCTGGATTTTACATCAACCGGGAATTACTAGTGCTTTAATTGGTGCCAGTAAACCAGAACAGGTAGAAGAGAATGTAAAGGCAGTAGATGTATCTCTTTCTGAAGATGTATTAGAAAGGATAGAAAAAATAATGCAGGGTGAGTAATTGTTTTTTAAAATATCCATATACTTTTTAATAATTTGCGGGAAGTGTTAAAGAAATAACGGGTAGTTAGTTTAGAAAAATAACAATAAGGGGGTATCTACATATAATAATAGAAAATAAATGAATTCAGGTGATTACTATGAATCATGGAAGCCGTCCCCCCTGTCAGGGAATCCTCTATACAGTTAAACCCGGTGATACATTATCAAAAATTGCTAGACGATATAACCTAACAGTAAGGGATATAGTAAGTGCAAACCCGCAAATTAGTGATCCTGATAAAATAACAGTTGGCCAGGTTATTTGTATTCCAAAGGTAGCATCTCAATTAAGAGAATGTGCTATAGTTCTGGCTTTGTCCCGGGAAGCTACTGTTGCTCTCCCTGAAATAGCTGGAGGAGTTGTTTTGGTCCAGAGGGCTGGAGAAGGGAAATATGCCCTCACCTTTGCAGCTACAGGTTTACCCAACCCCGGATCTTTAGGGGAATTTGATACTTATCTAGGTTCAATTAACATTAACGGGCAAGAGTATTCAGCAGTATTGAGGGTTTCAGCACCTTTTGAGCAGGAACCAACCTGGGCTGGTACGAGGGTAATAAATATAAATCCTTTTAATTATCCTGACAGTACCGTTACTATTTTTCCCTTCAACCTTGAAACAAGTATCAGGTCTGGACCTATATTAGGAGGAACCATAGCTGAATGTAAACGATAATTTAATTTCAACCCCCATTAAGGGGGTTTTTATTTTAAGGAAATTATCTTTTTCTTCCTATTTCTTTGAGATAATAAGGTTTTTTCACTCTGGTTTATCCTGCTGTGGCTATAGCTTCAAGGTGTCTTTAAAGATTAGTGGTGGTATTTTATTTTTAGGTATAAAAGGAAAAAAAGCAATTAAAGGGTTTCACCCCTTCAAAACAAAGTAAACTTAAAGGTCAGGGTGTTTTCTGTACAGAAATATTACCAGGTCTGGGGTATTTTCTTAATTTATTTTATTATAGGAATTGAAACTTTAATATATTTAAAGAAAAGTTTAAAGATTTTAGAAAAATAAAAAAGTTTTCGCAACCAAGAAGGATTTTCGTTTTTTATCCAGTATACATATTAATAACGAAACCGGTTACGTGCAGGAGAACAAGATATTAATATTTTCCTGTATATTTTATAGCAAAATGAGGTGGGGACATGTTAAGAAATAAAATTGTATCAGTGTTTTTATTATTAATTATTAGTACAGCTGGCGTTATGGCAACAGATGATAATGTAGGGCAAGAAAAACATCAAGTGCCCTATGATCAATTGACATTAGTCTGGAGTGATGAATTTAATTATACAGGATTCCCCGATCCTGATAAATGGAGTTATGATGTAGGGGGGCATGGCTGGGGCAATGGAGAGAAACAGTACTACACTGAAAAAAGAAAAGAAAATGTCTGGGTAGAAGATGGAAGATTAATTATTATGGCCAGGAAAGAGGATTATAAGGGTAATAAATATACATCAGCTAGATTAGTTACCCGCAATAAAGGAGACTGGTTATATGGTAGAATAGAAGTGAGGGCCAAACTCCCCCGGGGAAGAGGAACCTGGCCTGCTATCTGGATGCTTCCTACTGGCTGGATATATGGTAACTGGCCCAGCAGCGGGGAGATAGATATAATGGAACATGTGGGTTATGATATGGGGGTAGTTCATGGTTCAGTACATACCAGGAGTTATAACCATCGACTGGGGACCCATAAAACTAATACCATCAGGGTTGAAGAGGTTGATAAAAAATTTCATGTTTATAGTATTGAATGGTATCCTGGTAAAATACTTTTCTTTGTTGATAATATCCATTATTTTACCTTTAGGAATGAGGGAACCGGCTGGCGGGAATGGCCCTTTGATCAGCCCTTCCATTTGATATTAAATATTGCAGTAGGTGGTGCCTGGGGTGGTCAAAAAGGAATTGATGACAGTATCTGGCCCCAGAGTATGGAGGTTGATTATGTAAGGGGTTATGATTTAAATATTGAAGAAAGGGATAAGATCCCTCCCGGAAAACCTGGTAATTTAAAGGCAGATTCTACTGCCATTTATGTAGATTTAAGCTGGGACCATTCTGTTGACAATTTTGGGGTAAAAGAATATGAAATTTATTTAAATGATAGATTAATAGGAAAAACCAGTAATACCAAATTTAAGGTTAAAAAACTGGACCCTGAAACAAAATATAATTTTAAGGTCAGGGCAGTAGATTTTGCAGGAAATGTATCTGAGTATAGTTCTGTTCAGGTTAAAACTACGTCCCTGCCTTTAAAAATAATTCCGGGAAAAGTGGAAGCAGAGGAATACCTTATAATGGAGGATGGAATTGCCACTGAAACTACAACTGATGCTGGTGGTGGTGTTAATCTTTGTTATATAGGTGATGGTGACTGGATGGAGTATGTTCTGGAGGTACAGGAAACAGGAAATTATCAAGTGGATTTTAGAGTGGCCGGGGTAATCAAGGGCAAAGTAGAGCTCAGAGATGAAAAGGGGAACACCCTGGCCAGTGTCGAAGTTCCTGCTACTGGTGACTGGCAAAAATGGGTTACTGTTTCCAGTGATAAATTTACCCTGGCAGCTGGAGTATACCATATTAAGGTTTATGCTACAATTGGTGGCTTTAACCTTAACTGGTTTGAGATTAAGAAAGTTGACCAGTAGGTAGGTTTTTTAATACATTTTTTATGGAATGTTGTTTATTGAATTAAAAAAAGAAATGGCTTGTAAAATTTATTTTAATAAGATAAGGCAAAAAACCTCATATTATATATAAATGTAAATAATTAAATTTAAAGGTCAACCTCATCAAGAGGTTGGCTTTTTTAATTGTTTTATAAATTGTTGGAACTATAATTGGATTAGTATCCCATGACAAAACCCGTCATATTTTCCTTTTGCTAACATATATATACAGTGTAAAATCTTCACTCTGGATTAACTTTATTAGTCCAGGTAAATTTTATTTAACCGGGAGGAAATTAAATGCTTAGCCCCAGCCTTGAAGACTATTTAGAAGAAATATACCGTTTCTCTGCTGAACTGGGATTTATTAGAATTACAGATGTAGCTAACAAACTTAATGTATCGTTACCTTCAGTAAACAAGGCGGTTAAAATTCTTGCCAGTAAAGGATATCTTGAGTATATACCCTATAAAAACATCGCCTTAACAGAGAAAGGGGCTAAATTGGGAAAATATCTGGTTGAACGTAACCATATGATACAGAATTTCCTCGAGGTGATAGGTAGTAAAGCTGATAAAGAAGAGGAGGCAGAAGCAATAGAACATTATTTATCAAAAGAAACAGTCCATGCTATGACTATGGTAGTTAAGTTTTTTGAAAAAAACCCCGGGATACAAAAAATGTTAACCAGGTTTCAAAGGGAAAATAAAGAGAATTCCCAATTTAGCCAGTATGATATCTAAACAATTTTTATAAAATATTTACAAAATTAGTCCAAATAATTCTATTAATTGGACTACTACAAAAGTAACTACAATGGCAATAGATGTTGTTAGAATAAATGTAAAGATGGTCCATTTTATACTCTGAGTTTCTTTTCGGATTGTGAGCAGGGTTGTTCCACAGGGAAAATGTAGCAGGGAAAAAAGCATGGTTGCCAGAGCTGTAACCCAGGTCCAGCCATTGTTGACAAGGATATCTCGTAAAGCATTGGCACTTTCAGGTTCTAGCATGGTTCCTGCTGAAAGATAACTCATCACCAGGATAGGTATTACTATTTCATTGGCCGGTAATCCAAGGATAAAGGCCAGGAGAATAAAACCATCAAGTCCTATTAAAACTGCAAAGGGATCCAAAAGGTTTGCTACATGATCGATTAAACTAACTCCATTAAGTCCTACATTGGCAAAAATCCAGACTATAGCCCCGGCGGGGGCAGCAACAATAACCGCCCTACCCAGTACAAATAGAGTTCTATCCAGAAAAGATCTGACCAGGACCCTCCCGATTTGAGGCTTTCGGTATGGGGGGAGTTCCAGGGTAAAGGATGATGGAACACCCTTGAGAACAGTTTTGGATAGGCCCCAGGAAACCACTAATGTTATAATAATGCCAAACAGTACCAACCCTACTACAGTTGCGGCAGCTATAAAGGAACTATAAGTATTACTTACAACAGTTCCCATAAAAATGGTAGCGAGTATGATTAATGTTGGGAAACGGCCATTACAGGGGACAAAGTTATTGGTTATTATTGCAATTAACTTTTCCCTTGGGGAGTCAATAATACGGGCTGAAATAACCCCGGCAGCATTACAACCAAATCCCATACTCATTGTTAGTGACTGTTTCCCGTGGGCACCTGCTTTCTTGAAAAAATTATCCAGGTTAAAAGCAACCCTTGGTAAGTAGCCCAGGTCTTCCATTAAGGTGAACAGGGGAAAGAAGATAGCCATAGGGGGAAGCATTACTGAGACAACCCATGCCATAGTCCGGTAAACTCCCAGGACCAGAATACCATGGAGCCATTCCGGGGCCTTTATCCATATAAAGAAATCTGACAATCGGCCTTCTATCCAGAATAGTCCTTTAGCCAGTAAAGCAGAAGGAACATTGGCTCCAGCGATAGTTAACCAGAAAACTCCACCAAGCATTAAAAGCATAATGGGAAAGCCCAACCATTTGGAGGTTAGAATATCATCAATTTTCTCACCCAAGTCTGTTTTCTTTTTATTATTAACTTTAACAGTTTTTCTGGCAATTGTTTCTGCAAAAGAATAAATATCTTTAACTATCTGGTCACGGAGTAATTTTTTTTGTTCTGAAGTAAATTTATTATCAACCTCTTTGAAAATATTTTTTATTTTAACACTGCTTGAAACTAACTCCATCAGTTTAAACCTCCCGTTTCGCTGATAAATTAAATTCAGGTTTTGACCTTAAAACATACTTTTCAATTGACTCCATTATTGTTTTGTCTCCTTCTATTAACCGCAGGGCCAGCCATTTTAAATTGATATCTGAAATATGACCGAAATTTTTTTTTAATACAGGAACTATTCTATCTACTGCTTCTTCTATTTCAGGTGAGTATTTTACCTTGCCTGGGTTTACCTTTATATCTCCATTTGTAATTTTATAAACCATTTCTTTAATATTTTCTAATCCTATACCATCCCTTGCTACAGTTGGGATGACAGGTATTTTTAAATTATTTTTTAGTTCCTTGATATCAATTTTTATATTTTTGCGACGTGCTTCATCCATTAAATTAAGACAGAGTATTACGTTACTTGTCAATTCTGTGACCTGTAATACCAGATTAAGGTTTCTTTCCAGGTTAGTTGCATCAGCAACAACTACAGTTGTATCAGGTCTGGCGAAGCAGATGAAATCACGGGCAATTCTCTCTTCTGTTGAACTGGCCAGCAGTGAATAGGTTCCCGGAAGATCTACTATCATAAATTCCTGGTCTTTATGGGTAAAAAAACCCCGGGCCCGGGTTACGGTTTTCCCGGGCCAGTTACCAGTATGCTGTCTTAAGCCGGTCAAACCATTGAAGACAGTACTTTTTCCGGTATTCGGATTTCCGGCGAGGGCAATAACAGGTATTTTTTTATCCAACTCAATATTAAATTCTTCTTTCAAAACATTTAGACCACTTGATTCTGCTGTTAATCCCATTTTTCTATCCTCCTTAAGATTAAAAATTATTGAGAAACTTTTACCAGGTCAGTTTCTTCTTTGCGTAAAGCCAGAACAGTACCCCGGATTAGATAGGCAGTTGGATCACCGGAAGGACTCCTTCTCCTGGGTTCTACAGTGGTTCCGGGAATTAGTCCTAGATCAAGTAATCTTCTTCTTTTATTACCTCTGGCTGTAAGGTTAATAACCTTTCCTTTGGTACCGATGGGTAACTGAGTCAGGATCACATATTAACCTCCTTTCATTTAATTAAATTATGTTTAGATTGTTATCCTTTACTAACATTTTAATAGTCAGTATTATAATATGCTGGTCTGAAAGAGATGTGAATTTATTATAGTAAACTTATTTCAT
This sequence comes from Halothermothrix orenii H 168, assembly GCF_000020485.1. Taxonomy (GTDB): domain Bacteria; phylum Bacillota; class Halanaerobiia; order Halanaerobiales; family Halothermotrichaceae; genus Halothermothrix; species Halothermothrix orenii. Next base: position 276,851 of record NC_011899.1, read on the forward strand.
GCGGAATAAATTTTGAAGGAATTAGGTCAGAAGATAGAAAATTATATAATTAAAGGGACTTATTACTTTTTTAAAAAGGTAAGAAAAAGCAGGATTTATATTTTAAGAAAGGGAGCTGGGAATATGAAACTGGTTAGCTCGAAAAGGGAACTAGTAGTTTTAATTTGCTTAGTTATTCTTTTAATAATATCAAATATAATAATAACCAGAGGAGTCTTGATGACAGATAATATTCCTGGGACAGATGTATTTAATATATATAGGGCCAGAATCATTGATACCCTGCTTCACCTTGTTTTTCTAGTATTCGGGGTATTATTATATAAACACTCCCACCAAAATAATTATTTTTCAAATGGATTTGAGGAAATAACTTTAAAAAACATTACATCATTTATTATCAGCCTTTTGATAATTTTGTTCACTAACATCCAGTGGTTTTTTGTTAATGAGGCGCAATTAGAAATGCTGACATCTTCCAGTAAGTATAATTTATTATTTAAAAATTACTATAATATTCTGGGGTATTCCCTACGGGCGGGGGTTGGTGAAGAAATTATCTTCAGGCTTTTTTTAATTTCCCTTTTTGTTTTTATCATTAAAAAAATAAATGTAAAAATTGATGCAGTTAAGGTTAGTGTAGTAATTGCTTCATTGTTATTTATATTTATTCATCCACTGGGTAATTTTCTGTTTGCTTTTTTAGTGTTTATGGTAGGTCTGGGATTTGGCTACTTATTTGTCAATAATGGTTTACTATGGTGTATTGTTGTTCATTTTGCTGCAGATATAATTGGGTTTACGGTTGGCTATTTTAAGGTTATGTAAAAATACTAGTGGGGGGTAAAGAATGAAGACAAAAGTTGTCTGGCAGGGAGGACTTAAGTTTATTGATAAGTTTGATGACGGTCAGGAAATTTTAATGGGTTCTTCGGAGAACAGTGAAGGGGTTAGCCCTTTAAAATTATTACTTACTGGAGTAGCCGGATGTACCGGTATTGATATAATTATGATTCTTGAAAAGATGCGTTTGAATGTTGAAAAGTTTAGTATAGTAGTTGAAGGGGTAAGGGCAGATGAACATCCCCGGCGCTTTATCGAAATTGATATTAAGTACATTCTTAAAGGAGATAATTTATCTGAGGACAAAGTGGAACGGGCTATTGAACTCTCAATAGATAAATACTGTTCAGCGAGTAATTCCTTAAATTCAAAAATTAATTATTCTTATGTTATCGAATAAAATACTGCAGGTGTAAGCCTGCAGTATTTATAAAATTGGGTGTTTTTTTGTTATATTTAATTTATAAAAGTAATACCTTCAGGTCAGGGTTCAGACGGAAGTAGATTACTGTTTTATATAACTTAAAATGATATTATTGACAACAAACTGGAAAACATATATAATTATATTAGATATTTAGATAATTATCTAAATATAAAAATAAGGGGTTGTAAATAATGAATTTGAATTTTGATAAAACCTTTAAAGCCCTGGCAGATGCAAATAGAAGAAAGATCCTGTTCCTGTTAAAAGAAAGTGATCTTACAGCTGGAGAGATAGCCAGCGAGTTTGATATAAGTAAACCTTCAATTTCTCACCACCTCAATATTTTAAAAAATGCTGGCTTGGTAGAGGCTAGAAGAGAAGGACAGCAGATTTATTATTCTTTAAAGATGACTGTATTTCAGGAAGTGGTTAATGAATTCATGAATTTATTTAGAAAGGAGAGTGGTGATAATGAAAAAATATAATATAAAACGGGATATCTTTGCAATATTTATACTGCTGGTTGGAGTGGGATTTGCACTGGCAAGTTACCCTAAAATACCTGATAAAGTTCCTATTCAGTGGGGTTTAGATGGTAATGTTAATTCTTATGCTAATAAATTTCCAGGGGCATTCTGGGGTGTGTTTGCAGCATTAGGTATATACATCTTTTTTTATCTTCAGCTGATTATAGACCCTTTAAAGAAAAATTACGAACGATTTAAAGATAAATACTGGATTATCAGAGATATAACAGTAGCTATATTTGTATCATTGAATTTTATGAGTATCTTCTGGTCTTTAGGTTATATGAAAAATAACAATATAATCATTTTGTTAATTTCAATATTAATAATTGCTATAGGAAATTATATGCCTACTTTTAAGAAAAACTGGTTTCTAGGAATAAAAACCCCCTGGACCTTATCCAGTGAAGAGGTATGGAATAAGACACACCGACTGGGAGGAAAATTATTTGTCCTTTCAGGATTAATTGGGTTAATAGAAATATTATTCTTTGATAGTAGTAAAATCTTTCTGGGAAGTCTTATCTTAACAGGGGTTTTATGTTTAGCATATTCTTTCATTGTATATAAAAAAATGGAGAGGAAATTGGAGGAAGGGGACCAAGATGACTAAAAAGGCTGGATTATTTGTTGGTTTGACATTATCTTTTAGTTGGTTGATAGCTTTTTTATTTTTTCATTTTGTTGGTACAGGTAATATTTTATTTTATACTTTGATGTCAATCGGGTATATGTTTATTCCCTTACTGGTAACAATTATAATACAGAAAATTATTTATAATGAACCTGTTAAAAAACCGATGGGTATTTCTTTTAAGTTTAATAAATGGTTTGTGATAGCCTGGTTATTGCCACTAATAATGGCTTTTATGACTTTTGGGGTCAGTTTATTATTTCCCCAGGTTGAGTACAGTCCTGATATGGCAGGTATGTTTGCCAGGTATCTGGATCAGTTTGGACCAGAAAAGATAGAACAGATGAAACAGGCAATGAAAGTTGCCCCCATTCATCCATTCTGGATGTCAGTAATTCAGGCTTTACTGGCAGGATTTACTATAAATGCTTTAGTAGCTTTTGGAGAAGAATTAGGCTGGAGGGGTTTTTTACAGCAGGAATTTAATAAACTCGGATTCTGGCCATCATCCCTATTAATCGGTTTTATCTGGGGGTTATGGCATGCTCCCTTAATATTACAGGGCCATAATTATCCCCAGCATCCTAAATTCGGGGTTTTGATGATGATTATCTGGTGTATTTTATTATCACCTTTATTTAGTTATATAAGAATCAAGTCAGGTTCAGTTATTGCCGCTGCTATTTTTCATGGTACTATCAATGCCAGCTTTGGTCTGGCAATTGTATTAATCAAAGGAGGTAGTGATTTAATAGTAGGATTTACCGGATTAGCTGGCTTTATTGTACTGTTGTTACTAAATGTTCTTTTATTTCTTTATGATATCAGGTATGCTAAAGAGTCTATTATTAATAATTCTTTATATATAAAGATATGAGACCTGTTCAATATTATCTTTTGTTGGTCCAACCTTTAATAGACTTTAACCCCCCTGCCATATATGATATACTTTAAATAAGGAATAAAATGTAAACAATAACAATATCTTTTAATGGATCGGGTTATTTTTTACTTTCCCGGTATTAAAAGAACAGGAGAGATATTAATGGTAAAAGAGCGTAATGCTTTATTTAAATGGGAAGTGGCAGGGATTTTCTGGATTATAGTTGTAGGCTCTTTATTACACTTTGTATATGACTGGACTGACCATTCGATACTGGCAGGATTGTTTGCCCCTGTTAATGAAAGTGTCTGGGAACATTTGAAAATGGGATACTGGTCACTATTTTTCTTTGGAGTAATAGAATATATTTACTTTAAGAAGAAAAATTTTAGTTTAAATGGTTTTTTTCTGGGGAAGGCCCTGGGGGTTGCCGCTCTGGAAGGAACGATTCTGGTGGTCTTTTATACCTATACAGCCATTCTTAAAAGTGAAATATTGTGGCTAGATATTGCATCTTATATCATCGGGGCAATTATCTGTCAGATAGTTAGCTATAAGATAATTAACAGAGAAGTTTCAAAAAAGGCCGATGTTATTGGCTTTAGTGCCTTCATCTTATTCGGGATTATTTTGATGATATTTACGTTTTACCCACCCCGTCTACCGATATTCAGGGATGGATTAACAGGTAGATATGGTCCGACCCCATGAGTTTTTATTTTAGCCCTCCAGATATGGAGGGCTTTTTTATGTATGTATGGGATTAAAAGTAATTCAATGGTAAAGGCCTGAAACAGGATAAAAACATTCTCAGATGAAGCATTAGATTAACTGTAAAGTGGATTACCACAAGATAAAGAAGGAAAATTTTATAATTTTATTGAATTAGTTATATTAAGTATTTTTTAATAAAACATTTCTTTTTAGTTTTTGGGGGGAAAAATGGTGACAAAACCGGTTATTTCTATTAAAAATTTAAGGAAGAGTTTTGGTTCCAATGAGGTTTTAAAGGGGGTTAATCTTGAGGTATACCCCGGTCAAGTTATAGGGTATATTGGACCGAACGGAGCCGGTAAGAGTACAACGGTTAAAATTATGCTGGGAATTATAGAAGAATATGAAGGGCAGATTGAAATATTTGGAGAGGATATTACAGGTCAAACTGATTATAAAAAAAGAATCGGTTATGTCCCAGAAGATGGGGAAATATATGAAAGCTTAACAGGTTATGAATATCTTACCTTTTTAGGAAAGATATATGGACTGGATTTTGAATCAGCCAATAAAAAAGCAGAAAGGTTGTCACAACTATTTGGGATAGAAGAAAGTTACCACTCTCCAATTTCTTCTTATTCAAAGGGAATGAAGCAGAAACTATTAATTATAGCCAGTCTTCTCCATAACCCTGACATTTTGTTTTTGGACGAACCTTTAAGCGGACTGGATGCCAATAGTGTTATGGTTTTAAAAGAATTACTGGCAAGACTGGCCAGGCAGGGAAAGACTATTTTTTATTGCTCCCATATTATGGAGGTTGTCGAAAAGATAAGCAACCGGATATTATTAATTAATAAGGGACAGATAGTGGCCGATGGTAGTTTTGAAGAATTAAAAGCTAAAAGTAAACAGGGCTCATTAGAAGGAATATTTAATCAGCTGACAGGGTTTAGCGAACATCAGAAAATAGCTGATGAGATAATTTCAACATTAGGGGAGTGAGATCAGGTGGAAGACTTTAAATCACTCAAAATACTGGATAGGTTTAAATTTATTTTTGAAAAATTTAATATAGATTATAAGGTAATGAGGGAGATTGTCCGGCTTAAATTAATAATGGATCAACGAAGGAGACATGTTATTTTTGGCAATACTGGAAAGAAAGAAGGGGGGAAAAAGAAAAATCAGTTTAAAAATTCATTAATTATATATGGATTTTATGGGTTTATGGTTATGATGGTTTTTTTAATACCTGTTTCCCTTTTTTTGAAAATGTCCCTGACAACCGGATTCATTATGTTTTTCATGATGTCACAGATGCTGCTCGACTTTTCATCAGTTCTTCTTGACCTATCAGATAAATTAATTTTATTACCAGGCCCCCTGAATTCAAGGACGCTAAATGCAGCTAAATTAATACATATTTTTATTTACCTTACTATCATATCACTGGTCCTGGTGGCACCGACTTTATTTATTGGGACTATAAAAATGGGATTAAGTTTTCTGTTTGTTTTCTTTATAGAGGTTTTTTTAATGTTATTTTTAGTTATTTTTATTACAGCCTGTCTTTATGGATTGATACTCAAATTTTTTGATGGAGAAAAATTAAAAAATGCTATCAATTATTTTCAGATTGGGGTAGCCATTATCTTGCCTATTAGTTACCAATTTGTCGGGGATATGTTTGATGTATTTGGAGAAAAGGTAGTTTTCACCCCGGACTGGTGGACATACCTGCTCCCTCCGGTCTGGTTTGCCGGGCCATATGAGTTGTTTCTGGGAGGCAATACTGCTCCTTATGTTATCGGTATGACTGTTTTGACTGTATTGGTACCTGTACTGGGTTTATTACTTTATTTGAAATTAATCAATCCCTATTTTGAAAAAAATCTTTCTAAACTCAATAATAATAAAAGTGGGCAGAATAATTTTGAAAAGACATGGGACATGGTATCATATAAAATAACTGGTTTTTTCTGTAAAGGTAATCAGGAGACCGTATTTTTCAGGTTTATAAGACAAATGCTGTCCCGGGAGAGGAGGTTAAAACTTTCTATTTACCCTGTCCTCGGGTTTGCCGTTATATTTCCCTTTATAATGTTAAAGAATGAAATTGACTTTAGCGCCTTCAGGGAATCCCTGAAAAATTTATCCCGGGGAGTCGGTTATTACAAACTATATTTAGCTATTATATTTTTACCATCTATATTGCCCATCCTCAGTTACAGTGAGCATCATAGGGGTTCCTGGATTTATAGGGTTTTACCCATCAGGGATTATAATATTATCCACCGGGCTAAAATTAAAGCAGTTTTTTATAAATATAATGTATTTGTATTTGGGTTGTTAGCATTACTTTTTGGCTGGATTTATGGCCTGAAAATACTTGATGACCTGCTGATAATGGGTCTAAATATGGTATTACTGACCCTGGTTATAGGCATATTTTTCAGGGATGACCTTCCTTTTACAAAGGAAATGGGATACCAGGTTGATGCCGGTAAAAAGAAAACCTCCATTTTTATACTGTTTCTGGGCTTGTTGCTGGGTGGTTTTCATTTTATATCAGCATTTTACCCTTACTTGATTTTGATATATGGTGTATTATTAATCACTGCCATTATTGTCGTCTGGAGAAAGGTATTTAGCTATAGGGTTCCGGGGGAAAATGTTTAAAAAATTGGAGGTATAAGAACAATGGAAAAAATAAAATACAGAAACATAAGTAAGGATGAGGAGCATAAATTTTTCCAGTTTACCAGTTACTCCTTTAAAATGGAAGAAGGGGCAGGCATGTATAAAAAAGGAGAGAAACTACCGGAGACTATCGGTGAAAAAAAAGGTCTTTTCAAAGGTGATGAACTGGTATGCTGTTATCAGCTTTATGAAGTTGATTGTAAGACCAGGGGGACCTGGTTTAAAACAGGTGGTATCGGTGATGTTGCTTCACCACCGCATAATCGGAGAAAGGGTTATGTAGGAAAGATGCTAACCTATGCTCTGGAAGAAATGAAAGAAAGAAAAATTAGGTTTTCAGCCCTCTGGCCTTTTTCCTATTCTTTTTACCGTAAATATGGCTGGGAACAGGGCACAGCTTCTTTACACATTGTATTGGAACCATCCAGTCTCAAATTTACGGAAGACAGCATTAAGGGGAAATTTAAACAGGTTAATGCTGAAGAATACTCTCTTTTGAACAATATATATAACACCTTTTATAAAGGCTATGACCTTGGCATTAAACGGGATAAAACCTGGTGGGTGAACAGGGTATTTAAAAGTGGAGACAAGAACAGGTTTGGTTATATCTGGGAAGAAAATGGAAAACCGCAGGGGTATATAATATATTCTGCTTCTAAAGGCCCCAATGGGTACTGGGAAAACCGGATACATGTCAGGGAAATAATTGGCATTGATATTCCTTCCTTTTTACAGCTATTCAGGTTTATTTACTATCATGATTCCCAGTGCCGGGAGGTTGGGATGATGTTACCCTTTGATTTTCCGTTACTTAAAATTTTACCGGAACCCAGGATAAAAACGTACGAAGTCAGGCCAGGGGTTATGATAAGAATAGTGGATATACAGCAGGTCTTAAACAAGATAACCTATCCCAACCAGGTAAAGGCTGGTTTTACTTTCAGGGTATTTGATGAAACAGCCCCCTGGAATAATGGGATTTTCAGGCTTGAAGTGTCAGATGGCAAGGGAGAGTGTTCTCAAATTTCGGGAGATGAAGGGGATTTTTCAATAAAAATTAATCATCTGTCTTCCATTTTGGCCGGATTTATGACCCCTGCTGAGGTGTATTCCCTTGGTTATCTTGATACAGATAATGATAAAATTATTAAAATACTGGAGAAAATATTTCCACCCCGGCAAACTTTTTTTACCGGGTATTTTTAAAAACACCCCATACGGGGGGTTTTTTTAAAACTTTTTCTTGAATACTTATACTTTCGCATGTATAATATTACGAAAAGGGGTGAGAAAATGATCAGGGTAAGTATTATTGGAGCTACCGGATATACCGGTATTGAATTAGTCAGGCTCCTTGCTAACCATCCTGAAGTAGAATTATCATCACTGGTCAGCAGGAATGCCAGTAATAAACCTTTATCTGATATATATCCTCAGTTTATAGGTAGAATAGACCTTAAGTTTTCTGAATATGACTGTCAAGCTATCTGTCAAAATTCTGATATAGTTTTTACTGCCCTACCCCATGGTATTTCTCAGGAAATTGTAGGTGAATTATATAACTGCGGGGTTAAAATAATTGATCTGAGTGGTGATTTCAGGTATAAAGATTCAGCTATCTATGAAAAGTGGTATCGGGAAAACCATCATTACCCTCATTTACTGGAAAAGGCGGTTTATGGACTGGTAGAAATAAATAGAAATAGTATTAAGAGGTCTTCTCTGGTTGCAAATCCCGGTTGTTATCCTACGGCTTCATTGCTGGGTTTATGGCCTGTAATTAGTGAAAATTTAATTAACTTAAATACAATAATTATTGATGCCAAATCCGGGGTCTCCGGGGCTGGAAAAGGTTTAAAGAGAGGAAGTCATTTTGTAGAGGTAGATGAAAATATAAAGGGATATAGTATTGGTAGTCACCGCCATACTTCTGAAATTGAAGAGATTATTAAAACCTTTTCCGGAAATCAAAAGGCTATTGTTTCTTTTACCCCACACCTGGTTCCAATGAAACGGGGCATTCTGGCTACTATTTATGTCAAGTTGAAGCAGAGCATATCGGAAAGGGCCCTGAGGGAATTATACCATAAGTACTATCCGGATCATGGTTTTATTAAGGTTTTACCCCGTGACATTTTTCCTGAAACTAAATATGTGGTGGGAACAAATTACTGTTATATTGGCCTTAAATATGATACCAGGACTGAACGGCTGGTGATTATTTCTGCTATTGATAATCTGGTTAAAGGAGCAGCCGGTCAGGCTATCCAGAATATGAATGTTATGTTTAATTTACCGGAGTACATGGGATTAAAGCAGGTAGGGGTATTTCCTTGATTTAGTTTAGTATTTAAATACAAGTCTATACATCCTTTTTTATATTTAAAGGAGAGAGGAGAGGAGAAGGTGTCAGAACTTGAATTAATAACAGGTGGTATTACTGCTCCCCGGGGATTTTTAGCCTCTGGAGTAAGCTGTGGTATAAAACAAGAACCTCGTAGAGACCTGGCCTTAATATATAGTAAAAAGGCAGCTTCTGTTGCCGGGGTTTTTACAACGAATCGTGTTCAGGCTGCCCCGGTCATATTGAGCAGAGAACGGGTAAAGGGTGGTACCTGTCGGGCTATTATAGTTAATAGTGGTAATGCTAATGCCTGTACCGGGAAACGTGGTTTAGAAGATGCCCGGGCCATGACTGCCCGGGTAGCAGAGGGACTCAGGTTAAATAAAAGTGATGTCCTGATAGCTTCAACCGGTGTTATTGGAACATATTTACCCATGGATTGTATCCAACGGGGAATAGATAAGGCAATTTCAAATTTAAGTGACCGTGGTGGAAGCAGGGCTGCTGAAGCCATATTAACCACAGACACCTGTACCAAGGAGATAGCCATAAAGGGAAAACTACCATCAGGAAGTGACTATACGATAGGGGGTATGGCTAAAGGTTCGGGGATGATTCATCCCAATATGGCGACCATGCTTGCTTTTATTACAACTGATCTTGCCATACTTCCACCATTATTGAACAAAGCCCTGAAGCAAGCAGTTGAGAAATCCTTTAACCGTATCAGTGTTGATGGGGATCAGAGTACCAATGATTCAGTATTTTTAATTGCTAACGGATTGAGTGGTAATAAACCGATTGTTAACTGTGGTAAAGATTACGAATCCTTTCTGAAAGATTTAAAAGAAGTTTGCAATTATCTGGCCCGTAAGATAGTGTTAGATGGTGAAGGGGCTACCAAATTTGTGACTGTCAAAGTTGAAGGGGCATACTCCGAACAGGATGCTGTTAAAGTGGGACGGGAGGTAGCCAATTCTAACCTGGTTAAAACTGCCCTCTTCGGTAGTGATCCTAACTGGGGTCGAATTGTAGCTGCTGTCGGTTATAGTGGAATAGATATTGCTCCAGACCTTATAGAGGTTACAATAAACGGAAGAACATTATATTCCAGAGGGCAACCCTGGATATCTGACGACATAAACCTGTTATCTGGTAGAGAAGTGGTTATTGAAATTAACCTTAATCAGGGGGAGGGTTCAGCTACATTCTGGACTACGGATTTAAGCCATGATTACATTAAAATTAATGCCGATTACCATACATAAGGGGGATGGAGATGGAAGAGTTAATTAATAAAGCCCAGACATTGGTGGAGGCCCTTCCCTATATAAGGAATTTTTACGGGAAAACCTTTGTTATAAAATACGGTGGTAGTACCATGGGAGATAAGAGGTTAAAAGAAAAAATAATGGAGGATATCACCCTTTTAAAATATGTCGGGGTTAATCCTGTTCTAATTCACGGCGGGGGGCCAGCTATAAGTGAGGCCATGGAATCCATGGATAAAGAAGCCCGGTTTATACAGGGGCTTAGGATTACGGATAGTGAAACCATGAGCCTTGTAGAAATGGTATTGGTAGGTAAGGTGAATAAAGAACTGGTCTCTATCATAAACCGACTGGGTGGTGAAGCAGTTGGAATCTGTGGTAAAGATGGGGGACTCATTGAGGCTGATAAACTTATATTTGAAGATAAATCAATTGACCTGGGACATGTCGGTAGTGTAAAAAAAATAAATCCAGAGATAGTATTGAACCTTATTAAAGGGGGTTATATACCAGTCATCTCCCCGGTTGGTAGTAGTAAAGAGGGAGATACTTATAATATTAACGCAGATACAGTGGCCGGTAAATTAGCTGTTTCACTAAAGGCAGAAAAACTGATTTTCTTAACTGATGTTGATGGGGTCTGGTCAGACCCCTCCAATGAAAAAACCCGGGTTTCTTCCCTGACGGTAAATGAAGTCAAAAGCTGGATTGGAGAAGGAAAAATTAAAGGAGGAATGGTTCCCAAGGTTGAAGCCTGTATAGAGGCTGTAACCTGTGGTGTTAACCGCACCCATATTTTAAATGGTCTAATTCCCCATGCCCTGTTACTGGAGATTTTTACAGACCGGGGTATTGGAACCATGATTTTAAAGGAGAGGTGAAAGAGTTGCTCAGAGATGAAATCATTACCTGTGATAAAAATTATTTTATGAATGTTTTTAAGGGCAGGTTTCCCCTGGTTGTTGACCATGGGGAAGGGGTTAAAGTATATGATAAAAACGGTAAGGTTTATTGTGATTTCCTGTCAGGTATAGGGGTTAATGCCCTCGGTTATTCCTGTCCGGAACTGGTAGAGGCCCTTAGAGAGCAGGTAGAGAAAATAATCCATTGTTCCAATTTATATTATATTGAACCCCAGGCTGAACTGGAGAAATGGCTGGTTAACCACTCGGTGGCTGACCGGGTGTTTTTTTCAAATAGTGGCGCAGAAGCCAATGAAGGGGCAATAAAACTGGCCCGGAAGTATTTTGAAGTAAGGAATGAGAATAAATATGAAATTATAACCGCTCAAAATTCGTTCCACGGGAGAACGCTTATGACCCTGGCAGCAACAGGTCAGGAAAAATACCATCGTTTTTTTCAACCCCTGCCGCAAGGTTTTAAATACGTTCCCTTTAACGACCTGGAGGCTGTTTACCGGTCGGTGGGTCCCAATACTGCAGCCATAATGGTAGAGCCAATTCAGGGTGAAGGGGGGGTTTATCCGGCTACCCGTGAATACCTTGAAGGACTCAGGAAACTATGTGATGAGGAGAATATATTATTAATATTTGATGAAATTCAATGTGGAATAGGGAAAACAGGTACCCTTTTTGCCTATGAATATTATGGAGTAGAACCAGATATTTTTACCCTGGCTAAAGCCCTGGGAGGTGGAGTTCCCATCGGGGCTTTTCTGGCCAGAGAAGAGGTGGCTAACGCCTTCAAACCAGGAGACCACGGTTCCACATTCGGGGGTAATCCCCTGGCAACCAGGGCTGCCATTACTACCCTCAAAGTTATTAAAGAACGGGGATTACTTAATAAGGTTAAAAAAACCGGGCAATATTTCAAAAACCTTCTAGAGGAATTGAAGGAAGAAATTGATATTGTTAATGAGGTTAGAGGGGTAGGGTTGATGCTGGCTATAGAACTTAATAGAAATAAAGCCCGGGATATTGTAAACTACATGTTTGAAAAGGGGTTTTTGCTTAATGCTGTTAAGGATAATATAATCAGGTTTTTACCACCTCTTATTATTGAAAAGACTGATATAAAAAATATGGTGGGAGAGTTAAAAACAGTTTTGGAAAAAAATAATTTATGATTTTTTCTGGACATTGGGTCTAAAAATTGGTAAAATAGAATACTAAGTACACCTTATAAGGTGCAAATAAGTGAAAAAGGAGGATTATAGTAGATGAGAAGTGTATTATTAAATGGACAGACATCTTATATAGGCTATTCCCAGATTTTGAGGTCAAATACCTTTCATAAGATGTTGTGTGAGCAAATAGAGAGGGCGGAGAAAAAGAAGAGTTCTCTGCTGGAATTTTTTAAATTATTTTTAAAAAATGTAGATGTGGTTGAGGTTGACAGGAGATATGATGTTGAGGCCTTAAAACAACTCCTGCTTGCCCTGACAGATAATCCTATTGAAACAATAGATAGCTCTGCCTATTATTCTTTTCCCAAGCTTGGAAATAATAAGGAGTTACTGGTTAAGTTTGTTGAGGACCTTTTTGATAGCTGGAGGAAAAAACAGAGGTTTATTATAAGCCAGGATGAGTATACTTCTGATTCCTGTGAAAAAACATATAAGGAACTCGTTCTTGTTAAGACCAATGAGGACTTGAAAAACCTCGTGTTAAGAATGCACCGTGAAATATTACTTAATATTTCTGATGTTAGATTGAAAGTATTACGTCAGTTACCTACCGGTGCCCAGGTGGGATTACTTGCTGATAAACCTGATTTTAAGGATAAGGCCCGGGTTGAACAGGCTCCCTGGCTTTATGAACTCAATTATGTATGGAGTTATATTTTTGAACCTCCGGTTATATTCTATACCAGATCAAATAAAAGACGGGGTCTTTTTAAGGTGCTGGATAAACCTATTCTTGAGAAAATTGATATTGAGGATAAAGAAAACTGGCTTGTTTTCCCAATCAGGGTCTGCCTGAAGACCATATATGTTGTTGTCAATAAGGAATATTTTGCCCTGGCAGCCGGTCTGGGAAACCTCTTTGAACCCGCCAGTTTTGAAATACTGGAAAACCGTAAACCCGATGGAATTTATATTCTGGGTATTGATAAAAAGTATTTTGAAAATGAAGAGGACTATAATGGGGTTGTTTATAAGGAAGATGACGGAACCTATGTTGGCATGGTGGGTGACGATCCCTCTATTGATTATTTCGGATATATGAAGAAAATGATCTTAACCATTCATAACCTCCTGGTTATCGATGAAGGCCGGTTACCCATCCATGGTGCTTTGGCCCGGATTAAACTTAAAAATGGAAAGAAAGCCAATGTCATGTTAATCGGAGATAGCGGGGCCGGCAAATCAGAAACCATTGAGGCCCTGAACCGGCTTGAAGATGAAGTTTCTGAAATTAATATCCTTATAGATGACATGGGTTCTCTTGATATCATAAATGATGAAGGTAAGGTTGTGGGTTATGGTACAGAAACCGGTGCTTTTGTCCGCCTTGATGATTTACAGCCCAGTTATGCCTATGATAATATGGATAGAAGTATTTTTATGAACCCCAACCAGAGTAATGCCAGGGTTATTATTCCATATTCAAACTACACAGAAATAATCAGACCGACCGATATAGATTACTTCCTTTATGCCAATAACTATGAAGAAATAACTGATGAAAGTGAAGCCATCAAATTCTTTGATAATGCTGATGAAGCCCTGGAGGTATTCTCCAAGGGGGCCAGAATGGCAAAAGGAACAACAGCGGAAAAGGGTTTGACTACCAGTTATTTTGCTAACCCCTTTGGTGCCGTGCAGCGTCGGGAAAAACATGAAAAAATTGCTGAAAAATTTATGACCACCATGATGAGTTTCGGAGTAAAAGTAGGGGAGCTTAAAACCCAGCTCGGGAGAGATGGATATGAACAGAAAGGGCCATTAATGGCGGCCAGATCCCTTTTAAAACTTATTGCTTCCCAGGAGTAAATAGTTGACAGGACTAAAAAAGTATTTTTGTATTATTGAATAAATATGCAAAATTAAGTATAAAAAATATAACAACTGTAAGGGAAATATATAAAGTATCCGGTATAAACCGGATACTTTTTTAATTTTTTAAGAGATTATGGATAAAAATTTTTTTGTATAATATATAAACTATAAACTATAAACAATTTACCTTTTAAATGTCTTAGCCAATTTGTTCTGAAATTTTATCAGTTACGTTCTATTTTTTATATTAAAGAACTGATTTTTGGGGTTCAAGATATTCTCCTTTTAAAAATAGGCCCTGAAGCCAGGTTTTTTATTTCCTTACCAGAATATTATCATATGTTTCTTCATCAATTATTTGTTCCTGGGATTCTATAAGCTGTGTTAGGTAATTAAAAATGTGATATATGTTATTGTTATCAATAGGGGTTTGAGACCGGGCTTTACTGCCGAATTTGTTTACAAGCCTGGTAGCTTCTTTAATATCATTAATTCTTTTTGGTCCACCGACACATCCTCCCTCACAGCCCATTCCCTCTATAAATGTAGCCTCAACTTTACCTTCTTTTAATTCATCAAGCAACTTTTTGCAGTTTTTTACCCCATCGGCCTGATTTGCTTTAAATTTTACATGCTCATGGGGAGAAAGCCGCTTAACTGTATCAGAAACTGCCTGGCTGACTCCTCCAGTCCGGGCATAGACTCTACCTCCTCTGGATGACTGTTCTTTATTATCTTCAGGTAGTCTTGCTGGGTCAATATTAAGGGCTTCAAAAATGAGATCTAATTCATCAAAGGTTAAGACAAAGTCAATGGCACCCTTTAATTCAGGATGTTTCGCCTCTGCTTTTTTGGCAATGCAGGGGCCAATAAATACAGTTATGGCATCAGGAAAAAGTAGCTTTATCAATCTTCCGGAGGCTATCATTGGGGATACGGTCCTGGTTAGATGGTTATTTAACGAGGGGTAATGTTTTGTTACCATATTTACCCATACCGGGCAGCAACAACTTGTAATCATAAAATCACCCTCTTTCTGCACAAGGCGGTTATATTCATCCGCTTCTCTTAAAGTAACTATATCAGCAAAGAGGGCCACTTCTACCATGTCGGTAAATCCAATTTTTTTAAAAGCACTCCGGAGGTGTCCGGCTGTGACCTTTTCACCAAACTGTCCCATAATGGCCGGGGCCACATTTGCATAAACCTGGGTATCGTTTTTAAGGTATTTATAGAGGGGAAAAAATTCAACCTTATCAGAAACAGCTTCAAGGGGACATTTTGGAATGCATTTACCACAGGAAATACAACGTCCGTCTTCAATTAATAGTCCTTCTTTTTCATTAATATCACACCCAACTCTGCAATAATCTGGTCCATATTTTTTCTGGCAGAGGTCACAGATTTTTCGATTAACTGTAACTACCGGCTGTTTAACTTCTTTTAAGTTAAGGGCCGTATTCAATTCAGCTGATAATTCTGTGTCATTTTTTGCAGTAGGATTTAGACCCATAGCCAGGAGTATTTCATTTTTAATAAGGTCGAGTTCTTCATGACTATCTTTTTTTGTGAGTTGATATGGAAGATTGTTAATAGTCTTTTTGATCTGGTCATTATATAAATCTTTGCAGAGTTGTTTAAAAATATCTTTTCTTAAGGATTGATAATTTGAATTTTCTATCATAATATCCCTCTCATATCTGTTACCATAATTTAATGATAGTCTCAAAGTTTCAGGACTGTCTCAGTTGAAAATTATAGGGGCAGTAAAACCGGGTCGTTGCCCGGTTCTGTGACCAGAAAAATCAATTACGAAAAGCCTGAATTCGCATAAGGCTCCGGGTTTTATATTAGTATTATATTTTTTCAGGCTATTAATACAATGGTATTAATACAAATATAATTATTTACTTTAATTACCAGAGTTTTGCCAAAATTATAAATACAAATTTTCCCTTGAATATTGTTAAAAATAATTGTATAATTATCTAAATAGCAAAAGGTTATATTTATGCAGGTTTATTTTATAATCATGCAAAAATGAAAGGGGTTGCTACCAAGATGGAGGCTAAGTTAGTTCTGGAAGATGGTACGGTTTTTAAAGGTAAGGGATTGGGATATGAGGGGACTACATGGGGAGAGGTTGTCTTTAATACCAGTATGACCGGGTATCAGGAAATTTTAACAGACCCGTCATACCGTGGACAGCTGGTTACGTTAACTTATCCCCTCATCGGTAATTATGGAATTAATCATAATGACTTTGAATCTTATGAAATTCATGCCGGGGGGTTGATTATCAGAGAAGACTGCTCACGACCAAATCACTGGCAGTCACAAAATACCCTGGATGTTTTTCTGAAAGAGTATAAAATTACCGGTATTACAAATATCGATACCCGTGCCCTTACCCGACGCCTCCGGTCTAAAGGTAGTATGTTTGGTGTGATTTCATCTGAAATTCTGGATGAAAAAGAGTTAAATAAAATAATTAAGCAGAAAATCAAAGAGAAAAGGTGCCTGGTAGAGGAAGTCAGTGTATCAACCCCGACCCGGATACCGGGAAAGGGTCCCAGGGTTGTGGTTATGGACTTCGGGGTTAAATATAACATTGTCAGGTATCTAAAAAGCCTGGGAGCTGATATTTTTGTCCTTCCTTATAGTTCATCAGCAGAAGAGGTATTAAGTTATAACCCTGACGGGATATTACTTTCTAACGGTCCAGGGGATCCCATGGATATAAGTGAAAAAGTACCTGAAATCCAATCACTGGCTACAAAAAATATACCCGTTTTTGGAATATGTCTGGGACATCAACTACTGGGATTAGCTTTCGGGGGCAGAACATATAAACTTAAATTCGGGCACCATGGAGGCAATCACCCGGTCAAGGATTTAAGAACCGGTAAGGTTTTAATAACTACCCAGAACCATGGTTATGCCCTTGAAGATGGTTTGCCGCCGGAAATTGAGGTTACCCATATAAATTTAAATGACGGTACAATAGAGGGTATAAAACATAAGGACTTACCGGTTTCTTCAGTACAATACCATCCTGAAGCCGGACCTGGCCCCAAAGATTCAACACTGCTATTTAACGAATTTATAAATAAATTAACAGGTCAGAGAAATGTAAAAAAATTGGTTAATTTTTAGGTAAGAACTATAAATCCTACAACTATAGGTCTAAACTATATGGTCTACAGGGTTAGGTATATAAGAAGGGGTAATGATATTTAAGTTTTGAATGATAGAAAGAGTAAATACCATATAGATGTTTTAAGGCTTATGAAGGAGGTTTAACATGCCGATTAATAAGAAAATAAAGAAAGTCCTGGTAATTGGTTCAGGGCCGATTATAATCGGGCAGGCAGCAGAGTTTGATTATTCAGGTACCCAGGCCTGTAAGGCTTTAAAAGAAGAAGGTCTTGAAGTAGTTCTGGTAAACAGTAATCCGGCTACTATCATGACAGACACAGATATAGCTGATCAGGTTTATCTGGAACCATTAACCTTTGATTATATAACCAGGATAATAGAGAAGGAAAAACCTGATGGATTACTTCCTACCCTGGGTGGCCAGACAGGGCTTAATCTGGCTGTTGAGCTGGCTGAAAAGGGGGTTCTTGATAAATTTGGGGTTACCCTGCTGGGTACAAATCTGGAAGCAATTCAGAAAGCAGAGGATAGAAATCTATTCAGGGAACTATTAGATGATATAGGTGAACCATTTATCGAGAGTAAGATTGTGGATAACCTTAAGGAAGCTGTTCAGACAGCACAGCAAATTGGTTTTCCGGTAATAGTTAGACCAGCCTATACCCTCGGTGGAAGCGGAGGAGGTATAGCTGAAAATGTTGAAGAACTTAAAGAAATTGTTACTCTGGGTTTAAAGAGAAGTAGAATTAATCAGGTTCTCATTGAAAAGAGTCTTTACGGATGGAAGGAACTGGAGTATGAGGTTATACGTGATGGGAATGATAATTGTATTACCATCTGCAATATGGAAAATATTGACCCTGTTGGCATTCACACTGGTGATAGTATTGTGGTTGCTCCCAGTCAGACTCTATCTGATAAAGAATACCATCTGCTCAGGATGGCTTCAATAAAAATAATAAAGGCCCTTGGGATAGAAGGTGGCTGTAATATTCAATTTGCTCTGGATCCTGAGGGGCTGGACTATTATGTGATTGAAGTAAATCCCAGGGTGAGTCGTTCTAGTGCTCTGGCTTCGAAGGCGACTGGTTATCCTATTGCCCAGGTTTCTGCTAAAATTGCCCTTGGTCTTAGACTGGATGAGATAAAAAATATAGTAACTGGAAAAACATATGCCTGTTTTGAGCCAGCGTTAGATTATGTTGTAACCAAAATCCCGCGCTGGCCTTTTGATAAATTTTCTAAAGGTGATAGGAGCCTGGGAACCCAGATGAAAGCAACCGGTGAGGTTATGGCTATCGGAAGAAACTTCACAGAATCCTTTTTAAAGGCTATTGAATCCCTGGATATAAGGTTGCCTGATTTTATGGAAGACCTGGACAGGGAAAGTCTGGAAAACAGGGTTAAAAAGGCTTATGATGATAGGATGTTTTATATTCTCCAGGCCTTTTATAATGGTGTTAAACCAGAAGATTTATATGAATGGACGGGGATTGACCCCTTTTATTTATATAAAATTGAAGAGATTGTAAGGTTATCTTTAAAAATAAGTAGTAACAAAGATAAAATCCTTAAAGGTGAAGTAAATTTGCTGGCCCGGGCCAAGAAACTTGGATTGAGTGACAGTATGCTTGGAAGGCTTCTTGGTATACCGGATTTTGAAGTCAGGGATTTAAGGTTAAAATACGGGATTAAACCTACCTATAAAATGGTTGATACCTGTGCTGCTGAGTTCGCCGCTGAAACCCCGTATTATTATTCGACCTATGAAGAAGAAGATGAAGTTGAGGTTAGTGATAATCGGAAAGTTTTGGTGGTGGGTTCAGGTCCGATTAGAATTGGTCAGGGTATTGAGTTTGATTACTGTAGTGTTCATGCTGTCAGGGCACTTCAGGATAGAAATGTAGAGGCTATTATTGTAAATAACAACCCGGAAACAGTAAGTACCGATTTTGATACCTCTGATAAACTTTATTTTGAACCCCTGACCACGGAATATGTCCTCAATGTAGCAGAACGGGAAGGAATTACTGATGTTATCCTCCAGTTCGGGGGTCAGACAGCCATTAACCTGGCAGAGCCTTTGAGTGAAGCGGGTATGAATGTTCTGGGAACGGGTCTTAAAAGTATTAATCTGACCGAGGATAGAAAACAGTTTAACCAGGTCTTAACCTCCGAAAAAATACCTACTCCACCTGGTTATACTGTTTTCTCTATAGAAGAGGCTTTAAAACTTAGCCATAAAATCGGGTACCCTGTTCTGGTACGTCCCTCATATGTACTCGGTGGAAGGGGAATGGAGATTGTCTCCAATGAGGCTGAGTTGAAAACATATCTGACCGATGCTGTAAAGATAACACCAGAGCATCCCGTTTTAATTGATAGATATATTCCGGGACGGGAAATAGAGGTTGATGCAATTTCAGACGGTAATGATGTATTAATACCGGGAATTATGGAACATGTTGAAAGGGCCGGGGTGCACTCAGGGGATAGTATGGCCATTTACCCGGCCCGGAACCTTACTACTAAACAAACCAGGAGACTGGTTAATTATACAAAAAAAATCTGTAATTTGTTTGGCATTAAAGGCATAATTAATATTCAGTTTGTCCTTGACAGGGATGGTCAGTTTTATGTGCTGGAAGTAAATCCCAGAGCCAGCCGTACGGTTCCAATCCTGAGTAAAGTTACTGGTATTCCTATGGTAAAATGGTCAGTTAGAATAATGCTCGGGGAAACTCTGAATCAGATTACAACTTTAAAAGGATTAGTTCCGCCTGGAGACCTTATTTCAGTAAAGGTTCCTGTCTTTTCCTTTGATAAGTTACTCGGAGTTGATATCCACCTCAACCCAGAAATGAAATCAACCGGAGAAGTTTTGGGGACAGCTGAAAATTTAGAGCAGGCCATTTATAAAGGTCTTAAAGCGGCTGATTTTGACCTCCCAGAGGGAGGAAAAGTATTGTTTTCCCTGGCCGACCGTGATAAACAAGAAGCCCTGGGGGTGGTATGCCGGTTTATAGAAGAAGGGTATCAGGTATTGGCCACCAGGAAAACGGCCTTATATTTCCAGAAAAGAGGACTGAGGGTTGAAAAGACTGAAGACCCGGTAGGATTAATTAAAAAGGGTGATATTAAAATGGTTGTCAATACCCCAACCCGGGGTAAAGAGCCCGGTCGGATTGGGTTTAAGCTCCGACGGATAGCGGTAGAACATAATATTCCCTGTTTTACATCTCTCGATACTGTAGAGATGGTGTTACAGGCTCTGGTAAGGGTAGGAGAAGAGGAGAAGAAAGAGGTCATACCGTTATCTGAATATAAAAAAGGAGGAGTTTTAGTATGAAGAAGGTAAATAAAATTGTTCTGGCTTATTCAGGGGGACTTGATACCTCTGTTAGTATAAAATGGTTACAGGAGAAGTTTAATGCTGAAATAATAGCCTATTCAGCCAATGTAGGGCAGGATGATAATGACTGGAACCAGATAAAAGAGAAGGCTCTGAAGGCTGGTGCCAGCAAGGTTTATATTGATGATATCAGGGAAGAGTTTATAAAAAACTATGCTTTTAATTCACTGAAAGCAAATGGTTTATATGAAGGCAAATATCCCCTGGCGACTGCCCTGTCCCGGCCCCTGATTGCAAAAAGGATGGTAGAGGTAGCCCACCAGGAAGGAGCTGAAGCTGTTGCTCATGGTTGTACTGGTAAAGGGAATGATCAGGTCAGGTTTGATGTCTCTTTTAAAGCCCTTGATCCGGATCTGGAAATAATTGCCCCCTTGCGGGAGTGGGAATTTAAGTCCCGGGGTGAAGAAATAGATTATGCTAAAAAGCATAATATTCCGGTTAAAGCCACTAAGGAAAGTCCTTACAGTATCGATAGTAACCTCTGGGGGTTAAGTGTTGAATGTGGGGAGTTGGAAGATCCGTGGGCAGAACCTCCACTTGACGCCTATCAGTGGACGGCAAATCCCGAAGAAGCCCCTGCTACCCCCCTCTATTTAACAATATCATTTGACCAGGGGGAACCCATTAAATTAAATGACAGGTATATGTCCCCTGTTGAATTGGTGGAAAAATTAAATGATATCGGGGCCGAATATGGTATAGGGAGAATAGATATGGTGGAAAACAGACTGGTCGGTATCAAATCCAGGGAGATCTATGAGACCCCGGCTGCCACAATTTTACTTGAAGCTCATCAGCAGCTTGAAGACTTAACTCTGGATAGGGAAACAGCCCATTACAAAAGATTGATAAGTGAAAAGTATTCCGAACTGGTTTATAACGGGTTATGGTATTCACCATTACGGTCAGCCCTTGAAGCCTTTATTGAAGATACCCAGAAACAGGTTACCGGTAAAGTTAAACTAAAGCTTTACAAGGGTCAGTGTGTTACGGTTGGTCGAAAGTCTCCCTATTCGCTCTACCAGTTTGATCTTGCGACGTATGATGAGAATGATTCTTTTGACCATTCATCGGCAAAAGGATTTATCAAGCTATGGGGTTTACCAGGTCAGGTATATAGTCAGGTTCAGCAGAAAAATAAAGATACTATTTATCTAAAGGAGTTTGTAAAATGAGGTCCCTGTCCTCTCCTGATAACAGTGTCTGTATCAGGGGAGCTAATACAGAAGATGCCGGTAAGGTACTGATACTGATCAGGCGTGCCTTTAAGGATTATCTCCCGGAGCCTGTTACTCCGGGAGAGTATATACTCCCGGCTTTCCGGGATAACATTGATGAAATAGTTAAAGACATAGTTAAAAACCGGGTATTGATAATGGAAAAAGACAGCTTAATTATTGGGAGTCTGAGGCTTGTGTTTGAAGGAAGTACCAGTGTTTATCTGAAGAGGTTTGCCATTTTACCCGGCTATCAGGGGCAGGGGTATGGAAGCCTTCTTTTACGGTACGCTGAAGATGAAGCCAGAAATATGAAGGGTTGTTATTTATACTTACATTCTACCCTGGACAATGATAAACTGGTTAAATTTTATCTTAAGAATGGTTACCGATGTGTCCGCATTGATAACAGTTACCCATATCGGCGGGGTCTCTGGGTGAAAAGACTTAACGGAGTTGATCAATGATGAAATTATGGGGTGGCAGGTTCAGTAAACAGACCCATAAACTTATGGAAGAATTTAATTCATCTCTTTCTTTTGATAAAAGGCTTTACAGCTATGATATTAAAGGGAGTATCGCCCATGTTAAAATGCTGTCCAGGACTGGTGTTTTATCTAAATCTGAAGCAGAAACAATTATTAAGGGTTTACAGGAGATAAAAGAAGAGATAGATGAAGGTATAATTTCTCTGGAGGGTCGATATGAAGATATTCACAGTCTGGTAGAAAAAAATTTGATAGATAAGGTTGGGGCAGTAGGGGGAAAACTCCATACTGCCCGTAGTAGAAATGACCAGGTGGCCCTGGATACCAGGCTTTATTTGCGTGATGAAATCTTTAATATTCAGGAACTGTTAATAATCTTTTTAAAAACCCTCCTTGAGCTGGGTGAAAAATATAAAAAGGTAGTTATGCCCGGATATACCCATCTTCAAAGAGCCCAGCCGGTATCAATGGGCCATCATTTACTGGCTTATTATTTTAAGTTAAAAAGGGATTATGACAGGTTAAATGATAATATGAAGCGGGTTAATGTTTTACCCCTTGGATGTGGAGCCCTGGCAGGGACTACTTTCCCCATTGACAGAGAATGGGTTGCCAGGGAGCTGGGGTTTGAAAAGATAGCCCTCAATTCTATAGATGGGGTTAGCGACCGGGATTATATTATAGAATTTATGGGTATTGCGGCTTCAATAATGGTTCACCTGAGCAGGTTTAGTGCTGAATTAATCTTGTGGTCTTCAAGTGAATTTAGTTTTATTGAACTGGATGACAGTTTTACCACCGGGAGTAGTATTATGCCCCAGAAGAAAAATCCCGATGTTGCTGAATTGGTCAGGGGTAAAAGTGGCAGGATATTCGGGAATTTAGTTCAATTACTGTCCCTGCTTAAGGGGTTACCTCTGGCTTATAATAAAGATATGCAGGAGGATAAAGAGGCCCTTTTTGATACAATTGATAACCTCAAGATTATTTTAGAAATATTCCCGCCGATGTTAAAAACGATGAAGGTAAACAAGGACCGGTTATACCGGGCCGCCAACCGGGGATTTGTTAACGCAACTGATTTAGCTGATTATCTGGCCAGGAAAGGGGTTCCCTTTCGTGAAGCACACGGGATGGTGGGAAAGGCTGTCTTATATGCCCTGGAAAAAGATAAAGAATTAAACCAGATAACTATCGAGGAATGGAACCAGCTTTTTCCGGATTACGGTGATATATTTGATAAAGGTTTGTCAGAAATTCTTGATGTAAATACGAGTTTGAATAATCGTAAGTCTTCGGGAGGACCAGCTCCTGAGGAAGTGGAGAGGGTAATCAGTATAGAGAGGGAGTGGATTGAATCATTTACTTAAAAATGGTATAATTAAGTATTAACAGGTAGTCAGAATAGAGATTACGTTTTCTGGTACAAAATGAGTTAATAATATACTTATTGTGGAATTGTTTATATAAATGTCAGGAGACTAAATATGATACAACCTGCTTCCCTCGAAAGTGAACATTTTATAGTATTAATCCCCCGGGGAAAGGTGTATAGTCTGGCCCGGGGGATTCAGAAGTTTATTTCTGAAAATTGTAGGATTTCTGATGATGTTTTTTTCCCTGAAATTCATATTACCCTGGACAGGATTAAAAAGGGTTACAGGGATGAAGTTGTTGCAATTGTGGAAAAGGTTATAAACAAATACAAAAAGATAGATATCTGTGTTAATACAGACCAGAGTTTTCATTTTTATCAAAATAATTTTCTTGTGATGGATATTCTTAACGAGGGCCCACTGATGGAGTTTGCCCTGAATCTTCACCGCGAATTAGAAAAAAGAGGCCTGTCTACAATTAATAATTATCATCAATGGGACCTTCACATTACTCTTTTGAGCAATCTCTTTGCCTCCAGGCCTATTCCCGACAAACTATTCCGCCATATTTATTATTACATTTCATATAATACTAATAAAAAACAGTATGCCTCCGAGGCAGACCGGTTAGAGGTCTGGCGCCCTGAACCAGACCCGGAAAACAGGTGTCTGGCATCTTTTAAGTTATAACTGGTTTTACTTAATAGATACGGGTCAACCAGATAAATAAGGGTATAGTTACCAGGGAAAATAAAGTTGTGATAAAGACACCTTCAGAGGCAAATTTATAATCCCCCTCAAATTTTTCTGCAAAAATAACACCACTGGCAGCTGCTGGCATAGCCAGTAATAGCACACTGATATCCCTTATGATTTGTGGTAGATCAAACTGTATTAAAATTAAAAATCCGATCAGTGGAATTGCTATCAATTTTAGCAGGCATAACAGATATAGATAGTAGTCTTTTATAATGGTTTTAAACCTGACATTAGTAAGGGAACTTCCTATAATTATCATTGACAGGGGAAAGGTCATTTCACCTACTTTGTCCAGGGCCCCTTCTATCGGGAGTGGAAGTTTAATGTTACCAAGGAATAAAATAAATCCAATAACAACTGCTATCAGTCCATTATTTACAAGGTTGTGTAGCTTAATATTGCTACCTTTTTCATCTTTTATAAAGAGATAAATACCGAAAGTCCATACAAGTACATTAAAGATAATGTTATTTATAACTGCATAGAGGATACCCAGTTCAGGGTATATGGTGTCAATAACAGGGTACCCCATATACCCTACGTTTCCAAAAATAAGCAAAAACTTGAAAACGGTCTTCCTTTTAGAAGGCAGGGATAACTTACTGGTAAATATCAAGACCAGTGCAATTACCGTCAAATAACTTGCTATTGAAATAAAACCTATTTTCTTTATATTATCCATGATATCTGGATTAAATTCAATGGCCATAGATGAAATTATCAGGGCCGGCAAGGTTACATCTACCAGTATATTGGAAAGCCCTTTATTTATTTCTTCATTAATTAATTGCTTTTTTCTGAGTACAAAACCCAGGAAAATAATTAAAAATAAGACCAGTATTTGATTTATTATAATACCCATAAAGGTTTTGACTCCTTTCTCCCAATTAACTTCTGTCCCCTTAATTAACTTAAATTATTTTAACATGAATAAAAATAGGTGTCAAAATTAAAATACAAGTTTTTTGAAAATTAATACTATTAAACCGGGAGGTTTTCTGGAAGATGGTAGGCTTGATAGAAACTATTAAGGATAGGTGTCACGAGTGTTATGCCTGTGTCAGGAATTGCCCAGTTAAGGCTGTCAGGGTAAAAAACAGACAGGCCGAGGTTATCAGTGACCGGTGTATTCATTGTGGTAATTGTGTCCTGGTATGTTCCCAGGGAGCCAAGAAGGTCCGAGATTTTAAGGAAATTGCTAAACAGTTCTTACAGGATAATGATAAAATAGTAGCCGGTCTGGCTCCCAGTTTTCCTTCATATGGCAATCAACTTTCCCTTGATGACTGGGTAAGTTATTTGAAGTCACTGGGTTTTAACAGGGTTTATGAGGTGGCCTGGGGTGCAGAAATGGTTATTAAGGAATATAAAAAAATATTAAAAAAGGCAACAGGTCCTGTGATTAGTTCGGCATGTCCGGTAATTGTTAATCTAATAAAAAAATATTACCCCGATCTCCTGACCTACCTGGCAACGATTGTTTCTCCCATGAAAGCCCTGTACCGGTATATTAAAAAAATAGAAGGAAATGATGTGAAAGTAGTTTTGATAGGTCCCTGTCTTGCTAAAAAAGGTGAGTTTGAAGGATATGAAGATGTAGTAGTTCTGACATTTAGTGAAATAGCTGAACCCGGTCAAAACAGTGGTGATTATCAAAAGATAATTACAGCTTCAAAGCAAGAGGTAACAGATCGCAGAAATACTGATACCATCAAAAGAGAACCAGATGATGAGAGCCGGGCTCTTCCCCTGGCCGGAGGATTAATCCGGGCTATTACTGGAAAATGTAATATATTTCCAGAGGGTTATAATCAGGTTGAAGGTCGGGAGAAGGTAATTGATCTATTAAATAGTATCAGGAATGGTGAAATAAAACCTCGATTTGTTGATGCATTATTTTGTGAGGGTTGTATTAACGGGGTTGATTTGTATCATGAAAATTACTTCAAAAAGGAAAAGGCGGTCTTTAACTTTATCAACCGGGCTAAAGATAATAATGTTGCTCAGGCGAAGTATTCTGAAACAGTAGCTTCCAGAATCTCTTTAAAAGTTAAGTTTAAAGAAGATTATAGGGAACTTGCCAGCCCGGGAGAAGAAGAAATCTGGAGTATATTAAATCAAACAAATAAGTTTACTGAAGAGGATTTACTGGACTGTGGAGCCTGTGGTTATGCAACGTGCTGGGATAAGGCTATTGCCGTTTATCAGGGGCTGGCTGAAGTTGAAATGTGTTTACCATACCTTATTAATGAGAAGCGGTCTGAGCTTAAAGAGATTCAAATATTGAATAAAGAGATGGATACATTGATTAATTTCTCCTGTGATGGCCTGGTTATGGTCAGTAAAGATGGCCGGATAGAACGTGTTAATCATTCGTATCTGAACATGGTAGGTTTTAAAAGGCAGGATTTAATCGGAAAGAGAGTTGAAGAGCTAGAAAAGGAGAGATATATTTATCCATCTGTTGCCAGTCTGGCCCTTAAGGAAAAACGGAATATTACCCTGGTTGAAAATACCTCTGATAAAAAAAGACTTTTGGCAACAGCTAATCCGGTTTTTAATGAAAATGGTGACCTGGAGTGGGTGGTGGTTAATGTCAGAAATTTAGATTTAATAAATGATGAAAAGGATAAAGAAAAGGAAAAGTTAAAAAAATATCTTGATAATGCCCCTCAGCTGGATAATAACCCCGAGGGTAATACGGGCCATATAATTGTTAGTTCAGATGAAATGAAAAATATATTAATGACCTGTCGTAAGATAGCTGGAACAGATTCGACTGTTTTAATAACTGGAGAATCAGGGGTTGGAAAAGAAGTTGTTGCCAGGTATATTCATGAACAGAGCCCGGGGAGGCAAGAATTTGTAAAAATTAACTGTGCTGCAATTCCCGAAAGCCTGCTCGAATCCGAACTGTTCGGGTATGAAACCGGTGCTTTCAGTGGAGCCAAAAGAGCGGGCAAACCTGGTTTGATTGAAAAAGCTGACAGGGGAACTCTCTTTCTGGATGAAATCGGTGAAATGCCCCTTAATATGCAGGCAAAATTACTTCAGGTTCTTCAGGAACGGAAACTTACCAGGATAGGTGGGGTAAAACCCGTGAAGATAGACTTTAGATTGATTGCAGCTACTAATAGGGATTTACGGCAAATGGTCAGGCAAAAATATTTCAGGCAAGATTTATTTTACCGCCTTAATGTTGTACCTCTATATATACCCCCATTACGGAAAAGGCCTGAAGATATTTTATCTCTTATTAAATATTTTCTTGATCAATATTGTGAAAAATATAATAAACAGATTAAGCTAACCAGGGATGCGGAAGAACTACTGCTCAGTTATAGTTGGCCCGGAAATGTTCGTGAATTAACTAATCTGATAGAGAGGTTGGTGGTAACTTGCGAAGAATCTTTTGTTGACCGTAATATTATTATTGAATATATCGATAATCCTGAGGTCAAGACACCGGAGATTTTAATAAATAAAATAATGCCCTTACCTGAGGCTGTTGCCAGAGTCGAAAAGAAATTACTTTCCATGGCCAGGAGTAAAGGTAACTCCACTTATGATATGGCTAAATTACTGGGGGTTAATCAATCCACAGTTGTCAGGAAATTACATAAATATTTTAAACAGTAATTAAGGAATTTTAAAGATAATTAACAGTCTGTTATCTGAATCAGGTTAATTATAAACGGGGATAAATTAGTATAGTCATTAGTTATTTAAGTCACTATTTCTAATGCAGGGTCGCATTATATAATGCATCCCTGCATTTTTTTATATTAATAATATTTTATCACGAATCTAAGAAAACCGTGGAAAACCGTACAGGAACATTAAGGTTGTGCCACGGGCACTCCGTATTTAAGAAAACCGTACAGGAACATTAAGGTTGTGCCACGGGCACTCCGTATTTAAGAAAACCGTACAGGAACATTAAGGTTGTGCCACGGGCACTCCGTATTTAAGAAAACCGTACAGGAACATTAAGGTTGTGCCACGGGCACTCCGTATTTAAGAAAATCGTGCAGGAATATTAAGGTTGTGCCACGGGGTATCTTATGGCACAAAACTTGCAATATATATTGATGAAACCTGTTTAAAGGGGGGGCAGGACTTTATTGGAGAAAAAATTCACAAAGGAGGTTGGTGTCAGTGAACAGGGTTAGTTTTCTGGAAAGGTTGCATAATATACAGGAAACTTATGGCTTCATATCTGAAGGAGAGATCAGGAAGTTGTCCCAGGAGTATAAGATGCCCAGAGCCAGGATTTATGGCGTTATTAGGTTTTATTCAATGTTTTATACAGAACCAGTTGGTAAATATATAGTCAGGGTATGTGATAGCTTATCCTGCCACATTAATGATTCGGAAGGGATTGTAGAGGTAGTAAAAGATTATCTCGGAATTAAAAATGGTGAGACTACTGAGGATAAGAAATTTACCCTTGAAGTAGTAGAATGCCTGGGACACTGTGGTGAAGGCCCGGTTATGATGGTTAATGACAGAATTTATACCAGGGTTAGTCCTAATATGGCTCTTGAAATACTGAGAGATTGCGTATAGTAAGGGGAGGGAAATAAATATGACTGAAAGACTTTTTTTAAAGCAAAATGAAGTCAGTGATTTTGATAGTTATAAGTTTCCGGCCCTGAAAAGGGCCCTGGACATGGATAAAAAGGATATTATTGAGGAACTTAAGAAATCAGGTCTCAGAGGAAGAGGAGGGGCTGGCTTTCCAACCGGGTTGAAGTGGGAATTAGCCTTAAAGGAAAAAGCTGGAGAGAAATATATAATCTGTAATGGTGATGAAGGAGAACCTGGTACTTTTAAAGATCGATATTTACTAGAAAATAGTCCCTTGAAGGTACTGGAGGGAATATTAATCGGTGCCTATACCATTGGTGCTCATCAGGGGTATATTTATATCCGGGGGGAATATGCTTTACCCATTAATATATTTAGACAGGTAATTAAGGAAGCAAAGAAAAGAGGTATTCTGGGTAATAGGGTAATGGGTAGTGATTATAGTTTTGATCTCAAGCTAATTAAAGGAGCCGGGGCCTATGTATGTGGTGATGAAACTTCATTAATTAATTCCATAGAAGGAAAACGTGGTACCTCCAGGATTAAGCCACCTTATCCAACCCGGCAGGGTTTATTTAATAAACCAACAGTTGTTAATAATGTTGAAACTCTGGCAGCAGCTGCTGAAATAATTCTACAGGGGGCTGATAAATATGGTTCAATGGGAACAGAACAGAGTAGAGGGACCAAACTGGTCTGTTTGAGTGGTGATATATGTAATCCGGGTGTCTATGAAGTGGAATTTGGTACTATGACCATAAAAGAATTAATCGATACCTTTGGTGGTGGTGTTAAATGTAGTAGTGGGCTTAAATTTGTAATCCCCGGGGGAATCTCAACATCAGTCCTGAAAGATGATGAACTGGATATTCCCTACACTTATGAGGACATTGAAAAAAAGGGGAGTTCTCTGGGATCTGGAGCTGTGGTGGTAGTGAGTGAAGACCATTACCTGCCGGATTTAATGTTAAATGTATCCCGGTTTTTTATGGATGAGACCTGTGGGACCTGTTTTCCCTGTAGAGAAGGTAATAGGAGGGTTCATCTGCTATTAAAAAATAAAATCAGTGATGGCCGATTTGACCGGGATGAAAAGAAATTAATATCTGATATTGGTAGGGCTATTCATCTGGCTGCTAGATGTGGCCTCGGACAGACTTCATTAAATTTTGTAACTTCAGTTTTAAATAAATTTGAAGATGAATTAATGGTCGGGAGGGATTAGAGTGGTAAAAATAAATATTGATGGGCTTGATCTGGAGGTCAGAGACGGAATTAGTATCCTGGAAGCTGCTCGCCAGGCCCATATTAAAATACCAACCCTATGCTATGAAGAAGGATTATCCGTATATGGTGGTTGTCGGTTATGTGTGGTTGAAATTGAAGGAGAAGCCCTTTTAAAACCTGCCTGTGCTACAGAAGTTAATGATGGTATGGTAATCAAAACCCACTCCCCTAAAGTCAGAGATGTTAGAAGAACTTTATTTGAATTAATAGTTGCCTCCCATAATATTGATTGTCAGTTAAATTGCCTAACCTGTAGTCGGGCCGGAAGCTGTGAACTGAGGGAAATTGCCGAGGATATAGGTGTCAGTAATATCAGATTAGCTACCTATGACAAAGGTTACAGGGATGACCGGTCCAGTTATTCAATTGTGAGGGAGCCTAATAAATGTATAACCTGTGGTCGGTGTATCAGAAAATGTGAAGAGGTCCAGGAGGTAGGTATTTTTACAACAGCCAATAGAGGACCGGCAACAGTGGTAACAACCTTCAAAGAAAAAGGAATGGGGAATGTGGAGTGTACTAACTGTGGTCAGTGTATCCATGCCTGTCCGACAGGGGCCTTACATGAGGTGTATCACTATGAAAAAGTCTGGGAGGTGCTTCATGACAGGGATAAATATGTGGTAGTCCAGACGGCACCTGCTGTCAGGGTGGCCCTGTCTGAGGCCTTTGGATTAAAACCGGGAACTATTTTTACAGGGCAGATGGTTGCTGGATTGAGGCGACTGGGCTTTGACCGTGTCTTTGATACTAATTTTACAGCTGATTTAACCATCATGGAAGAGGGAACTGAATTGATAGAGCGGTTAAATAATAATGGTGAGCTACCGATGTTTACTTCCTGTAGTCCGGGCTGGATTAAATATATAGAACACTTCTACCCTGAATTTATAGATAATTTGTCTACCTGTAAGTCACCACAGCAGATGTTTGGAGCGATTGCCAAATCTTATTATGCTGATAAAAGTAATATACCGAGGGATAAAATAGTTGTAGTTTCGGTTATGCCCTGTACTGCCAAAAAATTTGAAGCCAGAAGACCGGAAATGGAGGGCGATGTTGATTATGTTCTGACTACCAGGGAACTGGCCCGGATGATTAAAGAGGCAGGAATTGATATTACTAACCTTAATGCTGAAGAGCATGATAAACTAATGGGAACATCATCGGGGGCTGCTGATATTTTCGGCGCAACCGGTGGGGTAATGGAAGCTGCCCTGCGGACAGCCTATGAACTGGTAACCGGTGAAAAACTCGGTCAGCTGGACTTTAAGAATGTAAGGGGTGAAGCCGGAATTAAGGAAGCAGAAGTTACCTTAAATGGAACTCAGTTGAAGGTAGCAGTAGCACATGGTCTGGGAAATGTCAGAAAACTGATGGAGCTGATAAAATCAGGAAAAGAGTATCATTTTGTTGAGTTAATGGCCTGTCCCGGGGGATGTATTGGTGGTGGTGGTCAACCTATTCCCACCAGTGAGGATATAAGAAGAAAGCGAATTGAAGCTTTATATAAGATAGATAAAAATAAAAAATTAAGGAAATCCCATGAAAATCCGTATATTAAAAAACTATATCAAGAATTCCTGGATAAACATGGAAGCCATAAAGCCCATGAACTGCTCCATACCCATTATATAAACAGGGGTGTTTAAGATATGAATGAAGTTCCTCAGGCAACGATTGAAAGACTGGTGGTTTACTATCGATATTTAAAGAAAATGGCTGAACGCGACCTTGAAGATACCATTTCTTCAAAAACCCTGGGTGACGCGGTAGGTACTTCAGCTGCCCAGGTCAGGAAGGATTTATCCTATTTTGGAGAATTTGGATGTAAAGGGGTGGGTTATGATATAAATAGTTTAAAGAAATGTCTGGAACGCATTCTGGGGTTTAATAGAGTCCGGGAGATTGCCCTGGTAGGGGCAGGTAATTTAGGGAGGGCTCTTGTTAACTATCAGGGATTTAAGGAAATGGGTATGGAAATTGTTGAGGTTTTTGACTGTGATATTGATAAAATCAATAACAGGGTAGGAAGGCTTACCGTTAGAAGTGTTAATGAGATGGAAAAAATAATCAGGAAAAGAAATATAAAAACAGCAATTATAGCAGTACCTGAAGAAGAAGCCCAGGGAGTAGCCAGTTCCCTGGTGAAAGCAGGTGTTAAGGCAATATGGAACTTTGCACCTGTAGCTTTAAACCTGCCTTCAGAGGTAGTGATATATTATGAGGACCTGGCTTCAAGTCTGGTCTGGCTGATTTATAAATCAGGTCATGGGAACTTAAAGGTTAATGTTAAGTAAGGGTATTCTTTATGATATTCTTAGATATTCTCAGATATCCTTATATGAACGGGAAAGGGGTCTGGATATGAACGGTATCCGGACCTCCTTTTTTTTATTTGCTATAAGTGGTAAAATAAATATAATGAAATACAGGAGTGATTGCAATTATGGCAGCTAATGGAGATTTAATTGAATTGAAGCTGGACACTTTAGGTCATGGTGGGGAAGCAATTGGACGGTACCGGGGACTGGTTGTTTTTGTTCCTGAGGGTATACCAGGGGAGAAAGTAAGAGTCAAGATTAAAGAGAGAAAGAAAAATTATGCCCGGGGTGAGATTAAAGAAATATTAACCCCGGCTCCGGAGCGGAAAGAGCCTGAGTGTGAAGTATTTGGCCTGTGTGGAGGATGCCATCTTCAACAGATGGATTACTCCTTACAACTGCTTCACAAACAGAAAATTGTTAAGGATACCCTGGAAAGAATAGGGGGTTTTGAGGAAGTAAGGGTTAATGAAGTTATAGGAGCAGACCATCCCTGGATCTATCGGAATAAGGCCCAGTTTCCCCTTGGAAGTGATAATGAAGGAAGGGTTATAACCGGTTTTTATCAAAAGGGCACCCATCAGGTTGTACCCCACCGTCAGTGTGTTATCCAACATCCCTTAATTAATAGAATTGCCAGAAAAACCATTAGTATATTAAATAATTACGATTTAACGGTTTATGATGAAAAAACACATACCGGTTTATTGCGTCATCTGGTGGTCAGGGTCGGAATATGTACCAATCAGGCCCTTTTAATATTTGTTACCAGGGATAAAAAATTTAAAGAATTACAGGAAATAGCCAGGAAGTTGATGACAGAGATTCCTGAGCTTAAAGGAGTCCTGCAGAATATTAATCCCCGGCGTACCAATGTTATTATGGGAGATAAGACCCTCCTGATCAAAGGTAATGATTATTATATAGATTACATAGGCTCTATCAGATATGCTATTTCTCCACATTCTTTTTTCCAGGTAAATACTTTACAGACAGAAAGACTTTATAATACTGTTAGGAAATATGCCGGATTAAGTGGTCAGGAAACAGTAGTTGATGCCTATTGTGGAGCAGGTAGTATTGGTATTTACCTGGCCGGTGAAGCCAGGACTGTTTACGGGATAGAAGTGGTGGGGAGTGCTATTGAGGATGCGGAACGTAATGCCGCCTTAAATGGTATAAATAATTGTATTTTTATTAAAGGTAAGGTAGAGGATAAATTACCGGAACTGGTTGATAAAAAAAAGATAAAACCTGATGTTATTATATTTGATCCCCCGCGTAAAGGCCTTGATAAGGAAACTATGGCTACAGTTTTAGAGGTGTTACCCCCAAAAATTGTTTATGTTTCCTGTAATCCAGCCACCCTGGCCCGGGATTTAAAAGAAATTAAAGCCTGCTATGATATAAATGAAGTCCAACCGGTAGATTTATTTCCACAGACATATCATGTGGAGTGTGTTGTAAAACTTGAGTCAAATGTTTAAAAAACAAAAAGTCCAGGGGTTACCCCCTGGACTTTAATTACTTTATTTATATTGAAAAAATGCTATTGATGGGCTTTTATAAAAGCCTCAATAGACCTATCATAGGTTTTTTCTACTTCAGGTGGAAAGAGGCAACCTGGCAATTCACCACGTTGACGGTGGTAAGTAATACATTCACAGCATTTCCCCTTTCGCGGGCATGGATCATAAGTACAGGTACAGTTTGATTTATTTCTGGTTATTGTACACTCCATGTTAATCCCTCCTGATATTTTTGGAATATGTCCTGAAACATTAAAAAATTCCCAGAATCAGTGATTAACTAAAAATTTATTATTATATAATATTTTTTATTTATATTATTGTGTTCTGGTTCAATTGATAAAATCCTCCCTGATTGCAAGAAAATATTTTTATGTAATTAGATTCAAGTATAATAGTACAGGTTCTTAAATATTGATTTTTAAATTAAATTCTATGACGACTTTCATCGATTAACAACTATCCTAATATTTAAATTTAGCAACTGAACATATTACGAAAATTGTATTAATTTTATATATAAAAAAGGAATTTGTAGTATTTTTATAGAATAAAATAATATAATCAAAATAAATAAAAAAATTTATTTTACATATATTTTTATTATTTTTTTAATGTTTATAAACAAATTAAGAGTTTTTCAGGGGGGGAATCAGGTGAAACTGAAGGTCACAATGTCGGCGTTTATCAAAAAAGGGGGCAAGGCCATTAGTAATTTCTTTTTAAAGATAGAAAAAGGATTGATAAACCTATTAAACAAATTTAAAATCGGGAAAAGGTTGATGTTTTTTATTTTACTTTTAATTATTCTGGTAATTGGCCTGAACTCTTACCTATCTTTAAATACCTTTACAGGATATGTAACAAACCAGCAGAAACAGAATATGCTGGAAGGCCTTTATAGTATAGACCAGTTACTGGAGAATAAGAGAACAGAACTGAGTGGTTATGCCAGGCTTTTATCACAGGTACCTGCTGTAAAGGAACTGGTTACAGGTGAGGGCAGGGTTGATGTTCTCTTTGATTTACGGACAAATCTGGATATAGTAAATTTGGCCATCAGGGATTCTGAGTTTAGTTTAGTACATAGTTTTATGGCAGAAGATCCCCTTGGAAATAAAAAAGAGTTAACAAGTAAATTAGAGCAGTTGCTTTTTCAGGGGATTACGGTTCCTTTTATATCCAGGACTGAATCAAACATATATATTAATTCAATTGGACCGATAACAGGGGAATTTGGTATTGAAACCATTGGTTCCCTGATTATATCTGATCCTATTAACACAACCTTACTGGACCAGATTTCTAAAAATACCGGGTATATAGTCCAGTTGTATGCCGGTGACGAACTACTTTTTAATAATTCTGATGCCAGTGAATTCAGTTCAATAGACCTGGTTGATGAAGACATTATAACCAGTCTTAATAAAAGTGAAGAAAGTGGTGAAGAATTTTATATAACTAACAAAAACCTTGAGTCCGGTTCTTATCTGGTAGGTTATTATCCAATAAAGAACTTTTTCGGGGATAATATAGGCTACCTGACTCTGGTATCTTCCCAGCAGGGAGTAACCCGGCTGGTCGAAAATACTCAAAAAAGGACCGTATTATATGCTGTAATCTTTATTATAGCTTCTTTCTTGATTGTTTTATTAATTACCCGCAGTATTACAGTTCCCTTAAAAAAGGTCATTGAAGTAACCAATAGTGTTGCTGATGGTGACCTGACCCGGATGGTAAAAAATAAATCCCGGGACCAGCTGGCAGAAATGACAAAGAATTTTAATAAGATGGTTCAGAACCTGAGGTCAATAGTAAAAGAGCTTATAAATTCATCTGAAAATGTTTATAATATGTCTCAAAATTTATCAGCTAATACTGAAGAGGTTACTGCAGCTTCCCAGGAGGTTGCAGCAGCCAGTGAAGA
Source organism: Halothermothrix orenii H 168 (assembly GCF_000020485.1). Lineage (GTDB taxonomy): Bacteria > Bacillota > Halanaerobiia > Halanaerobiales > Halothermotrichaceae > Halothermothrix > Halothermothrix orenii. The sequence continues at coordinate 313,229 of NC_011899.1, forward strand.
AATAGCAGCAGGTACCGAAGAACAGGCTGAAAAAACCGAAAAAGCAACCAGAATTCTTTCAGAAATCAAAACCAAAGCTCAGAATGTGGCCAGTAGCTCTGAAGAAGTGTTCCAGACAGTTGAGCAGGCTTTTGACAGGTCCAGTTATGGACTGGAAGTAATGGGTAATGTCAGTGAAAATATGGACCAGATCCTGGAAGAAGTCCAAAATACCCAGTCAGAGGTATTGACCCTTGCTGATAAGATTAAAAAAATCAATACTATAGTAGAAGCCATTAATTATATTAACGAAGAGACCAGTCTTCTCTCACTCAACGCCGCTATCGAGGCAGCCAGGGCTGGAGAAGCCGGTAGAGGGTTTGCCGTAGTAGCAGATGAAATCAGGAAACTGGCTGAAGAGTCCAATAAATCTGTCCAGGAAATCAATCATATTTTTGAACAGATAAATACAGCTACCGGTAATGTTGTTGATTCTATGGAAAAAAGCAGCAAACTGGTTGAAGAGGGTGAAAAGTCAGTAGAAAACGCCGAGGAGGTATTTGGTCAGATTCAGGAAGCAATTAATAAATCTAAAAAAGTAGCCCGGGAGATTAATAGATATGTCCAGGAACAGCTTGAGGGTACCCGGGAAATATCTGATGCCGTAGAGGAAATCAATAAAATATCAAGATCCAATGCTGAAGGGGCAAAACAATCTGCCAGGACCAATGAAGAACAGACAGAGGTTATTGAACAGATGGCCCAGGCAGCAGATGAACTGGCCCATATGGCTGATAACCTCCAGAGAATGGTAAATCAGTTCAGGATTTAATCTATTTATGATACAGATTAGAAATACATAAGTGATTAAAAAATAACAAAGGATAACAAACGTTACTGGTAATCTACAGTTAATGAATCAGGTTTAATTACCCCTACTGGTTTATTGATATGATTACTCTTCAGATAGTAGTTGATTATTATTAACCTACTACCCTGGGGGAGGCATATTATATCTCGGTAGGGGTTTTTTCTAGTAATTAATAAGATTATCAGGTATAATATAAAAAGGAATCAGTAGTTACATAAAATGGAGTTCAGGGGGTAGTTTATAATATGAATGTATTTCTTTTAATATTTTTTATTTTATTGGCGATAGCCGGGCTTATTTTTAAAGTAGATGCCGGTGTATTTGCCGGACTTGGTTTAGCAACCTGGCAGGTAATCAGGCTCAGAATAAATAAAACCTTAAATTTGGTTACTATATTAATAACAACCATAATGGGGTCAGTTTATTTTTATATTACAGATAATACCTTATTCCTTATTCTATTTATCTTTATTGAATTATATAATCTGCTGGGCCATATTTCCATCACCAGACGAGAAGAGTCTTGACAAATTAATAATTTTATCATATAAAAGAAAATAGGGGTTTTATAGTCATTAATAATTTACTGATTTAAAACTTTTTCTCCCTGTATTTAAATGTTTTTATTTGTTTTTGTTTAATATGAAAATGGGGTCAGAATACAGAATAATAGGTATATTTTAGTGGTTTAAAATTAAAAAATGTTTACAGGTAAACAGTTATTTAATGATAGTAGTTCTATATAAAAGTAGTTAATAACCTAAGGAGGGATTTGCAATGCCAACTTATCTATATGAATGTGAAAATTGTGGACGTTTTGAACACTTTCAAAAAATAACTGATGACCCTATTGAAACCTGCCCGGAATGTGGTGGGAAAGTGAGGAGAATAATTGGTTCTCCCGGTATAATTTTTAAGGGTTCTGGCTTTTATGTAACCGATTCCCGCAAAAAGAATAATAAAAAGTCTTCAGACCAGGAAAAGGCGTCCTGATTTGATTATTGTCAGTGCCTGTCTTCTGGGCAAAAAATGTCGGTATGATGGGAAGGCAAAGTTAAATAATCGCCTTGTTAAATTACTTAAAGATAAAGAAATAATACCGGTTTGTCCGGAGCTGGAGGGGGATTTGCCTGTACCCCGCCCTCCAGCTGAAATAATAGGTGGAAACGGTTTTGATATCCTGAAAGGCAGGGCCAGGATAAAGAATAGAGAAGGTCGGGATGTTACTGATAATTTCATAAAAGGTGTTAACAAAGTAATAACAAGAGTGGATTTAAAGGATATCAGGATGGCTATCCTGAAAGAAAGAAGTCCCAGCTGTGGTGTTAACTGCATTTATGATGGTTCCTTTAATGGTAAACTTAAAGATGGGTGTGGTGTCTTCACAGCCCGGCTCCTTAAAGAAAAAATTCCGATTTTTTCTGAAGAAGAAACAGGTAAATTAATAAATCAAGGCCTTTTATAATCCATCAGGATTTTAGATTTTTCAGTAACAAAATACAAGTTTTTTATTATGAAATTCGTTTTAATTACTTAGTTAAAAAATTCTTTTTGAAAAATAAACATGGAATCAGAATGTAAACGGCTTAACATGAAGATGTTAAGCCGTTTTTTAATGTCTAAGAAATTATACCCAAAAGTTTTTCTATGGATAATTTACGACATCAAGAAATTTACCTTTTAAATGATTATGGCCGAAGGCCAATTTGTTCTATTCGTTATTCCCCAATGTTAAAAATTGGATATTACAAAAGAATAAAAACAGGGGGGGCTGAGGCAACATAAGTTAAAAAGGGTTATTAAAATATGAAAGGGGTTGGCAGAGTGAAAAAAAAGATTATAACCCTTCTGGTAATTTTAGGTATTACCGGAATTTCTACTGTAGTATATTTCACTGCACTGAATACAAATACTGAAGCAGCACGACCTACTCTTTACTGGGGAACAAGTGGTAGTAATGTAAGGTTGGTTCAATGGAAGCTACAACAATGGGGATATTATGAAGGGAGAATAGATGGTTATTTTGGTCCGGAGACTTCAGAAGCAGTCAGGGAGTTTCAGAGGAAGAATGGGCTCAGGGTTGACGGACTCGTCGGTCCTCAGACCTGGGCAGCCCTTGGATATGAAGCCCGTCCTACTACATATGCCAGGCAAACAGCGGCAGCAGTTAGCAGAAATGATGATGTCCAGCTACTGGCGAGGTTAGTTCATGCTGAAGCAAGAGGGGAACCATACCGGGGACAGGTTGCGATTGCAGCAGTAGTCCTGAACAGGGTGGAAAGCCCCTCATTTCCCAACAGTCTAAGTGGGGTTATATACCAGCCACTGGCTTTTGAATCAGTGGCCAATGGGCAGATCAATTTACCACCTACCCAGGAAAATTTACGGGCAGCAAGAGCAGCACTTAATGGATGGGATCCAACCTACGGTTGTTTATTTTTCTGGAATCCTTCAAAACCGGTTAGCCGGTGGATCTGGTCCCGTAGGGTAGTAACGACAATTGGTAGCCATGTATTTGCCCAGTAATAGAAATTAGCATGTAACGTTTCAAACTTAAATTTAATCTAAAGCTTATAAAGGAGGAATAAAAAATTAAGATTAATCGCAACTGGATCATTCCTGTGTTGATTGCTGTACTGGTTGCAGGGGCAATTGGATACTGGGGATATGATCAATACCGGGACAGGCAGCAATTAGAGATATATCTCGGTAATAAATATCAACAGGCTTTTTATGAACTGGTTGAACGTGTTGAGCAATTACAGGTCTTACTGGGGAAAACTATGGTATCCAGTTCCCCCCGTCAAAATATTTTGATTTTAACAGACGTCTGGAACCATGCTACAACTGCCCAGGAGCAGTTAAACAGGCTTCCTCTTTCCAATCAGGCTGCCTTCAGGGCTGCCAAGTTTTTAAACCAGACCGGGGATTATGCCCATGTTCTGGCCCAGAAAAATGCTGAAGGAAAAGTATTAACGGCAGAAAACAGGAAAAAATTAGTTGAATTACGCCAGCAGGCCGCCAGAGTCAGTGCATCTTTACATGACCTCGAGAGTCAGGTATTCAGTGGAGATATAAACTGGGTTGAACTTGTTAAAGGAACAAGAGGCAAGATGCAGGAGAATAAACCCAATCCTATGCTGGATGGATTTGATGAAATCCGGAGTGAGTTAAGTAAATATCCTACCCTGATATATGATGGTCCCTTTTCAGACCATATAACAGAGACAAAACCCAGGGGGCTTCAGGGTAACGAGGTAACCAAAACAGAAGCCAGAAGAAAGGCTGAAAAGGTAGCTGATTTTGTAAATAATGATGGAATTAATGTTTCCCGGGGGAAAACGGTGAATGGGAGAATACGTTCTTATAACTTTCAGGTTAAAAATGATGACGGAGAGGTTTATTCTGTAGATATCAGCAGAAAAGGTGGTCATCTGGTTAATATGCTGACCAGCCGGCAGGTAGCTGGAGCAAAAATTGGGCAAAAAGAAGCTGCGGAAAAGGCCCGTGATTACCTGGCCCGGATTGGTTACCCCAATATGGAACCAACATATTCTGAGATTAATGATAACATAGCTTTTATTTCCTTTGCCTACAAGCCTGATAATATTATCTACTATACAGATATTATTAATGTTCAGGTAGCCCTTGATAATGGACAGATTCTGGGTGTTGAAGCCCTGAATTATTTGATGTCACACCGGGAAAGGGAAAAACAGGAACCAGAGATCAGTGAAGAAGAAGTAAGGGGTATGGTAAATGATACTCTTGAAAAAATAGAGAATATCAGGCTGGCTGTTATCCCTGAAGAAAGTCTAAAAGAAGTCTTTACCTATGAGGTCAGGGGTACAATAGGTGAAGAAACCTATCTCGTTTATATAAATGCTAAAACAGGTGTTGAAGAACAAATCTTAAAGGTAATCAAAGGAAAACAGGGTACTTTTGCCCTTTAGGGTTTTTTTACCTTATATTAACAATAACCTCTTTTTTTAGGCCCTCTCCCATGTTATAATTAATTAAAATTATAGGAAAAAAACTTTTTATGGAGGATTAAGATAACATGGAGAGGGTTTCTGTAATCAAATGTGATTCATATAAAGGGGTTGAAGAAAAGGTTGTGTCGGCTGTTAAATTGCTGGGTGGTATAGAGAAGTTTGTTAAACCCGGTCAGAAAGTGCTTTTAAAGGTAAACCTGCTTATGGGAAAACCCCCGGATAAGGCTATTACTACCCACCCCCGGGTAGTAAAGGCAGTTGGTGAATTGGTAAAACAGGCAGGGGGACAGGTAATAATCGGGGATAGCCCTGGAGGTCCCTTTACTAAAAATGCCCTTAGAAAAATATATAGGGTCACCGGTATGGAGGAAGTGGCAGAGGAACTGGGAGCTGAACTTAATTATGATGTTGAACAGGAGAAGGTAGAATACCGGTCTGGAATTATAACAAAATCATTTATAGTAGGTAAATATATAACCGGGGCCGATGTAATTATCAATATACCGAAATTAAAGACCCATGGTATGACCATGTATACCGGGGCTGTTAAGAATTTGTATGGGGCTATTCCCGGTCTTCTCAAAGCTGATTACCATTTGAGAATGCCTGAACTGAGCCACTTCTCCCAGATGCTAATAGACCTGGCTTTTTGTGTTAAACCAGCCCTGAACATTATGGATGGGATAATCGGAATGGAAGGGGACGGTCCTTCGGGAGGGACACCTCGTAAATTTGGTTATATTCTGGCCAGCGCTTCTCCCCTTGGCCTTGATGTAGCAGCTCTGTTTTTAATGGGGGTCAGGCCATTAAATAAAGTACCTCTAATAAAGGCTGCCCGGGAACGTGGAGAAGTAGCTGATATAACCGATATTAACCTTGTTGGTGATAAGTTATACCCACTGGATGATGTTGAAATTCCCCAGGGGGACAGGGTATCCAATCTACTGGATAAAAGGCTACCAGGACCCCTTGCCAATATATTAGGTTATTTACTCAGGCCCAGACCTGTTTTTGATCATGGTAGATGTACCGGATGTCAGGTTTGTTTTAAGCACTGCCCGGCTAAAACCATAGAAATGGTTGCCGGAAAACCTGAAGTTAATTTAAATAACTGTATCAGGTGCTTTTGCTGTCAGGAACTATGTCCTTATAATGCTGTAGATATTAAGCGACCTTTACTCGGCAGGTTAATTTTCTAATCAATGCAGGAGGTGATAATATGGTTATTGGGGTAGTATCTGATACTCATATACCTACAAAAGCCAGATCGTTACCTGAGGAATTGGTTACAGGTCTTAAAGATGTTGATTTAATTATTCATGCCGGGGATGTTATAAATGTAAAGACTCTGAATGAATTTAAAAAAATAGCTCCTGTTAAAGCAGTATCCGGCAATGTTGATCTCCCTGAAGTAAAAAAAATGTTGCCTGATAGACTTAATTTGACCCTTGAAAATAAAAAAATAGGGGTGGTCCATGGTCATAATCTGAGGGGTCATATAATGGATAGACTGGGTTATATTTTTCCGGAAGCTGATATTATAATTTTTGGTCATACCCATCATCCGTTAAACCGTAGAATTAATGGCCAGTTATATTTTAATCCTGGATCTCCTACTGACAAACGTTTACAACCACATTATACTTATGGTATTATTGAATTATCAGGAAAAAATATAAATAGTAAAATTATAGAATTCTAAAAAGGGGGATTCATCAATGGCTTTATATGATCTGGCTCATCAACTCGCAAGAGAAATAAAGAATTCAGATGAATATACCCGCTATAAAGAACTTAAGGATAAAATAATGTCAAATGAAGCTACCAAAAGTATGTTGCTTGATTTTCAAAAACAACAAATTAATATCCAGTCCAAACAAATTAATGGACAGACAATTACTGATGAAGAGAAGGAGAAATTTGAAAACATAAAAGAGCTTATTAATTTGAATTCTGATATTAAAGAATACCTGGATGCAGAATACAGGATGGGTGTCTTATTCAATGATATTCAAAAAATACTCTTTGGGGGACTTGAGATCGGTATTACCGAAAATGAAAAAAGCACCCGGTAAAAGTGGGTGCTTTAAATTTCATTTCCTTTTTTATAGTTATGTCTCTTAAAACCGGTCTTGTTATACGGGTTTTACTTCCTTTACTCCAGGAACTTTTTCCTTTAAGACCCTTTCAATTCCGTTTTTGATAGTCATGGTTGACATCGGACACCCCTGACAGGCACCCAGTAATTTAACTTTTACTATACCTTTTTCATCATCAACGTCAACCAGTTTTACGTCTCCACCATCGGCCTGAAGGCTTGGTCTAATTTTATCAATGATTTTGGCAACCTCTTCTTTCATCGGTACACCTCCCTATTGAATTTTTCCTGTTAATATTATACCATTATTACTGGTAAGTTTATGTTATCCTGGACACAAAAATATCCAGTGATTATTATACTATAAATCTAAGTTTATTTAAACTAATTTTTAATTATTTTCCCCATTTTTAGTAGAAACCTTAATATAAAGGGTCAGTTCTTCAGAAATAACCAGGTATATTAACTCCAGTCTATAGACTTCATCTTCAATTACTAAATAACGATCATTAATTAGGTCCCTGATAAGGAGTGCGTCTATATCCTTTATTTCTTTTCCAGGTAGGCCTGATAAAAGTTTTTTTATTTTCTGGATTATATCCTGCTGGGTATGCTTGTTTAACTCACTCCTTAATTTTATCTGGACATTGTTTATATAGTGTCGTCTCGAAATTTTTAAATTTTCTTTAAGCTGGTCTATCTGTTCCTGCTGTTCTTCATTTTTTATTTTTAATTCCCGGTTAGTTAGAATTAAATTATCGATTCTCCGACTTAAATATATATTTAGCAGAGTAGCTCCTACAATTGTTCCTAAAATAAAAACTGCTAAAATAAAGATTAATTCACCTTTTGTAAACGAAAAAATAGGATAGAACAAATTTTACTTACCCCCGCAGAAGACAATAACTAGCCAGTAACCGAGCTGGGCTCCCATAAAGGCGCTGAGCAGGATAAAAAATTGTTGCACAATTATGGATAAATCCCCCTGGGTAAAGACACCTTCCAGCATTCTGAGGTTGGTGAAGGTCCCCCCGATAGCACTGATAATTGCATATAATTTAAGGTCATCGGCTATATCAGTTAAGGTTTTAAGAGGTGGCTGGTTAATTAAAACCCCACCGATGCTACCAATAAAGGAACCACCCAGGACAACTCCCAGGGCAATAAAAAAGACAGGGACAACCCGGTTCATATAATCACCTCAATAAATTATAATTTAAAGGAAGGGTAATTATGACTGCAAATTTTGTCCACCTTCATGTCCATACTGAATATAGCCTCCTCGATGGCGCCATAAGGTTAAAAGACCTGGTCAAAAAGACAAAAGAATATGATATGCCCGGTGTAGCTATTACTGACCATGGTGTCCTCTATGGGGCTATTGATTTTTATAAACTGGCCAGGCAATATGGTATTAAACCGATTATCGGATGTGAAGTCTATCTTACCCCTTCTTCATTCCGGAAAAAAGATACCCGTGAAAGATACCACCTGCTTCTCATTGCTCAAAACCGGGAGGGTTATCACAATTTAACAAAAATCGTTTCCCGCTCCTGGCTTGAGGGGTTTTACTATAAACCCCGGGTTGATAAAGATTTGTTATACCAGCACCGTAAGGGTTTGATATGTCTGTCTTCCTGCCTGCAGGGGGAAATTCCCCAGTTAATTTTAAAGGACAGGCTTCAGGAGGCAGAACAGGCCATCAAAGAATATGAAGCTATTTTTGGCAGGGAAAGTTTTTATCTGGAGTTACAGGATCATAACCTGGGTGATGAAAAACTGGTTAATTCCAGGTTGATTGAGCTTTCAAACAAACTGGGAACCCCACTGGTGGTTACCAATGATTCTCATTATCTCAATAGAGAAGATGCCTCCCTCCATGATGTCTTACTGGCAATGCAGACCGGAAAGACTATTAATGATGAAAACCGTCTTTCTTTTACAGGAGAAGAATTTTACTTCAAGTCTCCGGATGAGATGAAATCCCTTTTCCCGGACATAGAGGATACCTATTTAAATACTGTAAAAATTGCCGAGATGACGGATATTGATTTTGATTTTAACACCTTTTATATCCCTGACTTTCCTGATGCTAAAGGGGATAAAACCCCTGTAGAGATACTAAGGGATAAATGCCAACAGGGTTTGAAAGAAAAGGGTTTAGAGGATAATAAAGAAGCAAGAGAACGGCTCCAGTATGAGCTGGAGATCATAGAAGAGATGGGCTATGTATCTTATTTTCTAATAGTCTGGGATTTTGTCAATTTTGCCCGCCAGAAAGGGATAAGGGTAGGACCAGGTCGGGGTTCTGCAGCCGGTAGCCTGGTATCCTACCTGTTGGGGATAACCAAAATAAACCCCCTGAAATATGGTTTGATTTTTGAGAGGTTTTTGAATCCGGAAAGGGTAACAATGCCCGATATTGATATAGATTTTGATGAACGCCGTGATGAAATAATTGAATATGTCAAACAGCGCTATGGTCGGGAAAAAGTAGCCCAGATTGGCACATTTGGAACAATGGCAGCCCGGGCTGCTATCAGGGATGTCGGTCGGGTTCTTGATATTCCTTTAAGGAAAGTTGACCGGATTGCAAAAATGGTTCCGGGCCGGGTTACTATAAAAGAAGCCCTTAAAATGAATGATAATCTAAATAAATTATATCAGCAGGATAGTGAAGTAAAACGACTTCTGGACTATGCGTGTCGTGTTGAGGGAATGCCCCGTCATATTTCTACCCATGCCGCCGGGGTTATCATTGGTCCCGGGGATTTAAGTAATATTATTCCTCTCCAGACCCAGGATGAGAACATTATTACCCAGTTTCATATGGAGAATCTTGAGGAACTCGGGTTATTAAAGATGGATTTTCTGGGATTGAGAAACCTGACTATCATTAATAAGACCCTGAATTTAATTTCAAAAAGATATGGCCGGGAAATAGATGTAGATAATATCCCTCTCAATGATGATCGCGTTTATAAAATGCTACAGGAGGGTAAAACCCCGGGTGTATTTCAGATGGAGTCAAGGTTATTTCAGGACCTTAACCGTCGTTTAAAGCCAGAAAAATTTTCGGATTTGATAGCCCTCCTGGCCCTGGGGCGCCCCGGACCCCTGGGCAGCAATCTGGTGGAACAGTATATAAAAAGCAGGCACGGTGAAATTGAACCTTCATATTTACACCCTGAACTGGAACCTATTCTTGAAGAAACCTTTGGTTTAATTTTATACCAGGAACAGGTCATGGAGATAGCCAGCAAACTGGCCGGTTATACCATGGGTGAGGCTGATTTATTACGCAGGGGGATGGGAAAAAAGAAAAAAGAGTTAATTAGTAAGGAACGGGAACGCTTTGTTGAAGGAGCGGTTAAGAACGGTATTGAAAAGGAAGTAGCCCATAAAATCTTTGATCAGATGGAGTATTTTGCCGGTTATGGCTTTAATAAATCCCATAGTACTGCCTATGCCATGCTGGCCTATCAGACGGCATATCTAAAGGCAAATTACCCGTCTGAATTCATGGCAGCTCTCCTGTCAACGGTTATGAATAACCTGGATAAGGTTGGTCAGTATATCAGGGAATGCCAGGAGATGGGGTTAAGGGTACTTCCTCCTGATGTGAACAGGAGTGGTTTTGAGTTTGAAACAACCCCTGATGGGGATATAAGTTTTGGCTTGAAGGCAATCAAGAATGTCGGTATTAAAGCTATTGAGGCTATTATTGAGGAACGGAACCGGAACGGAAATTATAGTTCCCTGGAAGATTTTATAGAAAGGGTAGATACAGGCAGGGTAAATCTGCAGGTTATCGAATCTCTTATAAAGGCAGGTGTTTTTGATAGCTTTAATACTTACCGTTCTCAGATGCTTATAAAATATGAAGAAATTTATGAAAAACTGGGTAGCAGGTCCCGTAACCGGGCCCAGGGTCAGACATCATTTTTTGACCTTTTTTCTGAAGATGAAAAGTTCTATAATCAGTCTATTGAATATCCAGAAATTGAAGAATTACCCCTTGAAGAAAGGCTTAATCAGGAAAAAGAGTATCTGGGTATTTACCTTTCCGCTCATCCCCTCGATCCTTTTAAGGATAAGATAGATCATTTTATTTCGACAACCAGTCAGGATATAAAAGATTATGAAGGGGATAAGGTGACAATCGGTGGTGTTGTGGTTGATTTTAAGGAGCATATTACCAGGACAAATAAGAAAATGGCCTTCTTGACTTTGGAGGATTGGTTGGGTAATATTAAGGTAGTCGTTTTCCCCGATCTTTATAATCAGCTGGATATTAATCTGGAAAAAGGTTTAAAACTTCTGATTACCGGTAGGGTAGATGATGGTAGTGTTATTTCTAATAAAATAATATCCCTTGAGCAGGATTTTATTGAAATAGATGTAACTTCTCTGGATAGTGATAAACTTAAGGAATTAAAAAATCTTTGTCAACAATACAGAGGGGACTGTCCCCTGTTCATAAATGTTGGGGATACCTGCTTGTTGAGCGGGATAAATTACTGGGTATCTGACGGGGGAGCCTTCTTACAGAAGGCAAAAAAACTTGTTGGGATAAATAATGTAAAGATATGGTCATCATAAATTAATTAAAACAGGCAGGGGGAGAATATAATTATGTTAACCAGAAAAGAAAGGGATCCACTAGGTGAAAAGGAAGTACCCAGGGATGCATATTACGGAATTCAGACCCTGAGGGCAGCTGAAAATTTTCAAATTACCAATTTGAGGATTCACCCGGAATTAATAAAATCTCTTGCCTATGTAAAAAAGGCAGCAGCTTCTGTAAATATTGAAATAGGTATGTTGAATGAGAAGATAGGTAAGGCTATTATTCAGGCTACAGATGAAGTAATTAATGGCTCCCTTAATGAAGAGTTTATAGTTGATGCCCTCCAGGGCGGGGCCGGCACTTCTATAAATATGAATATGAATGAGGTGCTCGCCAACCGGGCTATAGAAATTTTAGGTGGAGAAAAAGGTGATTATAGTCTGGTTCACCCCAACAACCATGTAAATATGGGGCAATCTACCAATGATGTTTATCCTACTGCAATAAGGATTACCGCAATAAAGCTTTTGAGAAGGGCACTTGAAGAATTATCATCAATGTATGGGGCCCTTACCAGAAAATCGGGGGAATTTGACCATATTATTAAAATGGGGCGGACTCAGTTACAGGATGCAGTCCCCATCAGGCTGGGTCAGGAATTTGGGGCCTATGCCAGTGCCATTAAAAGGGATATAAGGAGGATTAAAGAAACAGTAGCTGATCTAAAGGTGGTAAATCTGGGGGCCACTGCCATCGGTACTGGTTTGAATGCCGATCATGAATATGTTAACAATGTAACCAGACGTTTAAATGAGTTAACCGGGCTTGATTTAACCCAGGCAGATGACCTTATCGATGCTACCCAGAATGCAGATGCCCTGGTTGAAGTTTCCTCAGCTCTTAAGACCTGTGCAGTTAATCTTTCCAAGATAGCCAGTGACTTACGTTTATTATCTTCAGGGCCCCGGGCCGGATTGAACGAAATAAACCTGCCGGCTGTACCGCCCGGGTCTTCAATTATGCCGGGGAAGGTAAACCCTGTTATTCCGGAAGTTGTAAATCAAATTGCCTATCAGATAATCGGTAATGATACCACTATAACTATGGCTGCAGAGTCAGGTCAGCTGGAGTTAAATGTTATGATCCCGGTTTTAACATTTAACCTTTTCCAATCAATAGAGATATTGAAAAATGGAGTAAAAACCTTTACTGAAAAAGCCATTGAGGGAATTACTGTTAATGAAGAAAGGTGTAAAGAACTTGTGGATAAGAGTGTCAGTATCATTACTGCAATTAATCCCCATGTTGGTTATGAAGTTGCATCCCGGATTGCTAAAAAGGCTTTAAAAACCGGGAAGTCGGTTAAAGAATTAATCCTGGAAGAAGGGGTGCTTAATGAAGAAGAACTTAAATTGATATTAAACCCCTATGAGATGACAGAACCCGGTATTGCCGGCAAGGAGTTACTTGAAGGGCATTAATTTACTGGTAAAAAACTGGAGGTTATAGGTTATGAATGAGGTATTTTTATGGCTTGATAAATATTTATCCCGGGAACTTGCTGTATTAATTACAGCCTGTCTCCCTTTTATCGAACTCAGGGGCGCTATCCCCCTGGCCATATCCCTTGGTTTTTCTCCCATTAAAGCCTTCTGGCTTGGGATTATAGGTAATGCTATTCCGGTAATCCCCCTGTTGGTTTTACTGGAACCTGTCAGAAAGTGGTTGCGGAGAAGGTTCAGGTTTATGAATAAATTTTTTTCCTGGCTGGATGAACGAACATTAAAAAAGAGTGATAAGGTAGATAAGTATGGTGCTTTGGGCCTTATCTTGTTTACAGCTGTACCCTTGCCAACAACAGGGGCCTGGACTGCCAGTCTGGCAGCAATATTATTTAAAATTAAATTCCGTTACGCTTTTCCTGCCATTATGGTTGGCATACTTCTGGCCGGATGTGTTGTTACCTTAATGAGTTCTGTATTTTTATAGGGATTAAAAGAAGACAAATGGCTAATCAGCCACAACTCCTTCAATGCTACTACTGAAGGAGATTATTCTTGACATTGAAAAAAAAAAGTTGTATGATAAACTAGAATAAGGAGGGTACAGCTATGGATGTTAACGCTGATTTTGTTGTCGTTAAAGCATTAGAAGATGGTGTAACCATTATTGGCTTAACCAGAGGTAAGGAGACTAAATTTGCCCATACTGAAAAATTAGATAAAGGTGAGGTGCTTGTAGCTCAATTTACTGAACATACATCAGCGATTAAAATTAGAGGTAAAGCTGAACTTTTGACAAAACACGGGAAATTTACTTCTGGAAATTAATATAACACTGAAAATATACCAGGCTCCTAGAAGGGCTGGTTTTTCTTTATTATTAAATTTGTTTAGAAAATGGTCAATACAGTATAATATACTTGAGAGGAGTAGGACTATGTGGCAGGTGGTACACATTGCAACTACTGAAGGAGAAGCTAAAGAAATAAAAGATAAACTTACGGCAGAAGGTTTTCTGGTAAAGCTGGAGAGTATGTCAGAGGGAGGATTTCAGATTAAGGTACCTGAAGTTGAGGCTGAAGATGTTCATCAGTTCCTGAATGATGCTCTGTAGTAAAAACGTTTCTGGTTTAGGGAAAGATATTAATTAAAAAAACCAGAAATATAACGAGGTGAGTTACATGTTAAAAGACCTGTTCGGAAAGTCCAGGTATGTTACGGTTAAAAGAGAAGAACATACCAGTTCAAAGAAAAAAGCCCCGGGTGATGATAGACTATGGACCAAGTGTAAAAAATGTAAAGAAATTATATTTAATAAAAAGCTGGTAGAAAACTTAATGGTCTGTCCCAAATGTGGTTATCACTTCAGGCTCACAGCAAGGGACAGGTTAGCGATTACCATTGATGAAGGTAGTTTTAAAGAATTTGGTCAGGATATTAAAACAGTGGACCCTCTGGAGTTTCCAGGTTATCAGCAAAAAATAGGAAAATATAAAGTAAAAACCGGTATGGAAGAGGCCATAATAACAGGAGAAGCTACTATTGAAGGATATCCTGTTGTTATTGCCGTTATGGACTTTCACTTCATGGGTGGAAGTATGGGTTCTGTAGTCGGTGAAAAGGTGACCAGGGCTATTGAAAAGGCGATTTCTACCAGAAAACCACTGGTCATATTTAGTACTGCCGGAGGAGCCCGGATGCAGGAAGGTATGCTGTCATTAATGCAGATGGCCAAGACCAGTGCCGCCATTAAAAGGCTTAATAAAGCAGGTATTTTATATGTTTCAGTTATGACCGATCCTACTTCTGGTGGGGTGACGGCCAGTTTTGCCTCTCTTGGTGATATCATTATAGCCGAGAAGGGGGCTTTAATAGCATTTGCCGGGCCCAGGGTCATTAAGCAGACTATCAGTACCAAACTCCCGGAAGGGTTTCAGCGAGCTGAATTTTTACTTGACCATGGTATGGTTGATATGGTTCTTTCCAGGCATGAGATTAGAGATGAACTTGCTAAAATCCTTAAGATACACCAGATTGGGGTGGTGAGTAATGGCGGGTAATAATATCCTTGATTTTGAAAAACCCTTGCTCGAACTTAAAGATAAGATTGAAGAGTTACAGTCCTTTATGGATGAAAAAGGTATAGACCTTAGTGAAGAAATTAACAGGCTAAAAACCCGGGCCAAAAATCTGCAACGGGAAATATATGCAAATCTAGAGCCAAAACAGATTCTCCAGATAGCGCGCCATCCTGAACGTCCGACAACAATGGATTATGTTGATTATATTTTTGATGAATTTCTTGAATTACATGGTGACAGAAGATTTGGTGATGATAAAGCCCTCATTGGTGGTATCGGTACTATCGATAATATGCCTTTTACTCTACTGGGTCATCAGAAAGGTAAATCAACCAAGGAAAACCTGGAGAGAAACTTTGGTATGGCCCATCCAGAAGGGTATCGTAAGGCTTTAAGATTGATGAAGCAGGCTGAAAAATTTAATAGACCAGTTATTGCTCTAATCAATACTCCCGGGGCCTACCCAGGAGTTGGAGCTGAAGAGAGGGGTCAGGCTGAGGCTATTGCTGTTAACTTAATGGAGATGTCTGACCTTAAAGTCCCCATTATTGTTGTGGTTACAGGAGAAGGTGGCAGTGGGGGTGCCCTTGGTATCGGGCTTGGTGATAAAATAATGATGCTTGAGTATAGTTATTATTCAGTATCTTCACCGGAAGCCTGTGCTGCTATTTTATGGAAAGATGCCAATAAAGCCCCGGAAGCAGCCCGGGCCCTCAATTTAACATCAGCAGATTTGTTAAGACTGGGAATTATTGATGAAATCATTAAAGAACCAGCTGGAGGGGCCCATAAAGATCCTCAACAGGCAGCCTTGTTATTGAAACAGGCTATATTAAAGACTGCCAAACAGCTAAAACAATTATCGGTTGAGGAACTTCTGGAGAGAAGGTATCATAAATTCAGGAAAATGGGTATATATACCGTTACCAGTAAAACTAAAAATCTAAATAATGTTCAATCTAACTCATAGGGAGGTATTGGAATGAAGAAAATAGGTGTATTAACAAGCGGTGGAGATGCCCCGGGAATGAATGCTGCCATCAGGTCTGTGGTTAGAACTGGTATATATCACGGACTTGATGTTGTTGGGATAAGAAGGGGTTATGCCGGTTTAATCGAAGGTGATTTTTATTTAATGGACAGGGGTTCTGTGGCCGATATTATTCAACGTGGGGGAACTATTCTCCTTTCAGCCCGTTGTGAAGAATTTAAAACAGAAGAAGGCCGGCAAAAGGCCCTTAAAAAAATGAAAGAAGAAGGTATTGAAGGCCTGGTTGTTATTGGTGGTGACGGCTCCTTCAGGGGAGCAGAAAAAGTAAGCAAAGAGCTGGGTATTCCTGCAATTGGAATTCCGGGTACTATAGATAATGATCTGGCCTGTACTGATTTTACTATTGGATTTGATACTGCCATGAATACTATTATCGATACTATCAATAAAATCAGGGATACGGCTACTTCCCATGAAAGGACCTTTGTTGTAGAAACAATGGGACGCAGATCCGGGTTTTTAACCCTTATGGCCGGTCTAGCCGGTGGTGCCGAATCCATTTTAATACCTGAAATTGACTTTGATCTGGATGATGTTTCCCAGAAATTAAAAAAAGGTTATGAACGTGGTAAACTGCATAGTATTATTCTGGTAGCTGAAGGTGTTGGTGATGACTTCAGTACCAACCGTGATATAAACCACAGTAAGGCCTTTGTTATTGGCAAGCAGATAGCTGAAAAAACGGGACTCGAAACAAGGGTCATTATCCTTGGTCATATTCAGAGGGGTGGCTCTCCTACAGCTATGGACCGGATTCTGGCAAGTCGAATGGGGTCTAAAGCGGTAGAATTGCTCCTGGCTAGTGAATCTAATAAAATGGTAGGATATGTTAATAATAAACTTGTAACCTGTGATATTAGCGAAGCCCTCAGTAAGGAAAAACAGGTCGAAAAAGATGTATATAAGCTAGCCAATATTCTTTCTATGTAATAATGGTTAATAAGTGTTTGTTTTTGAAAAACTAATATGTACTAACTGCCCTTTTTACCAGGTTTCCTACATAATTGTGTTATAACCTGAATACCCGGATAATGTTAGATTACAATATATTCAATTTATGGAGGTAATAAGGTATGAGGAAAACAAAGATTGTGTGTACGATTGGACCTGTTAGTGAAAGCAAAGAAATGCTGAAAAAACTTGCAGAAGCTGGTATGAATGTAGCCAGGCTTAACTTCTCCCATGGTGACCATGAAGAACATGGAAATCGAATTGATACCATCCGTAAAGTAGAGGCTGAACTTGGTAAACCAATTGGAATTATGCTGGATACAAAAGGTCCAGAAATCCGTACTGGTATGTTAAAGGATGATAAGGTTGAATTAAAAAAGGGAGAAGAGATTATTCTGACTACAGAAGACATAGAAGGCGATGAGAACAGGGTTTCTGTAAGTTATAAAGGCCTTCCTGATGATCTCCATGAAGGGGCTACTGTTTTAATTGATGATGGATTGATTGGTTTAGAGGTATTGGAGATTAAGGGTACCGAAATAAGATGTAAAATTGTAAATGGTGGTCTCCTTGGCTCCAGAAAAGGGGTAAATCTTCCTGGAATATCTGTAAATTTACCGGCCCTGACCGAAAAAGATGAAAGTGATATTAGATTTGGAGTAAGAAAAGGTATTCATTTTATTGCAGCCTCTTTTGTTAGAAAGGCCCAGGATGTTATCGAAATTCGTAAAATACTGGAAGAAGAAGGAAAAGAAGATATACTTATTATTGCCAAGATAGAAAACCAGGAAGGTGTCGATAATATTGATGAAATAATTGATGTGGCTGATGGAATTATGGTTGCCAGGGGTGACCTGGGGGTTGAGATTCCTGCAGAACAGGTACCTGTAATCCAGAAGTCTATCATCAAAAAGTGTAATGAAAAGGCAAAACCGGTTATTACTGCAACTCAAATGTTGGATTCAATGATAAGAAATCCGAGACCAACAAGGGCCGAAGCTTCCGATGTGGCCAATGCTATTTTTGACGGCACTGATGCTACTATGCTTTCTGGAGAATCAGCTGCCGGTGATTATCCGGTAGAAGCAGTAAAGACTATGGCACGTATAGCCGAAGAGACAGAAAAATCCCTTTATTACCGGGATGTAATAAGCAATAGAAGGACCTATAGACCTCAGACTGTGACCGATGCTATCAGTTTTGCTTCTTGTGAAACTGCAACTGATTTAGGAGCCCAGGCCATTATTACATCTACCGAGTCTGGTTTAACAGCCAGGATGGTGTCAAGATACAGGCCATTGGTACCTATTGTTGCTGTTACCCCTGATGAGAGGGTTCAACATGCCTTAACTGTCAGCTGGGGTGTTTATCCATTAACAGTTAAGAAGAGTAACTCTACTGATGAAATGATGGATGTTTCTATAAAGACAGCCCAGGAGAACAGATTAATTAAAAGTGGTGATTTAGTTGTAATTACAGCCGGTGCCCCAGTAGGTATACCGGGAACTACTAATCTTATTAAAGTTGATGTCGTTGGTGAACCACTGGTTGAAGGTCAGGGTGTTGGCAAAGGAATTGTAACCGGTCAGGTTAAAATTGCTCATACTGCTAAAGAAGCTGTTGAAAAAATTGAAGAAGGGGATATACTGGTAACCGGTATTACCGATAAGGAATATTTACCTGCTATGAAAAAAGCAGGGGCTATAATAGCTGAACAGGGGGGTCTAACATCACATCCCGCTATTGTGGGGTTAGAACTGGGTATTCCCGTAATAGTAAAGGCTGAAAAGGCTACTGAAAATCTTGTAGAAGGAGAAATTATAACTATCGATGGAGTACGGGGCCTGGTTTACCCTGGAACTGTTCATCTAAAATAGGAGCAAAGACAAAGGAGAAGTAGCTGATTTGGGTATTTGTGTACTAAGATAAGTAGATAATTTACCCTGTGATAATAATTATTAGATATAAATTAAATAATTATAAAAAATTAGACAACGTCTGGTAATCATACCAGACGTTGTTTTTTTTATTATTATTCAGCTACAATTACTTCAATACCGGCATTTCTTATTTCTTCTATTTTATTGGAAGGAGTTTTATTATCAGTAACTATTACATCTAGATTATCTATACTACAGAAGCTTGTAGTAGAGGTATACCCTATCTTTGTATGGTCCAGAAGGGCAATTACTTTTTTGGACTTTGAAACCATTTTATTCTTTAATTCTACTTCATAAACATTAAAATCTGTTAGGCCGTCTTTAAGGGTAAAACCATGAGCAGAGGTAAACATAATATCGGCATTGATTTTACATAATATCGATTCTCCCAATAATCCTTCCAGGGAACCTGACCGTGGTTTAGCAATACCTCCCAGGACAATAACATTGATATTACAAATTTCCTTCACTTCAAGAGCTGTATAAAGTCCATTTGTGGCAATACTTATCCTATGTTTTTCCCTTAGATAAGGTACTAAATATAATACAGTTGAACTGGCATCGAGGAGATATGTCTGTCCTTCATCAATAAATTTTGAAGCAGCACGGCAGATAGCCTTTTTTTCCTGAACGTTTTTTTTGCTTCTGTGGTGAAAATTCCTGTAGCTATTTTGGAAAATCTGTTCTTTTGGAAGAACAGCTCCTCCATGAATACGTTTTAATAACCCTTCTTTTTCAAGTTCCTGAAGATCATTTCTTACAGTTGCTCCGGAAACATTAAGTTCCTTTTCGAGTTCTTGTGTTGTAATCTGATGTTTTTCTTTTAAAATTTCTAGTATTTTGTTTCTCCTGGCAATTGATAGCATTAGGCATCATCCTTTAATATATATTTTAGTATTCTAATATTAAAAAATTAACCATTAATAATTATAAACCCTAAGAATGGATAAAGTACAAAAAAATGTTAAACTATATTTCAATTATTATTTTATAATAAAAAAATATTGATTTAAAGGTTTAATAACAATAAAGATATAAAAATTTAATTATTTTATAAAGTATAGAAATAAATTATAATAATTTTTTAAAAACAATAAAAAATAAAATAATGTAAAACAAAATATTATTTATTAGTAATTATACCATAAGACCTGCAAAAGTTCAAAAGCAAATAAAAGATTAAATTGTAAAATTAGTATAACATACTGGTACCCCTATAGAAAGAGATTAATAATGAAAGGAAATATAAAAATGTTAAATGAAATCTAGGTTTATAGAAGAAATAACGTCTATAATTACAATTATAAAAAAATAAATAAAAGCAAAAACAAAAGTATATAAAAAAATATGAAATTTATTCTTGACATATGACATTTGATTATATATAATAAACTCAAAATGAAAACAAACGAAAGCCATAATAAAAAGATATGAAAGATATTGAGAAAGGAAACAAATATTACATAAAAATGATGGTATCCCCTGGTTGTTTGAAAAAATTAAAAAATCAGAATTATAATACTTTCATTAAATTAATTTATTATCTTGTCAATTTATGGAGGTGATAAAAAAATTGTATTGGTAATTCATATTTTTATTTAATATTTTCAAAAAGTAAAGTCTTGCAAAAAAATTATCATTAGTCAAAAAACAAGGGGGAAAAAATAATGGTAAACTTACCCGAAAAAATGAAGGCACTGGTAGCTTATGCTCCTGGTGATTATCGATTTGAGGAAGTAGATGTGCCTAGGGCTGGAGAAGGAGAAATTGTTGTTAAAGTAGAAGCCTGTGGAATATGTGCAGGCGATATTAAAGCATATCACGGAGCTCCAAGCTTTTGGGGTGGTGAAGGTAATCCACCATATATAAAAGCCCCAATGATACCAGGTCATGAATTTATAGGAGAAATTGTTGAAAAAGGGGCTGAAGTTTCAGATGATTTTGAAATAGGAGACAGGGTAATTTCTGAACAAATAGTTCCTTGCTGGGAATGTAAATTTTGTAGAACAGGGCGTTACTGGATGTGTCAAAAGCATGATGTCTATGGATTTCAAAATAATGTAAATGGTGGTATGGCTGAATATATGAAATTCCCAAAAGAGGCAATAAATTATAAGGTTCCTAAGGATATACCAATTGAAAAGGCTATACTCATAGAACCATATGCCTGTTCAAAACATGCCGTTGATAGGGCTAACATTAGTAACGAAGATGTAGTTGTACTATCAGGGGCAGGAACACTGGGATTGGGTATGGTAGGAGCTATTAAGCTAAGGAATCCTAAATCATTGGTAGTTCTCGATTTAAAAGATGATAGACTTGAGCTTGCTAAAAAATTTGGAGCAGACATAACAATGAATCCCAAAAAAGAAAATGTTGTAGAAAAAATATTGGAAATGACTGATGGGTATGGTTGTGACATTTATATAGAAGCTACCGGTCATCCCAGTAGTGTTCAACAAGGGCTAGAGGCTATTCGGAAACTTGGTACCTTCGTTGAGTTTAGTGTTTTTGGTGATCTCGTAACCACTGATTGGAGTATTATAAGTGATCGGAAAGAACTTGATGTTTTAGGTTCCCATTTAGGACCATATTGTTATGAACCGGTTATTGAATGGATAGCTAATGGTAAATTACCCACAGAAGGAGTAGTCACCCATAAATTTCCCCTTGAAAAATGGAAAGAAGCTTTTGAAAAAGCAGAAAAGGGTCAAGATTCAATAAAAGTAGTGCTTGTACCATAAATGAATAGACTAACCTCATAGTATAGCAAAAAAATAATATTATCTTAAATAATGGAGAGAGACTAATATAGGATTGGAGGTAAAAAGGTTATGCAAAAGTTTGTAAATGATCCCAGTCAGGTAGTAGATGAAATGTTAGAGGGATTTGTTAAAAATCATAAAGATCTAGTTGCCAAAACTGATAATCCCAGGGTTTTAAAATATGTTAAGGCTCCTATTGAAAATAAAGTGGGGATAGTTACCGGTGGAGGTTCTGGTCACAAACCGGCTTTTATAGGGTATATTGGCAAAAATATGGTTGATGCTGTAGCCGTCGGAGAAATATTTTCATCTCCTACTGCCCAGGCTTTTTATGATGCTTTTAAAGAAGCTGATTCTGGTAAAGGTGTTGCCTGCTTATTTGGTAATTATGCTGGGGATAAAATGAATGTAAAAATGGCTATAGAAATGGCAAAAGAAGATGGAATAGATGTGAAAACAGTTATAGCAAATGATGATGTGCCGTCTGCACCTAAAGATGAAAGGGAAAAGCGCCGTGGTGTAGCCGGTGAAATTTTAATGTGGAAAGTAGGGGGAGCTAAAGCTGCAACTGGAGCGAGTCTGGATGAGGTTATTTCTACCTGCCAGAAAGCAATAGATAATACCAGAAGTATTGGAGTTGGATTATCACCGTGTACTATTCCAGAAGTAGGCAAACCCAATTTTACGATTGAAGAAGGAAAAATGGAAGTAGGAATTGGTCATCATGGTGAACCCGGTGTTAAGGTATCTGAAATTAAACCTGCTAAAGAAGTTGCAAAAGAAATGGTGAACTATGTACTCCCTGATCTTCCCTTTGAGAAAGGTAATGAAGTTGCTGTTCTAGTTTCAGGATTAGGAGCTACACCTGTTTTAGAACTCTATATTCTTTATAACGAGATTGAAAAGTTATTAAAGAAAGAAAGTATTAAAATTTATAAATCATATGTAGGCAATTACTTTACATCACTGGATATGGCGGGCGCAACCCTTACTGTGATGAAACTTGATGAAGAATTAAAAGAATTGCTTGATGAAGAGGCCAATTGTATGGGACTTAAACAATTTAAGGGGTGAGGGCCATGGAATATTTTTTAAATAGTAGTGGGGGCAGGATTGTTTACAGTATTATAGAGGCAATTCAGGATAATAAGGAATATCTGAGTGAAATAGATGGTGCTATTGGTGATGGTGACCACGGGATAAATATGAATAAAGGGGTAACAATGACTAAAGAAAAGTTAGATGAGCAGGATGAAGTAGATTTAGCTACTGCGTTAAAAACTTTAGGCTTTACAGTGGTCAGTAAAATCGGTGGATCTATGGGTCCTCTTTATGGTAATTTCTTTTTAGAAATGTCAAAAGCTATAAATGGAAGAGAAAAAATTGATAAAAAAGTTTTTAGTGATATGCTAAATGCTGCATTGGAAGGTGTAAAGGCCCTTGGGGATGCTAAGGTAGGAGATAAAACAATGATGGATACCCTGATTCCTGCAGTTAAAACTTATGATAAAGCAATTGAAGGTGGAAAGGGCTTTAAAGAAGCCCTTGAAGAAATGCAGGTGGCAGCTGAAAAGGGAAAAGAATCTACTAAAGACCTGGTTGCAAAGGTGGGCCGGGCAGCTAGACTTGGAGAAAGGTCCCGTGGGGTCCTGGATGCAGGAGCTACTTCCTGCAACTTAATCCTTCAGGCAATGGCCAATACTATTAGAGACCTGTTGATATCAGAATAAATCGGGAGTGGTTTAATTGAAAGTCATTAAAAATAAACAATATGTAATTGGCAGTGATAATGCAGGCTATCCTTTAAAGGAGATCATTAAAGAATTACTTGAATCTGAAGGGTTAGAATATGAGGACGTTGGAGTTGATTCAGACCAGGATAAGACGATATATCCTGAGATAGCTGAAAGAGTTGTTAACAGGATAAAAAAAAGTAACTATGAAAAAGAGGGCATATTAATCTGTGGAACAGGTATTGGAATGGCAATCACAGCTAATAAATTCTCCAGAATATATGCTGCAGTTTGTCATGATGTTTATTCGGCAGAACGAGCTAGATTGAGTAATGATACTAATGTCATTACTATGGGGGCCCGGGTAATTGGGCCAGTGCTTGCCAAAAAAATTATAAGAGAATGGTTAAGTCTTGAATTTAAACCAGGTCGGTCGACACCTAAGCTAAAGCAAATCAAGAAATATGAAAATCAAAATTTTGTGAGTTAATTGAGTTTGTTCCCTTCCCGACCTTGTGTTAAAAACTATGATGTCGGGAAGGGTTATAAAAGTATTAATCTATTTAACTATGATACCAAAGGAGGAATAATATAAATGAAATTTTTTATTGATACTGCAAACTTAGAGGATATTAAAAGGGCAGCCAGTCTTGGAGTTATCGATGGAGTTACGACAAATCCTACTCTGGTTTCTAAAGAGGGAAATGTTGATTTTCATACCAGAATTAAAGAAATATGTAATGTAGTTGAAGGTCCTGTTAGTGCTGAGGTTATTAGCCTGAATACAGATGGTATGGTCAAAGAAGCCAGGGAATTATCCAAACTAGCCCCTAATGTTGTTATAAAGATTCCTATGACCATGGATGGGTTAAAAGCTGTTAAAATTCTAAGTAAGGAAGGGATTAAAACAAATGTAACTCTGGTGTTTTCAGCAAATCAGGCATTACTTGCTGCTAAAGCAGGGGGTACTTATGTTAGTCCCTTTATGGGTCGCCTCGATGACAGGGCCCATGAAGGTATCAAACTGGTTGAAGAAATTGCTACTATATTTGAGAAATTTAATATTAATACTGAAATTATTGCTGCCAGTATCAGGAGCCCTTTACATGTAAAACAGGCTGCCCTGGCAGGAGCCCATATTGCAACTATACCTTTCAATGTTATCGAAAAAATGTCCAAACATCCATTAACAAATATTGGTATTGAGCGCTTTCTTAATGACTGGAAGAAAGTACAGCAAGGATAGGAGGGTATTATCTTGTTAACACAGATTGCCGATACTGTCAGAGGATTATCAGCAGATGCAGTAGAAAAAGCAAACTCTGGTCATCCGGGTCTTCCCATCGGATGTGCTGATATAGGGGCTTTGCTCTATGGGAAGGTTATGAAATATGACCCGACTCAGCCGGAGTGGCCTGACCGGGATCGGTTTATCCTTTCAGCAGGCCATGGCTCCATGCTTGTATATTCATTACTCCATTTAGCCGGTTTTGAAGTTAGTCTCGATGACCTTAAATCATTCCGTCAGTTAGGTTCCAAAACCCCGGGACATCCCGAATACGGAGAAACCCCCGGTGTTGAAACCACAACCGGCCCTCTGGGTCAGGGCTTTGCCAATGCTGTAGGAATGGCTATTGCCGAAAGAATGCTGGCCCAGCGCTTTAACACCGAAGGACATACCATAGTTGATCACTATACATATACCCTCCTCGGAGATGGCTGTATGATGGAAGGAATTTCATCTGAAGCTGCTTCCCTGGCCGGTCACCTTGGCCTGGGAAAACTGATTGCCATCTATGATGACAATGAAATCTCCATCGGGGGTAGTACCGATATAACCTTTACCGAATCAGTAGCTGATAGATTTAAGGCCTATAACTGGCATGTCATTGAAGGGGTAGACGGCCATGACCTTAAGGCTCTGGAAGAGGCCGTTAAAGAAGCTAAGGAGGCAAATGATAAACCCAGTTTAATAATTGCTAAAACTAAAATTGCTTTCGGGGCTCCCACCAAAGAAGGGAGCAGTTCGGCCCACGGGGCTCCACTGGGTGAAGAAGAGATAAGGGGATTAAAGAAAAATATCGGTTTCCCTGAAGATAAGGAATTCTATATCCCGGATGAGGTAAAAGAATTCTTTAAGGACCATACCGAAAAGCTCAAAAAAGAACGTGAAGAATGGGAAAAAGCCTTTACTGAATGGGCTGAAGAAAACCCTGACCTGAAAGAAGAATGGGATAAGGCCCATAATCTCGAGCTTCCCGGAGACTTAGAAGAAACAATCAATAATCTTGAGATAAAAACCCCCGTGGCTACCAGGAAGGCTTCAGGGGAGACTTTAAGAAAAATTGCCGATGAAATACCATACCTGGTCGGCGGTTCAGCAGACCTGGCCCCATCCAATAAGACCTATTTAGATAAATATGGAGAGATACAGAAAGACAGCTTTGATGGGCGTAACTTCCGCTTCGGTGTCAGGGAGCATGCTATGGGAGCCATAGTAAACGGGTTATCCCTCCACAAAGGGGTAAGGCCCTTCTGTGCTACCTTTTTAGTCTTCTCAGATTACATGAGGCCTGCTATCAGAATGGCTGCCTTAATGAAACAGCCTGTAATCTATGTCTTTACCCATGACTCTGTATATGTAGGAGAAGATGGTCCTACCCACCAGCCTATCGAACATGTTGAAGCCCTGAGAGTGATACCTAATCTCAAAGTTTTAAGACCGGCTGATGCCGAAGAGACCAAAGCAGCCTGGCTTGAGGCTGTAAAGAGGACCGATGGACCTACAGCCCTGGTACTGACAAGACAGGGATTGCCCCATATTGAAAAAGAAGAGGGGATCGTAGGATTCAAACGTGGTGGTTATATTGTCCACAAGGAAAAAGGAGATAGAACCGATGCTGTCCTTATGGCCAGTGGTAGTGAGGTTTCCCTGGCTGTAGAGGTAGCTAAACTGCTTGAGGAAAAAGGTAAAGAGGTCAGGGTAGTATCTGTACCTGAGCGGCGGGAATTTGTAAACCAGGGTACAGAATATATAGAAGAAGTCCTCGGTAAGGATACTTTCAGGGTAGTCCTGGAGGCTGGAGTCGGAAATGGCTGGTACCGTCTATTAGGTCATAAATGCCATGTGGTAAGCCTTGAGGATTTCGGTATGAGTGGTCCCGGGGAGGAAGTGGCCCGTGAGCTTGGATTTGATGCTGAAAAGATTGCTTCTGATATCCTGGGAAATTATGAAAGACTGTAATAGTGTTTAAATTATATTATTTGTGATTTAAGGGAGGTGGTAAATTACTTATATGGAGTTTTAGCAGGTTATATACTAAAACTTCCGTAATATTTGACTATCTTTTATTTAATTAATTATATTGGTTATACCATATTTTAGTTAGGAGGAATTTTTAATGAAACCAGGTATTGAAAATGGTCTGGATTTAGTAACTGATAGTAAACCAAGTTTGTTTGAAAAATTTAAGCCCTATCTGATAATTTTGCCGGCTTTTATCCTCACAATAGGGATATTAGTACCTTTTGCTACAGGGGTATATTGGTCTTTAACAAATTATAATTTAATGTATCCCAATTATTCATTTATCGGGATTACAAATTATATTGATTTATTCACCAGTTCAGATTTCTGGCATGCCCTGAAAGTGTCAGGGTTATATGTGTTATTTGCAGTTGGGGTTGAAGTGCTTCTGGGGTTAGCGATTGCTCTCTTATTAAACAGAGATACAATTCTGGCTAAAATACTGAGACCAATGTTAATATTTCCTCTGTTAATAGCACCGGTCGTTGGTACCTTGATGTGGAAGTTAATGATGAGTCCTGAATATGGAGTACTAAATTATTTCCTCAGCTTAATAAATCCAGCTTTAAGGGATTTTCCCTGGGCAGCTTCATCAAAATTTGCCCTCCTGTCTGTTGTAATAGTGGATGTCTGGATCTTTACACCATTTATTGCCTTGCTGCTTCTTGCTGGATTAAGGTCTCTACCTGCTCCACCATTTGAAGCAGCTAAGGTTGATGGTGCATCAAACTGGTTTATTTTCAAAAACCTAACTATGCCTATGTTAACGCCTTATCTGGTTGTAGCAGTTATTTTTAGACTGGTAGATAGTATCAGGATGTTTGATATACCCTTTGCTATGACCAAAGGTGGACCTGGTGATGCCCTGATGAATCTGCAGATTACAGCCTTTACTGAATCGTTTACCTATCTTAACTTGGCTGTAGGTTGTGCTTATATGTTTGTAACCTGGATAATTATCTATTTTATTAGTAAAAAAATGATAAATTATTGGTTAAAATGGAGGGCGCGTTTAAGTTAAACATTATCTGAGGAGGAAGTAATAATGAAAAAAAATAGAGAAAATTTATGGAAAAATACGGGTGCAAATCTGGCCCTTATTATAATATTTATCTTTGTTTTATTTCCGATTTTTTGGGTATTTACTTTAGCATTTAAGTCCAGGCCTGACATACTGACCTGGCCTCCAAAGTTTATTTTCACACCTACTTTTGAGAATTTTAAAAATATACTTATAAGTGGAACTTCCGGGTCTTCAGCTGGTTCAACAACGGTTAATTTTATTTTATATTTTAAAAATAGTTTGATAATAAGTGTTGGTTCAATAATTGTTTCATTACTTGTTGGTATTCCTGCATCTTATGCTATTGCAAGATGGAATTTTAAGGGAAAAGAAGATATAGCATTTACTTTCCTAACATTCAGATTTGCACCACCATTAATGGTTATAATTCCGATTTATGTTATATTTCGTAAATTGGGATTATTAAATACTTATATAGGAATGATCTGGGTCTACCAGTTGATAACCTTACCGATGATTATCTGGATTCTCCGGGGTTATTTTGAGGATATTTCCAATGAATTGGAAGAAGCATGCTTGGTAGATGGTTATCACCAATGGCAGGCATTTTTCAAAATAATATTACCTCTTGTAAAACCTGGTATCGCAGCATCTTCATTATTGGCTTTTATTTATGCCTGGAACAACTTCATATTTGCTATGATACTGGGTGGTAGTGATGTTCAGCCGATTACAGTAGCTTCTCTTCAATTTATGACGGCTGAAGCAATAAGGTATGGTGATATGGCAGCAGCCTGTGTAATTGCAGCAATTCCGGCCTTAATCCTGGCAATATATTCACAGAAACACCTAATAAGGGGACTCAGTCTAGGTGCTGTTAAAGAATAAATTTATTCAGGGAGGAAAAACAAATGGGAAGTGTAATTTTTGAAAATGTTACCAAAATGTATGGAGAAAAAGTGGGTATAAAAGATGTATCCCTTGAAATATACGAAGACGAATTTTTAGTTATTGTTGGGCCTTCTGGGGCAGGGAAGACAACCACCCTGAAAGTAATCGCTGGTCTTCTGGATATAACTGAAGGCAATTTATATATAGATGGACGAAATGTAAATAAAATACCTCCTCGCGATCGGAATGTAGCGATGACTTTTGAATCCTATGCTTTGTACCCACATTATACAGTTTTTGAAAATATGGCCAACCCGTTGCGGGCACCTCACATGAATTTTACTGAAAAAGAAATTGAAGAAAAAGTTGAAAGGATAGCTGGAATGCTGGAGATAGATCATCTTTTGGAGAGATTTCCAAAAGAGCTTAGTGGTGGCCAGAAACAAAGGGTATCTCTGGGTCGGGCTATGGTAAGGGAACCATCAGTTTTTCTACTAGATGAACCTCTGTCACATGTGGATGCTAAAGTTAGGCATAGGATGCGCCTTGAGCTAAACCGGCTTCAAAAAGAGTTAAATGCTACAACTGTATATGTAACCCATGATTATGTAGAAGGGTTATCATTAGCAGATCGAATTGTTATTTTAAATGAAGGTGAAATTATCCAGGTGGGAACACCGCATGAAATCTATAATGATCCTCTAAATGAGTTTGTTGCCACTCATGTGGGGCAACCTGAGATGAATATATTTGACGCCTTGGTTTCTCTAGAAAATGGCAAGATTATTTTAACAAATCAGGAGAGTAATAAAATTAAATTTGTTCTTGAGGGTGACACAGCCGAGCTAGTAAAAAACCATGGCAAAAATAAAGTAAGGGTCGGTATAAGACCCCAGGATATAAAAATAACTTCACAGGAAAAAGGAGATTTTAATGGAAAGGTATATGTCTATGAACCCTTTGTAACTTATGGGATATTAACAGTAAATGTGAGGGGAATTCAATTACAAATATTAACAGAACATGATAGCCAATTTAATATTGGTGATAATATTGCCTTAAAAGTTAACCCTGATGACTTATACCTGTTTGATAAAGAATCCGGAATGAATCTGGAACATTTATAATTAAGGAGGAAAAATAATGGCAGAGGTTACTCTTAAAGATGTAAGGAAGGTCTATAAGAGTCAGAATGAAGAGGTTTTAGCAGTTAAAGACCTGAGCCTTGAAATAAGAGATGGGGAATTTATGTGTTTTCTTGGCCCTTCCGGGTGTGGTAAAACTTCAACATTGCGAATGATTGTAGGATTAGAAGAAATAACAAATGGGGAAATATATATCGGGGATAGGATCGTTAATGACTTAACACCACAGGAACGAAATGTTGCTATGTCCTTTGAGACTTATGCCTTATATACCCATTTAACTGTTAAAGAAAATTTATTATTTCCGCTAAAGGCAAGGGGTCTGAATAAATCGGATCAACAGCGGCGCCTCAGAAAAGTTGTAGATATGCTGGAAATCAAAGATATTCTAGACAGGAGTCCAAGTAGTTTAAGCGGTGGACAGCAGCAGCGTGTTTCCCTGGGGAGGGCATTAATAAGACAGCCAGATGTCTTCTTACTTGATGAACCACTATCACACCTGGATGTAAGTTTGAGAATTTCTACCCGTTCTCGAATTAAAAGGCTTCATAATCAATTAAGCACTACAATGATATATGTTACCCACGACCAGTTAGAAGCAATTTCTTTAGCAGATCGTATCGCTGTTATGAATTTTGCTGAGTTACAACAGGTTGGAACAAGGGAAGAATTATTGGATCGTCCTAAAAATATATTTGTCGCCGATTTTATAGGTGAACCCCCAATTAATTTTGTCAATTGTAAACTGGATAAGAATGATGATAAATTTGTACTCAGGTTTAAAAACTCTCATTATACTATAGAATTACCAGAAAAGTTAGAAAAAGTAATTAAAAAAGAATACATTGAAGATGTTATTCTTGGTATCAGGCCACATGATATTTTGTTTAGAGAGAAAAAAGGGTATGTAGGCCTTGAAAATGGAACTGTTGAAATATTTGAATTTCTTGGAGAAGAAAATCATGTAACTGTTAATATTGGTGGTGAGAGTATTACAGTAGTTACTGATGCTAAAGATTACTTTAAAGAAGGAGAAAAAGTTGACCTTTATCTTTCCCAGGATAAAATTCATCTTTTTGACCCCGAAACTGAAGAATGCCTGACTACCCGTTATAAAAATCAGGGTTTAATATAAGTATTTTTTAACTCCTGTCTCGGGAAATATTTCCTAAACTGGAGTAGAAATTGCAATCTAAGGAGGTGGTTTCCTGGATAAACAGTAAAAATTACTGGTCAGAAGTATTGTTTAGTAAAAAAAACCAAGGGGGTAAATTTAGTTGGTTAAAAAAACTTTTCTATTAATGCTGGTTGCTTTGTTTTTAGTTTCGTTGACAGCTGTAGTAGGTGCTGCTGAATTTGATTGGAAGCGTTTTGAAGGTGAAACAATTAAGTTATTACTTAACAAGCACCCTTATACAGACGGTGTTTTAAAAGAATTAGACAAATTTGAAAAAATGACCGGGATAAATGTGGAATATGATATTTTACCAGAGGAACAGTATTTTAATAAAGTCACTGTTACCCTATCTTCAGGTTCCAGTGAATATGATATTTTCATGACAGGTGCTTATCAGGTTTGGCAGTATGCACCTCCAGGATGGATGGAACCTTTAGATAAATATATTGAAGATAATAGTTTAACCAGTCCAGATTGGGATAAAAATGATTTTATTCCCGGTATTATTAATTCCTTGAAATGGAACCTTCAACCGGGAAGTGAACTTGGAACCGGTAAGCAATGGGCTTTACCACTAGGTTGGGAAGAAAATTGTTTAGTTTATAGAAAAGATATTTTTGAAAAATATAACCTAAAAGTTCCTGAAACTTTAGATGAAGTAATTGAAGTAGGAAAAATAATAGAAGAAAAGACTGACCTTACAGGTATAGTAGTTAGGGGAACCCGTAGCTGGGCTACGATTCACCCTGGATTTTACTCTGGTCTGGTTGCTTCTGGTGGTTTTGATTATGATGGTAATCTAAAACCACAGATGAATAGTGAAGTAGCCCTTGAGTTTACAAAAAAATGGGTAGAAATGATTAAGGAAGTGGGTCCCGAACAATGGACCACCTATACCTGGTATGATGTTTCTAATGCACTTGGGTCTGGTAAAGCAGCTATGATGTATGATGCTGATACTCTTGGCTTCTGGGCTGACCACGCTGATGAAAGATTAGCATGGGCCCCTGGTCCTGGTTTAAATAAAAAAGCTGATAAAACAAATGTCTGGATCTGGTCTCTGGCTATGAGTGCCCATTCAAATTCAAAAGAACCAGCATGGTACTTCTTACAATGGGTAACCGGTAAAGAATTCCTGACTACTGCTGCTGTAAAACACGATGGATTAAACCCGGTACGCAAATCCATCTGGGAAAATCCAGATTTTAAAGAAAGGTTAGCTAAGTTTGATGGTTATTATAAAACCTATAAAAAAATTGATGAAGCTGCAGTTCAATTTACACCTCAACCGATGTTCTTCCAGACTACAACTGAATGGGCAGCGGCTCTGCAGAAAATAGTAAATGGTGAAGATGCTGAAGAAGTATTAAATAAATTAGTAGAAGATTTAGATAAGAAAATGGAGTCAATTAGACGTTAAATATTATTCTACAAAAATATATTTTACGAAGAGATGGGGAGATTTTATCTCCCCTTTTTTTTATTATAATTTTAGAAAAATATTTGTAAATTTTTATTTATATTCAAGTTAATTTGTTGTGTTATTATGAAAGAATTGGATGTGTAATGGGATTATATTTTACTTTTTGTAAACTTTTGAATAAAAAAATAACAAATTGTAAAAAAATTTTATAATAATTTTAACAAATATAATATTTATTCTTGTTAATTATTAACAAGGAAAATACCTTTGATTGTAGAATAAATACAAAAAGGGTAAAGGAGGTAAAGTTATTGATTAATTTTAACCTAAGAATTAAATCAAGATTAATGTTAATAATGGTATTGTTGGTTGTTATGGCAGTAGCCAGTATTGGCATTTATTCATATACAACAATAAAAAAATCTTTAAAGTTGGCTGCCCATCAGGATTTAATCGAAACCATTGATGTTAATAGGGAAAGACTAAGTAAATGGTTAAAAGAACTGGACAGGGGTATTTATAAGTTAACAGAAGATACTATGTTAACTTCCATGACATCCAGTACCCTGTCCCGGGTTAGAATTAATTATCATTTAAATTATTTAAAAGAATTTGATCATTTACTGGTACTGGATAATGAAGGCAAGGTTTTTGTAAGTAGCAATGAAGGAGATAAGAACAAAAAACTCAATATTAAAGAACATAAAATTTATACCAGCATTAAAAATATAAAAGATTCCTTCAAGGGAGTTGCTGTTTCTCCCTTTACCGGAAATAATTCATACATAATTGCCTATCCTATTATTAAAAATGATAAAATAAATGGCCTGGTGGTTGGTTTAATTGAGTATGAGCATTTTTATAATAAGTTATCTGATTTTCAGACAAGTGAGGAATACGAGTATGTTATTTTAAATGATGAAAACAGGGTTATATTTAAAAAAAATGAAAAAGTGCTATTGAAACCATACTTTGAAGAGGATACTAGAAACTATAGAGTTAATAAACCTTTCACCTATAACTATAATGGTAACACCTATTTTGGTCTGATGGCAAAACTTAATGATAGTAACTGGAAATTAGTAATAGCCAAAAATCATGTAAAGGTTTTTGGTCCTCCAACAGACCTCAGGAATAAGATAATTATTTTTGGTGGAGCTATAATCATTATTGCTATTACTATTTCATTTATACTCGGTAACAGTATTGGTAAAAGAATTAAAACACTTTACAAAAATACAGATAGAATCAGCAACGGTGATTTAACGAGTACAGTAAGCCTCAATAGTAAAGATGAATTAGGTGACCTGGCTGATAAATTAAACCAGATGGTTTTTGATTTAAGGGAGATAGTTTCAGACATTGATAAGGGTTCCCGGGATGTTACTAAAGCTTCCAGAGATCTGAATACAGGCCTGGAAAGGGTTACTGATTCAGCTGAACAGGTCTCTAAAGCAATTGAACAGGTAGCTTCTGGAGCAGACGATCAGGCGGCAAATTATGAGAAGATTGTAGAAATAGTAAATGATATGGTTGATGAAATAAATATAATGGTTAAAAATAATAATATAACCCTGGATAATGTCGAGAAATCCCTGGCATCGGTAAAAGAAGGTAATAAATGGATGACACAGTTAAAATCACAGATGGATATAATTAACGAGAAGGTCCAGGCTATGACTTCTATTATAGATAAAATGGACAAAACCTCTTCTCGAATAGGTGAGATTGTAGAAATAATTAATAATATAGCCCAACAGACCAATTTGCTGGCTTTAAATGCTGCTATAGAGTCGGCCAGGGCTGGTGAAGCTGGAAGAGGCTTTAGTGTAGTTGCTGATGAAATCAGGAGTCTGGCAGAAGAATCCATTTCTTCTGCTGAAAAAATAACAAATCTGGTTAAAGAGACCCAGAACAATACTGAAGAAGCCCGCCGCTCGATGTTAGCTGAAAAAGAGGCGGTTAACCGTGGTGAAGAACTGGTGGAACAGACTGGCGAGATCTTTTCCACAATAAAAAATGTTATTGAGAGAACCCATCAGAATGCCAGGAAGTCCAATGAAATTTCAAAAACCCTGGCAGAGGGGGCCCAGAATGTTGAAGAAAAAATAGAATCGCTGGCCAGTATTTCCCAGGAGATTTCAGCATCAAGTCAGGAAGTGGCTGCCTCTGCTGAAGAAGAGGTAAAATTAATACAGGATATGAACCGGGCTGCAGATGGTTTACAGGAACTGGCCCGCAAAATGCAATCAATGATTAATAAATTTGAACTGGGTCAAGAAAACCAGGAAAAAGAATAAGGGGATAATAAAATAAGATAATATGAAAGAGTTAAAATTAAGTTATGAGAAAAAGTAAGACTGGAGGTGAAGTCAATGCCTATTGCAGAAGTAACAATAGTTCCCCTTGGAACAGGTGAAACCAGTCTTAGTAAATATGTAGCCGGGTGTCATAAAGTACTTGCAGATGAAGAGGGAATAAAATATCGCTTAACCCCGATGGGTACAATTATAGAGGGAGAGCTTGATAGAATTTTCTCAGTAGTGAAAAAATTACACGAGGTTCCATTTGATAAAGGGGCATCCCGGGTTTTACTTAATTTGAGGGTTGATGATAGACGGGACCGGGAGGCGAGTATGGAGCAGAAGTTAAAATCGGTCAAAGATAAGTTATAATTTAAAGGCTATATATAGACTGGAAAATTAAATATAAGGTTAAGTTTTTAAAATGGAAATTGAAAACAGTTGAATAAAAAATTAAACAATAAAGAAGAGCCTTTTAAAAGGCTCTTCTTTGATATCGAGGAAATCAACAGATGTTTTTTGTAGATAATTTCTGGCATCAACATATTTACATTTTTAATTATCATGCGAAAGCTTATTGTTTTATCAGTGAAAATTAATGGTGCTGAAGGTGGGAGTCGAACCCACACGGGGGGTAAGCCCCACTGGATTTTGAGTCCAGCGCGTCTGCCAGTTCCGCCACTTCAGCATAATCCTGACAAAATATATATTAACATAAAAGATGAAAAAAAACAAGGGTAAAAATGTATAAAGCCGGGCAATCATCAAGGTGATAATTTGGTGAGATAATTTAGGGGGAGGCCCGGCTTTATTTCATATAATTAAATGTTTTTGATATACTAATTAAATGTTCCTGATATACTAAATTATATTGATTAATTTTAGATTCTTTTATGATATCAGGTCAGAGGTTAAGACTTCCCGAACCATTCTCTGAACGATTTCAATCTGGGCATAGGTTTTAATTTTGTTCCAGTCACCGCTTATAATACCCTTGGTAATATCTAATGGTAGACCAGTTTCAATTGCTAAAATTTCAGCTACCCTTTGTTTACTTAAATTTTCTAGCTGATTCCATTCAGTTTCCATAATAGCATTAATTTCTTCATCAGTCAGGCCCTGTTTTACCATCTGTTGTTTTAATGTTTCCTTTAATTTAGGAACAGCCACGTCAATATCACCGGTTGCCAGGCTTTTAATATCTTCCGGGCTTAATAAACCATCAGTCATATTGCTAACCTCTGTTGCTAAATCATTTTTAGTGATAATTCCGTAAGCTTTCATATATTTAATTTTGTTTTCATGATCATAGATCAAAAACACCTTATCTGTTTTCAGGATTTCGTTCATATCTACCAGTCTATTGTTTCTACCGACCAGTGTCTTATCATCAAAATCTAATACTTTTCTCTGTCCATTTAAGAGGTTAACTGATACTTTACGGGAAGCAGGATAAATATCACTTATATAGGCAGTATTATTTTTAAGCTGTGATTCAATAGTTAGATACTTGGCAGCTTCAGCCCTGGTAATGTACTCATCAGGGTAAAAGTTTTCCGAAACGTCCCTCTCAATAAGACCTATTTTCTTTCCGATTTTTAAAAAGTTAGCAGCCCAGTGGTTTTCCGGAACATCTTTAAAAGAAGGTTGGTCAGAAAGGTTGATCTTTTGTTCTTCGTTCATAATCCCGAGGGATTTTAATAGAATGACGACAGCTTCAGCCCTGCTGAGGGGTTTTTCCGGTCGGAAAGTACCGTCCGGGTATCCCTTAAAAATCTTCTCTTTAACTAAAGGAGTGATCAGGGTATAACCCGGGTAACCTTCTAGATCTTTAAAACTGGTAATGCTGTCAGGTAAAAGCCCCAGTTCACGGGAAAGAGCTTTAGCAAATTCTCCTCTGGTTACGGGCTGTTCCGGCCTGAAGGTACCATCCGGGTAGATTTTCATTGTACCCCGGTTAATTACATTTAAAATGTAATCCTGGGCCCAGTGATTGGTTATGTCATTGGGTTCATCAATAGCAGTTACGGCAAGAGGAATAACAAGGATAAGTAATAAAAGTGCAGTTAGCTTAAACCTCATAATAATCTCCTTTCGTGTTGTAAAATTTGAATTAATAAATAATTATCAGTATAATAAATATATTGAGTGTAACAGGAAGAGCATTACAGAAGATGACATAATACATCTCCACATACAAATAATATCATAGATTACAGAATATTACTATAGACTGACATATGTAATTTCTGGTATAAAAATAACACCTACTTTAAATTAACCTCTTGTAATCAGATATTTTTTATGCTATAATTTATGATGATGAGCGGACATAGCTCAATTGGTAGAGCGTTGGCTTCCCAAGCCAAAGGTCGCGGGTTCGATCCCCGTTGTCCGCTCCATTTTTTATTGTACATATAAAAAGGGTTATGGCTATTGGTAAAAAATGGCCATAACCCTTTTATTTTATAAATATAGCTATAATAGCAGGAAGAAGAAGACATAAAATAGAATATAATATTATATAGTAAAGCATAAACTGAATAATAGAACCAGTTGTTAGGTAGCAATGGGATAGAATATTTCAATAAATTTCAGACTGTTTAGTATATTATTAACAATTAGTTATGTAAAATACTTAAAACGCTTCTGATTTTCTATGGACTGGTATTAATTAAGTAGAGGAGGAAGAAAGTGAGAGATATAAAAAATTTAAAACCAGAGGAATTGAAAAATGAAATTGATCCTGACCTTTTTTCGTTTAAAACTACCGAGGAAATAACCCCTTTTACCAGTGGTATAATTGGCCAGAGCCGGGCTGTTAAGGCTATGGATTTTGGGCTAAGGGTCAAACAGGAAGGGTACAATATTTATATGGCTGGAATAACCGGAACGGGTAAAACCACCTATGCCAGAACCCTTACTAGAAGGGAGTCAAAAAAACACCCTGTTCCCCCTGATCTCTGCTATGTATTTAACTTCGAAGAACCTGAAAAACCACGGGCTTTAAAATTACCTGCCGGGACAGGTATACATCTAAAAAAAGATATGGACAATATTATTGAGGAGCTGAAGGTAGAAATACCTAAAATATTTGAGAGTGAAGAATATGAAGAACAGAAAAACAGGATAATGAATAGATACCAGCAGCTGTCAAATCAGATTATGGAGGAATTTGAAATTGAAGTCAGGGATAAAGGCTTTATTCTGCAGCAGACTGTTCAGGGGCCGCTAACTGTACCCATTGATGAAGATGGAAACCCTATAACCCAGGAAGATTATCAAAGTTTACCTGAAGATAAACGAAAAGAAATAAGGGAAAAAAACCAGGAAATCCAGAACAAAATGGATGCTATTATGAAGAAAATAAGAGGATTGAAAACCGAGGCCCAGGAAGAGTTAGAAAATCTGGAAAAAAGTATGGTTTTATCTGTGGTAAAACCTATAATAAATCATCTGAAAGAAGAGTATCGTTTCTGTCAGGATATATTGGATTATCTGGATGATGTCAAGAACGATATAGCCAAGAATCTGGGGATGTTTAAAGGGGATAATAAGAATAAAGAGGCAAAAAAAGCCTCTCTTCCTTTTACAATGGAAACAGGTGATGATGACTTTTTTGTCCGTTATAAGGTTAATTTACTGGTAAACAATAGGGATACTGAAGGGGCTCCCGTCATTGTAGAAACAAATCCAACTTATTATAATTTATTCGGCAAAATTGAGGGAAGAAGCCAGTTTGGAACAGTTACCACAGATTTTACGATGATTAAGGGAGGTGCCATTCATAAAGCTAATGGTGGGTATTTGATTCTTAAAGCAAAGGATATATTACGTAATCCCTATGCCTGGGAAACACTTAAAAGGACCCTCATAAACCAGAGAATAGTGGTTGAAAATATCGGGGAACAATACCGGACTGTTCCGGTATTAACCTTAAAACCGGAGCCCTTTGATATTAAATTGAAGGTAATAATGATAGGTAATCCTATGATATACCAGCTTTTATATAACCATGATGAAGAGTTTCAAAAACTATTTAAAATCAGGGCCCATTTTGATGTAGAGATGGAAAAAAATAATGAAAATATAGAGAAGTTTGCTTCCTTTATTGCTTCTGTAAGTAACCGTGAAGGAATCAAACACTTTACAGCCGGGGCTGTTGCTGAGGTAATCAGCTATAGCAGCCGGCTTGCTGGAAAAAAAGATAAGTTATCCACCAGGTTTAATCAGATAATAGAAATATTATATGAGGCCAGCACCTGGGCTGAACTTGACAATTCCAGTTATGTAGAGGCAAGCCATGTTATCAAGGCTGTTGAAGAGAAAGAGAGAAGGGCAAATTTAGTTGAAGAAAAGATGCAGGAAATGATTGAAAAAGAGCAAATATTGCTTGATGTGACCGGGGAGAAGGTCGGGCAAATTAATGGTTTATCGGTAATACAGACCGGCGGTTATTCCTTTGGCCGTCCTTCCCGGATAACAGCCCGGACCTTTATGGGACGGAAAGGTGTTATAAATATTGAGAGGGAAGCTAAAATGAGTGGCAAGATTCACAACAAAGGGGTTTTAATTCTTTCTGGTTTTCTTGGTGGTAAATATGCCCGGGAAAGACCCCTGACCCTGTCAGCTTCACTGGCGTTTGAGCAAAGTTACAGTGGGGTAGATGGTGATAGTGCCACCTGTGCTGAATTGATTGCCCTACTATCGGCCCTGACCGGATTACCGGTAAAACAGAACCTGGCTATAACCGGTTCCCTTAACCAGAAGGGGATGGTGCAACCGGTGGGAGGAATTAATCAGAAAATAGAAGGTTTTTATAAGGTCTGTGAAGCAAAAGGTTTAACTGGAAAGCAGGGAGTCATTATTCCGGAACAAAATACAGATAATTTGATGTTAAAAGAAGATGTTATTGCTACTGTAAAAAGAGGGGAATTTCATATATATTCTATTAAGGAAATAGATGAAGCTATAGAGCTGATGTTTGGTCTTTCTGCCGAAGAGGTACACACTAAAGTTGAAGAGTCCCTTGATAAAATTAATGAAAAGGCCAGAGAATTTAACAGAGAGTTTAAAGAGGGGCGCAAAAAAGAAGAATTGGCAAAAATAATTATTAAATATTATTAATTAAGAGATTCCTCAATTAATAATAAATAGAATAATTGAAGTTAAGCAATAGGGAGCCGGGAGGCTCCTTTTTTTATAATAATTGTTCTAGATGGAATAATAAAATTAGTGTTTTGATTTATTAAAATGAAAAGAGGGGATATGTAATGACATCATTTTTAAAAGCTCTGACGAGATTATCTCTCTCAAATGTGGTAATAATATTAGTGGTTTTAATATTAATGGTCCAGTCTGTTTCCGCACAGAAGTTTTATGAGATAAATGGATGGGAATTCAGAGATACCAAGGAGTTTATACAGTGGTGGTTAAGAACAGAATCTGATTACATCTCAGAGATTTTATTGTTTGATTCCGTAAAACTGGGTGGCGAAGTAATGAATGGGTTTTATCTTTCAAGGCCAACCGGAGAGGTAAAGCTTCTCAGGGTTGTATATACCGGTTTTGATAAATCAGGTAACATTTATTTAAAAATGTATAAAAAAAAGGATAATCTGTCTCCGGTAGATGAGACAGAGCTGGAGAGTATGGTTAAAGACCTTATTAACTCAAAACAGGCCATGGAAGATCCCATTTTTTCCAGGCAACAATTTTTTAAATCAATCACAGATTATTTTGAAGATGAGGGACTTGAACTTACGATAGATCCCTCGAAAACAATAATTATAGATATTCTGGAAACTATACCCTTTTTAAAGTTAGAGGCAGATTCCAAAACGTCAATACTAAATACCAGGGTGACAAAATAACAGGGAAGGGTGTTAATATGAGAACTATCTGGAAGGGTGCCATTAGTTTCGGACTTGTAAATATCCCCATTAAACTGGTTACGGCTACCACCAAAAAGAATATCAGATTCCGTTTTCTCCATAAAGAATGTAAAACTCCGGTCAGCACTAAAAGGTTTTGTCCTACCTGCAAAAAAGAAGTGGAATACGGGGATCTGGTCAAAGGCTATGAATATGAAGATAATAAATTTGTTGTTTTAAAGGATGAAGATTTTGATAATATTCCGGTAAAGTCTACCAAAACTATTGACATTGTTGATTTTGTTAAACTGGAAGATATTGATCCTGTTTACTATATAAAAACCTATTATTTGAACCCGGCCGAAGGGGGAGAAAAACCTTATTTGTTATTAAAAAAAGCCATGGATGATACCGGCAAAGTAGCCATTAGTAAAATAACTATCAGAAAAAAAGAAAGTCTGGCCGTGATCCGGGTTATGGATGACGTTCTGGCTTTGGAGACAATGTTTTTTGCTGATGAAGTCAGGCCAGCTTCAGAGCTGGGACTTAATAATATTGAAGAGAAGATAAAAATAGGCAAAAAAGAGGAAGAACTGGCTGTTGAAATTGTTAATAACCTTACTACCGAGTTTAAGCCGGAAAAATACACCAATGAATACCGGGAAGAACTGATGAACATAATTAGACAGAAAATTGAAGGTAAAGAGGTCGAAACACCGGATGTTGTTCCTGAAGAAAGGAAGATTGTTGACCTTATGGAAAAACTAAAGAAAAGTGTTGAGGCCACCGAAGAGGGAGAAGGAAAGAAAAAGAAGAAGACCAAGAAAAAGACCGGGTAGTTCCTGGCGTATTTTTAAAAGGGTTTCCCAGATGTTACCCTTCTGTTTGATTCTAGTTTCAATATTTTTAATATTGTAATTATCTGGATTGAGATCCGGGGTTATTTCTGACCATTTTAGAGGGGTAGAGACGGTGGCCTTACTGGTGGGCCTTAAAGAATAAGGGGCAGGAAGGGTTTTGGATTTACCGTTCTGTCGGTAATCTATATAAACCTTACCCTGCCTCTTATTTTTTCTCCATTCTACAGTAGCCTGTTCTGGTTTTAATTTGATTACCATTTCCGCTACATTTTGCAGGAAGCTTCTTATTTCTTTATAAGTGTATCTTGTTTTAACAGGAATATAAACATGAAGTCCCCTCTTGCCAGAGGTTTTCACAAATGACCTGACATTAAATTCATCCAGGATATTTTTAATGGTCAGGGCGATATCAACTACATCTTTCATAGATGATTTAGATCCGGGATCCAGGTCAAATACAGCAAAATCAGGTTTATCAAGGTTAGTGGTAGTTGAAAACCAGGTATGTAGTTCTATTGAGGCCCGGTTAGCAACCCAGACAAGGTCTGATAGTTTGTTTAT
Organism: Halothermothrix orenii H 168; assembly: GCF_000020485.1. Lineage (GTDB taxonomy): Bacteria > Bacillota > Halanaerobiia > Halanaerobiales > Halothermotrichaceae > Halothermothrix > Halothermothrix orenii. The sequence goes on from NC_011899.1 coordinate 355,329, forward strand.
AGTAACCCAGTTTATTATATCCTTTCGATGGCCCGAGAAAATACCATAAGTGGATAGCCAGTGGGGGGCATAATCGGGGCAGTCTTTCTGATAAAATGATTTACCGTTAATTCCATCCGGGTAACTTTTCATGGACAGGGGGCGGTTTAAGAGGTATTCTTTAAGATAGGGATACATATTTATATAGTAATTAATCAAATCACCTTTAGTATAACCCAGTTCAGGCCATAGGACCTTATCAAGATTGGTTAATTGAACATCGTGTTTACCGATGGTAAGCTTCAATTGATATACTCCTTCATATTTCCTTTATATTTTAAGTTTAACCACAAATCCATGCCGGAAAGTATTGTTACTGGTAATTTCAGTATACTTAACTTTACATTGAATAGCCGGTTTTACCCATGATATCCCCTGTTTATGCCTGACTTTAAACGGGGGTTTTTTTACTTTTAGAGTAGGTAAAAAACGGAATAAGGCCTTTTTTTCAGCTTCATTCAGGGCTATTTTTACCCTGCCCATAAAGGATATTTTATTATTATCTTTTAAATATTTTCCCACTAATAAAGCCTCTTTATCCCTGGTAAAGCCTACAATTACAGCCGTTGTATACTGCCAGATTTTAATTTTGTACCAGTATTTACTCCGCTTAAATTCATAGGGAGAGTTAACCTTTTTGGCGACAATTCCCTCCAGTCCTTCTTCTTCGGCCATTTCATATAATTCTTTACCCTTTTCTTTTATATATTTGGACCTTTTTAAGCGGTTACTTTCCTGAATATAATTCTGCAGTATTTTTTTTCTTTCAAGAAGGGGTGTCCTGGTTAAATCATTATTATTTAAACCCAGGATATCCCAGGTAATATATGTCACTGGGTATTTAATATTACTTTTTTTCTGCCAGATACGGCCCTGCAGCTTTTCAAAGACAGGTTTTCCATCCCTGTTGAGGTAGCATATTTCACCATCAAGGACTGCGTTAGTTCCTTTGAACAATGAGGTTATTGACTTTAATTCAGAAAAATATGGGGTCAGGTTTTTTTGGTTGCGGCTCTGTAAGAGGAGGTTATTATCATTAATAAATGCCAGGGCCCGGTAGCCGTCCCATTTTAGTTCAAAAATGTAATCAGGGGAATTAAATGGTTTTTCAATTTCAAATAAGAGCATGGGCTGGAGGGGAGGTTTTAACATTTTCAAAAATCCTTCCTGAAAAAATAAGCGGGAATAACTCCCGCTTATAGGTAAATTTAATTATTTATTACCAGGTTTAAAGGTCACACATTTTGTCTGGGCGGAATCGGAGGAATCCTTGCCCATCATTCCTACTTCCATATCATTTTCTCCGAGGAAGTTTTTGGCCACCTGAATAGTATCGGCTTCACATTCCAGATCATTGTTGTAACGACAATTATCTACTGAGCATTTTACGTCAGTCAAGGTATCACCTCCTTTATCTTATTTTTTCTCCAGAAGTATTAAATTATTCTCAACCCTGCTTAAGACGGTTAACAAATATATTAATATTATCATTATTGTCTTTTCTAACTTCTGTAACTTCAAAGTCTCCTGTGTGGTATTGGCCAGTATTAATTTTAATTTTTTCACCTATTCCAGGGATATCATTGATATTTCTCATTTCTGCTATTTTGGGGTAGCCCATTTTATTGAGGTAAACATTTACGGACATATAACTCACCCTTATGTTTTTTATATTTCTCCTGGCTTAAAAAAGATAAGCCAACAGTGTTTACCCCCTGTTATTTTTTAAGAAAGGATAACACTGTTGGCAAATTATATTATCCCCCGTTTTCGGGATAATATTAGTTTTTTATTGTATTTAAAAATGTTAGTTTTTAGGAACGATTACTTTTTTCTTCGTTTTTGTCTTTACCGGAAGTATACTGGGCTCCATACTGGTTAACACCTGTTCGCTGCTGCATGGTCGGGCTGTTTTCACTGAGACCGGAAATAGGATTAGTACTCCCCTGTCTATCTGGCTGGCCTGCCTCATAGCTGGTACCACTCTGGTTCTGGGTACTGTTAAAACCATACTGCTGGGGCTGGGTTGTATACTGCCCCTGGTATTGTTCACCGTAATTTTGTTGGGGTTGGTACTGATTTTGACCTGATGTTTGACCAGGTTGATTCCTTAGATTACGGATGAGTTGTTCTGAACTTGATATTTGATGGTTGATTTGATTGATCATACTATTAATGTTCTGTCTCAATTGCCTTAAATTGTTCTCAATCTGGTTTAGCTGGTTCATACACATTCCTCCTTTGTGATTTCTTGATTTATCTTTTAGTATGTTCAAAATTATGTAATTATATTAAAAAAATATGATTAATAAATAGTCTGTCTGACCATTTGAATTGTTTAATTATTTGCTTAGTGGGTAAGATAATTATTAAAACGAATATAGCAAGGGAGGTTGTTTATGGACTTTTTTGCAATTATATGGCTAATTTTTATTATCATGACTTTTATCCCGGTCATAAAACAAAAAAGAATTGAAAAGGTCAGGGTAAGATTAATAAGAAAAATAGAGGATAAGACTAACTCTAAACTTATTGCTTTAATTCATCGCCAGGAGGCGTTAAGTTTTCTGGGAATACCGTTCCGGAGGTTTATAAATATAGAGGATTCTGAAGATATACTAAGGGCCATAAGAATGACATCAGATGACAAGAAAATTGTGATAGTTATTCATACGCCGGGAGGGCTTGTTCTAGCTGCTGAGCAAATAGCCCATGCCATAAAAAAACACCCTTCGAAGGTAACCGTTATTGTGCCCCATTATGCTATGTCAGGAGGGACTTTACTGGCTTTGGCGGCCGATGAAATAGTTATGGATGAAAATGCAGTTCTGGGGCCAGTTGATCCCCAGATTGGTAATTATCCAGCTCCTTCTATTGTTAAAGTTGTTGAAGAAAAAAGTGTAGATGAGATAGATGATAAGACTTTGATTCTGGGAGATGTAGCCCAGAAGGCCATAGTTCAGATAAAGGACCTGGTCAAAAAACTACTGGAAGGGAAAATGGATGAGGAAAAAGTAAACCGGGTGGCCGATGTTTTAACAGAGGGTTACTGGACCCATGATTATCCCATTACCGTAGAGAAGTTAAAGGGGCTGGGTATAAATGTCAGAACAGATTTATTTAAAGAAATATACCAGCTTATGGAACTGTATCCCCAGGCAGGGCATCGAAGGCCATCGGTTCAGTATATAAATTCAATTCAGTAATATGATTATTTTTATGTAGTAACAGAAAGGTAAACAATATAATACACTGCGTATAAAGGGTTCTGGGGAGAGAGGTATATTTCAGGGGTAACCTGTCAATAATTCATTACGGAGGTGGTGAGGTTGGAATTGTGCTTTTTCTGTGAAAAGATTAAAGAAATCAGGGAGAAACAGGGTAAGGATTATCTGGCTGACCTGTGTGAGGATTGTAAGAAAAAACTTCTGGAAGAAATTCTGAATTAAATAATTTTTATTGATTTTGTTTCTTAGATTTGCTAAAATAGTGAAGGAGAGCCGGTGTAGCTCAACTGGTAGAGCAGCTGAATCGTAATCAGCAGGTTGCGGGTTCAAGTCCTGTCACCGGCTCCATTGATATGACTGGGATTATAGCAGTTTTTAAAAAGCATAAAAAACGCTTACTACATCTATTTTACATCTATTAAAAAAACCCGGGAAAACCCGGGATATTTTTTTATTTATTTTTCCCTGGTTGGAGAAGATCCGGCCAAGGATTTTTTTATTTTAGGAGCTATATATTAATATTTGCTAAAAACCATATTAACCATATAAAACATATTTATTATTTAATTACTAGTCGATTTATTCGATAAATTCGATTAAATATTCTTTAGCCCTAACTGTATAGATTTTACCAGGTATTTTTTTACATAAATAAACATTAATTTATTTTTACAAGTATAGTCGATTTATTCGATTTAATAGATTTAATAGTAACTGCAATACTGACTAAAATAATATATTATATATGGGTATTATATCTTTTGGAAGGGATATGGCCCTTACCAGGGATTTTTATTTTTACTTATATGGACTATTTATACTATAAATACTCTAAAATAATTATTTTTTTTAAATTCCAACTACCCACAAATTGAGGGTAGTAGAAGGAAACCTGGTTATATCTAAAGATAGAATTGTATTTACTGAAGATGACAATTAACGGGGGATTTTAGTATATTTTTTTATTTAGTATTCTTATTTTTATGATACCAGGCATTTTTACGACAACGAGGACTGCAGTATTTCCCTTTACTATCTTTAGCCCAGAAAATATTTTTACAATAATTACATTCTTTAAGATGTTGAAATTGTGAATTTCCATTTTCATCTGTAGATATATCATCAAGAGTCATTAAATTATAAAGTTGAAAAAGTGCAGCATTTAGCTGGTTGTTATGAGTATAAATTTGTAACTTAAAAGTTTTATCATCTTTATCAAAAGCTGGTTTAATTTTAAAATTGTTATCAAAACTATTATCAATGTAATATGTTAATGTTTCTTCAATATTTTTCCCAGGTATTGAGTAATTGGCTTTAAATTTATTAATTATTTTTTTATCTTTAGTCTTAATAGCAAACCATAATTTATAAAAACTGTAAAGACCAGCAATTTTAGAACGAAAATCATTGATATTAACACCAAAAGTAAGCATATTATTTATTTTTTTTCTAGTATGATTTGTTTTTGCAAAGTCTATTTTTCCTATATAAGGCAAACCATATTTATTTATCCATTCTTTTATATTTTTTAAAGGAATGGCTTTTTTTATTTTGTCCGGGTCCCATTCATTTTTATTTTTATCTGGTAAAGATTTTTTTACTAAATTAATCAAAGATAATAATAGTTTAAAATTATTCATTGGATTTTTACCCTCAAAAGCATTTATTAGATCTTCATCTTTTAACTGCATTCCTTTACCTATAATGTATTCCTTATTTTTAATTTTCTTCACCTTATAATTCTTAAACTTCACAGGGAAAACAGAAATTTCCAGAGAATTACCTAATTTTTTAATGTTTAAATCATTAATGTTAACAGGTGTATTTGTCATAAAACCATCTCCTTTTAAAAAAATATATCTGACTGACGGATATTTAGACGCAATTTATATTGTATAAGTCTAGTATAGCAGATATAATTTAATTAGTCAAACGACATGAGAGCAAAAAGGGAGGTGTGTCCTTTGAACAGAGTTAAAGAAATTAGAAACAAAAAGGATTTAACTTTATTAGACTTAGCAAAAAAGACGGATATTGCTACAAGTGATATTTCCCAGATCGAGAATGGAAAGAAATTTCCCTATCCTGGGTGGAGGAAAAGATTAAGCGAAGCCCTGGAAGTACCAGAAAAAGAACTATTCCCGGAAATTGACAAGGAGTGATTTTTAATGAAAAAAGAAAAGGCAAGGCAATGGCAAAATGAGCCTCTTCTCTTAGACGCAAAAGATCTCCAGCGAATATTAAGGATTAACAAAAACCATATATACCGGCTATTTAAGCAGGCCTCATTCCCTTCAATACAAATAGGGAAAAGATATGTAATAGAGAAAAATAACTTCAGGGAATGGCTAAACCAGCAAAGCCGGAAAAATGAATTTATCAGCAGCTATAAAACATTAACTCCAGATGAGCAAAAACTTTATGAGAAAGCATTCTGGGAAGCGGTTAAATTCTTGAAGGATCGGGAGGCAGAACAACATGACAGAAGAGAAAAAGTTGCAAAACTTTTTAGCGAAACTGGATAAAGTAAAAAAGAAAGGACCCGATCAATGGCAGGCCAGGTGTCCAGCCCATGAAGATAAGGTGGAAAGTCTGTCAGTCTCCAGGGGAGATAATAAGATAAATTTTCATTGTCATGCAGGTTGTTCAGGAAAAGATATTTTGAGAGCAATGGGTTTAAACTGGAGCGACATTTATTTTGATGATGAACCGGGCAAGAAGAAAAAATCAAAGGTTGTTAAGGAATACATTTACAGAGATGAGAATGGCCGGCCTCTTCATAAAACTTTAAGAACTGCAAATAAAGACTTCCTTCAGAAAAGATACGAAAACGGCAAGTGGAAGTGGGGATTAAAAGGAGTCAGAACTGTATTATATAAGCTAGAAGAGGTTAAAGAGGCGATTAATAATAATGATGTAGTTTACCTTGTTGAAGGCGAAAAAGACGCAGATAACTTGCATAAAATTGGATTAACCGGGACTTGTAATCCTTTAGGGGCAGGTAAATGGAAACCGGGATATACCGAAACACTCAAAGGGGCCCGGGTTGTTATTCTTCCAGATAACGATAAGCCAGGTAAGAAACACGCAAGGAACATCGCAAAAGAACTGCACGGAAAGGCAAAATTAGTTAAAATCCTAGAGCTGCCTGGATTAGACAAAAAAGAAGATGTTTCAGATTGGTTAGATAAAGGTGGAACGAAGGAAAAGTTACTGCAATTAGTGAAAGATTGCCCGGAATGGAAGCCAGGTATTAATAATTGGCCCGATCCTCTTCCATTTAATAATTTTGATGTAAAGCCTATTCCAGTAAATATATTACCTAACTGGTTAAGCGATTTTGCAATAAATTTAGCTGAATTTACTCAAACTCCCATTGATATGAGTATAATGTTAATTATTTCAGCATTAGGAACAGCCTTAGCTAATAAAGGAGTAGTCCAGATTAGAAAAGGATATACAGAGCCGTTAAATATCTGGACATGCACGGTGCTCCCGGCAGGGAATAGAAAAAGCCCTGTATTTAAGAAAATAATGAAACCTATTTTGGATTATGAGGAAAGAAAACGGGAAGAGATAGAGCCGGAACGCAGGCACGCATTAAAAGAAAAGTCAATACTGGAAGACCAGTTAAAACAAAAAGAAAAAATAGCTGGTAATGCTAAAGACCAGGCTAAAAGAAAACAGATAATGCAAGAAATCTTTAATCTTGATGATGAAATACAGGAAATGGAGATCCCGACATTACCCAGGTTAGTTGCAAGTGATGTTACTACCGAAAAATTAGCAAAGTTGATGGAAGACAATAATGGCCGGATTGCAATATTAAGTCCAGAAGGAGATATATTTAAGTTAATGGCCGGCAGGTATAGTAAAAACGGTGCAGCAAATTTTGATAATTATAAAAAGGCCTGGACAGGTGGAGAACCTATCAGAGATGACCGCATGGCCCGTAAAGGTACTTATGTTAAAAACCCTGCATTAACGCAAGGATTAACAGTCCAGCCTGTTATATTAGAAGATTTGAAGGAGAAAAAAGCCTTTAAGGGTGAAGGTATTTTGGGAAGGTTTTTATATGCTATCCCTGAAAGCCCGGTTGGTAGCAGAAAAGTAGGAAATGAAGTCCCTGAATTATCTGATATAGCCGTTATGAGATATCAAAAAGGATTATCAGCATTACTTCATACAAGGCCAGCGGGAGAAAATAAAAACGGGGAATGGGAGCCGCATATTATTAAACTAAGCCCAGAGGCTTTAGAGGTTAGATATGAATTTGAAAGAGATATCGAAAAGGAATTAGGCCCAGAAGGGAAACTCCATAATATTGCTGATTGGGGAAGCAAACTTGTAGGAAATATAACTAGAGTGGCTGGATTGCTTCATATAGCCGGCCAGACAGACGCACAAAAAGGCCAGGCAACCAGGGATATATGGAATAAACCCATTGGCCCTGAAACTATGAAAAAGGCAGTTAAATTAGGATACTCCCTTATTGAGCATGCATTAAAAGTATATGATTTACTGGATACAGATCCAGAAATAGAATTAGCCCGATATGTATTAAAAAGAATAATGAGGGGTAAGGAAATGGAAAAGGCAGAGGAATTACCTAAAGACAAAGATACATTAGATAAATCAATCCTTATGGAATTATGTAAAGGCAAAAAAGAAATAAAAAGGCCAGATGATTTAAAGGAACCATTAAAATTATTAGCAGAACTTAATTATATTACAATAGTGGAAAGAGAAACAGAGGGAAGAGGCAGAAACCCTTCTCCATTAATAAAATTAAACCCTAAAGTACATTCGATAAATTCGATAAAAAAAGATACTGAATATAATAAATCGAATAAATCGAATAAATCGAATATAACTCCAGAAATAAAAAAAGATGAAAATGGAGTTATAATCGAAGGGATGATATAAAATGACTGGATATGAAATTATAAACGAATCAGAGAAGATTGGCTATAAATTAGAATTAAGGCCCGGTCCTAAGATTGGTTTATCATTAAAGCCGGGTTATAATCCCGATCCACAGGAAGCAGAAAGATTAATAAATAAATTGAAGGCAAACAAGGAAAATGTAATTGAATATTTACAATTAGATGATAAAGCAGCATTTAATAAATACATTGAAGAATTAAGGGAACAAAACCGATACGATCCCCGGCCAGATTTATCAGAGGACAGCGAATTATGGCAGACGGTATTAAAGGAAGCAGAGAAACAGGATAAGCAGGTATATAGTAATTTACATGGTTGCAGGTGTGGAGGAGCAAGGTTAAAGACAGAGAAAGGCCAGCTGAAACTTATTCCAGCTATTGGCCCGGATCAGTTTTGGAAGAATAAAGAGGAATGGGACCAGGACCGGAAAGAGTTTTTATTACCTTATGCCTCAGACATTAAAGAGATATTTATAAAAGTACAAAGGAAGTGTTGCTAAATGGGTGCTAAAATATATCAATTTCCTTTAAATGAAAAAGTAAGATTGGCCCGGCAAATTGTTGCTGACTGTTTGAAATATAATCAGCGAATACCTAAATTTATACTGGAATTAGCAGGATATAGGGAAGTGGTTTAATGCAGGCCTTACCCTATAGATATACCAAAACAGAACTTAAAGAATTATTAAAGAGCCTTACAGTAATTATTGATACCAGGGAACAGAAAAACCAGCATATAACTGATTACCTGGACGATAAAGGGATCCCTTATAAAACCAAAAAATTAAATTTTGGTGATTATTCATTTTACCTTCCAGAGCAGCCGGAATTAGGCATACAGCGGCCGATGTACTTCAATAATGAAATAGTGATTGAGCGTAAACGGTCCTTGAATGAACTAAGCAATAACTTTACCCATGACAGGGCCCAATTTGAAAATGAACTTATCCGGGCCAGTAATAGTAAATTTATTTTATTAGTTGAGAATGTTAAAGGATACCAGAATATTATAAAACATAACTACCGAACAGATTATAAACCTAAATCTTATATAGCAACCCTCCATGCATATAGGGCTAGATATAACCTAGAGATAATATTTATAGACCCGGCCTATTCAGGGAACTTTATCTATTACACCTTTTATTATTGGCTTAGAGAATACTTAAAATAGGAGTTGGCAATATGATAACGATAAGGGAAAGAGCAGGCCCAAATAATAAATAAACCATAAACTACTCAAAAATAAAATATTAAGGAGTTGAAACAATGAGTAAAAATACCCTTTTTAAAGTCTTTAATGAGAGTGATAATAACGCTGCAGAGATTTATTTGCATGGCCCGATCAGAAACCCTCTTCCAGATGAAGACGAAGAAGATGTTATAACCTTGAAAGAAGTAAGGAATAAGTTAAATAAAATAACTGCCGACAAAATAATAGTACACCTAAACAGTACAGGCGGGGATTTATTTCAGTCAGTTGCTATTCATAACCTGTTTAAGGATCATAAGGCAGAAATAATAATGATAAATGATGGTATAGCAGCAAGTGGAGGAAGTATTATCTTAATGGCCGGGGACAAGATTAAATTCTACCCAAACAGTATAATGATGATCCACGCTGCCCACACAATAACTTATGGTGATGCAAAATATCACAGAGAAGTTGCCAGGAAATTAGATAAGATAGATAAGTCTCTAAAGGAAAATTATTCTCAAAGATTTACTGGGGCTGAAAAAGAATTAGAAAAGCTTATCCAGGAAGAAACCTGGCTTACAGCTAAAGAGGCCAAAGAAAAAGGGTTTTGTGATGAAATAATAAGTGATAACACAGAAGAAAGCAGGGCAGAAAATAAGAGTAATAATCTATTTATGAATATGAAGACAAATAGCAATATTAAGGGTAAACTAATGAAGAAATATGGTAGTAGAAATAATAAATCATTACTCAATAAGCTAGGAGGCAATAAGTAATGTTTAACAAACTTAATAAAGTTATTAAGAAAAAAAGAGAAACCAGAAGGGGGTTAGTAACAAAATGACTGAACTTAAACTGCTGGAAAACCGAAAAGAAAAATTACAGTCAGAAGTTGATGGCTGGAAGGAATACGAGGATAAGGTTAAAGTATTATTGCCCTTTGAAGAAATTCAAAAGCTAGAAAAAGAAATTGAGTTGCTTAAATTAAAAGAACGCATAGTTAACAAAGAAATTGAAAAAGAGCGGGCTATAAGAGGGCAAAGTAAAGAACTAGATAGTATTTTTATCAGATTGCAAAAAGAAATAGAAGTAAAGAAAGAAAAGATTAGAGATACCCGGGAAATTGGTAAATCTATCAGAATAACTTATCATAACAAAAGTATCGAAGAAGATCCACGCAAAGATATTAAAAAGGAACTTGCAAGACAAAGCAAATATCAAAAGATTGTGGAATTATTGGGACAGCATATTGAACTAATACAGAAGCTTAATGTTAATGTTAGTAATATTATTAATAACGTTACTGATTACAACAAAGGATATGTAATTGATCGCTTAGTTAGTCCTTCTAGGGATAAGAAAGAAAGATTAAGAGAACTCAAAAAATCTTATGAGCAGAAGATAGCCCGGGGGCGAGGTCTTAAGAATGAGCTGCAAAGGGTTGAAAAAGAGCTGGAAGAAACCAGGGCAGAATTGATTGCAAGAAAAGAATTAGCAGTTTAAAGGAAAAGAAATTATGATTACAACCTTCCTGATAGAACAGAGATAATACACCCTCCCCGGTCAAAAAAATCACTTTTTCTATAGACTTTTGGGATCGGGGAGGGGGACACGACAAAGCAAAAAAATTGGTAAAATGTTTTAAACAGTGTCTAATTGTAACAATTAATAAAAGGAGGTAAAATATGACAGCTAATAAACGGGAACAAATTAAACGTGATTTACTGGATCAGCTAGATGAAGAAACAGCACAAAAGCGACATTTCCGGGATTTAGTCGATGACTACCTGCAATTATGGGATATCAAGAATATGTTAATTAAGGACATCAAAGAACGAGGCGTTGTGGTTGAATACAATCACGGCGGCGGCCAGTCTGGTTTTAAGAAAAACGATAGTATTAACGAGCTTAAGAAAGTCCATTACCAGATGATTAAGATATTAAAAACCCTCTCTATTGAAAGTAGCCCGAAGGAAAAAGAAGTTGAAATACCAGAAATGTAAGGGGGCTGAAAAAATGAAAAGAAGGATAACAAAAGAAACGATTAAACCTGAAGAGGTGGGCAAATTTAAAAATGCTTTATATGAAGTTAAGACTATTACACCATTAGTTGAAAATCCCATAAAGAGAACTTATATATTAACCCAGGCAGAGTTAACACAAATGTTAAAGGAATATGAAACCTATGGGGAGTTTTTAATCAGCATTAAAGTTATAGGAGGTAATGGTATTGCCTGAAACAGCCGAAAACCTACCATACTGGAAAAGTGAAGAGCCGGAAGTATTGATAAATAAGGCCTTACAGATTAAATATTATGGAGAGGCTGGAGCCTTGCAGCTAACGATGAGAGGAAAAGACAATCAAGGAAACAGTTATAATAAAAAAGGCGTTAATTTAAGGAAGCATATTCTGCAAAAACATCCCGAATTATTAAGAACCTTAGCTGAAATATTTACTGATTGGTATGATGAACTGCCAGAGGACAAGAAGGCAAAGGCCCTGGAAGGATAAAAAATAGTGCAGGGTAGTTTAAACAGCTGCCCTGCTTTAAAAGCAGAAGGTGCTAATAATGGTTGATGATTTTTTTAATTATGTTAAAGACGAATTACATTATTATTACAGACCGACAGAACTAGCAGCTATCAAAAAGAGAATTCATATTCTTATTGATGAAGTATATTTCAACGACCCGGATAATGACATTATATTTGATTTTACAAAAAGCAAAGATGAACTTTACCAGCTAAACCGAGAAAAAGCAGAAGAATTAGCCCGATTATTTGACAGATCCCCGGCCAGATTAATTCTTAAAGGCAAGGACCGGGAAATTATTAGGGAAAACTTGAAGAGAGAATGTTTACTTGATGGTATTGTTATTATTCAGAGCTTAAAAGAGATAATCAGGGGTGAAGATTAAAAATGATAGATAAAAACATTAAAGATATTACTTTACAGGATATTGTTAATCTTAATATTTATGATGATGTTAATTTTGATGAATATATAAATGTAATCAGGAAAGAGAAGCCAGGGGCAAAAGATGAATTACTTAAATTGCTAGACCGGGGTAACCAGGTTATAAAAAAATCTTTTATTGAAGAAGAACTCCAAAAACTAAAAAAGGAGCATAATCAAATCAATCCTGATTTTAATTTAGTAACTACAGACTATTTTAAAGGGCAAATTGAAAGCTTGATGGTATTAGCAAGCCGAACTGTTGAACCCGGGCCAGAAGAAGTCCAGAGCAAGAAAAATGGCTGGTATTTTAGGGGATATATTACTTTAGGGGAGTTAAAAGAATTACCCAGCATATACCCTTATTTTAAAAAGGCTTATAGTGAATATAACAGAGATGAGTGGGAATTAGAGCTTAATGTAGTTGGAGGCATTATCCAGGGTTACCCGGCGGTAGATGAAGAGACAATTAATTCCTGGAGAGATGAAGGGGTGTTAATGGAGCTATGGGGATTTGATAAAGGCAATAAAATGACGTCATTAACAGATATAATGGTTAATAGTTTATTGAAGTTAAAGAAACAGGCCCAGAAAATAAGAGAAAAAGGCAAGCCGGATAACTTGCATGAGGCCAGGATACTAAAGCTAGATAATGAAGGAAAGAAATTATTTAGTCATATATTTTATTAATACTGCCGGGGGTGTTTGACCCTTGAAGACAGATGTAACAACAGAGTTATTAAAATTATATTTTACCGGAGAGTTATCAAATATTATTAAAAGGTTGAAAGCAAAGAATAAAAGGCAATTATCCGACGATATTTACTGCACTCTTTATGGCATTGATTACAGTATAATTAAACCTGGTAAAGTAAATACTCATTCAGACCCGACAGGAAATAGGGCTGCTAAGATAGCTGACTTATATTATGAGAGACTAGTGGAAATTGAAAGATATCAGGAAATAATGAAGGAGGTTGAGGATTTTTTAAAAGAACTTAATAGAAGTGACAGGATTATAATACAATCATTAGTATTAGATCAGCCCTTAACTAATGTAGCAAAAGAAACGGGAATATATTATGAGAAGGCCAGAAGAAGAGCTCATCAATTAATAAATATAGCAAGAAATAAATTAACCCCCCCGTGATTAGGTAATAGGTACTTTATAAAAGAGCCAGTTATGGGGTTATGTAGTAGTACCAGTATTTTTATTCACTTAGTAAGGACACGACGAAGCGTCGACCCCTTGTAAATGTAGTCCAGCAGTATTATATCCACCCGCCCGAAGAAATTAATTAAAAAAATAAAGAGAACCCCTCACCAGCCCAGGTAAGGTATTAAATAAATTAACCTGGGGCAGGCAAGGGGCAAAGTATAAAGAAATCACTAAACGCAATTTTGCGTTATGACTTACATAACAAATCCAATTTTGGACTGGTTGTAATATAATTAATTTAGAAAGGCTATGTAATAAATCGAATTTATCGAATAAATCTATTCATATTTAAAATAATAATTTACTGCTTTTTAATCCATTCAATTTTATAACCTATAATATCAGCAATATCCTTAACTTCCTGATATTTTATTGTTCCCCTTCTTAATTTATTACTTAAATTTTCTGGGGAATAACTAGAATTATATCTTTTTTCTAATTCTGCAGCAACATCTTTAATAGTCCAACCCTTTGATATTATTTTTGCTTTTATTTCATCTTTAATAGTCATAAATAAGCCCCCATATGTTATTATTGCACTCTATTTATATTATACTAAATATGCAGTAAATAATCAAACTATATAGTTTATAAAATTACTATATAGTATTGACAAGATGATACAAAAGTATTATAATATAGTTAGTTAAATAACATTATAGTTATTTATATTACAATATAATTATTATTTTAAGGAGGGAACAAAATGATTATTAAAGTTAAACAGGAAGAGGTTAAGTCAGTCGACCCGGATTATAAGGGGCAACAGTTTTATCACGAAGGGGAAAAGATTAAGTTGCTTGATGGCAGAGAAGGCATTTTTAAAGGTGTTGAAAGGCGTAATTATCCAGATGATGATTTGATAATTGTTAAACTGGAGGATTAGAGGCAAGCAGTTAAAAAAAGGGGGGGTTAAAGATGGATGTAAAAGAGAGTACTAAAAAACAGATTGAACAATATTTATTTGATATTGCAAAAACAGCAATTATGATGGAACGTACTGATAAGCCAGAAATAAGGGCTTTCCAGCGAGAAAGTATTGAATTTAGAGTAGATAAGATAATGGAAAGGCTAAAATTATTAACTTAGCTGGTAGTGGACTAAACAAAGCCTATATAGCTTAAAAGTTATTCAAGGAGGAAAAAGAAATGTTAAACAGCACAAAGCAGCATATTGTTGATGTTTTAGTTAATGATGAAGAATATCAGAGGGTAACAAGCCAGATTGAAGAAGTGTTGCCGCATAAATTAGCAGCAGATGGAGTCGATGATGAGAACATGAATTTATTGATTAAACTGGAAAATCTAATAATGGAAGTTGCCTATTTGAAGGGATATGCAGATGGCTTAGAGGAAAGTACAATTAAGAAAGTGAAAGAGGAGCCAGGGAAATATTTAAGCATAAACGAGGTTTATAACCTGACAGATGAAATGGGCATTACTGGACAAATAGAAAAGCCAGCCCGATAAAGGACTGACTTCACACCAATTGTATTATAACATAAATGGCCCGGGTGTTACAGCCCGGGTTTAGATTTAAAACTATTTTATTTAATAGTATTCTACCAAAAGGAGGTATTTAAAAGTGAAACAGTACAGGTGCAAGAATTGTAACCGCAGATTATTTGATGAAGAATTAATAAAAGGCAAAATCAAAATAAAGTGTCCGAGATGTGGGCAAATAAATATATTAAAAAGAGGGACTGATTAATATGGCCCGAGGAGCTGGGGAAGGAACTATTGTTAAACGTAAAGATGGCCTATGGCAGGGAGCCGTTACAATTGGGACAGATCCGCAGACCGGGAAACAGAAGCGTAAATATTTTTATGGCAAGACTAAAAAAGAAGTTGCAAAGAAAATGACAGAATTAAAGATGAAACTGTTTAACGGTACATATTCAGAACCTAGCGAAATGAAGTTAATAGATTGGCTTCACAGGTGGATTGAAGGCCGGAAGTCCACATTAGCATATAGCACATACAGAAACTATAAAGTTATGATTAACAACCATTTGGCCGATGATATAGGGGAAACAAAACTAAAAGATTTGAAGGCCCGGCAGGTGCAGGAATTACTTAATGATAAATTGGAGAAGGGTAAAGTTTATGGGGAAGGTGGTTTATCCCCCAGAACCGTTAAATATATCTATTCTACATTACACACAGCGCTTGAGCAGGCAGTCAAGGAGAATATGATACCACGTAACATTTGTAAAGCCGTTGAGGTCCCTAAAAAGCAGGAAGAAAAGAAGCTGCATACCTGGAATAAGAAACAGGTTAACATATTCCTGAAGGCAGCCAGAGACTACAAATATTTTATTCTTCATTACCTTGCATTAAATACCGGCATGAGAAGAGGGGAATTATTAGGCCTGCAATGGAAGGATATTGACATGGAGAAAAAGCGAATTGAGGTAAAACGACAGTTGGCCCGGACAGATGAAGGACTGATTTTCAAAAAAGTAAAGACAAAATCAGGTAATAGGACCATACCAATAACTGATAATGTAGTAAGGGAATTAAAACGACATCAAATAAAGCAGGGTGAAAAACGGTTAGCATTGGGAGAAGCATACAATAAAAAAGCAGATTTAGTTGCAAGTAATGGAATAGGTAACCCGATAGATCCCCGGAATTTAGTAAGAGATTTTAAGGATATAATAGAGGAAACTGGATTACCTGAAATAAGGTATCATGATTTAAGGCATACCTTTGCTACTCTATTCCTGGAAGCGAAAGGGCCAATTAAAACCCTGCAGCAGATATTAGGACACTCTTCCATTACAGTAACAATTGACACTTATTCACACGTAACAGAGGAAATGCTAATTGAAGCAGAACGGAAAATGGAAACTATGTTTAAGGTTATTGGTAATGATAAAGAGTAAAATCACTACATCTATCACTACATCTATTTGGGCTGAAAATAGGGTTATTAGCCTGAAAATGTTGGAAATAACTTACATTACTAATCCTTTATAATCCCCGACATAACAGTAATCTTTGATTTTATATAAACTAGACTGGAAGGGAAAAGTCTTAATCGTAATCAGCGGGTTGCGGGTTCAAGTCCTGTCACCGGCTCCAGTCATATCAAGGCTTCATGGCTCTTTTGAAAAGAGCCATTTTTTAGTTTGACAATAATTTGACAACAATGTGGATTAAACTAGATTAAAAAAGAATGGACTCAGGAAACTATAGTTGGTCATGATTGGGTTATAATCTTGAATCCTGATTATTTGAGAAGATCTCTACCCAGACATTGTTACCGAAAGAATCTTTGAGACTAAATTTATTTTGGATGAAATTAAAGAATAATATAAAAAAATGGGGGTGGGCACCCCCTGAGTTGCAGGCTATGGTTTGATGGGTTCATAAAGGTCAAGCTGAACGGTATTAATATCTAAATTATAACCGGTGAGAGTAATATGTTCTTCAAGACAAATTCCTTCCCGATAACTGAATTCACTTTCTTTAACCCACTTATATAATTGTTTCCACCTTTCACCAACATCAAATTCTCTGAAGTTTGTGTTGGTAACAGCGTATAGACCTCCGGAAAATTTTCTGATTTTCATCTCTTCAGGAATGTTAAAATTTTTGTGCGGGATAGTAACCCAGAATTCATAACCATAAACTGCTTTGTCGGGCGTGGGGGAAGGATTATCGAATCCAAAAAAACGGGTACCTGGAAGCTGGAGTAAATTATACTTCTTTGCCCACTTGAATATTACTTCCCAGGCCCTGGGTTCAGGTGATTCAGCTTCAGCACGATAAGAAGCAACCCACACCGGTTTTAACTCAACAATTCTAACTTCAGAATCAGTCAATCTTTTCAATTCACCCTCACCTTCCCTGGATTTTTTTTCAACCTGTTTCATCCCATTTTTTATAGCTGTGTATTTTCTCTGAAGGATTTCCAGGGCTTTGCAGAGATTTCTGTGATTATTATTTTCTAGTGTAAAGATAAATTGTTCAATTATTTCCTTTTTGTTTTTAAGTTCCTGGAGGTCCTGGTTCATTTCTTTTACTTTTGCAATAAGTATTTCCACAATTGTTTTCAGATTAGTAGAAGACAGGATTTTTTTTATTTCTTCGATGGATAATCCGATTTGTCTTAGAAGCAGGATGTGCTTTAAGGTTTTATGGTTTTTTGGTCATAGTATCTATATCTGGATTGACCTATTCTTCTGCTTTGTAGCAGGTTTACTTCTTCATAATATCTCAGAGTTCTACCGGATATGTTAAACATTTCAGCCAGTTTGCCAATCCTTATCAATTCATCCTTAATTTTAAACCCCCCTTTTTATTTGATATTTCTACTGTATAACTATTATATAGCTTTACGCAAGGTAAAGGTCAATCCCTTTAGCCAAAATTAACCTTAAATGTCGTGGCTTCCCGTTTAAAGGAAGGGATATTTGACACAGACTTTCCTGAAGAAGCAGCTGAATTATATATACACTTAAGTAATATTTTTAAGAAAATGGATTCTGAGGTGAGACGACTGTAATTTAGATGTGGAGGGATTATGGATTTTATTGAGAGATTATGGATTTTATTGAGAGGGGCAGGTAAAATAACCAATTTTAAATTTATCAAAAATCTGGATCAAATTGATTAAAATGATTTTTCGCTGGCAGGCGGATAGGGCAGTAATCTTGGAGAGATGGTTAAGGCTGGACTTCCTGATCCAGGAGGATTTGTGATTGGTTTTGGAGTTTGATTAATTAAAATCAAGGAGAAACAGGTGGTTAAGAGTTAAGGAAAATGATGATAACATAGAGAAATATTAATTTACAAGGAGATCTTTTATTTTTAGATAAATATTATAGTATGCAACTTTATTTACTTTCTAAGATAATTGTTCCGGGATAAGGAATACTGTGACAAATGATATTGGTCGTATTGATTATGAAGATGTAGATTTGAAGACTATTCTTGATTTGTATCACAATAATTAATAAATTCATCTTACAGACAATATAAGATATATTTACTAATGAATGTTACTATTAAAAATCTGTTTTTTTAAGCTAATTAATGTTTTATAAGGAGGTAAAAATGTTATTAAAAGAAATACTGGATATAAGAGGGCTTACTAATTATAAAATTAAACTGGTTAGACATAATGTTAATAGAGAATATATTAAAAAAATAATGAACAATGGAAACTTTAATTTATATCAATCTGTACATAAAACAAATATATTTAAAGGTTATGATTATATTATAACTTTTACCAACTTGGAGAGAACAAAAGCATCACTTTATGGGGTATATAAAGTAAAAGGAGTCGAGAAAATTCAGGAATTACCTGAAGAAATTTGTTTTATTAAAGAACCTGAATCCTGGGATAAAGGTCCTTTTTATAAATATAGAATAGAAGAAGTTAATTTATTATCTGACCTGAAAAAAAGGCTAGTAATTGACTGGGGGGCGGCTACTCGTTCCTGGCACCAGAAAAAATTAAATAAAGAAGTAATAGAAATATTTCCTGTAGGTTTTGTTAAAACTTTTCCTGGATACCAAAATGTTATTTTATCTTTTAAAGAACTATCTAGAATAGTAAATAATCCTGATTCAAATAGGGAATGGAAATCAGCTTTATCTAGTGTTTACGGAGTATATCTTATTTTAGATATTACTGATGGAAAGCAGTATGTAGGTTCTGCCTATGGAGAAGAAGGTATTTGGGGTAGGTGGAAATGTTATGTTAAAACAAAACATGGTAATAATAAATTATTAATAGATTTACTTAAATCAGATCCAGATAGATACAAACATTTTCAGTTCAGCATTTTAGATATTCTTCCTATTACTTCAATGAAAGAAGAGGTTATTAACCTTGAATCAATAACTAAGGAAAAACTGGGCTCAAATGTCTTTGGGCTGAATGCAAATTAGGAACAAAAAGAATTAAAAAGAAGATATAAGGCACTTTTTAAGTTAGGGAAATGTCAATCCCTAACTTTTGATAGGTGTTTTATTATTATTCTTTGTGTATTATATATTTAAAACAAAAAAAGATTAATGAGGAGAGGGGCAATGTAATATTATAAAATTATTTTAAAAGGACATCTTAGTAAAAAAGGTTTTTGGTGGTTCTGGAGTAAATAAAACTCTAAAATATAAGTTTTAAAAATTTACATTAACTATAAGGGTTATAGTATAATAGTAGATAATTAAAGGGGAATGATAAATTGAAAAAAATTAAAATTTATTTTATAAGCTTTGGTTCATATATAAAACTATTTATATTTTTATCTGCAGCTTTAGGTGTTTTTATAGGTATTATTTCTTTTTTAGGAAGTTTAGTTGGGGCACCAGTAGAAACACATTTTTTATCCATGGTTTATCAAGGTTTACCAGCGGGTATTTTATCTATAGTCTTAGCACCTTTCGCATTGGGGTTAACTGGAATTTTGGGGGGAATTGTCAGTTATCTGCCTTTCAAATTTTTATTAAGGTTTATAAATGGTTTATCAATAAAGGGTGATTTTAGATGATACAGTGCAAAAACTAACTTAAGCCAAATTAATAATACCTATTAAAACATAGTAGCCATGATTATTGCAATTATTATTTTTCCAGGGGTAGATATAATCAACAACTTAATTATTTTTGCAAAATAGATAGATTAAAATATCGAAAAATGTTGACTTTTATCAGAAATACTGTTATTATATAAGTAAATAAATAAAATATTCATACATTTTTGGAACAATCAAATTAAAAATTTTATTTTTTTAATTTGATGTTCGCGCGAACTTATATAAGTTTATAAGCAATTTTTTTATAAGAAATGTGTGCGCGAGAACATAGATTACATTAAGGGGGTTAAAAAATGAATCCATTTCAGTTGAAAAAAGGAGACACAGATGCGTTTTTTGGTGTTTTGTTTGATGGTATGCCCAAGATTATTACCGGGGTAGTTGTTTTAACACCTCTGTTAGGGGCAGATACTGTATTTAAACAACTTCTACCTTCTATTGGTTTAGCTATTGTTCTGGCAGGACTCTTTTTCTGGTGGCTTGGAGAACAAACAAAGAAAAGAACCGGGAACAAAGATATTGTAGCTCTTCCCGGGGGAATTAATGCAGGACGGTTTTTTGTCTGGTTGTTTGCTATTATGATTCCTGTTTATAAAGCAACAAATGATGCAAAATTAGCCCTGTTTGTTGGAATTGGAGCTAATATTATAAGTTCTATTCTTTCTATTATCATGGCTTTTGTTGGTAAAAAAATTGCTAACATTATTCCTGCTGAAGCATTATTTGGTGGATTAACCGGTGGGGCTTTAGCCTGGTTGACACTATCTACTTTTAATGACATGTTTAAAACACCTGAGATGTCCATTATCTCCATGGTATCTATTTTTATTATCCTGAGTGTTTATTTAGGAAAAGTAAAGCTTAAAATATCCCCGGCTTTATTATCTGTCGGAGTTGGTGTTGTATTAGGTCTTGTTCTTAATGTTGTAACTGCAGGGGCTTTGAAAGATTCATTAAGTAATTTTGGAATCTATTTACCAGGTGGTGTGATTTTTTCTGGTGGGTATTTTTCTTACCTGATGAAAGGATTAATTGAAGCCGTTAAATACTTACCAATCATTATTGTGTTTAGTTTCGGGGAGACAATCTCCAATATTCAGGGTCTGGAGCAGGCCAGAGGATTAGGGGATGACTATGATATTCGCCAGTCTTTAATCGGGGTTAATATTGTTTCTCTAATTTCAGGTTTCTTTGGTAACCCCTTCTGTATTGGTATCTGGTGGGGATATCCTTCCTGGAAAGAAGTAAAGGCAGGAACAGGTTATCAGATATTGCATGGCCTGGCGTATTTACTTCTTTCAGTTACAGGTATTGTTGCTATTGTAACCAGTCTTATTCCTGTGGGAGCTGTACTACCTATCTTAATCTTCATCGGACTTGCTTCTACTCAGTCTGCCTTTGCCAATTATGATGCCAGGTATTATGGTATTATGGCCCTGGCTATGGCTATTCCGATTGCCGAGCTTACCAAAGCACCAGATTTTATTGCTAAAGGAGCGATGTTAATTTCTCTGGTCTGGGGTTCTGTTTTGGTTTACATTGCTAAAAACGAATGGAAAAAAGTTTCCTTTAGTTTTCTAGTAGGAGCCCTCTTATCATTACTGGGATTAATGCATACACCCAACTTTATTATTAATTTTAAACTAACTGAATCCGGTGCTTTCAATGGAATTAATTTCACCATGGATGCCTGGAAGCCGGCCATTGCTTACCTGATTATTGCGGCAATAACTTACTTCTTCGCTAAAAAAGGCAACATAAGTTATGAAGAGGAAGTTCAATCATAATTGATATAAGGTATAATTTAGCGGGGAGTATAGGTTTCCGGGCCTGTACTCCCCTTTAACTTTCTAGAACAATCAGCTATAATACTATACCCTGCTCATATTTTATTTTAAGGTTATTAAAGACAATGATAAAAGACATACGATAATAAACGGAAGAGAGGGGATAATAAATGCACCTGGACAACTATAATGTTGTTTTCAATATTCTTGAAGGTGAAGTGTTGCATATTCAAATTCAGGATAAAAATAATAAATCACCCTTTTTAAGGGTAACAGGGGGAGAGAAAGTTCTTAAATCAATCGATTATCATCAGGTTGATAGTCGGGAGATAATCCCTGTTTCAGAAAGGTATAATCTTGAAATAAATAAAGACAGAGAAAGTTTTAAAATATTTGATAAAACCCGTCAGAAGATTGTATTAGAGAGTTATGACAGCTTTTTCCGCAAGGTAGATGAGAAGCAAAAAGGCCTTTCTCTGTCCATTAAAGAAAATGAGCTTTTTACAGGGCTGGGGCAGGATGTAGAGGGCAAGTTATATATAGAGGATATTGAAAGAAGATGCTGGAATGAGTGGAATGGGTACGATTATCTTGGATCCAACTCGGTACCTTTTTATTTATCCAATCAGGGTTATGGCCTTTATTTAGATACAACCTATCCTTCCCGTTTTGTTTTCGGAAAAGGAGAGATCCAGCCAAAACCAATTGCCCATGAAGTAATGGCTGAAACTCCTTTTGACTGGGAAGAGAAGGCCTGTGTAAATGCTGAAGATCAATTAACTATTCTGGGCTGGGAAGAGGAACAGTTGGATTTTTATATCTTATTGGGAGATATGGCTGAAATTGAACAAAAGTATTACCAGCTGACAGGTAAACCCAGTCTTTTGCCCAAATGGTCATTGGGATATATCCAGTGTAAAAATAGATATAAGAGTGAAGAAGAAATTTTACACATTGCCAGAAAAATGAGGGAAAAGGGAATACCCTGTGATGTTATTGTTATTGACTGGCTCTGGTTTAAAGAATTTGGAGATTTATACTGGGATGGGGAAAACTACTCAGAAAAGATGGCTGAAACCATCAAAAAACTTAAGGATATGGGTATTAAAATTTTACTGGCTGTCCATCCTTTTGTCGATTATTCCAGTAAAAATTATAAAGAATTGAGTGAAAAAGGTTGCCTGTCAAAGGTACCCGAGGGGGGGCGGCCTTATTTCGACCATACTAATCCTGCTACCAAGGAGGCCATGTGGAAGTTTTATCAAAAGCTATATGATGAAGGTGTAGCTGGATGGTGGACAGATATGGGTGAACCAGAATCAGACTTACCTGGTACACAAGGATATGCCGGTAAAAGAGAGGTCTACCATAATGTCTATACCCTGCTATGGAGTAAAAATATCATGGAAGCCCAGCGGGAAAATACCGGAAGCCGAAATTTCTGTCTGGCCCGTACCAATGCCCTGGGGATACAGAATTACAATACCGCATACTGGACAGGGGATATCTTTGCTACCTGGGAAATTTATCGTCGTAACATTAAGGCCCTTCAGACTGTCTCTGTGTCCGGACAACCATATGTTTGTACTGATATAGGTGGTTTCCATACCGATGAACGCTTTACTCCGGAATTATATGTTCGCTGGTTGCAGTGGGGTGTATTTGCCGGGTTATTCAGGGTCCATGGTGTTAAACCCGAAAATGAACCCTGGTCTCTGGGAGAATCTAATGAAAAGATCATTAAGAAGATAATCGAATTTAGATACAGGTTTATTCCCTATATTTATGAAAAGATGTATCAAATGCAGCAAAACGGCGAAGCATTTATTAGACCCCTGATTTATGATTACCCACAGGATGAAAAAGCTATAGAAAGGGAGTATCAGTATCTCTTTGGGGATATACTGGTCTGCCCTGTAGTTGAACCTGATGTCAGGGAGATCGATGTATATCTGCCGGCTGGAAAATGGTATGATTTCTATAAAGGGACAATGTATTATGGAGGAGAAACCTATAAGGCATATGCACCTATTGACAGGATACCTCTTTATGTAAAAGACGGCAGTATTATTCTTACTACAGAACCGGAAGAAGATGTAAAAGATATTTATGATAAATATCAGTTGTTAATCTATGGAGAGGGTTCAACAACAGAATACATTTATGAAGATGACGGAACAAGTTATGGTTATGAAGATGGTAGTTATAATCTCATAAAACTGGAGAAAAAAGATAACCAGTTAACAGTAAGCACCCTGCAGCATAAATATAAAGAAGAAAATACAAACAGGGAATTAGAAATTGTATATTATAAAAACAATAAAAAATATACCAGGACAGTTGACTATACCATTGGTGAGACTATTAACATATCTTTACAGGAAGGAAAAGAAAGTAATATACAAGTGGTTAATGTAGAAATGGATGTTGATGTCACCCATTCAGAGTATAATGGTGACTTTTATGCCAACTTATCTATTAAAAACAATTTAAATGAACCACAGAATTTAAGAATTAGAATTGAAAAACCAGACCATTATTATGTAAAAGCACAAATCGATCTACCTGAATCCCTTGATTTCTCCAGTAATGTTAAAGTGGAAGAGTCTGCAGAATATCTATATCGTAAAATTCAGGTTGAAGATACTTATACTTCAGTTTTCCCCTTTAAACCTTTTAAAGATAAAATGCCTCAGCAAGAGAAGATTGAGGTAGCTATAGAAGATCAGAGGACAGGTAAGGTTCTGGATAAAAAGATAATAACCCTGGGAAATGGTTATTTGAAAAACTGGCGCTATGCTGTTTCCAAATATGAGGAGATTGATAAGGATGACTTAAATTTTGCACCGGCCTTAGATTCAAACCCCTGGGGTTATATTTACCTGTATAAATACCTGAATATGCAGGAAAACGGTATAAACCCTGTTGATTTTATAGAAATTATCCAGAAAATTGGTTATGGTTATGCCCGGGTAAATATTCTGTCACCGGAAAATAAAAAAGCTTACTTACGTATCAGAGCAGATGAAGGGTCTACTTTCTATCTCAATGGAGAAAAAATACATGAAAATTCCCGATATACTATCGAAGAAGATATTTTAATTGAACTTGAAAAAGGTGTAAATTTACTGGAAGCTAATGTTCAGTGGAAATCTCCCCGTCCTTTTACTGGAAGGGAATTTGGTCTGTCAGCCCAGGTTCTTACCCTGGACAAAGAGATAGATGAGACTGTCAAGAGTTTCTAAACAAGATGAGGGATTTTTCCTTATACTTCTCCTCACAAATAAGGAGGTGTAGGCTTGAAGTTAACTCTGGCCAAGTTTAGAGGATACCACTGGGTAACCAGAGGCGATATAGATGCCTTTTTTGGGTTGTTATTTGATGGAATGTCAAAAGTACTTTCCATGACCGGGATAATGATTTTTGCTTTTGGTATGCCCACAGAGATTGTCGTTGGACGTATTTTACCGGGACTGGCGATGGCCACCCTTTTCGGAAATCTATGGTATGCCTATGAAGCCTATCGTCTGGCAAAAAAAGAAGGGAGGCAGGATACTACTGCTCAGCCCTACGGGGTTGGGGCTGGGCAGGTATTTGGTTGGTGATTTATGATCATTGGTCCAGTTTACTGGCAAACCAATGACCCTGTCCTGGCCTGGCAGGTAGGCCTGGCAGCCTGTCTTATCGGGGGGTTAATTGAAATACTGGGTGCTTTTATTGGTAAAAAACTTATTAAGATTATACCCAGAGCCGCCCTGCTAGGAAACTTGGCAGCCGGAGCAATGATCTGGTTATCCCTGGTCGGTTTATTAAATATATTTGATAAACCATGGATGGCTATTGTTCCACTGTTTATTACATTAATAGCCTATTTCGGGAAATGGAAGACACCATATAATTTATCACCCGGGCTTTTAGCTATTATTGCAGGTACCATTCTGGCCTGGAGTATGGGGAGTATGGATGGTCAGGCTGTTGTTGATGCTCTAAAGGATCTGAAAATAAATACACCGGTATTTTCTGGTAGGGATGTATTCCTTGGTTTAAAAAATATTGTTGATTATTTACCTATTGTCATCCCCCTTCAACTAGCCAATTTCCTGACAACTCTTCAGGGGCTGGAAAGTGCGGCGGTAGCCGGGGATAAATACCCTGTAAAGACTTCTATGACCATGGATGGAGTGGGAACAATTATTGGTTCATTTTTCGGTAACCCATTTCCAACAACGGTTTATTACGGTCATCCCAGCTGGAAGGAGCTGGGGGCCCGGGCAGGATATAGTGTATTTAATGGAATTACCTATTTATTGGTTGGCCTGACAGGAACTGTCGGTGTTCTGTCTGCCCTGATACCTTTCCAGGTGGTTATGCCTATCCTTGTATTTGTAGGTTTTTCCATGTCAGTTCAGACCTTTTCGGAATCCCCCAGAAAACATATTGGGGGCATTATGCTAGCATTTATACCCCTGATTGCCCAATACCTTGAAACCGGCGTTAATGCAGCCCTTACAGCAGTTGATACCGATCTAGCTACAGTAGGTTTAGAAGCTTTTGGGAAAGCATCATTTCCCATAAAAGGGGTACTGGCCCTGTCACAGGGGGCTTTTCTAAGTAGCTTATTGCTGGCTGCTTTACTGGTCAGTATTACAGATAAAAAATTTGTACATGCTGCGGGTTATTCCCTTGCTCTTTCTTTCTCTTCAGCTGTTGGTCTTATTCATTCACCACAGGTAACCTGGCTTGCTCCGGAATCACTTCCTTTTGTAGTAATGTATCTTGTTATGGGGGTTATAAGTATTACCTATTATTTAAAGAGTATCAAGGGTGTACAGACAGGTGATGCAAATCAGTTCAGTGAAGTGTAAGCTGGCAGTGCTTTTACCTGATTGAACAGGTTTTTAATTCTGACCGGAAGGTGCCTCTATTGAGGCACCTTTTTTTTTGTGTTTTAGGAGTTTTTAATTATATTGGAGTGAAGGTTTTATAGTATATAATCAGTGTTTGTTTTATAGTGTAGGGTTTATTTATTTTGTAAATTGGTTAACGGTAAAGATAATTTTAGTTATTAAAATATAGTGTATGTATGGATCTCATACAAGTATTTTTAGACAGTTTAATGATAATGGTTTTCATTTAGCAATATATTAAAATAAGTATTCATTAGGATAGGAGGATAAAAAGTATGATTAAAAAAGTTACAAATTTTATTAAGGATAATTTACCATATTTAATTTTATTGATGATGGTATCAGGGTTATATTATGGTTATTTTAATGATGTCCAGTATCTTAAGAGTTTTATTACCCCGGTTCTTATCTTAATGATTTATCCCATGATGATTAATATAAATGTAGGTGAGGTCTTTACCAACTTATCAAATCCAAAACCTATAATATTAAGCCTGCTTATTAATTTTATATTTTCTCCATTTGTTGCATATTTACTGGGAAAAATATTTCTGGGATCATTTCATCAATTATTAACCGGTTTGATTATTATTTCATTAATACCAACCAGTGGTATGACAGCACCATGGACCGGATTAGCTAAAGGGAACATAAAATCTTCTTTAACCATGATATCCGTAAACTTATTGATTTCAATTTTAATTATACCTGTTTATGTAAAAGTATTTATTGGTGAGATGATAGCAATTAACATGATGTTTATAATAAAAAGTTTGCTAAAAGTAGTAGTAGTTCCCTTATTATTAGGTGATTTAACCAGAAGGTTTATAATTGAGAAATATGGAATGGAAAAGTATAAAGAGGTAAAACCTGAACTTGGTGGAGTAAGTGCCCTTGGTGTTATTATAATAGTCTTTGTTGCTATGGCTTTAAAAAGCAAAACTATACTTGGAGATTTAAAATTGGTGATTGTTTCTATAATTCCCCTGTTGATATTTTATACCCTGATTTTAATTATCAGTAATAAAATTGGACAAAAATTACCCAATAATGGTAATAAAATCGCTTTTGTTTATAGTACCGTTATGAGAAACCTAACTCTAGCCCTGGGTTTAACTATAAATACTTTTGGAGGTTTAGCGGTATTTATTATTGCTCTTGCTTATGTAGTTCAGGTACCGATCGGGGCATTTTATATGAATTATTTAAAGACCGTTAAATAAATTTTGTTTTAGGAGACCTTAACTATGAGTTTGTTATAACAATTAAATTAACCGCCCGGATATTATTGTGGGCGGCTAATTTAGGATATGCTACTTTTAATGTTAATTTTAATATCATGGTGTAAATATTGTGGTTTATTTTAGATTTAACCTTTTTTTGAGCATCGGGCTTAAAGCCAATAATAGTATTAAACCAAAGGCCAGAGTAATCCAGGCTGAAGAACTGAAGCTGACCCACTGTTTACCACCATTCAAGATATTGCGGTAGACCTGAAAGGCCCAGTAGTTGGGAAAGGGGTATAAAATCCATCTAAAGTTAGCCGGGACAAAGATAGAGCCGATGGGTATACCTATTAAAAACAGCATAGTGCCTTTGATAACCGCTATCCCGGACATTAGATTATCAGCAATACCACCTATTAAAAAGCCCCAGGCAATACCTATACCCATGGTACAGATAGTACCCAAGATAACCTGAATATAATTAATGGATGTCCCGACCAGGATTAATAATGATAAAACTGAAATTATTATCCCGCTAATAAGGGCTACTGTGGTATGGGAAATAATAAAATCACGTAGTTTTAGTGGTGATACGGTCAGGGCGTTGATTACACCTGTTTCTTTTTCATCAATTATATTCATGCCTATAACCAGGCCCGATACCAGGATAGCGGTTAACATAAGGATGCTTCCCATTACTTCCTGCATCATAGAAGTTTCCTTGTTCAGGCTTTTATATTTAAAATCGGCAGGCTGTTCATCAGATAAAACCATGTTCATGACAGCCCTGGCCATATCAACCGTTTCTTCTGGTTCATTGCCTTCAATTAAAACCACATACTCATCTTCATCTTTAATAATGCCAGAGATGTCATCAAGCCTTTTCACCCTTTCTTTTACCGCCTCAGGTGAATCATATAGTTCTACCTTTCCATAATCTTCTAAGCGGTTGATAACCCACTGGTCAACACCGGAGTCAACGGCAATGGTAACCTCTACTTCGGTGACACTGGGAATGAAAAAACTCATCCCCAGGGCCAGCACCAGAGGAAATAATAACATATAAATAACCATGTTATTTCTGAGGCCATTTATTAAATCTTTTTTAATCAGGTTTATTATTTTCTTAAACATATCTATTTATCCTCCCTCATAAGTTTTCGGTGGACAGCCAGGTAACTTATTGCTAAAACTATCAGGTTTTCTACTACCAGCATCCAGTTCAGGGAGGATATAAAACCTGCCCTGCCGGTGGGGAATAATATTTCCCTGAGTCCGAAAAGAACCGGGTAAGAGGGTATCCAGGTTATAAATGGTGGTGCAAAAGAAGGTGTTAAATAGGAAACCATCGGTAGGGCAAATATTGATAAAAATAAGATACCGACGAATATAAATTCTTCAAGGTTTTTGAAAAAGACACTAATGGTTAAACCAATCAGAGTCATGAAGATATTGGCCAGAATAATTGTAATCAGGAGGCTGATAAAATTAACCTCTAGCCCCAGGGTAAGGACAATCAGTATTACTGCAAATAATAATGCTAATAACAGGTTGGTACCTACTTTACTCAAAATGTATTCAAGGGTTCCTCCCGGACTTACCCTATAAGCCCTGACACCACCTTCTTTTTTTTCCTGAAAGACCATAACTGCAACCAGGAGAAAACCCAGCATGATTACTTCAGTGAAAATAAATATAGGTATCATCTGTTTATTGAAGGGGACTTTTTTACTCTGTGGATGTAATCGCTCCACCCTGTGATTGGTTCTGTCCACAGTACCCTTCATATGATCAAGGATAGAAGCCAGAGCTGCCTTGAGCAAATTTACGCTCTCCCGGGATTCATGTCCCTGGCCGATTACAGTGAAGGTAGCATTGTCAACCGTGCCCTCCAGGATAACCCCCAGGGTGTTACTGTCAGCTTCAATCCTTTTAAATAATTCTTCACGATTATTTACAAAACGATTTTTATCCAGTCCTTCTGACATCAGGTATTTCTGGACCTGCTTACCGGGTGTATTGTCAAGAAAAATTTCACCTGGGGTCAGTTTAACTTCAGCTGGAATAATGAAATTAACTACAACAACCATTAGCAATGCCAAAATTATGATAACAAGATGAAAGTAATTCCTCACTGCCACTTTTAAATCCTGTTGAAATAAGTTTGTAAGGCGCTTAATCATTATGAAAGCCCCCTGCCTGTTAGTTTGATAAAAATCTGTTCCAGGGTTGCTTCCTGGGAATGAATTGTTTCTATTTTTTTGGTATTAATCAATTTGTTTAACCGGTCTTTATCTTTATCATTTTCGATAAACAATACTTCAGAATTCACTTTGCCATTTTCCCTGTATTCTACTTTTACCGATTTTTCTCCATATTTTAATTTCAGATTTCTGGGAGAGTCACTGGCTACAATTTTACCCTCATTTATGAAAGCAACGGTATCACATAGTTCTTCGGCTACAAACATATTGTGAGTGGTGAGAAAGATGATGGTTCTTCTTTTTTTCATATCAATAATAATATCTTTAATGATACTGGCTGTACTGGGCTCCAGTCCGGAAAGGGGTTCATCCAGGAAGAGTATCTTCGGGTTATTTAAAAGGGACCGGGCAAAGACCAGTCTTTGCTTCATACCCTTTGAATAATCAGCGGCTTTTTTGGATGCAGAATCACCAAGGCCCACCATATTCAGTAGTTTCATGGGGTCTTCGGTTGGTACCGAGAAAAGACCAGCATAATACTTTAAGTTTTCATATCCGGTAAGTTTTGTATACAGGTTTGGGTGTTCAAAGGAGACACCAATTTTATTAAAAAATTCATTTTTGATTTTGTTAATGGATTTACCGTTATAATTAATTTTACCCTGCTGGAGTCTGAGAAGACCGGTCATTATATTTTGAACTGTACTCTTGCCCGCACCACTGGGTCCGAGAAAACCAAATATTTCACCCTTCTCCATGGTAAAGGATACATTATAAACTGCATATTCCCCTCTACCGGTATAATCATGGTACAAATTCTTGACTTCAATCATTTTTACATACCTCCTCATGTTCTTGTGGTAAGAGACCCTCTTTGAGGACCTTTAAAAAATCCCTAACATTATGTTTTATTTCCTTTTCAGAACTCCGGGGTATTTTCTGGCCCAGATATTCACCGAAGTACTTACAGAGGGTAAAGACCACAAATGTTGCCAGTTCCAGATTTATATCATCTCTGACCTGCCCATTTTCCCTGGCTTCTGTAAGTAGTTTTAGATAAAACGATAAACCTTCGGTTTTTATTTTAAAATCAAGACTGTTAATAATTTCCCGGGGTGCTCCCTTTATTGCCCGGGTATAAATTTGATAGAGAGAAGGGTATTCCCGGGCGTATTTAATTGAATCTTCAAAAGCCTTTTCCAGTAATTCATATATAGTTAGTTTCCTGTATCTGGAAATAATATTTTTAACACCATTAATTTTCTTATCTATGGCTATATCAAATATGTAGAGGAATAGCTCTTTCTTGTTAGTGAAGTACTGGTACATACTCCCTTTAGAGATCCCGGCCCTGTCAGCTATAGACTGAATAGAACCCTTTTGATAGCCGTTACTGGCAAATTCGGCAATAGCTGCTTTAATTATTCGTTTTTGTTTTTCTTCAGGAAGGTTATAATATGTCTTTAAGGGCATTTTTCACCTCCTGACCAATTAAATTAATAGTAACCTTAAAAGGTAAGTTAAAAAGATAACTTAAAGCATGTGACTATAAAGTCATATGACTGCATAGTCACATGCTATCATATTCCAGAATCACTGTCAATGGTTTTTAGTAAAAAAAGTGACTCAATAGTCACATTAATTGTTTGACAGTTATAGGACTAACCACTTATAATATGACTATACAGTCAATTGTGGTAGGGAGTGAGAGGAATGCCCCGGGAAACTTTTTTTAATTTATCGGAGGAAAAAAGAAATAGAATAATTAATATAGCAGTTGAAGAGTTTGCCAGGTATGATTACAATTCTGCATCACTCAGTAGAGTTGTAGAAAAAGCCGGTATTGCCAAAGGAAGTATGTATCAATATTTTAAAAATAAGAAAGAACTTTACTTATATCTAGTGGAGTTGGCCAGTGAAAAGAAATTTAATTATATTTCAGATAATATAGATTTTGATACCGGAAAAAAAGACTTTTTTCAGCTGTTGAAAGAGATGCATCTGGTTGGACTCAAGTTTGATCTGACCCATCTCCACTACAGCAATCTAATTCTTAATGCCATGCGGGAAACAAGTAAAAAAATAGGAAACCTGGCAGACAGGTTAATAAGGAGTTCTGATAATTACATGAAAGATTTTATAAAAAAGGCCCGGGAGAAGGGGCAGATAAGGGATGATGTTGATCTTGATCTGATAAGTTTTATAGTTAATCGGGTGTCCATATATCTTTCAGAATATCTGGGAATGAAATATGATTTTTCATATGAAGAGGTAATAAAAGAAGGGAAGATCAGAATTCCGGTAAGTGAGGAAGAACTGGAAAAGATCCTGGATGAAATGGTTAAGGTGCTTCAGACCGGGTTGGAGGGCAGAAAATAGGTGCTGGGAACAGCACCTATTTTTTTTAAAAACTTTTTTCATGAATATTTTATGTCAGTAAACAATGGATATTTTTCCATGTTCTGGTTAATATTATTATTATTTAAATTTATATTTTTAATAAAATAGAGAAAATTGAAGGATTATTAAAATATAATATAGAAAATATATAATAGTTATGTAAAAAAGTACAAAACTTTGTGAAATAAGGTACGGTTAAAATCAATTGTTCAGTAATACAGGTTTTATAACAATTAATTGACTGGGGAAGGATAATATGAAAACTAAAACAAAAGTTATTATTCTCACATTAATAATTGTTTTAGTGGTTTCATACACAACATATATAAGTTTTAACAATTCAGCAACATATTATTATACCATATCTGAGGCCAGAGGATTAGAAGGTATCAGACAGCATCTCAGAATTAAAGGTAATCTTATTAAAGACAGTGTTAAATGGTCCCCGGATCTCTCAGAACTTAAATTTACTTTGACAGATGGTCAGCATAATTTAAAAATGATCTATTCCGGAGTAGTTCCGGATAATTTTAAACACTCCCGGGAAGTGATTGTAGAGGGTAAATTTATTGAAAATGATGTATTCAGGGTCACAAAACTTATGCTACAGTGCCCATCTAAATATGAAAAGGGAGAAGAATAATGATTTCAACTGGTGACTTATCTATACTACTGGCCTCTATTTTTACTGTTATATCAATAATAACAGCCGTTATATGTTTCTGGAAGGAAGAGAAGGCCGGTCTTTTCATAAGGGTTTCCCGGCTGTCTAATTTTTTATCAATCATTATGGTAACAGTTGCAGTAGTTATATTATTGAAAGCCCTTATCAGGAGTAATTTTAATTATGAATATGTTGTTAGATACACCAGTCGAGATCTACCTTTAATTTATAAAATAAGTGCCCTGTGGGCCGGACAGTCTGGTTCATTACTATTGTGGCTATTTTTCATGTCGTTAACTGGACTTATAGTTCAACTTAATAAGCATTTTGGTAAAGAAAATTATGACATTGCGGTTACAGGTATTATTAATGTCATCAGGTTGTTTTTTATGGCAGTACTTACTGGTCCGGCATCCCCCTTTAAAATTTCTGCTCCAGCTCCATATTTTGGCCAGGGATTAAATCCGATGCTTCAAAATATTTATATGGCAATTCATCCCCTGTTTTTGTTTGCAGCTTACAGTGGTTTTATCGTACCTTTTTCGTTGGCCACTGTCGGGGTATGGCAGAGGGATAAAAAATATTTATGGCTTGAACGGTCTCGCCTCTGGGTATTATTTTCCTGGGGTCTGTTAACTGCAGGTATTATTACGGGAGGGAAATGGGCCTATACAGAGCTTGGCTGGGGGGGATACTGGGCATGGGACCCGGTAGAAAATGCCTCCCTGTTTCCCTGGTTAATAGCAACAGCCCTGTTACATAACCTTATTTTGCGTAAAAGGGCTGGTGGGGTTAAACTCTTGAATTTTATTTTAATATCACTATCTTTTGTTTTAACTATCTTCGGTACTTTTCTAACCAGAAGTGGTCTTCTGGATTCTGTTCATGCCTTCAGTAATGGTAAAATTGGTTATTATTTCTTGTTTATATTAATAGTTCTGGTCTTACTAGTAATCTATCTTATAATTACCAGATACAATTATTTTAAAAAAACCAACCTTAATATAAAATTATTTTCAGTAGAGGGAGTTCTGATTTTAACCGGCATTTTCCTTATGTTTATCTTTGGAGGAGTTTTACTTGGTACACTATTCCCGGTCATAACAGAGGTTTTCGTAGAAAGGAGAATAATCCTTAACAAGGTTTTTTATAACCAGTTTACAGTTCCTTTCTGGTTACTCATTGTTTTTTTAATGGGATTATGCCCTCTTATAAAAGGGGGGAAGTGGAAGGCAAAGGAGTTTGTCCTGCCTTTACTGGCCGGTGTGGTAATGTTTATAGGAATAATAATTAAGTACAATCACGGTCTGGCGGCCTTTTCTTTCGCCATTTGTATTTTTGCTTCCGGGTCAATTATTCAGAATTTTATAATAGATATTTTAAAATTGAGATACAAAAACGATAAAAGCCTCCTGGCCAGTATCATTAAATTATTTATATTACATAAGCGAAAACCTGGGTCATATATAATACATATCGGTATAATTTTAATTGTTATAGGGATTACAGGTTCCTCCCTTCTGGGGAACGGAAAGTTACAGGTGTTAAGGCCAGGGGAGGAAATGGTTTTAAAGAATTACCGCTTTGAATATCAAGGGCTTACCAGAAAGGTTTTTTATACAAAAACCAGGGTTATTGCAAAGTTACAGGTTTATAGGGGAAAAAGGCGGCTGGGTGATATTACTTCAGAGAAAATTTTTTACCCTGGTCATGACCAGCCGGATACTGAAATAGGTCTAATGAGTAAAATAAATGAGGATATTTATTTTAACTTAGCCGGTTGGGATGGAGACCAGGCCCGGATAGAGGTAAATATATACCCTCTGGTATCATTAATATGGACAGGAGCCCTGGTTATCTGTATCGGGGTTGTGGTCCTTGTTTTACCAGTAAGACAGGAGATAGATTATCAGCAAGGAACAAAGTCAGGCAGGGGTTGCCCGGGATGGAAGTATTGAGAGTAAAGCAACTTACAAAAAAGATTGGTTACAGAACTATACTTTCTAATATTAACCTGGAGGTATCCTCGGGGGAACTTGTTGTCTTAATCGGTCCAAATGGAGCTGGTAAAACAACATTTTTAAGAATTTTGGCCGGTCTAACAAACAAAACTTCTGGGGAAATTTTGATTGACAACAAACCCTGTAAAATCGGGGATTCGCGTATAGGGTATCTCGGGCATCAAACAATGCTTTATAATTTGATGACAGTCTATGAAAACCTGGAGACATTTGGCAGGTTATATGGTTGTTTTAATGATGAAAAAGTTGAAGGACTCCTGAAAAAAGTGAATCTTTACTTTAATAAATATGAGAGGGTTGCTAACCTGTCCCGGGGGATGAAACAGCGCCTTGCCCTGGCCAGGTTACTTTTACCACAACCTGATTTAATCCTCTATGATGAACCATTTACCGGACTCGATAGGGAGGGGCAAAAATTACTGATAGATATACTTAAAAAACAACAGAATGATGGGAAATTACAGGTCCTTGTCACCCATAAATCTGCTTTTCTGACCGGAATTAACTATAGAAAGTATAGACTTGAAAGGGGAGAACTGGTTGAAGGTGGGGACAACATATGAACTCCTACTTTAAAAATCTCTGGATTTTGTATCTTAAGGACTTAAAATGTGAATTTAGAAGCATAGATAACATGGCTTCGACAATTGTGTTTGGATTAATGGTTACCTTTATCATCAGTCTTTCCCTGCAAAACCTCGATATGGAGTCTATTAATATCTTTCCTTCACTACTTTGGGTCGTTGTTCTGTTTACGGTAACCCTGGGTGTAAACCGGTCATTTGATTTTGAAAAGGAGAATAAAGCCCATGAAGCATTAATAATGGCTGTAGGTGACTGGAGCTGTATATTCTTTGCCAAGGTTATAAGTAACTTAACCCTGTTATTTGTTGTAGAAGCAATTATAATACCGCTGTACATAATATTTAACGATATCAGGTTTGACTTCAATTACGGATTCTTTTTATTAACATTAATTCTCGGGAGCTGTGGCTTGTCTCTGATAGGAACCCTGTTAAATTCAATTATTTTACAGATTAGAGGCTCCAAGCTTTTATTACCTGTGTTGCTTTTTCCACTATCCATTCCCCTTTTTATTGCTGTAACTGAATGTACCAAAGCCTCACTTATAGCAGGTTATATTCCAGTACGGTGGGTTAATTTTCTGATTCTCTTTGATTTAATACATTTTTTGATACCATTATTTATCTTTGATTATATCATGGAAAACTAAATGGGGGTAAAGCCATGAAGGATAAGGTTAATTCTATACTTCTGATTATACTTATTTTCACAATGTTAACCAACCTGTATCTTATATTTTACTATGCCCCCCTGGAAAAGGTGATGGGGGTGGTTCAGAAGATATTTTATTTTCATGTTGCGTCTGCCTGGATTGGTTTTCTGGCTCTGGCAGTTGTTTTTGCATCTAATATTCTCTACCTCAGATGTGGCCGGAAAAAGTGGAGTCAGTTGTCACTGGCTTCTGCCGAGATAGGGGTTGTTTTTATAAGTATAGTCCTGATTACCGGTCCTTTATGGGCAAAGCCTGTCTGGAATACCTGGTGGACCTGGGATCCCAGGTTAACGACAACTCTTATTCTATGGTTTATGTATGTAGCCTATCTTATCTTACATGGTGGCCGGGAAAAGAATGAAAAGAGAGAACGACTGGCAGCTGTTTACGGGATTATAGCCTTTATCAATGTCCCCCTGGTTTTTTTCTCTATAAGATGGTGGCGGACTATCCACCCGGTAGTTATTTCAACATCAGGTATAAGTATAACCGGAGAAATGTTATTTACCCTTCTTTTCAGTCTTGCTACCTTTACGTTATTATATGTTTATTTGCTCAAAACAAGGTGCAGGGGAATTAAGCTGGCTTATAAAATTGATTTATTAAAAGAAAGAATAGGAGGGTATTAACTTGTCTTACTTAGTAATTGCCTATGGATTTATCTGGCTATTGATTCTGGGTTACATATTCTTTATAAACAGACAGCAGATTCGACTGGAACGGGAGTTAGAAATAATGGAAGAAAGACTCAAAAAGGTTAAGGGCAGTAACAGCCTCTAAGACGGGGGGTTATTTATATGGCCGAGGTCGAAATGTCCTTTGTAGAACACCTGGAAGAGCTCCGAAAAAGAATCCTTATATCTATATCACTGGTATTAATATTTTCCATAGCTTCATATTTTTTTGTTCCTGATATTATTAAATTTTTAACAAAACCGGTCGGAACCAGATTAGTATACCTGGCCCCCACAGAAGCCTTTTTTACCCAACTAAAAGTTGCTTTCTTCAGTGGTCTTTTACTGGCCTTTCCTTTTATTATCTATCAGATATGGAGGTTTATCAGCCCTGCCTTTACGGAAAACAGACAAAAGTTTATTTCATGGCTTGTTCCACTATCATGTTTATTTTTTGCCGGTGGGCTTATTTTTGGTTACTTTGTAGTAGTCAGGTTTGGGCTTAAATTCTTAATGAGGTTTGCCACAGATAGCCTCAATCCCATGTTTTCGCTGGGTAAGTTTATTTCATTTGTTACCGGGGTTATGATCCCTTTTGGTCTTATTTTTCAGATGCCTATAATAATAATACCCCTGGTAAAGTTGAATTTAATCGATCATAAATTTTTAAAAAAACAGAGGAAGTATGTCCTGCTAATCATTTTTATTCTGGCGGCTATCCTTACCCCTCCTGATGTTATTTCCCAGGTAATGATGGCCTTACCATTAATCCTGTTATATGAAGTCAGTATTATATGGGCAAGGATTATAGAATAGATAGCATTTTCCCCAAAAATTATATATGAGGGGGTTTTCACTAATTGTTCCCCTGAAAGATACATTACTGCATTTGTGTTAACAGCCGTGTATAGAAGGGGTTAATTAATTGTTATCCTGTAAATATATTAAAAATAAATGTATAAAAGGAGGTGGGGTTATAAACAGAGTCATAAAATGAAATATATAACCGGTCAGCGGGAGAAATATTTAATCAGTATATGGGAGAAAAACTGTCTGTGAAGAAAGAGGAATAAAAAACTGGAGGTGTAGAGTAGTGGAAGAAAAGAATAATAAAATTTCCAGGAAACAGTTTTTAACAACTGTCGGCGGTCTGGCGGCCGGAGCTGTTCTGGCAGGTTCGGGTTTGAGTCTCCTTGATTCTGAGGTAAAGGCTGAAAAATTACCTGAATACCCATGGACAAAATACTTTGCTAAAAAATTAAATGTTGAAACTGTCAGGAAAAAGGCTACCCAGTACTATCATGAAGGTAATCATTGTGCCGAAGCTTCCTTCAGGGCCCTGGTTGAAGAGCTGGGGGCACCCTTTAGTAATGTGCCTTCCCAGGTTTTATGGTTCGGAGCAGGCGGGGGAGCCGGCTGGGCTACCCTGTGTGGGGCAGTAAACGGAGGCTCTGCAGCAATATCCCTTGTTTATGGCAGAAGCAAAATCACCATGGCGTTAGTAAATGAACTATTTGGCTGGTATAGTGAAACCCCCTTACCCCTTAATAGTGAGGTAAATAGTGTAGCTGGTACCCCATTATGCCATTCTTCTGTGAGTAACTGGTGTGAGGCATCAGGATTAAAGGCAGATTCTAAAAAGAGATCAAAAAGATGTGGCCTGTTAACTGGCGATACAACAGCGAAGGCAGCAGAACTGCTCAATGCCCAGCTGGCAGGTAAATTTGTTGCTACATATACAATCCCTAAAGAAGCCCAGGAATGTATGAACTGTCATGTTGCCGGTGATTTAAAAGATACCAGGGGTAAGATGGACTGCCTGGATTGCCATGAGGGACACTAATAGAGGGGGAATATAAAAATGTTTGGAATGGGACCAGTAGAATTAATTCTTGTTTTATTTATTGCCCTGATAATATTTGGCCCGGGAAAGATTCCAGAAATCGGGGAAGCGATCGGTAAAGGTATAAGTAAATTTAAATCTGCTGCCAAAGAAGCAGAAGAAACAGTAAATATCAAAAGTGATGATAAGGAAGAAAAATAGAGATATATAAAACGGAAAGGTGTTAGCCTTTCCGTTTTTGTTTACGACATGGATTTTTATATTTTAAAAGAAGATGTTAGCCATAATGATGGGTAGAGTCATGTTAACAAGATTATGTAAGCAAAAATAAAAATATCAATCATTAAAATAAATTATATCGATATCTACAAAACTAAAATAGTAAAGGATGATTTTTACCTGTGAATTAAATTATATTTTTATCTAATAATAATTAATAATATCAAATAACACAAATAAAAAGGAAGATATACATGGAATATTTCAGGGTATTTTGGCAGGGTTCAGTTGGTTTTTTCGCAATTCTATTTCTGGCAAGAATAAGTGGAAAACAACAGATTGCCCAGTTGACCTTCCTTGATTATATCGTAGCCATTACAGCTGGGTCAATTGCCAGTTCTTTAACAATTATCGCTGTTAATGATTTTGGACCAACTTTAGTGGGCCTGTTAACCTGGTTTTTCTGGAGCCTGGTTATTGGCTTTATATCCATGAAATCAAGACTGCTCAATAAAATATTTCATGGAACCCCAACTGTTGTCATCCAGAATGGAAAAATTTTAGAAAAAACATAAGTAAGTTGCCTAATTATCAGATAGAAGATTTGAGAGCTCAGCTGCGGGACAAGGGTATATTCAGGATGGCTGATGTGGAATTTGCTATTTTAGAAACAAGTGGCCAACTGAGTGTTCTTAAAAAATCACAACAACAACCTGTAACCAGGAATGATCTTAATTTACAGACAAATTATGAGGGTCTATCCAGAAAGATTATTTTTGAAGGTAAAATTATGAAGGATAAGTTAAGGGAACTCAATTTAACAGAGAAATGGTTGAAGGATGAACTAAAAAAACAGGGTATTACCGATATAAAGGATGTTATGTATGCCGCCCTTGATACCCAGGGTAATTTATTTGTAGACAAATATCATGATGAAACCGATAATATAAAAGACTTTTAATGTGTAAAAGTTTTATGATAATCAAATATGTGGAGATAATTTTTCTTCGATGATTTTTTTTACTTTCATTACAGCCTTTTGTACTGATTTTGAAAGTTTAGTACCTAAAGTTATTCTTTCTGGCTCAATTCCATAGATAGTAATTTTATGCGGATAGCCTGTCATTGATTGACCCATTTTTATAACATCAAAAAGGGAAAACCCATGGAGATCAGGGTTGGTGGATTTTTTTAAGTCATCCAGACAGAGTCTATAGATTGTGCCTGGACTTTTACCTCCATATATAGCATCTATAGCTATTACCTCTTTGGAAAGGCTTATTTCTTTCAGATAGTTTATAGGTGCAGTACCGGCATCAATTAAGGATACATCTGGTGGTATTTTTTTTGACTCCAATTCCTTAATTAAATGAATTCCGACCCCATCATCCCCCATAATATAATTACCCACCCCAACAATAATAATTTGATATTTACACTTATTTCCTCCCATATTATCATTAGTATGCAAGTTAAAGCATAATATAACTTACAAAGGAATTAAATGAGGTGTATTATTGTGAAGAAAAAAGACTATGTTAATCTCTGTCGTTCTTTAAAGACTGAGGGGAGTCATCAATTATCAAGAGAAATTTTAAGAGTGGTCAGGGACTTTCGGAGTAACAATGGCAAAAAATTACCTGTTATCTGGATTGAAACCAACGATAGTGGTGATAATAATATTTCTTTTATGAACACAACCTATCCCTATCTTGATCAGGTTTTTGAAGATATTATAGATCTTTATTATAGTAATACCTTTATGGCAGCCCAGGGAGAGGATGCCTATCAAATATTAAAAAAAGTGGCTTTACGCGAAAAAAGAGAGTTTACCCTTGTTGTTGAGGGGGCTATTCCTCTGAAAGCAAACGGTCGGTATAATATTACCTTTATTACTGATGAAGGTCCGGTAACAGCAGTTGAGTTAGTAAGATGGCTTGGAGAGCTGGCAAAATATGCAGTGGCGGTAGGAACCTGTGCCAGTTTTGGTGGAGCATCAGCAGCCTCTCCAAATATTACCGGTAGTGTAGCTCTTGGAGATGTATTAGACCGGCAAATAATAAATGTAAGTGGTTGCCCCATAAACCCTGATTGGTTTGTTGGTACACTGGCTCATCTACAGATGTACGGTCTACCGGATCTGGATAGACTGGGGAGGCCTGAACTTTTTTATCAGTTTACTGTTCACCGTCATTGCCAACGGCGTTCCTATTTTGATGATGGAAATTTCGCTGAAGAGCTGGGAGACATTGAATGTATGTTCAGTCAGGGTTGTGTGGGCCCCAGAACAGGTGCTGACTGTCCTTACCGTTTATGGGATAATCATGTTAGTTATCCTATCAAAGTTAATACACCCTGTATAGGTTGTACTAATGAAGATTTCCCCGATGGGTCTTCACCGTTTTTTGTCCCCTTACCCTTGAAAAGGCAAGAAGATGAAGAAGTAACCCCTGGAAGGGATGGGGATAAGATAAATGGGTTTAAAGATAGTAAAGATACCTGTGGGGATGATACTGATGGTTAAAAAAATTACATTTAGTCCGGTAACAAGGTTAAGTGGACTTTTGTCAGTTGAAATTGTTGTTGATAGAGGGAAAATAGTGAATGCCCGTACAAGAGGAACCATGTTCAGAGGTTATGAGTGGATTATGCGAGGAAGAAAGGTAACAGATGCTGTTTATATGACCCAGAGGATCTGTGGTATTTGTTCCCTGGCCCATGGGGCTGTTGGAAGTTATTTGCTTGATGAACTTTATGGGAATATCATATCTGAAAATGCTCAGTATCTAAGAAATATTATGTTTGCGGCAGATTTTTTACAAAACCATATCAGGCATTTTTATTTTTTTGGCCTTCCCGATTTTGTTAAAATGCCTGAAAAACCACCTTTTCTGGGGCAGGACCTTAATGACCTTCGTTTAAATAGGGAAGACAATCGACGACTGGTTGATAATTATTACAAGGCTGTTAAAGCAGCTCAGGAAAGTCATCAGTTACTGGCCCTGTTTGGTGGCAAGATACCGAACCAGCATAGTTTTGTCCACGGAGGGGTAACGGTAGCCCCGACCGCTGACAAGATTAACCAGGCAAAAGCTCTAATTGAAAGTATTCAACAATTTGTTCAGGGGTGTATGATACCGGATACTGAATTAATTTCCCGGGCTTACAGGGATTATTTTCAGATCGGTGTTACCCCTCTTCGACTAATATCTTTTGGTCTTTTTCCTTTTGGTCCACAAAATGACGATTATTTATGGCCCCCCGGTGTCATTATCAATAATGAATTTGAGCTACCTCAGGTAGAATTTATTGAAGAACAGGTACCTTACTCCTATTATGAGGCGAATGATGAAGGCGAAAATGTATTCAATCAATACCCGGAACCTGCTCCCTTTAAACCAGAAGCCTATAGTTATATAAAAACTGTTCTGTATAAAGGCCAACACTTTGAAACAGGGCCATATGCCAGGGGAGTTATCCGTGGAGATTATAGGGGAAGGGCTTCGACCATGGATAGAATTGTGGCCCGTTCCCTGGAGGCATTGAAGCTGGCTGGTTTTATCAGGGAATGGTTGACCAGACTGGAACCTGGACCTCCAC
Organism: Halothermothrix orenii H 168; assembly: GCF_000020485.1. Lineage (GTDB taxonomy): Bacteria > Bacillota > Halanaerobiia > Halanaerobiales > Halothermotrichaceae > Halothermothrix > Halothermothrix orenii. Next base: position 398,309 of record NC_011899.1, read on the forward strand.
CTTTAAATCAAAATGAAGAACCGGTTAAAGATAGGGCTGTGGCTACTACTGGAGCTATGCGGGGAGCCCTTCTACACAGTGCTATAATCGAAGGTGAAGAAGTAAAAAGTTATAATGTCATCACCCCAACCACCTGGAATTTCTCACCGAGGGATAAAAATGGGAATCCTGGTCCGGTAGAAAGGGCCTTAATTGGTACTGAAATTCCCGGGGGAGCAATGTTGGAGACCATTGTTGGCAGGATAATTCGGTCCTTTGATCCCTGTATATCCTGTGGTACCCATGTCTATAGTATTGACGGTAAATTGCAGAAGAAAATAGAATTTTGAAAGTAGTGGTTAAATTGCATGAAATGTCTGTCATGGGGGAGATTTTTTCAATAATAAACAGTAATGTAGCTAAATACAGACTTAAAAGAGTAACAAAAGTAGTGGTCAGAGTTGGGGAAATGACCTGCCTTAATGATGAAGCACTGGATTTTGCTTTTCAGGTATTTGCTGAGGATACCGTAGCTGAAGGAGCCGAACTTATTATTAATAAAGAAAAAGCCAGGGCAAGATGCCATCACTGTGGTCATATTTTTGAAATAACCTATACTGATAAGTTATGCCCCCATTGTCAAAGTTACAGTGATAATATTGTAAATGGGTATGAATTATATCTTGATAAAGTGGAGGGGGAGATAGATGAAAACGATTAAAATAAATAAAAAAATCCTGAGCAAAAATGAAGAAAAGGCTACAGAAATCAGGGCATATCTTAATGAGAAAAAGGTCAGGATGTTAAATCTGGTGGGGTCACCGGGGGCCGGAAAAACAACTATTTTAGAAAAAATAATTGAAAAGTTTGATAACACAAGGAAGATTGTTGTTATTGAAGGAGATTTATATACTACCAGAGATGCTGAAAGATTAAAAAAATATGAAATACAGGTTGTTCAAATTAATACAATGGGTGCCTGTCACCTGGAAGCTGGTATGGTCTGGCAGGCCTTAAAAGAAGTAAATCTGGAAGAAATTGATTTTCTAATTATAGAAAATGTCGGTAATCTAGTTTGTACCGCTTCCTATGATCTAGGAGAGAATATCAGAGCTACTGTGCTTAGTGTACCGGAGGGGAATGATAAACTTCTTAAATATCCTGTTATCTTTCAAAGAGCAGATTTAATAATAATAAATAAAATAGATTTATTACCCTATACTGATTTTTCCTTAGAAGAAATTGAAAAAGACTTAAAGCAAATTAACAAAAATGCCCCGGTTTTTAAATTGTCAGGGAAGACAGGAGCAGGTCTGGATAAGCTATGTTTTTTTCTGGAGGAAAATCTTACATGAAAAAGAGGCGGTTACAATTAGAAATAGAAGGTATTGTTCAGGGGGTGGGTTTCAGGCCTTTTATCTATCGTCTTGCCAGGGAAAATAATCTTAATGGGTGGGTTCTGAACACCAGTGGGGGTGTTTTAGTTGAAGTTGAAGGTAATCAAAAGACCCTTGAGATGTTTATCAGACAAATTGATGAGGAGTCACCCCCACTGGCCCAGATTACTACTATCAAATCTAGAGAAGTCTCTGTTAGAGAAGACAGTAGTTTTGTCATTAAGGATAGCAGGAAAACATATTATACGCAAGTACAGCTTCCTCCTGATATTGCCATTTGTAATGATTGTCTCCATGATATAATGGACCCTACCAACAGGCGCTATCGTTATCCCTTTACAAGTTGTGTTAACTGTGGTCCCCGTTTTAAGATTATCAAATCCCTCCCCTATGACCGCCCCCGGACTACAATGAAGAAATTTAAAATGTGTCCTGAATGTAATACTGAATACAATAATCCTCTGGATAGAAGGTTTCATGCCCAACCCAACGCTTGCCCACTATGTGGGCCCCAGCTCTGGCTAAAAAAAATGAGTGGGGAAAAGTGCCTTACCCGGGACCCCATAGGTCTTACCATTGACCTGCTTAAAAAGGGAAACATAATAGCCATTAAGGGCATTGGTGGATTTCACCTTATGTGTGATGCTACCGAAAGTGATGTGATAGCAAATCTCAGGACGAGGAAGAGGAGACCAGATAAACCCCTGGCGTTGATGATGAATAAACTGACTACTGTTAGAAAATATTGCAATGTTGGTAGTATGGAAGAGGAAATATTAACAGGGATAAGGCGTCCCATTGTCTTACTTGATAAAAAAGGGGAGAAGTTACCCCGTAATATTGCTCCTGGAATTAGATACTATGGTGTTATGTTGCCATATACCCCCCTGCATTATTTGTTGTTCGATAAAGGTATAGAGGTTTTAATTGCTACCAGTGGAAACGTCAGTGGTAACCCCCTGGAATACCAAAATGGAGGTGTTTTTGAAAACTTAAAAGGTATTGCTGATTATGTTCTTGGGCATAACAGGGAGATATATGTTCCTGTAGATGATTCAGTCGTAAGGGTTGTTGGTGGTAAAAAGAGAGTGATAAGACGGGCCAGGGGTTACGTTCCCCAACCTCTCATGGTCGGGGGCCTTGACAATGGTCTGGCGTTGGGGGGTGACCAGAAAAATACCTTCTGTTTTGCCAGAAATAAGTATGCCTTTATAAGCCAGTATCTAGGGGATTTAGGGAATATCGATAACTATAATAATTTTAAATTAATGATAGATCATTTTAAGGAGTTATATAAAATAAAACCAGATTTTGTTGTCCATGACCTCCATCCGGATTATCAAACGACCTATTATGCTAGTTTTTACGGGGATAAGATAGGTGTCCAGCACCATCATGCCCATATAGCCAGTTGTATGGCTGAAAATAACATAGACGAAAAAGTAATTGGTCTTGCTTTTGATGGAACAGGTCTGGGAAATGATGGTAATATATGGGGTGGTGAATTCTTAATTTGTGATTTTAAAGATTTTAAAAGGGGTGGCCATTTAAATTATATGAAAATGCCCGGGGGTGATATGGCAATAAAGGAACCCTGGCGTCTGGCGGTTAGCTATCTTAATCGCTTAAGGTATGATAAAGCTGATATTATAAACCTGTTGAGGATAGATGAAGTGGAGGCAGACATAATTCTGAAAATGCTCAATAAGGGTTTCAATTGTCCGGAAACATCAAGTATGGGTCGACTCTTTGATACTGTTGCCGCTTTAATAGGCTTGCGAAAAAGGATAACCTATCAGGCTCAGGCAGCCCTTGAACTGGAATCAATTGCAGATAATAATACAGAAGAGATATATCATGTTAGTATCGAGGAAAAGGGTCAAAAATATGTTGTTAATACCGACCCGATGATGGGGGGTATTATCAGTGACCATAAAAAGGGTGTTAAAAGATCGATTATTTCATCTAAATTTCATAATACAGTTATTGCATTTACCCTGGAAATGTGCAGGCTAATCAGGCATAAATACGGTATTAACAGTGTTGCTTTGAGTGGTGGAGTCTTTCAAAATAAATTATTATTAGAGATGTTATGTGCTGGATTGAAGGAACAAAATTTTAAAGTATATTCACAGGCAAAAATACCCTGCAATGATAGCGGGTTATCCCTGGGACAATTGGCTATAGCCAGTAACCGGAGAAAGGATTAGTGACCAATGTGTATTGGTGTACCTGTAAAGATTATCAAAAAAAGAGAGTCACTGGCCCTGGCTGAACTGAATGGTGTAAAGAAAGAGATAAATATTGACCTTGTGCCTGAAGTTAAACCAGGTGATTATGTTTTATTACATGCCGGGTGTGCTATTCAGGTAGTGAATAAAAAAGAGGCAATAAGAACTTTAAAATTATTGAAAGAACTAAGCCAGGGGTAATTACAGGGGAAGGTTGATTTCAATGAAATGTGTTGATGAGTTGTCAGATAGGAAAATAATCAGCGGAATAGTCAGTAAAATTAAGGCAATTAAACTATCGGGAAAAGTAAAAATTATGGAAGTATGTGGGACTCATACTATGTCAATTTTTAAAAACGGGATTAAAAGTTTATTACCAGACAGTATTGAATTAATATCAGGTCCTGGTTGCCCTGTATGTGTAACCCCTGATATATATATTGACAAGGCCCTGGCCCTGGCAAAAAAAGAGAATGTAATTATTACTACTTTTGCTGATCTTTTAAGGGTTCCAGGGTCTTCTGGAACACTGCAGGAAATGAGAGTTAACAGAAAAAATATAACTACAGTTTATTCTCCCCTTGAAGCTGTAAAGATTGCATATAATAACCCCGGGCAGGAGGTTATTTTTCTGGCTATTGGTTTTGAAACTACCATACCTGCTATTGCACTAAGTATTATAAAAGCCAACCAACTGGGACTCAATAATTTTTCTATCTTACAATCACTTAAAATAATGCCTCCAGTATTACAGGAACTGGTTTTAGATAAAGATTTAGATGTAGATGGTTTTATTTTACCTGGGCATGTAAGTACAATTTCTGGTTTGCAGCCCTTTGAGTTTTTAGCCAGGGATTACCATGTTCCCGGGGTAGTGGCAGGTTTTGAGCCAGGTGATATTATTTTGTCAATATATACTCTGTGTAAAATGTTAAAAGATAATGATATCAGGGTAAAAAATCTGTATCCCAGGCTGGTAAGGCTTGAGGGAAACAAAAAAGCACAGGAGCTTATTAAAGAAATTTTTACACCAGTGGATAGTTACTGGCGTGGTCTGGGTACCATTACAGGCTCTGGATTGAAACTCAGGAAAGTTTATCATAGATATTCTGCCGAAAAAAAGTTTCAGTTTGGGGATACTCAATATAGGCCTGGAAAAGGGTGTATCTGTGGAGAAATATTAAAAGGCAAACAGAAACCAACTGACTGCAGATTGTTCGGCATCAAATGTACCCCGATGAAACCAGAAGGGCCGTGTATGGTTTCCCGGGAAGGGACCTGTGCTGCATATTATCGATATCGGGGGAAGGTGAATTTATAAAAAAATGAATACTATATCCCTGGCCCATGGTAATGGCGGTAAAATGATGGAAGATTTGATAGATAATCTTTTTTTGAAATATTTAAATAATGATATTATTAATAAAAAGGATGATGCTTCTCCTGTACCTGAAATCAAAGGAGTACCAGTAATTTCAACAGATACCTTTGTAGTTGATCCCATTTTCTTTCCAGGTGGTAATATAGGAAAATTATCTATATGTGGTACAGTAAATGATCTGGCTGTCACGGGTGCTATTCCCCTTTATTTGACAGTGGGGTTTATCCTGGAAGAGGGACTTCCCATAAAACACCTGGAAAAAATAATAATTTCTATGGCTGAAGTTAGCAGGGAAGCAAATGTTAAAATTGTGGCTGGCGATACTAAAGTAGTTGAACGGGGAAAAGGTGATAAAATTTTTATTAATACAACCGGAGTCGGAATGATAGGCGATAAACTAAAGCTTTCTGATGAAAATATTAAATTAGGGGATAAAGTTATCATTAATGGTTCCATAGCTGAACATGGTCTGGCAATTTTAATGGAACGGAACCAGATGGACTTCAGTACATCTATAAAAAGTGATTGTTGTACTCTGTCAGACCTCATTGTAACATTATTATCTGAAACTAATGGGATTAAATTTATGCGAGATCCTACCCGTGGAGGGATGGCTACAGTCCTGAATGAAATTGCAACCAGGTATAATGTTGGCATTGAAATTGAGGAAGAAAAAGTTCCGTTGGGGGATGAAATAAAGAGTCTTTGTAAGATACTGGGTCTGGATCCATTATATCTGGCCAATGAAGGAAAGGTATTAATTATTGCTGACAGAGAAAAAAGTGAAAAGATTGTAGATATAATGAGAAGGCACCCTTATGGTCGAAATTCATCTATAATCGGGACTATTGTAGATAATAATGATCAGCAAGTGTACCTCAAAACAAGAATCGGGGGAAAAAGAATAATTACAAAATTAATGCATGATATGCTACCTAGAATATGCTAGCTTATTATAGTTAGTATACCATGATTATAACTGGTTTTTCTGTATTCGAATAGAGTGCTAACTCCTTTGTCACTGTTCATTATAGTTGTAGAGAAAGGTTGGGCCAGTAATTAGTCAATGTAATTTAATATTTGTGTTTATTTGGATATATATATTTATTATAGTATAATGAAAGTAGATAAGAATTAATTTAACAAGATAGGAGTTGAATACTATGTTTACTTCAAGGCTGAAGGGGATAGAGGCACTGGAAATGGCCAAAAATATTGAAAAAGATGGATTTGAATTTTATCAGGAACAGGCAGACAGGGTTGATGATGATTTAAAGAAACTGTTTTTAAAATTAGCAAATGATGAAAAAGACCATTACAAGAGGTTTGAAGAATTGAAACATGATCATAAGAAAAAGACCGGGGAAGAAGATGACTATGTATACGAACCTGAAGTCAGCGCGTACTTAAGGGTGTTAGTCGAATCAACTATCTTTCCTGAAAAAGCAATAAAATCTTTTAATAACCTTGATAGTATTTTAAATTTCGCCATCCAGGCGGAAAAAGATTCTATTTTATTTTACCAGGAGTTATTAAAGTACAATAAGGGAAGAACGGCGGAAGTTTTAACCCGGTTAATTAAAGAAGAAAAGACCCATCTGTTGGACCTGACAAAATATAAAGCTGATTTAAAATAAAATGCACTATGTGTATATAGTTGAATGTAGTGACGGCAGTTTTTATACAGGGTATACCACTGATGTTGAAAGGCGGGTTAAGGAGCATAATCGGGGAATAGGGGCTAAATATACCAGGGGTAGAAGGCCGGTTAAATTAAGATACCAGGAGTGTTATTCTACGAAAAGTGAGGCAATGAGAAGGGAGTATGAGTTAAAACAGCTAACCCGTTTCCGTAAAGAAGAACTAATTAATAAAAAAGTTACAAGAACTGATAAATAAAAAGTTAAAAAATGAACTTAAATATAAATTTAAAAAGCCCGGGCATGATTCAGATAAGGGCTGTTTTAAAAAGGGGGAAGTTATGTTGAAGAAGAGGAAACTGGGAACAACTGGCCTTGAAGTTTCTGAAATTGGTTTTGGATGCTGGCAGCTGGGAAACACGAAAGACTGGCGTGGTGCTACCGGTGAAGATGCAATCCGGTTGGTCCATAAGGCTATTGAAATGGGGTGTAATTTTTTTGATACAGCTCCCAATTATGCCGGGGGAAAGAGTGAGGAATTACTGGGTAAAGCCCTTAAAGGTAAAAGGGATAAAGTTATTATTAGTTCAAAATTTGGGCATACCCCTGATGGTCAGACCAGTTTTGACCCGTCTTTATTGAAAAAATCTGTAGAAGAAAGTTTGGGAAGGCTAGAGACAGATTATTTAGATATATTGTTACTCCATAGTCCTCCCGTGGAAGTAATAAAGGGGAGTCAGGGACATTATCAAATTATGGAGGAGCTTAAAAAGGAAGGAAAAATACGTTTCTATGGGGCTTCAGTTGACACCGGTCAGCAAATGCTGGATGTTATAAATAACAGCAACTCTAGCGTTATTGAAATTCTTTTTAATCTTTTCCACCAGGAGCCCAGGAGGGTTTTCCCGAGGGCTGGAGAAGAAGGTGTGGGGTTAATTGTTAAAGTTCCACTGGATTCGGGATGGCTCACCGGTAAGTATAATGCCGACAGTACTTTTACAGGAATCAGGGAACGGTGGAGTAGAGAAGTTATTAAACGGAGGGCCTCACTGGTGGAAATGGTTAAGGACATAAAGGATGATAATACCAGTATGGTTCATGAGGCTTTAAAATATATTCTGGCTTATCCACAGGTATCAACAGTCATTCCAGGTGTTAGAACTGAAGAGCACTTAATTGAAAACTTTAAGGCAAGTGAAAGAAAACTATCTGATGATAGATTAAGGAAATATGAAGATTTATACAATAAATATATTGAGGGTAATGAGCTGCCCTGGTAAAGTCCCCTACAAAAAAATATATTTATAAATATCGGGTTTTATACAGCTATAAAAAACCTCCAGATTCTTCTGGAGGTTATAATTTTTTTCTTGTTATTTTTTAATATATATATATATTAAACGGGTTGCCCCTGGGGCTCTTTTTTCTGACTTGGTTCCTGAAAAGAAGGGGGAGTAGGAAAAGGATTGTCAAAATATTTACCCGGTGTAGATAAATCAAAATAAAGTCTCGAGTCTTCTGTTACTCCAAAGTCGTCATTAGAAGACCTTTTATTTTTTTGGACCTTGTTCAAAGCCTGTCTGAAAAGGGCATTATGTGCTTCTTCACGGTTTAATAAAAAGTCAATTGTTTCTCTGACCCCCTGGTCATCTATCTGCCTGTAAAGGTACTCGTAAACTACTTTTGCCCTTTGCTCAGCAGCAATGTCTGATAGAATATCAGCTGTAATGTCGCCGGTTACATTTACATAATTACCGGTAAACGGAGTACCGGAACCATTGGCCAGCATTGGTGCCAGGCCACTTAAAACCTGTGATTCTATTTGACCTATATTATCATTGGTGTTTGATACTTCATGTCCATTTAACATATTAATAGTTTGAGCTACCATTTCAGCATGACTAAATTCTTCAGCAGCAATGTCCAGGAACAGGTCTTTTATTTCAGGGTCCTGGATTCTAAAACTCTGGGAGAAATATTGTAGTCCTGCCTTGAGTTCACCATTTGCACCTCCGAGTTGTTCTTGAAGCATAGCAGCATAAGCGGGATTGGGTTTATCAACTTTTACTTCATGGAGCAATTTTTTTTATGATTAAACATATTGCCACCTCCAAAAATAGTATTTACAATAAAATTAATTGTATTATTAATTTTAGTTGATTTCAGAAAAAATAAATCAGGAGGACTAATTAGATACCTGGATGTAAGGAGATTAATAAAAAAATTAAGTTGGACATGGAACATTATATTTACTGATACGTCTAAATAAATAGAAAGGGGTGAAGGAGATTGGATGGAACATCTGATGAGAAGATAATCAATATGATTTTAGCTGGAGAAAAAGAACTGTTTGCCAGGCTGGTGGAAAAATATCAGAGAAAAGTCTATAATACCACCTACCGGATGTTAGGCAACAGTGAAGATGCCAGTGACCTGACCCAGGAGGCCTTTATAAAAACCTTCAGGAATCTGAAACGGTTTAGAGGGAAGGCCAGTTTTTCAACCTGGCTTTTTACCATAACAACAAATTTGTGCCGGGACGAGCTGCGGAAACGTCAGCGTCGTAGTGCTAGTCCCCATTTCCCTGATGGGCAACATTTTATGAGTGAGGATATTGAAAACATCAAAGATAATTCAAAAGTTCCCGAAGACCTCTACATGGGTAGGGAAACCATGGCTTCAATCCAGAGGGCTATTAATAAATTACCAGCTGATCAAAAAGAAGTAATAGTGTTAAGAGATATACAGGGGTTTAGCTATAAAGAGATTTCAGAAATTATAGGAGTTCCGATGGGAACTGTTAAATCGCGTTTGAGCAGGGCCAGGAAGTCTTTACAGAAACACCTCAAAAATATAGAAGGGAGGGGTTTAAAATGAATCATCAGAAACTTAAAGACCTTTTACCCCTGTATGTGGATAACGGGTTGAATGATGAGGAGAAAAACCTGGTGGAAAAACATTTAAAAGAATGTGAGGAGTGCCGCAATGAATTGAAACATTACCGGCAAAATTTTAATATACTTTCCTCAACTGAGGGGGTTGAGCCCCCACAGGATATAGTTGAGTCTGTCATGGAGGGACTTAATAACCTGGATTATAATATAGATAAAGAACAGGAGCAGAATACCTGGTCTGATAAACTCCTTAATCTCTTTAGACTAAAGGTAAGGATACCAGTTGGGGCAGTTGCTGTGGTAGTAGCAATTATCCTGAGTATAGCTTTATTTTCACCCGGCATATATAATTCCTATCAGAATTACAGTCTCTCCCGGGAAGAAATGGAGATGGGACAGGAAGCAGCCCCGGAACAGGATCTTAAGATGGCCCGTGACCGAACCATGAACAGGACAAACCTCAATCAATCTTCACCCAATACTAATCAGGAAGCAGGACTGGATCGGAAGATTATTCAAAATGCCAGTCTGGAGATTGAGACCGATGATTTTGCAGAGGTCAGCAAGGTGGTTACCGGACTGGTTACCAGCTATGAGGGCTATATTGCTAGTTCTACAAACTGGGTTACTGCTTCTGGACAGAAAAAGGTCAGTTTTACTTTAAGAATTCCAGAAAATCATTTCCACATGGTACTGGAACAGATTAAGAATATGGGGAGAGTTAAGTATAGTAGCCTGGGGAGCCGGGATGTCACCGAGGAGTTTATCGATGTTGAAGCCAGGCTTGACAACCTGAAAGAACAGGAGATAAGATACCGTAAACTCCTTGACAGAGCCGATAAAGTAGAGGATATTCTTAAAATTGAACGGGAACTGGAAAGGGTCCGCAGTACTATAGAGAGTCTGGAAGGGCGAATTGAGTATCTACAAAACCGGGTTTCATTTTCAACCATAAATGTTGTCTTCATGGAACCGGAATCAATTATGAATAGTAACCGGGGGATAATTGGTGCATTACGCCAGGCCCTGAGGGCGATGGTTGAAAGTTTTTACAACCTGATTATCAAATTAGGTGCCTGGTTACCATATATGCTTCCCCTGGTGGCAGGATATTTTATATACCGGAGACATAAATTAAAGAATAAAGAGTAGCTAATAAAGGAAAAAGATTATAATTACAGGAGAAGAGTAAATACTTCAGGATATTAAAAGCTTTTTTAATAATTAACAATATAGCGGTTAATGTATCGGTAAAAGCCCCTGGAACAGGGGCTTTTATTTATATCAAAGTTTTTTAGCATTTAATAAATGGTATCATATTCTTTTCATTAATAACTGGTAAGTTGGTTTAATAAGTTATATAATTAATACAGTTAATATTCTAATGTTGAGTCTGTAAAGGGGGGAAATTTATTTGAAGAAGCTCATACTTTATGCCAGCAAACATGGCACAACCGAAAAAGCATCAGCCTTACTGGCTGAAAAGCTTACTGGAGAAGTAGAAAGGGTTAATGTCCAGAAGAAATTTCCCGATTTAAGGGGATATGATTATATAATTATCGGAGGTTCAATCCATGCTGGACAAATTCAAAAGGAGATTAAAAAGCTCTGTGAAGATAACCTGAATATATTACTTGATAAGAAGATTGGTTTGTTTCTCTGCTGTGGCCTGGAAGATAGGGTTGATGATCAAATGAAAACAGGGTTTGGAAGTAAATTATACGAACATGCCCGGGTCAGGGGTTATTTTGGGTATGAATTTAACTTTGATAAAATGAATTTTCTGGAAAGGCTTGTTGTTAAGGTACTGGCCAAAGTCAAAGAGAGCAAGTCCTCTATTTATGAAGAAAATATAGAGGACTTTGCAAATAAAATTAATGAAAGCCTGACATAATAATTAAAAAAGGGTGATAGACTCTTGAGTAAGAAAATTATTACTGCAGGGCTGATTTTATTTATAATGCTGGCAATTGTGTTTGGTTTTAATTCCTATAAAAAAATAGACCGGGTACGGAGTATGGATATTAATGATATTAATCTGGGCAATGTAAGGGATGGAATCTATACAGGGAGTTATGATGCCGGGCTTGTTTCCGCCCGGGTCAGGGTAGCTGTTAAAAATCATAGGATTACCAGAATAGAAATCATGGAACATAATAACGGTCGGGGAGAACCGGCTGAAAATATTGTTAAAAAAATCTTAAAAAAACAGTCCCTCAAGGTTGATGCTATAAGTGGTGCTACCATCAGCAGTAAGGTTATATGTAAGGCTATTGAGATAGGTCTTGAAAAGGGTCAATAGGTGATTTAAAATATAAGAATATATTCTGGATTACCCCATCAAATATGGTGGGGTTTTTAATTGGATAACGGTAATTTCAGGAGAGATTTCAATAAAATAAAGGAACAGAGAATCAGGTGTTGAATTTATACAATATAAAAAGTTACTAAGAAATGAGGTTGGTTGGTTGTGAAATTTAAAAAAGGTTACTTGTGTACATATTTAACAATTTTTGTTGTAGTAACCGGTTTTATGTTTTTAATTAATATTCAAACCACCCGACTCCTCAGTAATGACAAGATTTATAAAATTGTTAATTATAGTTTAGATGGTAGTTCCGATGATTTACATTATCGTTTGCTGGAAGAAGGACAGCGCCTTTTCAAATTTAAGACAATTATCCCTGAATCAAAACTGCCAGCAACACTGGATGGAAACTATAAAATTATTATTCATCGTCTGGCTGGTCAGTGGTATCGTGTTTATATAAATGATGTCTTAATAGGGAGCCTGGGTGACATCAAAAAAGGATACAGCAATATCTGGAATGCTTTTGGTGTTTATGACCTTGATCAGGATTTGTTACAGGAAAGAAATGAATTAGTGATAGAAGTATATGGGCTCTATGAAGTTGGTTTATTGGGTTATCCTGTTATGATAACTGATAATGTGACCGCCAACAGGTTATCAAACTGGTTTATAATATTAATTCGTAACATAAAACTAGTTGCCATCGGTGTTTTGTTAACAGCATTTATTATATTAATTCTTCTTATAAAAATGTCTAAAAAAATAAAAAGGGAATACGTCTACTATGCTCTGGGGGCTTTTACAATTATTTTTATGGTCCTGGATTACCAGGTTATGTACAGGCTACCTGTTCCCCCTATTTTATTTAAAAAGTTTATTATATCAGGTATTTATCTGGCCAGTTTCTTTATTTCGATTGGTTTATATAAGCAATTTAAGGTTCAATTAAATCTGGTTCTGGGATTAATGGTACTGGGCAGTGCAGGTTATCTTATTATCTTTCCCGGGAATATGGTAGATTTTAAGAAGTCTTATAGCTTATTAAATCTTTTAATTTCTTTAAATGTCCTGGGATGGTTTTATGCCGGGGCTTTAAATTTTAAAAAGTCCCTCTATGCCCGGGTTTTTTCTATCTGCAGTTTTGTTTTATTTGTCCTGGCCAGCTGTGATATTTACCATATTTTGATGAATAGAGGCTTTGTTATATCAATGTCTATTATTGGGGTGGCTGTTTTCTCTATAGGGATAGTTTTCTTGATAATCATTGATTATATAATAATGCAGGGTCAGGTAGTATATGAGAAGAAAAAATCCCGCTTTTTTTATGAAAAATCTATCAGGGATAGCATGACCGGGATTTATAACCACCATTATATTGTTTCGACTTTGTCCAGGATGAAAGAACCTTTTTCCCTGGTTGTTCTTGATCTTGATAATTTCAAGAATATAAATGACACTTATGGGCATCTGGCTGGTGATGAAGTCATTAAAAATGTTGCTATTAATTTACAAAACAGTATCCGCAAATATGATTATGTGGGAAGGTATGGCGGGGATGAATTTGTAATTATTTTAATGAACTGTTCTTTAGATGAACTTAAAATGATGGCTAAAAAAATAAAAAGAGCTGTTGAAGAACCTGTGTATAAGTATAAGGGTAATAAAATCAGGGTGACTGCCTCTATGGGCATATATAATGCAACAGAAAAAGAGGAAGGCGAACAGGTTATTTACCGGGCAGATCAGGCCCTGTATGCGGCCAAAAAAAGTGGTAGGTCCGGTATAAAAATGTGGACAAAATCTGAATTTAGTGATGAGAGGGGGGAATAACCCCCTTTTTTGGTTTCATATTTTTTTTTAATAGTATCCTTTAGTTATAATGGTTCTGATACAATTTTATAAGCTTATTCTTAGTCTATTCCTTTAAAAATATTATATATTATATCTTATATATTATCAGGAAGAAGAGGAAGGATTTTTTATAATAAACAAGAATTATATAATGATAACAAAACTTATGTTCACTTTAAAATGTGGTTTTGATGGACTGTATACAAAATCAATATAAGTTTATTGTACATGAACTTATAACTGTTGTTATAAAAAGGGGGAGAGGTCCTTTGAGAATTTTACATACTGCTGACTGGCATCTGGGGAAACACCTGGAGGGATGGAGTAGATATGAAGAACAAAAAGAATTTGTTGAAGAAATAATTGAAATAGCTGATGATAATAAGGTAGACATGGTTTTAATATGTGGGGATATATTTGACACTACTAACCCTCCAGCGGAGGCGGAACAGCTTTTTTTTCAGGCGATGGATTACCTGTCAAAAGGTGGGGAGAGGGTAATCTGTTTGATCTCTGGTAACCATGATAGTCCCAACCGTCTTATGGCCCCGGGGCCTCTGGCTTCCAGACAGGGAATTTTTATTATGGATGAGCCCCGGGGAGACAGGTATAAGCTGGATGATGACCGGGTGTTAAACCGTGGTCAGGGGTACATAGAACTTGAAATTAACGGAGAAGGTGTTGTCCTTACGGCTCTGCCCTATCCTTCTGAGAGCCGGTTAAACCAGGTCTTTTCATGGACCGGTGATGACCGGGCAGTGCAGGAAAGTTATTCCCGTCGAGTGGGTCAGATTTTTTCCCATTTAGAGCAATATTATCGTGAAAATACAATCAACATTGCCATGAGTCACCTTTTCGTTGCCGGGGGTCAGACTACCCGGTCTGAAAGACCCATCCAGGTTGGTGGCAGCCTGACAGTATTACCGGAACACCTTCCAGAAAAATCCCAGTACACAGCCCTGGGCCACCTCCATCGTTATCAAATTGCTTCTTCAGCCCGGAGGGCTTACTATTCAGGTTCTCCGTTGCAGTATAGCCTCAGTGAAAAAGATCATAAAAAGTGTGTTAACCTTGTAGAGCTTCATCCGGGAGAGGAGGCCCGGATTGAACAGGTTGAATTGACAACAAAAAAACCAATCGAGGTCTGGGAAGCAGAAGGGGTTGAAGAGGCTATAAAAATGGTTGAGGCCAATAAGGACCGTTCTGTCTGGGCATACCTTTATATAAATGTGGATAAAACTCTACTTCAGTCTGAAATTAAAAAAATAAAGGAAATTAAAAAGGATATTCTATGTATTAACCCCATAACCCCTGAAGAGAAATATGAATGGGAAACTATAAAGATGCCTGATGAGGACCTGGATATAATGGAATTGTTTAAAGAATATTATCGTAAGACAAAAAAAGTTGAGCCTGATGACGATATTATCAGGATGTTTAGCAGTATTGTTAATGATACCAGGGAAAAGGGGGAGCATGATGAGACCGCTGCTTCTTAAAATTTCGGGTTTAAATAGCTTTGTCCAGGAAGAGATTATTAATTTTAAAAAGCTGACCGAAAAAGGGTTATTTGGTATTTTTGGTCCCACCGGGAGTGGTAAGTCGAGTATTTTAGATGCCATAACCATTGCCCTTTATGGGAAAATAGCAAGGGATACCAAAGAATTTATTAATAAAGAGACCGGCGAGCTTTATGTCTATTTCGAATTTGCCATGGGAAGTAATCAAAAGACTTATTGTATTGACAGAAAACTGAAGACCTCTGATAACAATGGATATACTACCTCACGGGTTCGCCTTGCCATTAAAGAAAATGGCAAGGTTGAGGAAGTCTATGAAAAAGTGAGGGAAGTCGAGGATAAGGTTGAAAAAATTATTGGCCTTAATCATGAGGATTTTATGCGAACCGTGGTTTTACCCCAGGGACAGTTTAGTGAGTTTTTAACCCTTCAAGGAAAGAAACGGCGGGACATGCTGGAAAGGATTCTTAACCTGGAAGAGTTTGGTGAAAGATTGATGGAGAAATTGCGGTTACGGAAAAATATAAAAGAGAGTCAACTAAAAAGTGTGGAAACTATCCTGACCAGTTATGAGGATGTATCAGAAAAGAGTCTTGAAGATATCCTCAATAAACTTGAAAATCTTAAGAAAGAAATTGGTTATAAAAAAAAGAGGTTACAGGAAAAGAGAAATGAGTATGAGAAATATAAAGAAGTCTGGACCAGGCAGAAACAGCTTTTAAAATACCAGGAAAAACTTGATACTCTAGAGGAACGTTCTGAGAGAATCTCTAACCTTAAAAACAAAATGGAACAGGCTAAAAAGGCCCTGAACCTGAAAAAAGATATAAACAGGCTGGAAAGATATCATCAGGAGCGAAAAGAAACTAACCAGAAGGTAGAGAATCTGGAGAAAATGATTGTAGATTTAAGGGAAAAGAGGGATAGATATAACCGTGAGTACGAAGAGAGCCTCAGGGCAAAAGAAAAAGAATTACCTGACCTAACAAAAAAGAAACTGGAAATCAAGGATGCTATTAAACTCTATGAGCAAAATAAAGGGATAAAAAAAGAGGTAACCGGGAAAGCAGAAAAATTAAAACAAATGGTGCAGGATAAAAATAGTCTTGAAGAATATTTAAAAAGGGGTCAGGAAAAATCCCGGGTGATCAAACAGCAAATCAAAGACCTGGAAGACATCATTGAAAAACAGGTCATTAATTCAGATTACCGGAAAACAATAATGGCAGGGCTTAACCTTGAAAGAGACTATAAGCAGGTTCAAAAAGACATTAAGGTGATTAATCAGGGGATAAAGAGGCTTGAAAGGGAAATATGGAGCCTTGATGAAAAGAGGAAGGATAAATCTGGAGAATTAAAAAGAATTGAAAGTGGAATCCTTTATCAATATGAAAAAATAATTGGTGATAAAGAAAAAGCGGAGAGGGAGTTAAACGGGCAGAAGGAAAAACTTGAAGATGACATTAATAAAAAAAGAAAACAACTGGAAGATTTAGAAAAGGAAATTGAAGATTATAAAATTAGAAATCTGGCAGGTATTCTGGCCGGGAAATTAACTGAGGGTTCTCCATGCCCGGTCTGTGGCTCGACTGAACACCCCCGGGTAGCTGAGAAAATTGATAAAGCGGGGCTTCAAAAGCTCCTGAATACCAGAAAAGAGATCGATAGCAAATTAACGGAATTAGAGGAGAGGTTAAATAAATATAATTCCGGGATGAGTATTTTAAATAAAGAACTTACCAGATTACGGCAGGAAAAAGAAGAAGTGATTTTATCATTTGACAATGTTCTGTCAGAACTTGAAGAATATGATGGAGTTTTAACAACAGGTCCGGGGGAGTTGAGAAGAAAGAGGGACAGGGTAAAAAATGAGTTGACAAAATATACTACCCAGTTGGAAACAAAGCAAAAAGATCTTGCTGACAGGAAAGATAAAATGAAAGAATTAAAGAGTCTTAATAGTACCTTGAAACAGGAGTATTTTAAATTAATCGGGGAACTTGGCATTGATGATATTGCTGATGAACTTGAAAATATAAATAAAAAGGATAAAGAGAGGGAAAATTACCAGAAGAGGCTTACCCAATTACGTCAGCAGTATGAAAAGATTAATAACCGGATTGAAAATTACCGGGTTAGCTTTAATGAAACTGAGAGGGAAATTACGATTTTTGAACATAAGATACAAACACTAAAGGATAAATATCAGGAAAATAGAAAAGAGATTGAAAATAAGGTTGGTGACAGGGATCCCCTTCATTATTTAAAAGAGGTTGAAAGCCGGGAAGAAGAGTTGAAAAAAAGGGTAGATAAATATAAAAAGGCCCTTGAAGATACTACAGACCTTTTAAATAACAAAGAACGTCTTATGGAGAGGTTAAAACAAAACCGGGCTACCCTGATAAAAGAAATCAGTGATACAGAGCAATATTTAAAAGAGAAAATGGATGAGTATAAATTTGAGAGTTTTGATGATGTACGCAAATACCTGTCCTGGGAAAACCAGATCAGGGCCTGGGAGGAAGAAATAACTGAGTTTGAAGATTTAAAAAAAGAGGTAGAAAGTAATATTACCAGATTAAAAATGGAGCTTAACGGACAGTCCATCAGTCAGGAGCGGTGGACTAAAATAAAGGCTGACAGGGAAAGCCTTGAAGAGAATCTCAGCAGGCTACAGGAAGAACTTGGTTCCTGTAAGCAGACTATTGAGGAATTGAAAAGAAAGCTGGAGCTTAAGCGCAAAAATCAGGAGAAAAAAGAGGAACTGGAGCATGACCTGGCAGTTATTAAGGATATTAATGACCTTATCAGGGGCAAAAGTTTTGTTGAATTTGTGGCCATGAAACAGCTGAGGTATATAGCCCTGGAGGCTTCCAGCAGGTTGATGGAAATAACTAATAACAGGTACAAACTGGAGCTGGATAATCAGGGTGAATTCGTTATCTGTGATAATTACAATGGAGGTGTCAGGAGAGACTGTAAAACCCTGTCCGGAGGAGAAACTTTCCTGACATCCCTGTCACTGGCCCTGTCCCTGTCCTCCCATATTCAGCTCAAGGGTAATTCAAATATGGAATTTTTCTTCCTTGATGAGGGGTTTGGAACACTGGATGTCAACCTGTTGGATATTGTTATGAATTCACTGGAGCGGTTGCATAATGAACACCTGACGGTCGGTATTATCAGTCATGTTGAAGAACTTAAAAACAGGGTCCCGGTTAAGCTTATGGTCGAACCGGCTGAACCGGGACTTCATGGTAGCCGGGTCAGGATTGAATATACATAAGTTGTCTGTGTTGATGTATTAGAAAAATTAATTTTACAAAATTTTAATTAAATAACCGCAGCCAGCTGGCTGCGGTTATTTATTTGATAGCAAGGTTTACCGGATATATAATGTTTTGATAGCTTTATGAACAACTAATTTTCCAGCTAATCATAATTTGAACATATTCACCTCATTTGCCAGTTCTTCTGCCATTCTGGCAAGCTTATTGGCAGAGGAGACTATTTCCTGAGTTGAGGCAACCTGCTCTTCACTGGAAGCGGTTATGCAAACATTTCATAAAATAAAAATGGGAATATAAAAATAATTAAAGGGGAGGATTTTTATATTTGGAGCAGAAATATATAAATAATTATAATCATTTGCTCAAAACGAAATTTAAATGTGTGTAAAGGATGATAAAGAAATGGAAAAGAGATTCAGGAAAAATAAATTTTATAAAAAGGTATTAATATTTGCCTGGCATGGTTTTTTTCTATCCCTGACCATGTCTATGATAGATTTCAATACTGTCTTTCCGTCCCTTATAACAGAATTGACAGAAGTAAAAGTTGTTTTTGGCCTGTTGTATTCGATTATGCTGGGAGCCCCCCTGGTTTTTAATATCATCTTTAGTCATTTCATGCAATATTACCCCTTTAAAAAGAAATTCCTCCTGATCGGAATCTATGTCAGGAGTTTCTCATTTCTGGGTATGGCAGTCTTTACATATATTTTTGGCCGTTCAAATCCAGCCCTGGTAATATTCAGTTTCTTTTTCTGGGTATTTCTCTTTTCGATAAGCGGTGGCTTTGCTGGACTTGCTTTTACGGACATTATCGGGAAATTATTTAGAAAAGAGGAGAGAGGCCGGGTTTATGCCATCAAACAATTTTTCAGTAGCCTGGCGGCCTTATTTGGTGGTTCCATTGTAGCCAGAATCTTTAGTATAGAAGAATTTCCGCTCAACTATACCTACAGTTTAATAGTAGGATTTATCGGTTTATTTATTGCTGCCCTGGCATTCTGGTTAATTAAAGAGCCACCATCAGAGATTGGTGATAAAAAAAGGGAATCTTTAAGATTCTTTTTAAAAAGGTTCCTGTTATCTTAAAAGAAGATAAAAGATTTTTCCGCTTTATTACTGTAGAGAATCTGACCAGCCTTAGTCTAATGGCCCTTCCATTTTATATTGTATTTGCCAGAGAGGTATTTGAAATTGGTGAATCATATATAGGGCGGTATTTACTTTTTCAGATTGGGGGTACCATTATTTCCAACATAATCTGGGATTATCTTTCCAGAAAAGCTGGTTCTTTGATGGTAGTCCGTACCTGTATACTACTGGGTGGATTAATTCCCGTGGTGGCCATTTTAACTTCTTTTTATGGACCGGATGTATTTGTTATTGTATTTATTCTAATAGGTTTTATAAAAAGTGGCCGTCGAATCGGCTTTGACCCTTACTTACTGGAAATAGCTCCTGAGGGAAAGAGAACTGTTTATTTGGGGGTAAGGGGTACTCTTAATTTTTTGATTGTTCTTATGCCAGTCTTCGGGGGTGTATTTATTGATCTGGTTGGTTTTTATATAACATTTATTATTGTATCACTTGTTATGTTTATAGCATATAAAATGGTGAAGGGGCCATCACCAAAATAAATCAGAGTGGATACTATATCATTTGTTTGACTTATATGTATTTATTAGTTATAATTAGTTAATATAAACTAACTAATGAAAATATATTAACTAATATGATAAGCCAGGGAGGACAGTTCAAATGGGAACACAGGATTCTTTAATTGAGGTAATTGAGAAGCTTTCTGCTATGATGGGAGAGTTTGAGGATAGAGCCCTTAATAGTGATGAACTGGCAGACTTAACGGTTAAGCAATTACATTATCTTGATGTTATAAAAAAATATAAAAAACCGACTTTTACAGACCTGGCTGAAGAAATGGGGGTAACCAAACCCACTGTAACCCTTGCGGTAAATAAATTGATAAATCAGGGTTATGTTAAAAAAGTACAGTCTGCTGAAGACCGGAGGGTATACCACCTGTTACTGACTGAAATGGGGGAAAGGGTGGTCGACGTTCATGATAAAGCACACCGGGACTTTGCGCGGCAGTTTATGAAGTGCCTCAATGATGAGGAACTTAATCAGCTAGTGACCATATTTAAAAAGGTTGTTAAATGTGAGTAGAAAAAAATTTATTAATATAGTTAGTTATATCAAACTAACTAATATATGCATATATTATATAAGAGTTAATATATCCACTATAAGGGTTAATATATCCATGTAAAAAAAGGAGTGTTTTTATGATGGAGGAAGAGAGATATAGAGAAACCAGGAAGGTCAGCTTTATTAGTATTGTTATCAATATAATATTATCAGTAGCAAAAATATTTATAGGTATCAGTTTTGCCAGTAAAGCATTACTGGCTGATGGGGTACATTCTGTTTCCGATATTGCCTCAACGGTTGTGGTCTTAATAAGTATTAAGTTTTCCCAGAATCCAGCAGATGAAAGACACCCCTACGGTCATGGAAAAGCGGAACAAATAGGGACTGCTCTCCTTGGTCTTATGCTGTTAATTACGGGTTTAACTTTAATAAAAGATACGGCTGGAAATATGATAACAGGTGAAATAACTGTTCCCGGGCAGATTACCCTGTGGATAGCCTTAATTTCAATTATAAGTAAAGAAGCCCTGTATCAGTACACGGTTAAGATTGGTAAGAAAATAAACAGTAAAGGTTTGGTTGCCGATGCCCACCACCACCGGTCAGATGCCCTGTCTTCTGTGGCTGCCCTTGCAGGTATTGCCGGGGCCCGACTTGGATATCCGTTCCTCGACCCCCTGGCCGGTTTGATAGTAGCCCTCCTTATTATTAAAATCAGTATAGAAATTATAAAAGAAGCTGTTCATGAGCTAATGGATGGAATTCCTGATGAAGATAAGATAGTTAAAATCAGAAAAATAGCAGAGAATGTCAGTGGAGTAAAAGATATAGGTGATATAAAGATTCGCTCCTATGGCCCCCACCTTATTGTGGACCTGACTGTTGCTGTTGATAAAAACTTAAAAGTAATTGAGGGACATCAGGTGGCAGCAAATATTAAAAACGAATTACTGAATAGTGATTCTAATGTGGAGGATGTTCTGGTTCATGTTGACCCCTGGCAGGAAGGATAGTTCCTTCCCTGTAAGGGTTTTTTTTTAAGCAATTTTGTACATGGGTAGTTGACAAGTCGTTATTAAAATATTATACTTGTATATACAAGATACTTATCTATACAAGTTTGCATCGGCCCTGTGGATAATAAAAATTTCAAATTCCGTAAAAGGTTCTCATACCAGGGGGCTTTAATAGTTTGTTTTCATGGTCTCAAAACTCATGATTACCATTAAAAAGTAAATATTTTAAAGGATAATAAATCATAATTATTGTCTTAGTAATGATCTAATAGGGGAGGAATTTTGTTAGATGGGTAAACCGGTTTTACCAACCTATAAAACGATAGCAGCTGAAATTACCAATAGGATACATGAAGGCGAATATAAGTCGGGTAGTTACCTTCCTTCAGAAAATCAGTTAGCCAGGGAGTTTGAAGTTACCAGGACTACAATTAGAAAGGCCTTAAATATTTTAAAAGAAAGAGGGACCATTGAAAGCCACCAGGGTAAAGGTTATCGGGTTAAGTTACTTCACTGGGAACAGAGCCTGTTAACTTTTTATAGTTTTGGACGTGATATTGCCTGGAAAGTGCAGAACCCGGAAACAAGGTTGCTTTCCTATAATAAAATCAGGGGTCTAAAAAATATTAATGAGTTCATTAATACCGAATTATGGGAGATTACCCGGTTAAGGTTTATGAATGAAATCCCATTAATTTTAGAGACTTCATATATTCCTGTAAAGGTTATGCCAGAATTTAAAGAAGAAGACCTTAAACAGAATTCACTATATAATTTATTAAAAGAAAATGGTGTTCATATTGTAAAAGCTAAAGAATATCTGGAACCAGTATTACCATCACTGGAAGACCAGAAATTATTGAATATCAAACAGAATACCCCTCTATTTCAAACCCTTAGATATACCTATGATTCTAATGAGAAACTACTTGAAGTAAGGGAAAGTTTGATCAGGGGTGACCACTTCCGGTTTTCTGTAGAAATGACTTTATAAGAGGCAAATAACCTATGAAAAAATCTTTGAAAAACCTGGTAAAGCTATTTTTCGTTTTTTTAAAAATAGGTTTATTTACCTTCGGGGGTGGTTTTGCCATGATTCCCCTGATGGAAAAAGAGATAGTCCGTAAACATGGGTGGATAGAGAAAGAAAAGTTTATTGATGCTATTTCTATTACCCAGTCAGTGCCAGGAGCTGTTGCCATTAACCTTGCTACCTTTTTTGGTTATAATCTGGCCGGGATTCCCGGGGCTATAGTTGCTGCAACAGGGACAGCTTTACCGTCTTTTGTAATAGTCCTTATAATTGCCATGGGGTTCAGTAAATTTAATAATAACCAGGTTGTTAAAAATATGTTTAAAGGTATCAGGCCTGCTGTTGTCGGATTAATAATATATGCCGGGCTGGATTTGGCCAGGCATATTGACTGGTCAAAGTTTTTGCTTTGTACTTTTTTAATGACAGTAGTAGCTATCATTATCTTTAATATAAACCCAGTATCCCTTATCTTGACAGCTATTGTTACTGGATTACTGGTTTACCAGAGGAATACCGGAAGAGATGACCAGGAAGAGGCTGAAGCAACATCGTTTAAAATACAGGAGTCTTAAATAATTATTATGGGTTTAAGATATTAAAAAATTATAAGGAGTAATAAAAATGTATGAAACATTAATGGCACTCTATTACTCATTTTTTAAAATAGGTCTTTTTGGATTTGGTGGGGGTTATGCAATGATATCCCTGATCCAAGAGGAATTAGCCTGTAATAACTGGCTTAATCTGGATGAATTCCTTGATATTATAGCTATTGCCCAGATGACACCTGGTCCAGTTTCAATTAATAGCGGGACTTTTGTTGGCTATAAAATATCCACCGCAACAGGCTCCCTGATAGCTACCCTGGCTGTTATTACCCCTTCCTTTTTCATGATTTTACTGGTGGCCCGTTTTTTTGAAAAAATAAAAAATTCTCAGTATATATCTTATATTCTCAGGTATTTACGGCCTACTGTAATTGGCTTAATTATAGCTGCAGCCCTTAAAATAGGCAAAAATAGTGTGGGAGATGTGGCCAGTGTCTTAATTGTTTTAAGTGTCATTCTGATAATGGCTAAAACAAAAATTCATCCGGTTATTGTTATAATGCTTGCTGGCATAACAGGAGTTATAATATATCAATAAAGTTATTAGAAATATTAGATTTAGATGATTGGTTAAAAGTGTATGTCATACATGATTTTTCTTGTGGTAAAGCTGGTGTCGACTTTCGTAATAAAAGCTTAATTACTGAATTCTAGAGTTTAACCCATAGCTGTCAGAGCTATGGGTTTTATAAATTGTATCACCATATTTAATTGTTGAATATGCTGTAACAGGGAGAGATTGAGAATGGGATTGTTATCAATATTTAATTCGCTAAAAAATAAAATAGCATGTTTTATTGGTGATAATGACTGCCGGAATCAGGATAAAATACACCTGAACCTTGATGGTCTGTCTATATATATGGAGCGGTGTTTTGAATATGATAAACCCCATGAAGTTTCAGTGTTTGTCCCCCGGGCTGAGTTGAGGAAAAGGATAACCAGGGGGGATGAGGTTGAGGAGATCGAAATCTTATTAAATAGTATAACAGTAGTTCACTCTCCACAGAGGCCATCTGATGAGGGAGGGGGCCCACCACCTGCTCCCCCTGAAATACCCGGGAAAAGCATAAAATTAAAGGAATTTAAAGGGATAAAAGGCAAAGAAATTAATTATTATAACAAAAAAACTAATGCTCACAGATAGTTTTTTAATGTCTAAGAAATTATACCCAGGAGTTTTTCTGTGGATAATTTATGACATCAAGAAATTTACCTTATTAATTGATTATGGCCAAAGGCCAATTTGTTCTAAAATAAAGGAAGTTTGCAATAACTGTTGAAGTATTATACTATAACTCCAAACACAGGAAGGGCCAGTTAATTCTGGCCCTGTTTTTAAAATATTTCATAACTATGGGAAAGGGCGGGGGCTTTAAGATTTTCCAGAACCCGTTCCAGCATTACACCTTCCCGGTTGGCATAGTTATAGCCATAGGTTGTTCTAATGGCGGTGGATACAAACTGGACAGCCCTGTCCAGGGCCAGGGGGAGGCTATCCCCCTGGAGCATACTGCCGACTACCACACTTGTAAAAGCATCCCCGGTACCCGGGAAATGGGTGGGAACATAATCACAGTCTACTTTCCAGAATCTACCATCATCCCGGTTATAGGCCACTACTGAGGTTTTACCTTTAATACCCTCAAAGGGGACACTGGTTATAATGACTATGCGGGGGCCTTTTTGTGAGAGGTCAACCAGGTATGTTTTGATTTTTTCTTCACTGATGGTTTCTGGATAATTTTCATCAAGTAAAAAAGCAGCTTCGGTCATATTGGGGGTAATAACATCAGCCTGGCAAATCAGGCCCTTCATTTCCTGTATCATTCTGCCATTCATTGGTCCGTAAGTCTGGCCATTATCTCCCATGACCGGATCAATAACAATCAGCTGGTTATCACCCTGGAATTTTTCAATAAAATTGGAGACAATGGAGATCTGATCAGGAGAACCCAGAAACCCACTGTAGATACCGTCAAATTTAATGTTTAGTTTGTCCCAGTGGTTAATATAGTCCTCCAGGTGTTCTGTTAAGTCTATATATTTATAGTCTTTAAAACCTCCGGTATGGGTGGATAGAATAGCGGTAGGAACAGGGCAGACCTGAATACCAAGGGTTGAGAGAATAGGTATAATGACAGTTAGTGAAGCCCTTCCAAAACCTGATAAATCATGTATGGCGGCGACCCGGGGTACGGGAAGTTGCATATTGAAATCCTCCTTATGATATTTTGTGGTTATATTTTTTGTTAACTTTATAATTCATCATAGGATGTTTTTTTCCTTTGATTAATCCTGTAATTTCGTCAAAAAATATGCAGTACGTTTATGTAATGAAAAGTCTTTTATTATGATGTTTCTAATTACTATACTTGGTAATACTTTCAGACATTAATTATAGAATTATTTATTATGGAACTGGCTTATTGATAGTGATAAAAAAAATAATAGCAGAAGAAAGGAGAATGTTATATATGGAAATATTTGGTCCCATTCCTTCCAGGAGATTAGGTAAAAGCCTGGGTATAAACATCATTCCCCCGAAAGTATGTAGTTACTCCTGTGTTTATTGTCAGGTTGGAAGGACTAAAAAAATGTGTATAAATCCCGTTGAGGTTGACGACAAGGAAGAAATTAAAGAAAATGTCAGACAAAAATTGGATTTACTCGAACAGCGGGGTGAAAGGGTAGATTATTTAACCTTTATAGCTGATGGAGAACCGACCCTTGCTTCAAATCTGGCTGAGATTATTAAATCAGTCAGGGATTTTAACATAAATACAGCCATAATAACCAATAGTTCAACCATAGATCGGCCCGGGGTTAAAGAAAGTTTAAAGATGGTAGACTGGGTTTCTCTGAAATGTGATGCATATACAGAAGAAGTCTGGCATAAAATTAACAGGCCCCATGGTGGGTTAGAACCTGGTAAGATCAAAAATGGTATGATTGAATTTTCCCGGGATTATTCAGGAAAGATGGTTACCGAGACAATGCTGGTGAAGGGTATTAATGATAGTGAAGAAGAATTAAAGTCTATTGCCTCTTTTTTAAATGAAATTAAACCTGATGTATCCTATATCAGTATTCCGACCCGTCCTCCGGCAGAGGAATATGCTGTATCCCCCACCCCTGAATCAATTAACCGGGCCTATAATATTTTTAAAAGCCAGGGGTTGACACCGGAATTATTAATCGGATATGAAGGAAGTGGATTTGCCAGTACCGGTAATATTAAAGAAGATATTTTAAGCATTACATCAGTTCATCCCTTAAAGCAGGAAGCTATTGTGGCTTTACTTAAAAAAGCTGACGCCAGCTGGAATGAAGTTAACTCTTTAATTGAAGAAGGTAGGATTACTGTTGTTGAATATAATGGGAGTAAGTTTTACGTTAGAACAATAAAATAATCAGGATAATTTTAATTTTTTATGAAAAGTTACTAAATGTATTTTTTTATGTTATATATTATTTAAAATTATTTAAAATTTTTTAAAGCCCCTGTTATGGGGCTTTATCAGTTAAACTTATGTTAAAATATACTAATAAAGGAATATGTAACTTAAACTCGAATTATATATAATATAATCACTTTATTTACATAAAGGAGGGAAAGGGTAAACCCCATGAATTTTACTTATCTAGACTATCACGAGGATCTTTTTAGTAAAATAATCAGTAATGACCTTCCCAGAATCTATGTTTTTGATAACACTAATAACATGCTCAAGGCCAGGGAATATTACAAAAAACCATTATTACAACGGGGAAGTATTTTTATTACTATATCAGACCTGAAAGAAAAACTATTCCCGACTGACCGCCTCATTTTAAAGGAAGAAAAGTTAGCAGTAATATTCTATGAATTACTGACAGAAAGAGAGAAGAAGGAACTCCAGATAAGTGACTATTTTGATGCCATTGAATTTGCCAGTGAATTTTTTAATTTTTTCAATGAATTAAATGAATATGGTGTTAAAAATATTGATAATTTAAGGAAATGGCAGGAGAAGAAGTATAATCTTTTTAAAACAATCAGAAAAAGGTACCGAAAGCGTCTAGAGGAACTCAATTATACGGATCGGACCCTGGCTTTTAATTTTAATAACTTCTGTTCTCATTTTATGGAGGGATATAATGAACTTGTTTTTGTTAATATTGTTAACTTTACCCCGAAAGAAAAAAGGTTGTTAAAGTTGCTTCAGGAAACAGGAAAAGAAATTAATCTGGTGTTACAGCTTTCCCCCGATGACTTTGATGAAGAGTCCCTGAGATTAAAATCGGTAACCCTTCCTGAAGAGTTAAGTTCTGAGATTGAGTTGTATTATACAGGGGAACGTTTGACCCAGATGGTTAATCTGATTTCAAAAATGGAGGCAGAAAACGGAAATATAACCATTCTGGATGCTGATTATAATAACACATGCTACCATCGTCTCATATCACCTGATAAAATAGACATTGACCGGGATTTAAGTTTTACGGAAACGAAAATATACAGGTTTTTAGAGGTTATATATAACCTTCTCAAAAATGCCGATTCCACCGATGGTTTTTTAAGGGTTGAGCTTAATGATCTGTTGGAGGCATGTTATCTCCAGGAATTCAGGGATTACTTCAGTATTAATGAAAATGCCGTAAAAGTCCTGCAGGAACTGGCCCGGGAGGAATATGCCTACTTTTATCCTGGCTTTATAAAAAGGTATATATCACTGAAGAGATTTGGAGAGGTCCTCGAAGAGATAGAAAAATTAAGACAGATAGAAAACATAAATCAGTTATGTAATTACCTGGAAAACCTCAATCTGTATTTTCTCAATGACAGGGAGATCAGTAATAATATAACCCAGTATTTTGACGCCCTGCTAGAGTTGAATTCTCTTGAAGAGATGGGGATTGTTAGTTCCTGGGACCATTATTTTAAAGATAAGGCCCGTGGCCTTTTCCGCATGGCTTTAAATTACCTGCGATATAAAAAGGTAAAACCGGTTATTGACAACCAGAATAAAGGTAATAAACTTGATAGTCTGTTTTCTGCTCCCCACCTTTCCCGGGATATACTGATAGTCCTCAATGCTTCCCGGGGGGTTATTCCTTCAGAGGCAGGGAATGATTTTATATTGACCGACAGGCAGAGGGCGGAACTGGGTTTAGAGACAATAAATAATTTAAGATTGAGGGAGAAGTATTATTTTTACCGCCATATTTTAAACAGCCAGAAAACCATTATCTTCAGCCTGAAAAATCTGGAGAGCAACCTGACGACCAGCTCTTTTGTTGATGAACTCAGGTTAAAATACGGACTTGACCTTAAAGAAGCGGAGATTACTTCCCGGCAGCTACCGGCTGTTATCCGGAGGATATTTCCTGCAAAGCCAGCTGCACTGGGGATGGTATCTTCTGTTAGCAGAAAAGAAGATAAACTGGTTATAGAAACCGATGATTTCCCGGGAAATCAAATGTCTCTGTCTTATTACAGGTATACAACTTTGATAGACTGTTATTATAAATTTTACCTGGAAAAGTTAGTCCGGCTTGCTGAAGACAGGGTGGTAGTTGACCGGGAGATGAGTCCCCTCCTCTTTGGTAATTTTGTCCATGAAGTCTTTGCTGAAGTTTTAAACCGTCAGGGACGTAATTTAAATGTATCTAAAGAAGTGGTGGAAGAGGTTATAGTCGATAAACTTAATTCCTACAGGCTTCAGATTAATAACTATTACCTGCCATATTACCGGAAAGTTTTACTCCCTACAGTTCGTGATTCGGTTATCAGTTTCTTCAGGGGATTAAAAAGAAGGGTTAAAGGAGAGATTGTCGATATTAAAATTGAATGGCAGCCTGAAAAGAGTAAAGACCGGGTCATTTTTAACCACGATTTTACCGATGTATTCTTAAATGGCCGGGTTGATCTTATCATCGAAACCAGTGATACCCGGTTTATTATAGATTTTAAAACAGGCCAGGGCAAGGAAGACCAGCTTGATTTCTATTCCCTGTTGCTTGCCCCTGATTATGGAAGCGAAAAAAAGGTTGCTAAAGAGCTTTATAATGTCATGAAAGCCAGTTTTAAGGCCGGCGCTCCCGGTACTGAGGAGGAGTTTGCCAGGGAAATAAGTGAGGAAATAAAGAACTTTTTTGAAGGTGGGGAATATACGACTATTTATAAATCTCGCTGTAAAGATTGTAACTGGATGGATATCTGCAGGGTGGTGATAGAATGATTAAAGTATTGAAAGCCAGTGCAGGAACAGGGAAGACCTATCGACTTTCTTTAGAATATGTTAATTCATTGCTCCGGGGGCAGTCCTTTGATGAAATTGTAGTTATGACCTTTACCCGGAAGGCAACCGCTGAAATCAGAGAGAGAATTTTTGAGCATATTGAAGACCTTCTGGAACATGGTATGGAAAGTAAAGTCTATAATAGTCTCAAGGAAATATATCATGATATATCTTTTAACAGGGATAACCTGCAGAAAAAATATAAGGCTATGCTAATTAATAAGGATAAACTCCATATCTATACAATTGATAGTTTTATTAACAGGGTATTCAAACAGGCTATTGCCCCCTATCTGGGTGTTTATAAATACGAAATAGTGGAGGACGATAAAAATACCGAAATAGTGGAAAAGGTTTTTAAGGAAATACTGGATAATCCAGATGATTTTGCCCTGATGGAGAAATTCTTGAGTGATAACCCGGAGCGAAAGATTAAAGAGTATATAAATTTAATAAAAAGTATGTTAAATAACCGCTGGAAGTTTTTATTGATTGACCATAAACCACGTAAAAAAAGGGAAACCGGACAGCTGACTCCGCTCCTGGATGAATGCCTGAATATCCTTGAAAGTGCGGCCCGGGATAAGGGAAAGGATTTTTCAAAAGATTATTTTAAAAAATCATTCCAGGGACAGATGAGTCAATACCTGGAACTTGAAACCCATGAGGCCAGAAAGGAGTTTATTATAAAAAATAAAGATTCCTTTTTCAAAGAATCATTCTGGAATGGTAATAATCTCAGGGGGAAGGCCATGGCCCCATTTAAGGAACACCTTGAAGTAAAGTACAGGGAGTTTTTGGAAAAAATGGCCGGGTATATATATAATGAAGAGATGATTCCCTACGAAGAAGAGGTGTTTAAATTTTACTCCCGGATTTTTGAGATCTATGACCGGATTAAATTTAAGGAAAAGACCTTTACCCACACCGATATCAGTAATTATACCTATAAATATTTAAGGGAAGAGGCCCTGGATCTTCTTGATGGGAAAAAGGTAAGTGATTATTTTTACGAACTTCTGGGGAGTGAGGTTACTACCCTATTTATTGATGAATTTCAGGATACCAGTATTCTGCAGTGGAAGATTCTAAAACCCCTTATCGACAGGTGCAGAAATGTGATCGCTGTTGGTGATGAAAAACAGTCTATCTACGGCTGGCGTGGTGGAGAAAAGGAACTTTTCTCCAGGCTTGATAAGATTCTGGATGGGGAAAGTGAATCCCTGAAGGTGTGTTACAGGAGTGAAAAAGAAATAATTAAATTTATTAATCGCTTTTTTACAGGTCTGGAGATTGACTGGGAATATAATGAAGTTAAACATCTGCCTGAAAAACAGGAAGGTTTTATAGAAATATTGCTGGGTGGTGACAGCTTAAAAAATAGAACTAACAGTAAAAAATTTAACAATATGAGTGAAGAAAAACAGAGGCAGATAATTGAACTTAACGAAAAGGTTACAGTAAATTTAAAGAGAAAGATTGTGGAGCGAATTAAGAATATTTCTGATTTAAGCGGGGTAGGTATCCTGGCCCGGTCTAACGACGACCTGTCAGATATTGCCACTGAACTGGATAAAAAAGGGATTCCCTATATCCTTGAGAGTAAGGATAGTCTGATTAACCATGAGGCCGTAAAACCCCTTTATTTCCTACTTGGTTATCTGACATATAATGATTATCTGGAGTTAATAAAGTTTTTAAGGAGTGACCTTGTCGGTCTTGATAACCAGGGGTTGAAATATCTATTGAGAAACAGGGACAGGGTTGAGAAGTTTATGCGGGGAAGGGGAGTAAAGTTGAGTAATGCTCTTCTGCAGAAGGCTCTGTCTGAAATAAGGCGGTTAAAGGCCCTGAATTACAGGGAATTAACAAATACCCTGATACAGAAGTCAGGGTTAATGGATCTCTTTGGCGATAACAGTGGTGCCCTCAAAAACATTTACCACTTCTTTAAATTAATGCGTCAGTTCTCCTGCCTCAAGGATTTTATGGATTATATTGAAGAAAACAAAAACTCAGATGAATTAAAACAGGTAGGTGTTAAGGAGGAGAACGCTGTAAAATTAATGACCATTCACAAGTCTAAAGGCCTTTCCTTTGAAACCGAGTTTTTCTACTGGTGTCCTGGTAAAAGGAAAGGTGGCCGGAGCAATCGTATGGAAATATACGTGAGATTTGATGATAATTTTGAGGAACTGGAAGATTATTTACTGACCCATTCCAGATACACCAGATATTTTGAGTATCTGGGATTTAATTTTAATAAAGAGCAGGAAGAAAAAGAGCTAATAGAGGAAATAAATAATGTTTATGTAGCCCTGACCCGGCCTGAGAAGAACCTTTATTTATACATTGAAGGGCCGAGAATTTTTGAGGTAGATAAACCCGGACAAGAGTGGAAAGGCAAAAAATACAGTTTTTATGAAAAGGCCATCCTTAAAGGGGCAGGGGTTAATTCCCTGTGTGACCTTATTGAGGGCAGGAGGCTCGGTCATTTTAATAGTGAAGAGAAAGATAGAGGTGAGGAAAATATCCTTCTCCCTGACCTGGAACCATATTTTCAGCCTGGTGATCTACCGGAAGAACTCCTCGACAGTTTTAATGATAATAAAGATCTTAATATGAACTTAAAAATGGAGATTGACCGGATAGAGGGGCTGGCAATCCATTATTATCTGGAGCATATCCAGTATAATAGCCAGGAAGAACGGGATTATGCCAGGAAGATGGTTCTGGCCCGGTATGGTAATATCCTGGGACCAGTCAAGACTGATGAGATTTTTGAAAGGGTCGAAAGTTTTATCAAAAACAACCCCGGTTATTTTGAGGATAGATGGAAGGTATTTACTGAATATGAAATTAAAGATGGTAACCAGGTTTACAGGATAGACCGACTGCTGGTAGATGAGGGGGGAAAAGAGATAAAGATTATAGATTATAAGAGCGGGGAAACCAGGGAAAAAACACAGCTTGAAAAATATAAAGATCTCCTGGAAGAAAAAACCGGGGGAGAGTATTCCATATCTGTTGAGTTTGTGGAGGTGTAAAAAATAGTAAAAAAAGGACTGGATACAGGTAATATTTAACAATTGTATAATCTAAAAAGGCAGGGTTATTACCCTGCCTTTTCTTTGCTGTCAATTATGGTGTACCTTACTATAGTTTATATATTATACTATAGTTTATATATCTCTATAGTTTATATATCTTACTATATTTATTTTCAAGGTATTTAATCAGGTACCTGGAATTAATTTCTTCTCCGGTGACCTTTTTAATTATTTCTGTTGGAGTAAGGAGTTTACCGTATTTATGTATCTTGTCACCGAGCCATTCCTTGATGGGCTGGAAATGCCCCTTACTTATCAGTTCATCATAATTATTAATTTCTTTCTTAATAGTGTTATAAAACTGGGCTGCATAGATATTCCCCAGGGCATAGGAGGGGAAATAACCAAACAGGGCATTTGACCAGTGGACATCCTGGAGAACCCCTTCCTTATCATTTTCTGGTTCGATGCCCAGGTATTCTTTCATTTTTTGATTCCAGACTTCAGGGAGTTCAGCAACCTCAAGCTCCCGGTTTATTAAAGCCTTTTCTATTTCATACCTGACCATGATATGAAGGTTATAGGTAAGTTCATCGGCTTCTACTCTGATCATTGATGGCTCAACTTTATTTATAGCCCGGTAAAATTCATCTAGGGATATATCATTAAGCTGTTCAGGGAAGAGCTTCCGAACCTTTCCATAATAAGACTTCCAGAAGTTATAGCTCCTGCCAATAATGTTTTCCCAGAACCTGGACTGGGACTCATGGATACCCATAGAGGCCCCATCATGTAATGGGGTTTCATCGAGTTCAGGATCAATATTCTGGTCATATATAGCATGGCCCCCTTCGTGGAGTGAACTGAACAGGGCGCTGGTTAAATTGTGGGGGTAATAATGGGTTGTTACCCTGACATCTCCACTATTAATACCAATGGTAAAGGGGTGCTCACTTTCATCCAGTCTGCCGGCTTTAAAATCATAACCGATTTCTTCTAAAAGTAGCTCACATAGTTTTTCCTGGGTTGCAGGGTCATAATATTCTTTCAGGAAGGAATCATCCGGTTTATCTTGAGCATCCTTAACCCTTTTAAGTAAGGGGACAATACTGGCCTTGAGATCGGTAAAAATATCATCCAGCTTCTCCACAGTAACCCCTGGTTCATAATGATCGAGTAGTGTATTATATTTATTCCCCTCATACCCCCAGATATCGATAAATTCATTGAGGTAGTCAACTATTTTTTCAAGGTATGGCCGGAAAAGATTGAAATCGTCATTTTGTTTAGCTTTTTTCCAGATAGATTCAGCTTCTGATTTTAACCTGACAAAGTCACGGTATTTATCTTCCGGTATTTTTTTGAACCTGTCATAATTTTTTTTGCATTCCCTTACTATTCCCTTCATTACAGGATCAAGGTCTTTATTTACCTCTTGCCGGGAAAAGTTATCAAGGTATTCCTTCATTTTATCAGAGGTAGACATTTTAAAGACTTCTGTTGAGAGGAGACTGATTATAGAAGCCCTCTTAGAAACACCTTTTTCCGGCATTCCGGTAACCATGTCCCAGTAGAGGAGAGACTGCGCACTATCGTAGGCCTTAATCTTTTGAACAAACTCCAGAAACGATTTTTCAGTATTTGACTGTTTGATATTGAACACCTCACTTAAGTATTTTTTCGCTTAGTAATTTGACTATAAATTTTAACAAAGTTCTTTTATAAAAATTTAAGAACTAGTATATACCTAATTTTAACATAGTATGCCCGTTTTATCCAGGTACTATAGTTATTATAATACATAAAAATGTTAAAAAAAAATTAAACTGGAAATTGATGGGTTCATAAAAGTCAAAAAGAACGGGATAACTGTAACCAGTTATGAATATAACTATAAAGGGCTCTGTGTCAAGAAAAAAACCTAGAATCAACTGTATATTATATCTTTGATATAAACGACAATGTCCTTTATGAGCAGGAAGATAATACCTTTACGGAGTATATATATGTAGAAGGAAAACACTTTGCCAGGGTAGATGGCAACTTACTAACAACAGAAATATTTATATATTAACTCGAAAAAGGACAGCTATATTAAGATAATGGAATAATATGACTGGTATAAAACAATAGAAAATAAAACCTAATACAGTTATATATTATGTTATCGAGAGGACAGAAAACTACGAATATAATGCGGTCGATAACAGGCTAGAAAAATTAGGACCGCAGCTGGTAGGACCAGTGCCAGGTGTATTGATCATAATAAGATAGGTCTTTATTACTATATATGGGATATTTGAATAATTACTCTTGAAATATCTTATTTTTTTTTATATTATTAAATAAATATTTACCATATAAAGGATAATTATAAATACAGCTAGATTTGTTATGTAATTAAATTCTATAAAAATTTCACTAAAAAACGAAACCGGTTACGGGGAATCATATTGAAATATTATTTACTAATTATGAAATGGGGTGGTTTATGGTTATAGTCAGTTCTATGGTTTTTAAAATATTGTTTAAGTTATTTTAGAGGCCGGTTTGTAAAAAATTGAGTAAAAATTTTTAAAATTTACAGGAGGTTAAAAAATGTCAAAAAACAAGCTATTGCTTTTTATGATGTTGATGGTACTCCTTCTCTTTACTTACACTGTTTCAGGTGCAGTTCCTAATGAAGGGGTTGTCTCAGTTGGAGCCGGAAGTTATGTAGATGTTTTTCCTTCTGGTATAGATCAAAGCAACCCGGACAATACCGATATCCAGGAAAATATATATATTACTTCTAATATGGAAGGACGTCCTATTCCCACTAATGACTGGTGGAGTAGTCTTGTCTGGGAAGGGGTTTCTGATGATGGTCATTATGTACAGGCTGCCCATCCTTTCTTAATAAAACTTGAAGCGCGAGGTATGAGGTTATTCGCACCAAAAACTGAAGACTTCTGGGTAATTGATAATGCTTATGGTGCTACTATGGCCGTTGGAAATAGCCAGGATTTTGTCCTGGGGAATAGTTTATCAACAACTATGGAGGCCTATCTACATGACTTCAGTGATTGGTTTGTGACTGCTTCCATGGAGGGCGGTAGTGCCTCAATGAAATTGACCTATGGACATGGTTCTCCTTATGTTTATGCCATTTATGAAAGTGGGAACCCTACTTTGACCTTTGACACCCCACCTACAATCTGGTATGATAATTCTTACACTAAAGTAATTGGTTTTTCTATAGAGGGTAGAAATTATGCAGCTTTTGCCCCTGAGGGTAGTACCTGGTCAGGAATTGGTACTACTACCATTACCTGCAATTTACCAGGTGGGAGTAACTATTTCAGTGTAGCAGCTTTACCTCCTGGTGAACCGGACACACTACTACCATTATTTGAACAATACGCATATAACCATATTATTAATACAGAAGTAGTGTGGGAGTATGTGGAAAGTAGTAGTGAAGTAATTACATCTTACAATTATACAGTTACCCAATATGAAGGAAGTGAAACAGGTACTCTCTTTGCGCTTTATCCTCATCAGTGGAGAAACCTGCAACAGGGAAATTTACAAAATTATTCCTATACTACTGCCCGGGGTGAAATGAAACTTGCTCAGGGTACATCTTTTACTACAAGTATGAAATTCCCGGGTGTTTTGAGTGCCCTTCCACCTCTGGAAACCCAGACTGATCTTGACAGGTTGTATAGCTATGTCGATTCTGCCAGGAACGAACCATTTACCAGTACAGATACTTACTATGTAGGAAAAAGGCTCGGTAAACTGGCCACCATTATTCCTATAGCTGAACAGGTTAATCATACTACTGCAGCCAGTGAATTCCGAAATGAATTAAGGACTCGTCTGGAAAATTGGTTTAATGCTACCAATGATGATGGTTCTGCCTATGTCAGGGATATTTTTTATTATAATAACAACTGGAAGACCCTGATTGGTTTTGATGCTAGTTTTGGTAGTGCTAATCAGCTTAACGATCACCACTTCCATTACGGTTATTTTATAAAGGGTGCTGCTGAAATAGCCCGGACCGATCGCACCTGGGCTTCTGAAAGCCAATATGGAGAAATGGTTAATTTACTGATCAGGGATATAGCCTGTCCTGACAGAAATGACCCAATGTTCCCATTCTTGAGGAATTTTGATATCTATGCAGGACATTCATGGGCTTCAGGTCATGCCCGTTTTGCTGATGGTAATAATAATGAATCATCATCCGAGGCCATGAATGCCTGGACAGCCCTGATCCTATGGGGAGAGTATACCAATAGTCCAGAGATAAAGGAACTGGGAATTTATCTTTATACTACAGAAATGCATGCAATATATGAATACTGGTTTAACATCTATAATGAAAATTATCCTGATACATTTAGTAAACCTATGACAGCTATGGTCTGGGGTTGCAAACAGGACTATGCTACCTGGTTTAGTGCAGCACCAGAGGCTATTCAGGGTATAGTTTTATTACCAATTCAGGCCGGGTCACTCTATCTGGGACATGACCCCAATTATTGCCAGTTATATTTTGATTTCCTGGTGGATCAGCGGGGTAGCAGTGACTTTGCCCAGTGGGATGCTATTTTCTATGCATATGAAGCTCTTTTTGATCCTGACCAGGCCCTGCAGGACTTCTTTACCTATGAAAACCAGTTACTTAATTCTACCAGTGGGCCGACGGCAGCGACTGAAGAGGGTAATACCGTTGCTAATACCTATCACTGGATTAAAAATTTACAGAGATTAGGCAGGGTAGACCATAGTGTTGTGGCTACAAACCATGCTCTTTACGCTGTCTTCCAGCAGACAGATGGAACTCGGACCTATGTTGCCTATAACCCCACAGACAATGGTAAGACAGTTAATTTTAGTGATGGCGGCAACCTCTATGTTGCTCCCCATTCCTATGGTGTTTCTACCGATTCTCCAGTAATTAATCCCCCGTCATCACCTGTTTTAAATAGTGCCATTGCAGGTGACGCCCAGGTAACTTTAGATTGGAATAGTGTTAGTGGAGCAACTGGTTATAAAGTTTACTATGGAACAGCTAGCGGAGAGTATAATAATGTTCAGACTGTTAGTGATATAACCAGTTATACCGTAACTGGATTGACCAACGATACGACTTACTATTTCGTAATTACTGCTACTAATTCAGCAGGCGAAAGTGGTTATTCTAATGAACTTTCAGCAACACCACAACCTGAATTAAATAATCCTCCGGTAGAACCAAATTTAAACAGTGCAACTGCTGGAGATGGTGAAGTCAGCTTAAGCTGGGATAGTGTCAGTGGTGTTACTGGTTATAACCTTCATTATGGAACGAGCAGTGGGAGTTACTCCGTGACAATTGATGTCGGTAATTCAACCAGTTATACTGTAACCGGCTTGAACAATAACACAACCTACTATTTTGCCGTGACTGCCTATAATGATAATGGTGAGAGTGGTTACTCCAATGAACTTTCAGCAACACCACAGGCCGAAAGCAGTGATGATCATGGTGCTGAATATGTCAGCCCAACAGAAGCCCTGTTCTGGGTTGATGATGGAGGGGATCCTTCCACCCAGGACTACGGTTGGGTTATTGTATATATCGGGCCAGATCCCAGCACATCACTACATGAAAAGCCGGGTTATCACATGAGCTATAACTCCAGTCTGGACCGCTGGGAATATACCAAGGCAGATATGCATGATAATGATGGTAATCCATGGGAATACCAGTTTAATTTTAATGATCAGGAATTAAGTGAAGAATATCTTTACTATCATCAGCCGTAACAATTCATGATAGTTATTTATAAGAAACTCTAAGTTGACTAATAACAGAATTAAAAAGTTGTGAACAGTACTATTATGCTCCCCTTAAAGGTAGGCAGATTTATGTCTAATAAGTCTGTCTACTCGAATGGGGGAGTATTTTTAATGGACTTATTCTTGAAAAAAATTTATATGGAATTTTCTTA
Source organism: Halothermothrix orenii H 168 (assembly GCF_000020485.1). Classification (GTDB taxonomy): domain Bacteria; phylum Bacillota; class Halanaerobiia; order Halanaerobiales; family Halothermotrichaceae; genus Halothermothrix; species Halothermothrix orenii. Next base: position 436,953 of record NC_011899.1, read on the forward strand.
TAAATAAAAAGAGGAATTTTAGCACCGATTGTATAATATTTATTATAGGAAATGTAATCGGTTACGGTAAAGTAATATGAAAAATATCCAATATACAGGTATTTTATTAAAAAAATTACTAACGAAAGAGTAATTGTCCCATAATCTAAAGACCAACTATCTAACAATTTATAAGAAATAGTATAGTATTCTATAATAAGGTATCTCAAGAATATATCGTAAGCGGTTACGATAAATGTAAGTAATATTTTATTCGGTTTTCATTTAATAATATTTGTATTTTACTTTAATTAAATCTGTGAATTAATTTTATTAAATAATTAAATAAAGAAAGGAATGTTAAATATGGGTTGGGAATTCAACAATAACAAGGGTACCTTTAGTTTGAAGGGGGCTGATGATAATAGTTATTTATATTTTCCACTGACTAACGAGAGTGGAATCATGTCCTCAATAACCCCGACACTAAACGGGGACATTAAAACTGACCAGAATAGTTTTTTGATGCAGCCTGTATCTGTTGAGGACCTACATAATAACAGATCAAACCGTAATTTCTGGTTAAAAATTGATGGTTATGGGCCGTGGTCAGTAACGGGTAATTCTGCCAGACAAATTTCTATGAAATATACCGGAGATAAAAAAATAGAAACTGCTGATGTGGAAGCAGGGTTTTTATGGCATAAGGTGATAAGAAAAAATAGAAAACTTAACATTAAAGCAGAAATAACCAATTTTGTCCCGGTAAATGAGGACCAGGTTGAGTTAATGAAAGTTACTATCGTTAATACGGGACAGGAGACTATAAAATTTACCCCGACGGCAGCCATTCCAGTATACGGACGTTCTGCTGATAATCTGAGGGATCATAGACATGTTACCTCTTTATTACATCGTATTACTACTAATTCTAACGGGGTTATAGTAACCCCTACTTTGTCCTTTGATGAAAGAGGGCATCAGCCAAATAATACTTCTTATGGTGTATTTGGGCGATGTTCAGACTCTTCAGATCCGGTAGGTTTTTGTCCGGTTCTGGAGGACTTTATTGGAGAGGGAGGAACCCTGGACTGGCCCCGTTCTATTGTGGAAGGTAATGTTGATTTTGTAAAACCCGGTTTTAAATATGAGGGTTATGAGAGTATAGGGGCCATTAAGTTTGGTGATAAAGAATTAAAAGCCGGGGAGTCTATTTCCTATATTATTGTAATGGTGATAGATCATAATGGGAAAGACATGAAAAAATATATTGATAAATACTGTTCTGAAAAAGATTTTGACAGGGAACTAAATGAAAATAAAAAATACTGGCAATCTACAATTGAGCAGCTCACTTTTTATACAGGGGATGAAACCTTTGATAACTGGATGAAGTGGGTTACCCTGCAGCCGGTATTACGCAGGATATATGGATGTTCATTTTTGCCATATCATGATTACGGCCGGGGAGGCAGAGGCTGGAGAGACCTCTGGCAGGATTGTCTTGCTTTATTATTAATGGATGATAAGAATGTCAGGTATCTATTATACAATAATTTTGCTGGTGTTAGAATAGATGGCAGTAATGCGACAATAATTGGTAATAAACCAGGTGAATTTATTGCCGACAGGAATAATATTACCAGGTTATGGATAGACCATGGTGCCTGGCCCCTGCAGACGACAAGTCTATATATTAATATGTCCGGTGATATAAAATTCTTGATGGAAAAACAGTCATATTTTAAAGATAGAATTGTATCCTTTGCCAGAGAGATTGATAACAGGTGGCATCAGGGAATGGGTAATAAATTAAAAACAGAAGAGGGCCAGGTCTACCACGGTTCCATTCTTGAACATATTCTCCTGCAAAATCTAACAGTGTTTTTTAATGTTGGGGAGCATAATAACATAAGACTGGAGGATGCTGACTGGAATGACGGCCTGGACATGGCTTCAGAAAAGGGAGAAAGTGTCGCTTTTACAGCCTTTTATGCCGGTAATTTGTTTGAGATTGTAAACCTGTTAGAAACATTAAGAGATAAAGAAAATGTGACTGAAGTGAAGTTGCTGGAGGAAATCAAGGTTTTACTGGATACACTTTATAATCCGGTAGATTATAATGATGTCACTGCCAAAAATGAAGTGTTAAATAAATATTTCGCCAGTTGTAAATATAATATATCCGGTAACCAGGTTACAATAAAAATTGATCAACTCATCAAAGATATCAAACGAAAAGCAAACTGGTTACAGGAACATTTAAGGGAAAATGAATATATTGGGGATAATAAGGGGCATAAGTGGTTTAATGGATATTATGATAATAAAGGTCAGCGGGTTGAAGGCAGGTTTGAAAAGGAAACCAGGATGACCTTGACCGGACAGGTATTTACCACTATGTTTGGTATAGCAACCGGAGAACAGGTAAAAAATATAATTTCTGCTGCTGATTATTACCTCTATGATGATGGTGTAGGAGGTTACCGGTTAAATACAGATTTTAAGGACAAAGATATTCAGCTTGGACGTTGTTTTGGTTTTGCCTATGGCCATAAAGAAAATGGAGCCATGTTTAGCCATATGTCTGTAATGTATGCAAACGCTCTTTACCGGAGAAATTTTGTTAAAGAAGGATTCAAGGTGTGGCATAGTATTTATAATCATTGCCTTGATTTTGACAGAAGCCGTATTTATCCCGGTATACCGGAATACATCAGCCAACGGGGCAGGGGTATGTATAGTTATTTAACGGGTTCTGCCAGCTGGTTATTACTTACCTTTGCTACGGAAGTCTTTGGTGTTAAAGGGTATTACGGGGATTTGAGGCTGGAACCAAAGCTATTAAAGGAGCAATTTGATGAAGAAGGAAAGGCTACCATTGGTATTAAATTTGCCGGGAAGAGATTAACAATAACTTATGTTAATCCTCAACTGTTAGACTATGATTCCTATAAGATAGATAAAGTAATGGTTAATGATGAAATAATAGATTATTATGAAGATAAACAGGTAACTATTAAAAGGGAAGATATTGAAGAAAGGGATGAAGTAATAGATATTACGGTAAGACTGGCATAAGATTTTTTAGAAACTTATTATGTTCAGATACTATTGTTTTCAGGGTTATTTGTTTTTAGTGATGTCTGTCATTGTGTTATATATGTTTTCAGTGCTTCTATTTGTTTTAAAATTTTAAATTTAGATTTAAATTTTAATGAGGTGAATAAGTGAAGGTCATAAAGTAATAAAGGGGATGGGGCATATGAAGAGACTAGCCGGCTTTAGTCTTCTGTACATGGTGCTGTTGATTTGTTTTATAGGGGGAACTGTTTTTGCGTCTACTGAATTAGTCGAAAATGAAGAGTTTAAGATAATACCAGATTATATGAACCCCTTTTTATCTATTGAGGAAAAGGTTGACAAACTTCTATCTGTGATGACCCTGGAAGAAAAAATAGGACAGATGACCCAGGCCGAACGAAGATATATAACACCGGATGAAGTTTATCAGTACAAAATTGGTTCTATTTTGAGTGGTGGGGGTTCGACACCATTTTCTAATACACCTGAAGCCTGGGCTAACATGTATGACAGATTTCAGAAGTGGGCCATGAAGACCAGGCTAAAGATACCAATAATCTATGGTGTAGACGCAGTCCATGGACATAATAACCTCAGGGGGGCGACCATCTTTCCCCATAACATTGGCCTTGGGGCCACCCGGGATCCTGAACTGGTGGAAAAGGTAGGTAGAATTACTGCCAAAGAGGTTTCAGCCACTGGACCTGACTGGAATTTTGGTCCCTGTGTGGCAGTGGCCCGGGATGAGAGATGGGGCAGAACCTACGAAAGTTTCGGAGAGCATCCAGAATTACAAAAATTACTGGCCGGGGCCTATGTCAGGGGGTTACAGGGTCCAGAGGCAGAGATGGATGGAGAATATGTGGTGGCCTGTGCCAAGCATTATGTTGGTGATGGTGGAACTGAATGGGGAAGTGGTGATGGAGGATATTTAATTGACCGTGGCGACGTTACTGTTGATGAAAAAACCTTACGTGAAATCCACCTTCCAGGTTATATTGAAGCTATTGAAGAAGGTGTCGGTACCATTATGGTATCATTTAACAGCTATCAGGGAGTAAAAATGCATGCCCATAAATACCTGATTACTGATGTCTTAAAAGGTGAGCTGGGTTTTGACGGATTTGTTGTTTCGGACTGGAACGGAATCAATGAGATATCAGGCTACAGTTATTATGAAAAAGTAGTTAAGTCAGTTAATGCCGGAATTGATATGTTTATGGTGCCTGATAGCTGGAAGAAATTTATTTATAACCTTAAGCAGGCTGTAGAAAATGGAGATGTAAGTGAAGAGAGGATTAATGATGCGGTACGGAGAATCTTAACCGTCAAATTCAAAGCAGGTTTATTTGAAAAACCCTTTACTGATCGTAGCCATATCTCCCTGATTGGCTCAGAAGAACACCGTGAGGTAGCCCGGGAAGCAGTTCGAAAATCCCTGGTTCTATTGAAAAATGAAAATGTTCTACCCCTGGATAAGGATAGTAAAATTTATGTAGGTGGTTCCAATGCCGAAGACATTGGGAGTCAGTGTGGGGGCTGGACTATAACCTGGCAGGGACGTTCCGGTGATATTACTGAAGGGACCACAGTTCTGGAAGGTATTGAAGCAGCTATTGCTGGCCGGGGTCAGGTTGTAAATGATTTAAATCAAGCTGATGTAGCGGTAATAGTAGTAGGAGAAGACCCTTATGCTGAAGGCCGGGGGGATAATGGAAGGCTGGAATTGAAACAGGAAGATATCAGCCTGCTAGAAAAGGTCACCGGGGCCGGAAAACCGGTTGTAGTAGTTATGATTTCCGGTAGACCTTTGATTATAAGTGATTATATCGATGACTGGGATGCTTTTGTAATGGCCTGGTTACCTGGCACAGAAGGTCAGGGTATAGCTGATGTGTTATTCGGTGATTATAATTTTACTGGTAGATTACCTGTTTCCTGGCCAGAAGATGTTTCTCAGTTACCCATAAATTATGGGGATGATGATTATGACCCCTTATTCGAATATGGTACTGGCCTTAAAATGGACCTTGAGTAAAACAGAAAGGAGAGTTTTCATGAATTCTATTAGTGTAATTTTAACCGCCAGAGACACCGGAGATAGATTAAGTTTAAAAGGTGAAAAAGTATTTAAATCGGGAATAGGGAGACAGGATATAGACCTGGAATTATATCCTGATACAAGATATCAGAAAATAATCGGTTTTGGTGGGGCATTTACTGAGGCCGCTGCATATACACTGTCTAAAATAAGTTCTGATAAGAGACTTAAAATTATCGAAAGCTATTTTGATAGGGATAAAGGTCTCGGGTATAATATGGGGCGTGTTCATATCAATAGCTGCGATTTTGCCCTGGAGAACTATACTTATGTAGAAGATGGAGATAGAGAGTTAAAGACATTTGATATTTCCCGGGAACGGCAATGGGTGATACCTTTGATCAGGGATGCTATAAAGGCCAGGGGTGGTGAAATAAAATTACTGGCCTCACCCTGGAGCCCACCCGCCTGGATGAAGAGCAATGAAAATATGAATTATGGCGGTAAATTGCTGCCTGAATATAGAGATGTCTGGGCTAAATATTATACTAAATATATTAAAGCCTTTCAGGAAGAAGGATTAAATATCTGGGGAATTACTGTTCAGAATGAACCTGCAGCAGTTCAGACCTGGGATTCCTGTACATATACTGCTGAAGAAGAGCGTGATTTTGTTAAAAACCACCTCGGCCCGGTTATGCATGAAGAAGGCCTTGGTGACATTAATATCCTTATCTGGGATCATAATAGAGATATTATTGTTGACAGAGTAAAACCCATTCTGGATGACCTTGAAGCTGCTAAATATGTATGGGGGACCGCCTTTCACTGGTATGTGAGTGAAGACTTTGATAATGTGGGCCAGGTACATGAAATGTATCCTGACAAGCATTTGCTTTTTACTGAAGGTTGTCAGGAGGGTGGCTGTCAAATTGGCGAATGGTTTACGGGTGAGAGATATGGGCGTAATATCATCGGTGATTTAAATAACTGGACTGAAGGGTATCTGGACTGGAACATGGTATTGAATGAGGAAGGTGGTCCAAACCATGTGGGCAATTACTGTGATGCCCCGGTAATTGTGGATACAAATACAGAAGAGATATATTATAATAGTTCATATTATTATATTGGCCATTTCAGTAAATATATCAGGCCTGGTGCTGTCCGGATTGGTGTATCCTGTACTAATGATAATTTAAAGGCAACATCTTTCCTTAATAGTGATGGTAGTATTATACTAATTGTTATGAATGAGACAGATAATCCCACAGATTTTGCAGTATCTCTTGATAATAAGGTAGCTGACCTTACATTGCCAGCCCATGCTATTGCAACTTATATCATTACTTAAGATACTTATATAATTACTTATGATGTAAAATTAGAAAGAAAACAATTATATAAGAAGAAAACAAAAAAAGTTATCAAGAAAAAGAATGAAGAAAAAGATGCAAAGAAAATGCGATGTAGCCGTTATCCATTAAATTTGAAAAACAGTAACAAAAAATCAACGAAATAAAATTCGAGGAAGGAATTTAATATTATATCAAGAATTTAAATAACATAATGAAATCGATTACGATTATTTGTTTAAATATGAGGTGATAAAACATGGCTACCATTAAGGATATAGCAAAGATAGCAGGAGTGTCAACAGCTACGGTCTCCAGGGTAATAAATAATTACCCTGATGTCAGTGAAAAAACCAAGAAAAAAATCCTGAAAATCATGAAAGAAAATAATTACAGGCCTAATTCTGTTGCCAGAAGCCTGTCTACCAGCAAGTCTAATATTATAGGTATATTTTTTACTGACCATTTTAATACCGGAATACACCATCCCTTTTTCCGGGAGGTTATTTATGGTCTGGAGAAAATATTTGATGAAAAAGGATATGATATATTATATTTTACTAATAGAAAATGGGGAGAAAATTTCAGCTATGTAGAGAAGTGCCATGACAGGCAGGTAGATGGGGTGGTATTGATGGGGGTTCCAAAGACCGATTCCAATATCCCCAAACTTCTCGATTCCGATATACCAACTGTTTTTGTTGATCTTGATATAGTTGGTAAAAAAGCCTCATATGTTATTTCAGATAATTATAGAGGGGCAGAAATGGCTGTTAATTATCTACACAGTCTAGGCCATACCAGAATCGGGATGATTATGGGAATAAGTTCGACCAAGGTTACCAATGATAGGTTGCTTGGCTATCAGACAGCCATTAAAAATTTAGGTCTTGTCTATAACTCACAGTGGATACTCGATGGTAGATACACTGAAGAAGGTGGTTATCAGGCCATGTCTAAATATCTGGAGATGGATGAGAGGCCAACAGCTATTTTCTGTCAGAGTGATTCCATGGCAATTGGGGCTATGCAGGCCATACATGAAGCCGGTATGAGTGTCCCTGAAGATTTTTCCTTAATTGGTTTTGATGATATTGAAGTGAGCCGCTATGTAAACCCTGCTTTAACTACGATAAAACAGGATAAAATAGGTCTGGGAAGGGCAGCCGGTGAACTGTTGATAAATATTGTAGAAAATGAGAATGAAAGTCAAGCTCCTGTTATTCTTCCAGTTGAACTGGTTAAGAGAGATTCCTGTGGTCGACCTAATTTAGACATGGTTTAATATACTGTACTATTATTTTATTTTAATTTTTTTAAAAATTTTTGATTAAAAAAAAAAGGAATATTTACATATTTACAGAATACTTATTATATAGAAATACGAAACCGATTACGATTTATTATCCGATATTTTATCCTGAATCGAGAAAATGGTGGTATATTTGTATAATAATTATTAAGCTTTGTATACCATTGGAGTAAAGAAACAACCGGTCCTGGGTCAGACACAAAACCTTGCCAAGCTATAATCGAACACAACCTTAAACCGTTCTTGTATGGATTAGTTAGATACGGAGTGCCTGTGGCACAACCTTAAACCGTTCTTGTATGGATTAGTTAGATACGAAAGCAATCTTTATTATCTAAAATCGATTTATACATATAGGATTTACATATATATAATAATAACCAAATAAATATAAAAGTGCGAATTTAATTTTTATTTAAAAACGTAACCGGTTACGATTTAATACATATAATCCCTTACATTAGAATTGAGGAAGATATTATGGGTTATTACAGAAAAGTGTTTCTGTTTTGTTTAGTTTTATTGCTGGTTGTAGTATTGTCTGGATGTAGTGACTTGTTTGGTACTGTACCTGAGGATATGAACAAAGATATAAACGAAGATACGAACGGCTGGACACTTGTCTGGTCAGAAGAATTTGACCAGGACGAAATTGACCTCAGTACCTGGAATTTTGAAATAGGTAATGGACATGCAGAGGGTATACCCGGGTGGGGTAATAATGAGCTGGAATACTATACTGCTGGTGACAATGCTGAAATAATTGATGGCAAGCTAGTTATTACAGCCAGGAAAGAGAATCGAAGGGATGAGTATGGTACCTATAATTACACCTCATCCAGGATGACTACTGAAGGTAAATATGAAGTTGAATATGGAAAAATTGAGGTCCGGGCTAAACTCCCTGAAGGGCAGGGTATCTGGCCTGCTATCTGGATGCTTGGTAATGATATTGGTGAGGTTGGATGGCCTGCCTGTGGGGAAATTGATATTATGGAACTTTTAGGCCATCAACCATCTATTGTTTATGGTACAGTACATATGCCCGGTACTTCTAAAGGTAGTAGTTATAGCCTTTCTTCAGGCAAGTTTTCTGATGCCTTCCATGTCTTTGCCATCGAATGGGACAAAGATAAAATAGAATGGTATGTAGATGGACAATTATACCATGTATTTAATAAGAATGAGATTCCGGACAGTTCATGGGTATTTGACCATCCATTTTTCCTGATCCTCAATATTGCAGTTGGTGGAAACTGGCCTGGGTATCCTGATGAAACTACTATTTTCCCCCAGACTATGGAAGTGGATTATATAAGGGTTTATGAAAATATTAAACCTTAAGTTTTATTGGTAATTTGTTTCATTATAGATCTAGTTAGTTAAAATTTATTTTATATAAAAATTATTTTCATAAGATTATAAGGATTTTATATAAGATTATGATTAAAAAAATTCAGACTCAAGGGAGGAAAATGTAAATGAAAAAGTTTCCTGTACTACTTAGTTTGGTGCTGGTTCTGTTATTAGCATTACCTGCCTTTGCAGTAACTAATGTAGAGTTCAGTGGGAATGCTAACTTTAATTTCTGGGAGTTTTATGAAGTAGATGGCAAAGCCAATTATTCGATGAATGGTATCCCAGGAGCAGTATTTGGAATTGGTGATTATAAACAATCCACCAGTGATAATAAGGATGATAACCGGGAAAGGTTAGAAATGGGTTTAAATCTGAATATGAATGTTAAGGTTGATAACATAGTCAATATTGATGCTAATTTTGTTGGATTACATGAAGAGATGAATATGGACTATAACGGAACAGACGAGACATATAGTCAGGACCAGACTACTCCGAAGGATAATGCAGTTTTAAGATTAGGGGATCTTACAATAACTGCTACACCAGAATTTGGAGAAATAATTATTACTAATAATTTTAATTACAATTTTAATAATAAGGTCCTTGCTGCCCAGTTTCGTGATAACTGGGGTGATATGTCTCCTTATGGTGAAGGTATATTGATTAAGAAAGATATTGCTGGAATTTCTACTCAGAGCTTTCTGTATAAAACTGAAATTAATAGTAATGATCGCGAACAAGTTGATTTTTGGAACCCAAATTTAGAAGTCCAACAGATGGTATATGGTGTAGACCTGAAAAAAAATATTTCCCTGGGCAAGGTTGGAGCACTTCTGGTTAGAACACATGATGAACGTGCTGATGAAGCGGGAAGTTATTTTGGTAAAGACCTTGATAATACCCATATTGCTTTAACCGGTGAACTCTATCCTAATAATATGGTCAAAATTAACGGAGAATTTATTACAGCTATTTATGGTGATGATGTAGATACTATTTATAATACAGTTCCCTACGGTTGGATACCAGAACCTCAAGAGTTTGATTTATCAGCACCTGGGGCTAAAGAAGATACTAATGTAATTGAAGTGGGAGCTACTATAACTCCAATTGCTGGATTACAGCTGACAGGGACTTATAAAGATGTAGGTGAAGATTATATTGCAGTACAGGGTAACTCTCATGCACGACAGTCATGGTTTGGAGATGAGTCATTTGGTCCTGACCAGAGGTTTGATTATGTAGATGGTTGTGGTTATGAAAAAGGGTTTAAGTTAGATGGTAGTTATATGTTACCAGTTAATTTAGCTCCACAGATTACCGGGATGTTTACCCAGTATGAAGAGACCCGTAGTGCATTAAACGATGCTGCTGATAATAGTGTAACCATTGCCAGAGTTGAGACAAATGTTTCTGGTGCTTTGTGGAAAGCAGATACCTCTTATAGATGGAGAAATAATAAGGCTGCTACTGAAAATAATGGTATTTTATTTAATGAGTTTAATGTAAATGGTAGTTATACAGTATTAGATGACGGTATAACAAAAGTTGGTTTAACTGGTGAAGTTAATTATTATACGGGTAGTGATGAAGAGGTTGAAGATAATAAAAACTTTGCTAACGAAATCCGGGTTAGAGCTGGTGTTAATGGTAGCTATAAGTTAAATAACAGGGTTGATTTGACTGCCAGCTATGACTTTGGTATAGCCAGAGAAGATAGTGATCTATTAACAGGTAGTGCTATGCAAAACCTATTTAAGGCTGGATTAAGTTATAAGGTTAGTCAAAACACTACTTTTACTATTGGTTATCAGTTTGATGCTTATCAACTGAATGATATTAATGACCCTGATGATGATTTTGTTACTGCAATGAGCAAAAGAGAGGCCCATCATATATGGTATGATGGTGCGGAAAGCTGGCAACCTAGAAATCCAGACTATGAAGGTTATACAACTCACTCAGTTAAAGCCTCTTACAATATAACATTCTAGAAGTTATATTGCCACGGTGTTCAGGTAAAGATACCTGAACACCCGATGGCAGTTTTCTGGATTATGTCCTATTATTAGGATTTAACTTAATTCTATATTTTAATAGATTTATACGGTAACACCATTATATGACAGGGGGTAAAAAAATGAAGAAGTTGTCAATTCTGGCGATTTTGTTGGTAGGGTTACTGGTCCTGGCTGGTTGTAGTAAAGATGCAAATGATGTCAATAGTGCTGTTAAACATACTTTAACAGTAACTGTTACAGATGAAGCCACTCAAGCTGCAATTGAAGGAGCAACAGTAACAGTTGATGAGGCAAGTAAAACTACAGATGCAAATGGTGTAGCTCAGTTTGAATTAACAGATGGAACCTATGATATAACTGTAACAGCTGAGGGATATGAAAGTAAATCAGGTTCAGTTACAATTGATGGGAAAGACTCCACTCTTGATGTAACATTAACTGCTGGTACTGGTGGATCAACAGATTTTGTCCTGATTACTTCTAATAGTGGTGAGGAAACTGATATATATGTTGACTGGGATTATGATAATAATATAGGGAATATTGCTGCAGATGCCTGGGGGTCAGGAACAACTATAACTCAAGATTCTAGTTATAATAATACACCTTGCTGGGAATTAACTACAGGAGATGGCTGGGGTACTGTATTAGCTTTTATGGGAGATATCTATAATGTAGATCAAATTGCAGAGTTCCCGGTAGATTTAACAGCTGACAGTGTTATCAGCTTTTCTGTAGCGACTACAGGCGATTATGATGAATTGAGAGTAAAAGTAGTGGGTGAAGAAAACGAAAAAGAAATAGCCATAGATAGTTTTGACAATACAAGTACTGACTGGCAGACTGTACAGGTTACTACTGATCAGTTTTCAGAAGTAGTCCCGGCAAATGTGACTCAAATAGCAATAATTGCTTTTGGTGGAACAGCTGGAACTTCCAAAGTTTATGTAACAGATTATACAATCAGTAATGCAGAGGTTGTAATTCCAAAGCCACAACCTGAAACTTATACATTAACAGTAACTGTAACAGATGATAGTCAAGTTGCAATTGAAGGTGCCACAGTAACAGTTAACGGGACAAGTAAAACAACAGATGCAAGTGGTGTGGCTACATTTGATTTGCCAGATGGAACTTATACAGTAAATGTAAGTGCTGATGGCTATGCTAATGGTTCAGGTTCAGTAACTATTGATGGAGCAGATAAGTCTGTAGATGTATCATTAACAAGTCTTGAAGTCACTTCTACTTTGACAGTAAATGTTAAAAATGCTGTCAGTGGAGCAGTAATTGAAGGAGCAGCAGTAACAGTTGATGGAACTGAAATTGTAACAGATGCAAATGGAGTAGCTCAGTTTGATTTAGTAGATGGGGATTACACAATTAATGTAAGTGCGAATGGTTATAATACTGTTTCTCAAGATGTAACAATAGCTGGAGCTGATAAAACTGTAGATATATCTTTAACTACAGATGCTCCGTCTTTATTTAATAGCAGCTTTACAGTATTTAATGAAGCTCCAATAACAGCTCTGCAAGCTAGTTATGAAGTATCAACTACAGAAATAACAGAAGGTGATAGTTCAATCAAGGTAACATATCCAGGAGATAACTGGGGAGGAATTTATGTAGAAATTTCTACTCCAGTAGATTTAAGTTCATATGATGGAGGTAATTTAGTATTTGATATTAAATTGCCCACTACTATAAAAGATATTGGTGTAAAGTTAGAAGGGCCAAAAGGAACAGGAGTGCAGGTGCAACTCGCTAACTATACCGGAACTGATGCTGGAAATGGATGGATGACCTATACAATTCCTTTATCAGATTTAGGTATAGACTTAACTCAAGTAGCAGTAGGCTTTGGGTTATGGAATCCAACAGATGGAACAGCACTTGATGCCTGGGCAGGTGGAGATGTTTATATTGATAATGTAAGGTTTGAATAAGTATTAAAGTAAATTTTAGTTCCACCAACATCACCGGGCTTAAACACCCGGTGATGTTGGTGAATATTTAAATATTTAAAGGAATTTATAAAGAAACACGAACCACAAGACACTTATTTTTATTTGGTAAAGGAAATTAATTATAAATTATAGAGGACTCATATTATTGTTGATTAGATTAATGGACAGTGCCCTGTTGAAGGGGTAAATTTAAATAAAAGTCTGGCAATACATTTACATATTGAATTTACATTCTTTATATAGATTTTTATCTATTAGAAATAAAGGAGGAATAGTATTGAAAATAAGACAGAATAAGGTTTGGCTTGTAGCAACATTAGGATTAATTATGTTATTAGTTCTGGCAGGGTGTAAAAGTGGGGTATCTGAAGGAACATCCAGTTTACTGGTTAATGTCCAGGATGGTAATTCCCAGACAGAGATTAAAGTGTTAGATGACAGTGGAGAAGTTGCCAGTAAAACAGGTAAAACAGCTAAGTTTGAATTGTCAAATGGTGTTTATAAGGTTGAAGTCGGTAATAAAATATTTGATGTTTACTTAACAGGTGACACCACTTTAGATGTTATTTTAGGAGAAGATGAAAATTTAATTGGTAGTGGATTTTTTAATGAACCCTTATCTAACAAGAAAATAGCTGGAGACGGATATGTAGATACAGAAGGCAACTGGGTAGCATACTTGAATACTGGAGGTGGAGGTAGAGCTACTGTTAAGAATGGCAGGGTGATATACCAGGTTACTAATGCAGGCTCTCAACCATATTCAGTACAATTGATTCAGGCACCAGTTAAGATTGAAAAAGGAGCTAAATATAAAGTTAGCTTTGATGCTAAGGCTGCGGATGGCAAAACTATTGCCATTAAGGTTGGTGCTATAGCTGACCGGGCCTGGGAGGCGTATGCACAACAAAATATTAAGTTAACAGGAAACTGGGAGAGCTATGAATTTGAGTTTACAATGATGGCAGAAACAAATGAAATGGCCCGCTTTGAGTTCTGGTTTATAGATACAGGTATCTATGAACTTGATAATATTAAATTAGTAAAAGTCGAAGAGAACGCAATATCGACAGAAGGAACAAAGACCGAAGCTGATGAGGATTTAGTAGAAGATTGGGAATTAGTCTGGAGTGACGAATTTGATGAGATAAGAGAAGATGTCTGGACTTTTGAAGTAGGGAATGGCCATAAGCAGGGTATTCCTGGCTGGGGAAATAATGAGCTACAGTATTATACTGATGGTGATAATGCCCATATTAAAGATGGAAAATTGGTGATAACCGCTAAAGAAGAAGAAATAAGTGATTCTCATGGTAGCTACAACTATACTTCAACTAGAATGATAACCAAAGGTAAATTTAGTATGAAATACGGTAGGGTTGAAGTAAGGGCTAAGATGCCAGAAGGGAAAGGTATTTGGCCAGCTATCTGGATGTTAGGGACTGATATTGATGAAAATCCCTGGCCAGCCTGTGGAGAGATAGATATTGCAGAGGTTATTGGTAATACTCCGAATATAGTTCATGGTACAATCCATGGGCCAATAAGTACTTATACTGGAATTAGTGCAGGTTATATACTGCCAGATGGCAAGAAGTTCTCTGATGATTTTCATATATTTGCTCTGGAATGGGATGAAGATGAGCTAGAATTTTATGTTGATGATGTACTATATCATGTCGTCAATAAAGATGAAGTAGGCGGACAGGAGTGGGTTTATGATAAACCATTGTTTTTTATCCTGAATGTAGCTGTTGGAGGTAACTTGCCAGGTTACCCAGATGGAACTACAGAATTCCCACAGACAATGGAAGTCGATTATATTAGAGTTTATGAAGATAAAGACCCTGCTTCTATAGATGGAGAAGAGAGATGGGATTCTGAATATGAACTCAAGTGGAGAGAAATGAAGGAGAAAGAAGAATCTTCTAAAGAAAAGAAAAATGCTGATCTTACTATAAATCGTGTTGTTAATGGTGCTTTTGATAGTGAAATTGTTAATGATGTAGAGGCTCACCGTGATAACTGGTATGTTCTGATTGAAGAAGGTGGAGAAGTAAATTCTTTTGGTGTAGAGAATGGAGAGTTTATTATGGATATAGCTAATCCCGGTAGTAAAGCGTCAAATGTACAATTTGCCCAGTGTTTAAAATTGGAACCTGGCTCTATTTATAAGGTGAGTTTTGATGCCAGGGCAGAAGATGCCAGGGATATAAATGTAAAAATGTTGCATCCCACTAAACATACGGTTTATGGAGAAGAAACTATAGGACTCAATCCTACTATGGAAAGCTATAGTTTGGAAGTTGAGTTTCCAGGGAATGTCAGTGAAGTTGTTAACCTATCGTTCGAGTTGGGCGCTCTCAGTGATCAGAGTAAGGCTACCCGTGTGTACTTAGATAATGTAAAAATTGAAAAAATAAGGGGAGTCAATTACACAGAATATGGTAATTGCCTGCTGGATAACGGGGAACTATTATTTGGAAATCCAGATTACCATGCTATTTCATATAGTGGTTACCGAAAGAATGTTAGAAGAGAGAGTACAGTTCCCACTGTTGAGCAGATAAAAGACGATATGAAAATTCTGGAGGCAATGGGTGTCAAATTATTAAGGACCTATAATACTAATGAGTTCTCCCAGAGTGAAAAAATCCTGAAGGCTATCAGTGAACTAAAGGAAGAAGACCCTGATTTTGAAATGTATGTTATGTTAGGTGCCTGGATATCATGTGAAGGTGCTTATACAGACAGTGTTAATCATAATGTAGAAGATGAAGATAAAAATAAAGGCGAAATAGATAAAGCTATTGAACTTGCAGCTAAATATCCCCAGATTGTCAAGGCAATTGCGGTAGGAAATGAAGCTATGGTAAGGTGGCAAGCCCATTATGTTCCAGCAGAAGTTATCTTGAAATGGGTAAATTACTTAAGAGAAGCTAGAGAAAATGGAGATATTCCCGGGGAGACCTTAATAACAAGTTCCGATAACTTTGCAGCCTGGGGAGGAGAGGGTAGTTATCGCAGTAAAACTTTAAAAGATTTAGTTAAAGCTGTTGACTTTGTTTCCCTTCATACCTATCCTTTCCATGATACACATTATGTTTCAAAGTTCTGGAAGACTCCAGAAGAAAATAAAGACCTTTCAGATAAAGAGAAGATTGATAATGCAATGAAAAGAGCTTTTGAACGGGCTAAAAATCAATACCAATTGGTAAAAGAGTATGTTCGCAGTATTGATCCTGAGAAACCAATACACATTGGTGAGACTGGCTGGGCAAGTGTGTCCACTGACTTGTATGGTTCAGGTGGTTCCAGGGCAGCTGATGAATATAAACAGAAACAATATTATGATCAGATAAGAGAATGGAGCGATGCCTGTAATATTAGTGTCTTCTTTTTTGAGGGATTTGATGAGCCATGGAAGGGTTCAAACAACCCGGGACACTCTGAGAAACACTTTGGATTATTTACTGTTGATGGTAAAGCAAAATATGTGTTGTGGGACCTGGTAGATAAAGGTATCTTTGATGGTCTGACCAGGGATGGTAATCCTGTAAAGAAAACCTATAATGGTGATGAAAGTGCCTTAATGGAAGATGTGCTAACACCGCCACTGGCTCAGAACCATACTGCAGGAGCTGCAGTAACAGAAGACACTTATGTTGTATTAGATACAAAGAAAAATACTGAAACAAATAGCTATCTTGCTATTCCGGCAATTGTAAATCCATGGGAAGGAACCTGTGGAATGGGTTTAACTGATGATGGAATAGTTGAGATAACTACAGGAACTGGAAACTGGTGGGGATGTGGCCTGGAGATAAGAGAAGGCGTAAATCTAAGTAATTTTGCCAATGGTCATCTCCATTTTGATATCAAAGGTGACACCAGTTCATCCTTTAACATTGGTTTCCAGACAGGAGTATATGGGAGTAGTGAACGTCCCCAGACTAATAACTACGTAACCTTTGGTCCTGGTAGATCATATCAGTTAACAAGAAACTGGAAATCCTATTCAATACCTGTTAGTGAGTTAATGAAAGGTGCAGATTTAACTGATGTAACCTCGTTACTATATCTAATGGGAGATGCTAACTTTGATGGCCGTAAAATCTATGTCAAAAATGTTTATTATACTCAAGATTAGTAGAGTAATTCTTTAAATTGTTCCCTCCCTATTTTTTAAAGTGAGGGGGATCATTAATCCCCATGATTCCCCTCCACTATAAAATGTTGAAAAAGTAATCATTCTATTTTTATATGAATATATTTTTATAAAAAAAATTATTAAAAAAATTAAAATAAAGAAGGAATTTAAAAAACTATCGCGTAATTATATAATAGAGGGTACCGAAAACGGTTACAATTAAATAAAGTAAATGGGGGACTGAATATGGTTACCATTAAAGATATAGCAAGAATAGCAGGAGTATCAACAGCAACAGTCTCCAGGGTAATAAATAATTACCCACAAGTGAATGAAAAAACAAAGAAAAAAGTCCTAGAAGTAATGAAGGAGAATAATTACAGGCCAAATTCAGTTGCCAGGAGTTTATCGACCAGTAGATCATATACTATAGGTATCTTTTTTACAGATCACTTTGACACTGGTCTACGGCATCCCTTTTTTCGTGAGGTTATTTACGGTTTAGAGAAAATATTTGGACAAAAGGGATATGATATATTATATTTTACCAAAAGAAACTGGGATGATAAATGTAGTTATGTTGACAAGTGCAGGGATAGACATGTTGATGGTGTAGTCCTGATGGGAGTATCCAGAGAAGATACAAATCTTCCCCAACTACTGGATTCAGGAATCCCTACAGTATTTATCGATGTGGACATTATTGGTAAAAGGGCTTCTTATGTTACTCTCAATAATACTGATGGGGCAAAAATGGCTGTTAATTATCTTTACAGTTTAGGTCACACTAAAATAGGTATGATTATGGGTATCAGTTCAACCAAGATTGCTCATGATAGATTTCTCGGGTATCAGATGGCTTTAAAAGATTTAAGTTTATCATATAATCCGGACTGGGTATTAAATGGTTTGTTTTCTGAAGAAGGTGGCTACCGGGCTATGAATAAATTTCTGAAAATGATAGATAGACCGACGGCAATCTTCTGCCAGAGTGATACCATGGCCATAGGTGCAATGAAAGCCATTAAAGAAGCAAAGATGAACGTTCCTGGTGATTTCTCAATCATAGGTTTTGATGATATTGAAATTAGTAAATATGTAAAACCGGCTTTGACTACCATAAGACAGGATAAAGTAAAGTTGGGCAGGGCTGCAGGGAAACTTCTGTTAAATATTATTAATAATGACCTGGATGGTTATAAGCCCGTAATTCTACCTGTTAAATTGATAAAGCGTAAATCCTGTGCTAAATTGAGATGATTTATTTTATGCAATAATGTAATCGATTTCGATATTAGAAATATTTGTTTAATTAAAAATTTTACAGTTATATCTTTAAATTGAATTATTCTAATTAAATTATCTAATTAAATTGTTCTAAATGTAGAGGAGAGGAGTGATCCCGTGAAAATAAGCAATAATGGAAGTTTTGTGATCAGTAATTATCAACAACAAAAAACATTTGCCAGCTTTCTGCCTGGTATTGCCGGTGAAATGGGAGTACCGGTCTGGGCTTTTTATGTAAACAGGGGACAGGGAATTGCTGGTTTTGGAATTAAAGATAAGGATCATGCCATAATGGAGTTCAATCCATCCAATAAAGCATATCAGGTTACTCCTTTAAAGGGGTTTAGAACCTTTATAAAATTTATAAATTCAAATAATATCTATGAACCCTTTACTGGTTCCTCAGAAAAAGTTAAAACTAAAATGATTATTGAGCCCCACGCACTGGTAATAAAAGAGGTAAACAAAGAACTGGGTCTTGAGGTCAAGGTTAAATATTTTATCCTCCCTGGAGAGACTTTTGGAGCCCTGGTAAGGAGGGTATACATAAAGAATATTTCAGAAAATCCTTTTGAATTAGAGGTACTTGATGGCCTACCTGAGATAATTCCTGAAGGGATATCTCACCTGGCTTTAAAGGAAGTAAGTCAAACCATGTCAGCCTGGTGCAGGGTTTATAATCTTGAACATAAGATGCCCTTTTTCAGGCTAAGGGCAACGGCTGATGATACTCCTGAGGTAAGGAAGATGGAGTCTGGTCACTTCTATCTTTCTTATCACTCGAATGAGAATGGAATTAATCTTTTAAAACCACTGGTTGATCCGGAAGTGATTTTTGACCAGGATAAATCCTTCATTAAGCCTGTTAATTTTTATCATAGTTCCCTGTTAAATTATCAGGGAAGACAGCTTTTGGAAAACCGTTATCCATCAGCTATGGCTGCAGCTGTATGTGTCTTAAAACCCGGTGAAGAAGAGGTTATAAATTCGTTCTATGGACATACCGGGAATCAAAATAACCTCAATTCGATAAAAGAAAGGGTTTTAAAACCTGGCTATATTGATTCTAAAGAAAGGGAAAATATTGCCCTGCATAATTATTATCTCGATAAAATCCTGACGGTAAGTAATTATTCTGAATTTGATCAGTACTGCCGCCAGACCTTTTTAGATAATATTCTCAGGGGAGGATTTCCACATCAAATAGGTGGCCATGTTTACCACCTATTTTCCCGTAAGCATGGAGACCTGGAGAGGGATTATAATTTCTTTCAGCTGGAACCAAATTATTATTCACAGGGGAATGGTAATTACAGAGATGTAAACCAGAACCGCAGGTGTGATAATTTCTTTAACCCAGAAGTTCAGGAAACAAATATTAAATTATTTGCAAACCTGATACAGCCAGATGGCTATAACCCCCTGGTAATCAAGGGCCTGGTCTTTAAACTGAATAAGGAAGACAGGGCCGATATTTTAAAACTGGTATCCAATAAGAAAAATATACTGGAGAAGAAATTAAATGAAGAATTTACCCCCGGAAACCTGGCCAACTTTATAATAAATCATCATATTGAACTTTCTGTACCAGTGGATGAGTTTATTAATCGACTTATGGAAAAAGCAGAAAGTAGAATTTCAGCGGAACACGGGGAAGGCTTCTGGGTTGATCACTGGACTTATCTCCTTGATTTAATAGAAAATTATCTGGCAGTTTATCCTGAAAAATCAGGAGAGCTTCTGGTAAATGATAACACCTATACCTATTATGATAATTTTGTCAGGGTACAGCCCCGTGACAAAAAATATGTACTGAGTGACCTCGGTCCCAGACAGTTTGGGGCAGTGGTAGCTGATGAAGAAAAACAGAAGGAGATAAAAGAGCGGGAATTCAACCAAGACCAGGTACGTACTGGATATGGTCGGGGAGATATATTGTATACTAACCTGCTGGTAAAATTACTGACGATAGTAACCAATAAAATATCTTCCCTTGATCCTGAAGGAACCGGAGTTGAAATGGAGGCCAATAAACCCGGCTGGTATGATGCCCTCAATGGACTACCGGGAATATTTGGTTCATCTACCCCCGAGACCATGGAACTATACAGGCTGGTAAATTACCTGTTAGATAAAATTAAAGATGTACAATCATCAGGGAAGCATTTATCAATAGAGTTGCCAGAAGAAATTTATGAATTTATAAATGGTTTGAAACAGGAATTAGAAACATGGCAGAGAGAAAAAGATGACTTTTTATACTGGGATAAAACAGCTGAACTTAAAGAAAAATACCGTGATAAAGTGTTTAAGGGTTTCAGTGGTAAGCTAATTAACATGCAAATTGAAGAAATTATTAATTTCCTGGAAATGAGTCAGGAAAAACTATTAACTGCCATTGAGAAGGCTTATAACCCTGACACTGGCCTTTATAATACCTATTATTACTATCTCCCGGAAGAGTATGACAGGACAGGGGAGTATTCTCCAGAGGGTTACCCCTGTATCAGGGTAAAGAGTTTTAAACAGCATGTACTTCCTCCGTTTCTCGAAGGACAGGTAAGGGCCATGAAGATTATGGGTGATAAGGAAAAGGCACTGCAGTTACACCGGAGTGTGTGTCAGAGTGAGCTTTATGATAAAAAATTAAAAATGTTCCGGCTCAATGGAGACTTATCAGAAATGCCTGATGACATTGGAAGAGCCAGGGCATTTAGCCCGGGTTGGCTTGAAAATGGTTCTATATGGTTACACATGGAATATAAATACCTTCTTGAGTTAATAAAAGGTGGTCTGTATGATGAGTTTTATCAGGCCATGAAAGATGCTCTGATACCTTTTCTGGATCCGGTTATGTACGGCAGGAGTATCTTAGAGAATAGTTCATTTATTATGAGCAGTTTAAATCCTGATACAGAAAACCACGGCCGTGGGTATATTGCCCGTTTAAGTGGTTCAACGGCTGAATTTATACACATCTGGTCACTGCTTGCTTTTGGGCCTCAACCGTTTGTTTACCGAAATGGTATATTATCTTTTAATCCTGAACCAATTCTGGACAGTGACATGTTTACCAGGGAGGAAAAAGAAATAAGTTTCCAGTTAACTAAATCCCGGAAAATGACTATTACGATTCCTGAAAATTCATTTGCTTTCCGGTTAATGGGTCATACACTAGCCATCTATCATAATCCGGGTAGGAAAAGGACATTTGGTGATAACAGGGCCAGAGTTAAAAAGTTTGTTCTATCAATTAATGGAGAGGAAGTCCTCGTACAGGGGAATGAACTTAAGGAAGAATATGCCGAAAAACTGCGTAATAATGAAGTTGATAGACTTGATATGTATCTTGAGTAAAATTCATACCCCTGAAAATAGACCTTAAAGGAGGTGGTGAAACAACTACATTAAGATACAGGGGTTAAGTATTATATAAAAAAGCTAATTTTTTAAAGGGGGAATATATTAATGAAGAAGTTTGCCGTGATTGCTGTAGTGGCTCTGCTGGTAGTTTCAATGTTCAGTCTTTCTATAGCTGCCAAGACAAAGATTAAGGTGGCCTGTTTCCCTGATCAGGACTCTGGCTTTGAAGCAATTTTAGATCAATTCCATGCTGAACATCCTGATATTGAGGTAGAGCTGGTAGTTAATGGTTTTGCCGATCACCACAACACTCTGCTTACCCAGATTGCTGCCGGGGCAGAGGTACCTGATGTTGCCATGATTGAAATTGGGTATATTGCCAACTTTGTCTCCAAAGGTGGTTTTGTAAATCTCCTCGAAGAACCATATAACGCTGGCCAGTTTAAGGAAAATATCGTTCCCTATAAATGGGCACAGGGAAGTACTGATGACGGCCGCTTAATTGCTTTTCCAACTGATATTGCACCGGGTACAATTTATTATCGCAGGGATAAACTGGCTGAACTTGGCTATGAAATTGAAGATATGAAGACTTTAGAAGACTGGATTGAAGCCGGTTCTCAATTTGCTAAAGACTTAGATGGTGACGGTGTCAATGATCGCTGGTTACTGGCTGACGCTACTGATATTTTCTTTATGATTGCTAAAAGTGGTGAAGAACTTTACTTTAATGAAGACGGTGAGTGTATAGTTGATTCCCCAAGGTTTATCAAGGCCTTTAAGGCTGCCAAGATGGTCAGGGATATGGGACTCGATGCCAGGATAGGTGCCTGGACCAATGAATGGTATTCTACCTTTAAAGATGGTACAGTCTTAATGCAACCTTCAGGAGCATGGCTTGGTGGCCATATCCGTAACTGGATTGCTCCTGACACAGCAGGCAAATGGGGTGTAACCAACCTCCCGGATGGAATGTACTGTAACTGGGGTGGATCCTTTGCAGCTATACCGGAGAAAGCTGAACATAAGGAAGAAGCCTGGGAATTTATTAAATTTATTGCCACCAGAAAGGATACCCAGATTGCCCAGTTTAAAGCTTCAAATATCTTCCCGGCCTGGATGCCTGCCTTTGATGACCCGGTCTTTCAGGAAGAAATGGAATTCTATGGTGGACAGAAGGCCCGTTTACTCTGGCTTGAAGCAGCCAAGAAGATTCCTAATGTTGTAACCAATAAATATGATGTTATTGCTGAAGAGATTGTTACTGCAGCCCTGACAGATGTACTTAATAATGATGCTGATCCTGTAGAAGCACTCAGGGAAGCTAAAAGAATGATTGAAAGAAGGATGAGAAGAAGGTAAACATTAAATATGGGGGTGGGGTATCCCACCCCTTTAATAAGGAGGGTTAACATGAGACTAAGTAAAAAAGTAGCACCATATGTGTTTATTTCACCGTTCTACATCCTGTTCTTTATCTTTGGTGCTTTCCCAATCCTGTATTCCTTTTTCTTAAGTTTTCATATCTGGGATGGAATAAGCCCTAAAGAATTTGTGGGTCTGGAAAATTATCTATTTGTCCTGACAGATCCCTGGTTCTGGCAATCGGTCTGGAATACATTAGTTATCTTTGTATTGACAACTATACCCCAGCATGTAATTGCCCTGTTTTTAGCCTTTATTTTAAATTCTAAACTGGTAAAATTCAAGGCCTTATTCAGGTCTTCATACTTTTTGCCTTATATTACCTCTTCAGTAGCAGTGGCCATGATATTTGGGATGTTATACGGAGAACATTACGGGATATTAAATGCAATTCTAAAATATGTAGCTAATTTCCCGCCGATTGGAGCCCTTTTTGAAAGTATTGGCTTAAATTTACCGGTCAGATGGTTGGGTGAGGCAGCCTGGATCAAGCCATCGATTGCCTTGCTTGTAACCTGGCAGTTTACAGGCTGGAATTTAATTATTTATTATGCCGGGTTAAAAAATATTCCCCACAACCTATATGAAGCCGCCAGGGTAGATGGGGCCAACATGAGGCAAATATTCTTCAAAATTACCCTGCCAATGTTGCGGCCGGTTATTTTCTTTGGAATTACTCTGTCTATTATTGGTAACCTTCAGCTTTTTGAACAACCCTTTATTTTAACTGGAGGGACCGGTGGCACTGGCCGGGCCGGTTTGACTACAGCCCTGTATTTATACCGGACTGGTTTTAACTGGAATATGTTTGGAACAGGTAGTGCAATGGCTTATATTCTTTGTATCTTTATTATTATTCTATCTTTAATAAATATGAAAATATTTCAGAAAAGATAAGGGGGGAACAATGTGGAGTTACAGTTAAATAAGAAAGAAAATATCACCAAAGAAAATGTTACCATAGATAAGAAGCAAAAGGACTGGGTTAAGGTCCTCAAAAAAGCACTTCTTTATTTTATTTTGATTTTCGGGGTGTTAATTACATTTTTCCCATTTTATTATATGATAGTCCTGGCAACCCGTAGTGTTGAAGAAATTTTTAATTTTCCACCCCCCCTCTGGTTTGGTAATGCTGCTCAGGAGAACATACAGATTTTGCTGGATAAGCTGCCATTTTTCCAGAATATCTTTAATTCAATCATTGTTGCCACTCTGGCTACCTTACTGGTATTGTTTTTCTGTTCCCTCGGGGGGTATGGTTTTGCTAAATATAACTTCAGGGGAAAAGAAAAATTATTCTTTCTTATGTTAGCCAGTATGATGATTCCACCATTATTATCAATTATACCCTGGTTTATTATGATGAAAGCCTTTGGCTGGATCAATAGCTTTAAACCATTAATTATACCAGGGGCTGCCAATGCCTTTGGTATTTTCTTGATGAGGCAGTTTATGGAAGAAATACCTGATGAGATTATTGATGCAGCCAGGATTGATGGTGCCGGGGAGTTTGAAATTTATTATAAAATTGCCCTACCTTTAAGCAAACCAGGGATGGCTACTTTAGGTATCCTGACTTTCCTGGGTTCCTGGAATAACTTTATGGGCCCCCTGCTTGTACTCCAGGAAAAAACAAAATACACCATACCTGTTGCCCTCTCAAAGCTAAATGGTAACTTTGAAACTCCCTGGGGAGCAACGATGATGGGTACTGCTCTCGGGGTTTTCCCGATAGTACTGGCCTTTGTTCTGGCATCTAAATATTTTATTTCTGGTTTAACGACAGGTGCTACCAAGGGATAATTTAATTGGTTGGTCAGGTTGGCAGAAACAATGGGTTTGTGATTAAAGTTGGCAAAAAGGGAGGCCCGGGGGGCGGTCTCCCTATTCAGGTATCTTCTTTAAAAGGGGGTTAGATCATGTTTAGTTTTCTAAAAATTATAACAAAGCCTTTTTTGTATTTAGTGAGATTAGTTAAATCCCTTGACAGATTTGTGATAAAAATCCTGGGACGATTAAAAATAGGGAAAAGAATAATGCTCTTTATATTATTAATGATAATAACTATTGTAGGTATTAGTTCTTATCAAATTTATAATTCTTATCTGAATACTCTTGAAAACAACGAACGGGAGAAACTGCAGCAGGATCTGAGGGTTATCAGTAACCAGTTAGAGCAGAGAAAAATTGAAGTCTCCAGTATCGCTGGTAGTCTGGCCAAAATGCCCCTGGCCAGAAAAATTATATATGATATGGAATATGACAAAACATACTGGGAGTACATAATGGGACAGTTACAGGTCGATGGTATAGAGATAAGGGATTTTGATTTTGAATCGGTGGCCAGGGTTGGTAATGTAGGTGTCGATTTTGAAAAAAATAATGAGTTGAAACAAAAAATTGTTGATCTAATTTTGTCAGGGGTGGACGTAACTTTCTTTACCCATAATGATAAATACATACAGGTGAATGCTGTAAGCAGTGTCATTGATGAATTCAGAATACCGGGCCTGGGTGGGATTATGGTTAGTAAATTTCTGGGGTCTGAATTTATTAAATTATTACCTTTTAATGATGAATATGGAGTTCAATTGTACTATAATCAAAAATTAATAGATAGCAACCAGATAGGGTCAAACTTTAACGATGTAGCCTTGATAACCAGTGATATTGAAAATACCTTTAACAGTGGTTCTGATAGTTATTTAATCTGTAAAAGAGAAATAAATGGGGAAATATACTCGGTTGGTTATTTACCGATCAAAAACTTTTTTGGTAAACCCATTGGTTATATTGTCTTGATACAATCCAGGGCAGGAGTAGTTGGGAAAATAAATGATATGTTCAGACAGATTATTATAAATTCACTGGTCATTATTGGAATATCGTCTTTGTTTGTCTTGCTGATTACCCAGAGCATAACACATCCCCTCAACAAAGTTATTGGAGGAGCCCGCCAGGTCAGTCAGGGAGACTTACGGGTCACAATTGAAGCAGATTCAAAAGATCAGTTTCTGGTTCTGTCTGATAACTTTAATCAAATGGTCGCAAACCTGAAAAATGTAGTTTCCAGCCTGTTATATTCCTCTGATAATGTTTATAAGATGTCACAAAATTTATCAGCCAGTGTTCAGGAAGTCAGTGCTACTTCAGAGGAAGTAGCAGCGACCAGTGAAAAGATTGCCCTGGGAGCTGAAGAACAGGCTACTAAAACAAAGGAAACCGAAAAACTTCTTGATAATATTAAGAAGGGAGCAGAAGATGTAAGTGAGAGTTCAGCTAAAATTGTTGAGGTTGTCGATAATGTCCAGAAACAGTCAATAGATGGGTTAGATGTTATTAAAAAAGCGAGAAATCATATGGGGAAAACCCTTGAAGAGTTAGATTTAACAAATGAAGTAATTGATAACTTAAGGGATAGCATCGATCAAATTAATACAATCATTGAAGCAATTAATTATATTAACGAAGAAACAACGTTACTTTCTTTTAATGCAGCTATTGAAGCTGCCAGGGCCGGTGAAGCTGGCCGGGGGTTTGCTATAGTTGCTGAAGAAATCAGGTCGTTAGCCAACAGGTCCAATGAATCACTGGATAATATTATTTCTATTTTTAGGCAGATAAAAGATGCTATGCAGCAGGTAGAGGATGCCATGGATAAAAGTCGTAATAACATCAAGAGTAGTGATCAGAATGTGGTTGACGTGTATAAAGCCCTTGAAGAAATGCAGAATGTAGTAGAAGAAGCAAAGAATGTCAGTATAGAAATAGCTAAACAGGCGAGAAGCCAATTAAAGGGTACAGAAGATATAGATAAAGTAGTTGGGGAAATTACAGATATTGCTGAGGATAACCTGTCAGGGTCCAGACAGGCTGCCCAGATGAATCTGGAACAATCCAAAGTAATTGAAGAAGTGGCCGAGGCTGCTGATGACCTTGCCGATATGGCAGAAAGCCTGCAAAATATGATTAAGAAGTTTAAATTATAAAGTGATTTAAAATATAACTAATTAAGAGAGATGAAAAGTAATTTAGCGGGGACAGGCTTACAGTAAATAAAATTCCAGGTAAAATAACAGCTTCTGTTCTGCAGGTAATCCCTGGTCAGGAAATATGATTCAATATCAGCTAAGCTATAGAAGTAAAAATTCTTTTATATATTATATTATTTAAGAAGCAGTTTTTCTGAACTGCTTCTTTTTTTTATTGAAATAAATTAAAAAAACTCTTTCTGTAGTCTAAAAGACCTATTATCAAATAGATATAAAAAAATATTAATATTAAGAAGGAAATTAATGGAACATAATAGAAATACTAAATAAATGAAAAAATTAACAATATTGATTATATGAAAAATAGATAGGAAAATATACTATTATATAGAAAAAATAATATTATAAACCAAATTATTAGTAATAAAGGAGCCGGGTTTAAATAACTGGTCCCTGTAACGGGACAGGCTTCATCAAAATAGGACAAGTTATTACATTAACAATAACTAACCCCTTTTTTTGAAAAAGTGTTTTACAAATTTTATTTTTTATGAGGATGATATTTAGCTAATTAATTGGTTTAAAAAACAATTAAAAAAGGAGGTGGAGGTCGTGAATTGGTGTGCTGCTTGTTCTGCCTGTTCTGCATGTGCAGGGTGCTCAGTTGGTTGTGTTACCTGTGCTGGTTGTGGTGGCTGTGTTATTACCCCCACACCTGACGTTGAAGTAGCGGTGACTGGTGTTGCTTCAGGGACAGTGACAGCAGCAGCAGTAGGAGGTGTAGCTGGAGTAGCCGCCTGGTAATGGTACTTATGTTAATGGTGGGGTAGAATATATCCCACCATTAACCCATCTTTTTAGAGTTCTGGGGGTGTTTAGCTTTTAAGCTCCCATTTAATTATTATAAATAATTATTATGAAATATCTAAATTAAATAATGGGAAGTAGGGTGAAAAAATGTCACAAACTTTTATTACTGATAAAATGAAAGAAAATCTTGATAAATATATTATTTTTAATGAGGACGTAGTTGATATTATCTTTAGATACCCCGACAGGGTTCTAGTTTATAATCATGATACGAGCGGATTGAGTAGATTTATGGGCTTTGGACTTGATATCCTGTATGATGATTCCCTTGACATTCTGTTGAATAATCCCGACAAATTACTTGGAGAATATAAGCCAGAGTTTATTACTAAATACATAGAATACTATTATTTCAAAAACTGGATTTGTTTTAGCGATACCCCTAAAACAGAATATAAAATTAGATTTTTGGGAAGTAAAGATTATTACATACCTGGTCACCTGGCTATAGAACTGACGGATAAATGTAATCTCGCTTGCAAACATTGTTATCGGGATTCAACAAAAAAAGGTAAATTAATGGATACTCAGAAGTTATTTTCATTAATAGATATGCTAACTGAAAAAGGATTAATTATTGTGGAGCTAACAGGGGGTGAAATAACCCTTCATCCTGATTTCTGTGAAATAGTTGATTATTTGGCCCAGAAGCTCGATATAATTGCTTTATTAACAAATGGTTATGAATACAATCAGGAAATAATAGAATGTATTCTAAGAAACAAAGATAAAGTAATGGTTAATGTTAGTCTGGATAGTTATGACCAGGAATTTCATGACAATTTTAGAGGGAAAAAAGGTGCCTGGGAAAGGGCATACAATTTGGTTAAAACACTGGCATCAAATGAAGTTCCAACCAGAATAGCGATGGCTATTACACCAGAGAACTTATTTCATATCGAAAAAACAATATTATTAGCCAAAGAATTAGGGATAAAAAACTTTGCATGGGATCAGGTATCCCAATTTGGTAGAGGAAGTAGTATTGATTGGAGTAAGGTAACACCTGAAGAGTATTTTGAATATGAAAAGCAAAGCAAATATTTGTTTAAAAAATATTATGATATGTTAACCTTGATTCCAGCCAAAATAACCAGACAGATGAAAGTTGAAGGATTAAACTGTGGGGCTGGCTGGAGAACCTTTGCCCTTGACCCTGATGGTAATTTAAGATTATGTGTGAATTCAGAACTTGATTTATTCAAGATTGGGAATGTATTTGAAGAAGGTATGAGCATTTTTAAAAAAGAACTGTTACAAGAGTTTGCAAAAGTCTCTATGCCCAGGTATAGAACTTGTAAAAATTGTAATTATTTTAGTTTTTGCGATAGCTGTACACTTAAGGGTTTAATAGGTGCTAAGAATAATAAAAACTGTGTCTGGGATGGGAAGAAGCTAGCCAGAAAAGTCAGGACAAGGCAGACTATAAATATTAGTTGCCTTAGTAAAAAGACTATTTCAAAATAAGAAAACAATAATGAGAGTGGGGTGTAAACTGTTGATCAAGGAAAGTCTTTCTACGGTTACATTGAATGTAACTAGTAAGTGTAATTATAATTGTAGTTATTGTGCTTCATGTAACAAAGAGGATTTACTTGAATTAAAAGATATAAAGATGATTATTGACAATACAGTTAAGTTAAAAACTCAATATCTTATACTTTCTGGGGGAGAACCAACTTTACGAAATGACTATCAAGATATTATTGACTATGCAAATAAAAACGGGTTAATTACTGTTTTGTTTAGTAATGGTAGTCAAATTGACAATGTGGCAGCTGATTATATAAAAGAAAATATTAATATAGTTAGATTTACCCTGGATAGTACAAAAGAAGAAAAATATGATAAAATTAAAGGCAGGGGAACATTTGCTAATTTAATAAAAACAATAGATATGTTTAATGATAAGAAAATACCTGTTAATTTAAATATTCCAGTAAATTATGATAACATTGAGGAAATTGAAGACATTATCTTGTTTTCCATAGATAAGGGTATCCAGACCCTCAGGTTTGCCCCAATTATTCCTTCTGCCGATAAACATATTTATAAAACTTTATTAACCAGTATTTTCGAGAATATAATTAAGTACGAACCATTTTTTGCTTTCCCTGATTTTAAACCAGTTGGTAGCCGGGATACATTTATTAATGCGGTTTCCAATATAGACTGTCCAGGAGGTATAATATCAATTAATATTAATTCAAATGGAGAAGTGACAGTATGTTCATTTTTTGATGAAGTAACAGAAGGAAATTTGAAGGAAGAAGATTTATTTGACATCTGGTTTAATAATTATGAAAAAAATTTAAATCAAAAATGTAAAGTTATCGATGTTGATATTGGCGAATTGTTGTCAGAAGTCTTGACAGATAAAATGTGGGGTTATTCAGCTGTCAGGAAAGCAATAAGTTTTTGGTATACTGAAATTGCCGGTAAAGAAAAAATGTGTTATCGCGGTTTTCCATTCTGGCAGTTATATTTTTCACGGAAGCCGGGTGAGTAGCATGGCCAATATAATAGAGATAAAAAATTTGAAAAAAATAATTAATAACAAATTGATCCTTAAAGGTGTTTCGTTAAACATTCCCCAGGGGAGTATTTTTGGGTTGATTGGGCCAAACGGGGCCGGTAAAACAACCTTAATTAGACATCTTCTAGGTTTGTATAAACCTACAGAAGGTCAAATTTTAATTATGTCAAACAGTGAAAGACATATTAAAAATAAGATTGGGTTCATGCTTCATGCAACGGGGCTTTATCCAGTTCTAACCTGTTATCAGAATCTGGACCTATATGCTACAATTTATAATTTAAATAATTCCGAAAAGAAGATTAATAATATCTTAAAAACTGTAGGACTTTTAAATCGTAAAAATGACCGGGTTGCTGAGCTTTCAAAGGGAATGAAGCAAAAACTTGTTTTAGCCAGAGCTTTATTACATGAGCCTGAGATATTAATACTGGATGAGCCTACCGTGGGATTAGAAATTGAGATGAAAGTTTGGTTTAGAAATTTTATTAAGACTTTTGTTGATGATAAATTACGTACAGTAATAATTTCTTCACATGAATTATCAGAATTAGAGAAAATATGTACTCATGTTGCTATAATAAGGGATGGGATGATTGTCAAACAATATAGAAAAAATGAATTACCAACAGATGTCTCCCTTGAAGATCTTTATTTGAAGTCTGGTGGTGAAATGTCTTGAGTATATTAACTAAAGAATTCAGGCTTCTTTATGGTAATAAAGTGTTTTTGTTGTGCTTTCTCTTTTTTACATTAATTTATTCTGCGATTGGATATGGAGCCAGATATGTATATGAAGAGGTTGTTAATGATTTAAATGTGGTATATTACTTTATATTTGTATATTCTATGTCATTAACTTTACTTATGCTTCAGGTTTATCCAGCATCCAATGATATTAGAGAACAGGCCTATGGTGGTGTTGAAAATATTCTGGCTACAGGTTACCCTTTAAGTAAGTTAATATTACATAAAATGTTACCAATATTTAGCGCCCTATATCTCCCATCATCAATAATGGTTGTAATTATTATAATATGGAGTAAGTTGTACCTAGCGGGGCTGGTTGCTTTATTATGTATATTACCGGTAATCAATGCTGGATTATCTTTAATTTATACCTGTACAGTTCTTCTATCTCCCATTCCTGGTATGGTAATGAATCAGATATCTTTTTATGCAGTAGCTGGTATTTTCCTTTTAAGTTATGGTCCGGTATTGATTTATAGAACTACTGGTTATGTTGTAGGAATTAAAGTAAGTATATTATTATCTTTTGTCTTTTCTCTCCTGGTAGGATTTAGGGCGTACAGGAAGTTTAAAAAAACAGATAAAGAAACAATTATTATAAGGGGAGACTATTGATGATTTTAGAAATAACAAATTATCTTACTAGGTATGAAAAGTACGAACCGGTTAACCAACATATCGATAAAAGACTTGTAAATACCTTTAGTATTATCCTTCCGATAGTATTATTTATTATTTTGAAAAAATTAAATCTGGTTTTAAGCTTTAATGCTATTTTGTTATACCTTTATGTAAATATTTTTGTCAGAGTCAATACTCTGGCACTCCGGGTTATATCAAAAAAATATGGAGGGATTTACGAAAACCTATTAGCTACAGGTATGGGCAGAAAACATTTAATAATTATTGAAACACTAATATATATAAAGCAAAACTGGGTGAAGATAATCCTTTTTAATTCCTCTATTACTCTGGGATATTATTTAATAAATTTAAAATTAATGTCAGTATATAATTTGTTAGTATTTTTACTTATAGCAAATATAATATCTATAATATTACATTTAATTGTGGGAGCAATAACAGTAATAAATGGGATGGTCAATAATTCTTTAGCCCAGTTGATAACATTAATTGGATGGGGAAGTGGACTTGTTTTATTTTTATCCAAGCATATTATTATAAAAATTACAGTTCCGCTAGTAGTAATTTGTTTGTTGGGTGGTTATTCTGTTATTAATATATTAATTAAAGAAGATTATGAAGTTATATAGTAAACAGAATGAACAATCACAGGCCAGGACACTACTTAATTTTATTGAAAGCTTTTCATAATCCCTGATAGAGGAAAATCCTTTTAAAAAAAATAAATTAGTAATTTTTTAAAACCACCACAGGGATATCCCCCTGTGGTATAATTTTTTTTAAATAGTATATTAAATTTGAAAAGGAAATTTTGAAGGTAGCAAGAACTTAATATTATAGAGGTTTATTGATATATATTATTTAACGGGAAAGGAGATATATTAATGTTTGAAATGACTAATCTAATTTCTAACCATCATTATTTTAATTCCAGGTGACCCTGGCAATATAATATCTAGATCTACAGATAAGGAATAAAAAAACTTATTTATGCATAGGGATTAAACAGACCCCATCTTTATTAAAATATCATATAATAAAAATTATAATGAGGAAGTGATTAATCATGTCAACTAAAATCATTGTTGATAGTGCCTGTGATCTTCCAGATGAAATCCTGGATAAATATGAAATTGAAGTATTGCCCTTTAATATTCATATTGATAACCAATGTTATAAAGATGGTATTGATATAGAGGTTGAAGAGCTTTATGCTGCTATGAAAGAGGGGAAAGTGCCTAAAACATCCCAGGTTAGTCCCGAAGATTTTAAAAGAGCTTTTAGCAGGAATGCAGAGGCAGGTAATGATTGTATTTATATAAGCTTTTCCGCGAAACTTTCCGGAGCCAATCAGACAGGACAGTTGGTAGCAAAAGAAATCAGGGATAAATATAAAGATGTTAATATAGATATTGTGGATAGCAAAGCAGGTTCAGTAGCAACCGGTATTATTGCCTATAAAGCAGCTCTTTTGCTTGAAAAGGGAGTCAGTAGAGAAAAGGTGATAGAAAAGATTAAATACTGGGCAGATCATATTGAGCACATATTTATGCTCGATGATTTAAAACCCCTGGTAAGGGGTGGAAGGATTAGTAAAACTAAATTCTTTGTCGGAAACATACTTAATATCAAGCCTATTTTATGTGTTAAAAACGGAAAAATAGAGTTATTGAAAAAAGTCCGTGGCACCGGAAGGGCCATAAGTAAGATGATTAATTATGTAAAAGAGAAAAGTTATGATCTAACAGAGCAACTAATAGGAATTGCCCATGCTGATGATTTAGTTCAGGCTGAAGTGTTGAAAGAAAAGATAGAGGAGCTTGGGGGAAAAATCTTCTGTGTGGAGAAAATTGGAAGTGTGCTGGGAGTTCATCTTGGTATCGGGGGAATTGGTGTCTTCTTTTTAAATGAGGCCGAAGCCTGATATATCGTAATGTAGTAGAAGCCCTGGGCCTGAGCTTAAGGAGTGTAGGGTATAAAAATAAATAACGTATATTTAGAAACCCTCATAGCATGGGGGTTTCTTTTTTGTATACAGTAAACATATTTTAATTTTGTTCATTCTATACTCTTAGTTATGTGTAAATCTGTGTTCTGTCTAAATAGTAATGTCTAAATAAGTAGAATACTTGACAATTACTAATTCCTGTTTTATAATGAATATAAATTCATTTAAATACCAGAAGGTGAGTTGGATGCCAAAAATAATTAAGGATATTGAGGAACGTATTTTTAATGCAGCCTTAAAACTTTTTGCTGAAAGAGGATATAATAAAGTGAATATGAAAATGGTGGCAAAAGAAGCGGGTATTGCGGTTGGAACTTTATATAACTACTTTCCCAATAAACTTGGTTTATTTTTGAGTGTGCTGGAAACAAATTTTAAAAAACCTTTGAAAAGCTTAACAAATTAATGGAAAATCCTGATAATACAATTTATGATCTTATTGAAATTTTATATGATGAATCCAGCAAGTTAAAGGAAATGGGTAAAGAAATTATTCGTACTAATATTTTAGGGAAACAGGAAAACGAAACCATAGAAAACATAAAAAACCGACTCGTCAAAATGCTGGAAGAATTTTTAATGCAGTTAAAAAAAGAGAGGAAACTTAAGATATCAAAATCAAGAGAGAAGAGATTAATACATTTACTTCTTTTATCAATAATAGATTTTTCAAAAGAATTTCCCTGCGAAAGAGAAGAAAACATCTCTTTCATTAATGAAATTTTCTGGTCTCTGGCAGGGCAATAATTTTTTTAAATTTAAATGAACGACAATTCATAAAAAGATAGGTAATTTAGGTTATAAGCTTATCAAGGAGGTAGAGTTTAAGTGAAACATAAACTGGCAAAGTGCATTAGTTATTTTACTGTAGTTCCTGTCTTTGCATTTTTTACGCTGCTCTTATTGTATTATCAAAATTTGATTACAACCAGGTACTGGTTGCTGGTTGGGGTCCTTTTTTTGACAGTATTACCCCTGCTGGCATACTTATTTAAGTTCTTTATTCCTTCAATTAGAAATGAAGGAAGGGAAGGAGAAAGGAGGCTGGCTTTTTATTTTGGCCTGGGTAGTTATATAATCGGTACCTTCTTTGTCAGCTTTTCCCCTTCCCCGGTGGTTATTAAAGTATTATTTTTTACCTATCTTGTTTCAGCACTTGTATTAACCTTTATCAACATGTTTTTAAATTTCAGGGCAAGCGGTCATGCTTGTGGGGTTGCCGGACCGGTGACTATATTAATTTCTTTTCTTGGTAGTAGTGTATGGATGTTTTTATTGTTAATACCGGTTACCTTCTGGTCAAGATTAACATTAAACAGGCATAGCCTTAAAGAATTAATTTCTGGTGCTCTTGTTGGTTCCTGTTCAACAATTTTTGTTATCTTTTTTTACCTATTTCTGAGGGGGTGATAGTAAAAAGCCAGGTGAAAATTTTTATTGATAGTGTCTGTGATTTATTACAGAAACTTATAAAAGGGGGCTTAAGTGATGGGAATTGATTTTTCTTTTGCCAAAAAATTTGCTGTTGAAAAGGCTTTAAAGCAGGCCATGAAATATGTTGAAAAGGATCCTGAAAAAAACTTTCTTAAGATTTTAGATCTGGGTGAAAAACTGGTAAGAAGAGATAACCATAAACGGGGAATAAAAATTTTTAGAGAAAATTATAAAAAGAATCCGGTAATAAAGGAATATGTCAGGAAATTAAATCATATTGCACCAAGTTACAAGTACGGGCTGTTAATGAACTTTTTTGTTAATGCTGGTTTACTGGGAATTCCATACCAATATGAAATGGCCGAGAAACTGGGTGTAAAAGTTCCCTGGACTATTCTGATAGACCCGACAAGTGCCTGTAATCTTTCCTGTGAGGGTTGCTGGGCCGGGAAATACGAGAAGGGAAATTCCCTTGATTTTGATACTATTGACAGGATAATTAATGAAGCCAAAGAACTGGGAATTTATTTTATAGTATTATCAGGTGGGGAACCGACAGTTTATCCACATTTATTTGATATTTTTGAAAAGCATCAGGATGTTGGGTTTATGATGTATACAAATGGAACCCTGATAGATGATGATTTTGCGGACAGACTTTTAGAAACCGGTAATGTGACCCCGGTTATAAGCCTTGAGGGTTTCCGGGAATCCACTGACAGGCGAAGGGGTGAAGGTACTTATGATAAAATAATGTCTGCTATGGATAGGTTGCATGAACGGGGTATTATTTTTGGAGCCAGTGTAACAGTAACCCGTAATAATGTGGATGAGCTATTCGGGGATGAGTTTATTGACCTGATGATTGAAAAGGGCGTAATATATATGTGGTCATTCCACTATGTTCCGATTGGTAGGAATCCAAACCTGGATTTAATGCTTACTCCCGGGCAAAGGGCCAGGCTTGCTGATAGGGTAAATCATCTACGGAATACAAAGCCTCTTTTCGTTGCAGATTTCTGGAATGATGGTACTTATACTCAGGGGTGTATTGCAGGAGGAAAGCGTTATTTTCACATTAACTCCAAGGGAGAGGTAGAACCATGTGCATTTGTTCATTTTGCTATTGACAACATTAAAGATAAGCCTCTAAAGCAAGTTCTGCAAAACCCTCTGTTCAAATCATATCAAAAGAGGCAGCCTTTCAATGAAAATTTGATGTGTCCCTGTCCCATTATTGATAATCCCCAGGCATTAAGGGATATAGTTGAGGAAAGTGGTGCTTATCCAACACATGAAGGTGCAGATAGTATACTGAAAGGAGATTTAGCAAAAAGACTTGATGAAATATCTTCCAGGTGGCAGGAAGTGTCCAAGCCCATCAATGAAAAGAGGATTAAAGGATAGTAAAGATTTTCAGGACACCAACAGTATTTTACTTTTTTATCTTTTAATTATTTTTATGATGGCCGGAAAGCAGGAAAGTCTTCATTAAATATAATAACTTGCTGTAATACCCTGATAATTTATCAGGGTATTACTTTTGCAGGAAAATAACAGAAAATGTTTAAATATGTATATAGGGTGTTTAGAAAATATCAGGAAGATCTCAGTAAACAATATTAAGAATTTAATAAAACAAGATTACAACAGGTTTAAGCATATTGTTGTTGGTTATAGGACTCTAAGGATTGACTTACAAAGGAATTTACTAATATTTGTAGAATTATAATTATTGGTGATAAAAATGTCTACAAGAAGATTAACTAAAAATGATAAAGCCTGGAATCAAATTTTTAGTGAGTATAATATTTTACAAAAAATAAGGGAAGAAGAATTTTATAAAATAGAATCAAAACTTATTAATAAATACAGGCAAAGTAGATTGATGACTAAATTTGACCATACAGCCAATCTCCCAGCTGTATTTAAGCATAATAATTTGAGAATACTTCCAATATCCAGATCGAGTTATATAATAGGTAAGTTTTCTAATTATAAAAAAGTTGTATATCAGGGTATTGACTCGCCTGAGGCAGTAAGATTTCCTTCTTATATAAAAAGTATTGACTATAACAATCTTTTTTCTGAAAGTTCAGTTTTACATTGTGCTTACCTTTGTGGTATGATAGATGAACTAATAGGAGAAAAAACATACCCTACCGTTTCTGGCAGAATGACTACAGATAATTTTTCTTTCAGGGTAAAAAGTATAGAAAACAAAACTTATTATAATCTCAGTGTTAATAAATCCCAGGTTGAAATTGATGGAGGTTATGAAAGCAAAAATTATTTAGTTATAATTGAGGCGAAAAATACTGAAGTAGAAGATTTTATTATAAGGCAGTTATATTATCCGTATAGAGTCTGGCAAAATAAACTTAACAAAGAAGTGATTCCAGTCTTTTTAACATATTCCAATAATACA
Source organism: Halothermothrix orenii H 168 (assembly GCF_000020485.1). GTDB lineage: Bacteria > Bacillota > Halanaerobiia > Halanaerobiales > Halothermotrichaceae > Halothermothrix > Halothermothrix orenii. The sequence continues at coordinate 474,965 of NC_011899.1, forward strand.
TTTAGTTTTTTTGTATATAGATTTGAAGATATAAAAAATTATAATTCATTAAAACTTGTAAAACAAAAACATTACATAATCAACCCCAGAAAAATTACTTTAGATGATGTAAAATATGTTTTTGAAAAAACTGAGGTTATTGATGAACCTGAGGTTCCTTTTCCTCAAGCTGATAAATTTACAAGAATTATTGACCTGCTCACTATTTTGATGAATACAGAAATGTCTAAAGATGATATAACAGAAAATTATCAATTTGATGTGAGGCAGACTGATTACTATACAAATGCTGCTATTTATCTTGGCCTGGTCAAAAAAATAAAAGATGGAAAGTTAATTAAGTATACATTAACAGGAAAGGCAAGAAGAATAATGATATTACCATATAAAGAAAAGAACATGGCATTAACCGCATGTATTTTAGAACATGAAGTTTTTAATAGGTGTTTTAAAGTATATTTAAACCATGGTAAATTACCCAGTATAGAAAGTATTGTTGAAATCATGCTAGATAGTTATATCTATAATGTTAGTTCTATGCGTACTTATAAAAGAAGAGCTCAAACAGTTAGAAAATGGCTTGAATGGATTATTAACCTTACACAGAAAAAAATAAAATCATAAAAATTTAAAAAAGCAAGGGCATATACCCTTGCTTTAATTAATAGTTAGTTATTATTAATTCTTTTATTGCTCCCCGTTTGTTTCCAATACAATTTATAGCTCTAATTGCTTTAACTTCTTTAATATTGAATTTTGAATATAGTTTTTTTATCAATGGAGAGTTTGAATTGCTTAACATGCATTTCCCACCCTGCATATCGATATAATTGAATAATTCGTATAACCTTTCCTGATCTTCTTTAGTAAACCCATTTTTTGTATAAGAAGTAAAATTAGAAGTATCTGACAAGGGTACATAGGGAGGATCAAAGTAAACAAAATCGGCCGGTGTAAATCTATACTTATCTTTTATTATTTCAAAATCGTTTTTAATTATTGTAACGTTTTGTAATAATTGGCTAACAGTCCTTAGATTATCTTCATCACATATCCTGGGATTTTTATAATTACCATAAGGTACATTAAATTGACCTTTATTATTCAAACGGTATAAACCATTGTAGCAGGTTTTATTAAGATATATAAATCTGGCTGCTTTCTGGATATTGTTAAGCTCATTTACACTCCATAGTTCTTTCCTGGATAGACCTAACTCTCTGGCCTTTCGCGTCCATAGTCCTCTAACTTTATAATAATATATTTCATTATTATTTTTTTCATGTTTTTTTAATTCATTAATAAGAGATTCAACAGAATTTTTTATAACTTTATATGCATTTATCAGATCATCATTAAGGTCTACTATAATACTTTTTCTTCCGGATATTACATTGTTATTTGCTAATTCAAAAAAAAGAGCTCCGGCACCTACAAAGGGCTCAAAGTATCTTTCAATATTATCAGGTAATGAATTAAATAAATCAGGAATAAGTTGTCTTTTTCCTCCGGCCCATTTTACAAATGGCTTTGCATATTTTGTTGTTTTCCGGGTTGTATTTGCCTCACATGGTAAGTTCATTATTATATACCTCCTGAGTATCATCCAAAATAACCTTATAAGTTATATTCAATATAATATTATAATATCCTTCAAAACTTACTCAAAAAATCAGAACAATTGTTTGTATTAACATATATTTCCATATAGTGCTAACTTATAGTATACAAAAAAGGCAAGATTTTTGGTAGTTATCAAGCACTATGTTAGAAGGAAAATAACATAAAATATTTAAATATGAATTTAAATAAGCTTTTAAATATACTTCCCATTGTGGGGGAGTATTTTTTTAAAAAATTGACAGAAGTAAACTTAAAAAACTGATGTTCTGTGACATTAAGCTGTTGCCCTTTTTTTGATATAATTTAACGTGGATTAATCCATATATAGCAGGATTTTTTTACATATTTCCAGAATTAATATATTAAATATACAAATATTAGCATGTTTAATTTACAAAAATGTGGTCAGGACTAAATTGCTTTATATGTAAGCATTTATGGGAGGGAGAAAAATGTCACAGGAAACACTAACACTTGATAAACTGGAATCTCATCTCTGGGAATCAGCAAACATTTTGAGGGGAAGCATTGATTCTTCTGATTATAAAAATTATATCTTTGGTATGTTATTTTTAAAAAGAATAAGTGATGTATTTGATGAAGAATGTGAAAAGATGAAAGCTGAAGGGAAAGAAGCTTTTATTGATGACCCTGATTTTCATGACTTTTTTGTACCAAAAAGAGCCAGATGGGAGCATATTAGTAAGGTTACACAGGATATAGGTTCTCATATTAACAAGGCATTCGAAGTCTTAGAAGAACACAATAAAATGCTGGAGGGTGTTTTAGCTCCGATAGACTTTAATGATAAAGAGAGATTACCTGACCATGTACTTGAAGAGTTAATACAGCATTTTTCTAAGTACAGTTTGAAAAATAGAGATCTTGAAGATCCTGATATTCTTGGAAGGGCATATGAATATTTGATTCGTCAATTTGCAGATGATGCTGGTAAAAAAGGGGGAGAATTTTATACTCCCCGACAGGTAGTCAAATTGCTCGTGGAAATCCTGGATCCTCGACCAGGGATGAGTGTTTATGACCCCTGTTGTGGTTCTGGGGGTATGTTAATCTATTCCGCTGAACATTTAATAGAAGAAGGCAATGATATATCTGAAATATCACTGTACGGTCAGGAAAGAAATTTAAACACCTGGGCTATCTGTAAAATGAACATGCTCCTGCATGGGCTTTATGATGCTAAAATAGCCAAGGGAGATACCATGCGCGACCCACAGTTTCTTGATAACGGTAAGTTAGACCAGTTTGATAGAGTTATTGCCAATCCCATGTGGAATCAGAGCTCATGGAGCAAAAAATATCTGCAAGAGACTGAGCCTTTTGGCAGGTTTAGCTATGGTTTTCCTCCTAAAAATTCTGCAGACTGGGTCTGGATTCAGCATATGCTTGCAAGTGCCAACAAAAAGGGTAAAATTGGTGTAGTATTAGATAATGGTGTGTTATTTAGAGGCAGGTCAGAAGGTAAAATTAGAAAGAAAGTTCTAAAGCATGATTTGATTGAAGCTGTTATTGCTTTACCTTCAAACTTATTCTATAATACATCATCTCCTGGATGTATTTTGATATTAAATAAGGATAAGACTGTTGAGAGAAAAAATAAGGTAATTTTCATATATGCTGAAGAAGATTACAAGGAAGGAAGTAATCAAAACTACCTGAGAGAGAAAGATATTGAAAAAATATTAAATGCTTACAAAAACTTTGAAGATATTGAAAGGTATTGCAGGGTAGTCGATATGGAAGAGATTGAACGAAATGATTATAACCTGAATGTCCCCAGATATGTAGATACTACAGAACCTGAAGAACCCATTGATGTGCAAGAGGTTATTGATAATTTAAATAAGCTTGAAGAGGAACGGAAGGAAATTGAAGAAGAAATGAATGGATATTTGAGAGAGTTGGGATATGATGATTAAGGACGGGTATAAGGAAGTAAGAATAGGACCCAAAAAATATCATATTCCAAAAGAATGGGAGTTTAGAAATTTTGGTTTGATTTCCAAATATATTAAAGCAGGTGGCACACCCAAAGCAGATAAAAAAGAGTACTATGGTGGGGAAATATTATTTGTAAAAATTGAAGATATGACAAAAAATGGTAAATACATCTATAATACAAAAAGCACAATTACAGAAGATGGTTTAAAAAACTCTTCTGCTTGGATAGTACCAAAAAAATCTTTGTTGTTATCAATGTATGGGAGTTATGGAAAAGTGTCTATTAATAAAGTTGAATTAGCTACTAATCAAGCAATATTAGGGATTATTCCATCTGAAGAAGTAAATTTGGATTATCTATATTATTTTTCTTTAGGTTGCTTAAAACCTTATTTTAAATCATTAGTTAAAGCTACAACTCAAGCCAATTTAACAAAACAAATTGTTAATAATACTCCTGTATTATCTCCACCTCTCCCAGAACAGAAAAAAATAGCTGCAATTTTGTCCACCGTAGATAAAGCAATCGAAAAAACAGATGAAATAATTGAAAAAAGCAAGGAATTGAAAAAGGGATTAATGCAACAATTGCTGACAAAAGGGATTGGGCATAGTGAGTTTAAGGAAGTAAGGATAGGAACAAAGAAAATAAAGATTCCTGTAGTATGGACTTTAATTAAATTTGGAGAAGTATTTAAAAAAAGAAATGAGAAGGCAAATGTAGAAAAAGAATATAAATATGTGGGTTTAGAACATTTAGGAACAGGCGAAATCAATTTACTTGGCTATGATAGGAATGGTAATAATAAAAGTAGTAAAAGGTTATTTAAGTCAGGAGATATTCTTTATGGAAAACTTCGTCCTTATTTAAAAAAAGCTGCCATTACAGATTTTGATGGCATTTGTTCTACGGACATAATTCCAATATATGCAACTAAAAAATCTGTTAATAATTATTTAATTTATTTAGTTCATTCTAAAATGTTTGTTGATTTTGCAGTTTCTACTATGGAAGGGACCAATTTACCAAGAACATCTTGGCGAGTAATAAAGAATTTAATTATACCTTTACCACCACTCCAAGAACAAAAGAAAATAGCGTCTATCCTATCATCAGTAGATGAAAAAATTCAGAAAGAGCAGGAATACAGAGAAAAGTTGGAGGAGTTAAAGAAGGGCTTAATGCAGAAGTTGTTGACAGGTGAAGTAAGGGTTAAGGTAGAAGATGAGGAGGTGTAGACCTTGACCAAAAACTGGGACGAATACCATCGGGTTGAAAAAAGGGCACTCAACTTATTTGAAAGGTTAGGTTACAAGGTTTTCGATATTAACAAGACCATGGAACGCCCTGCAAGGAATTCAGAACACGAAGTTTTGTTACTGGATAATTTAAAAAAGGGAATCAAGAGAATTAACCCCTGGATTTCCGAAAACAACCTGAATAAAGCTGTCAATATGATTCGTCCTGCACGGATTAAGGCTACCAATTTGCTGGAAGCCAATGAAATTATATATGAAAGGTTAGTTAAACATGTTTCTGTACTGCAGGACCTGGGCCAGGGCAAGAAAAATCAGACGGTTAAATATATAGATTTTGAAGATCCGGATAATAACGAGTTTCTGGTGATGAACCAGTATAAGGTAAAAGGAAGAGAAAATATTATTCCTGATATAGTTGTCTTTATCAACGGTATTCCGATTGGGGTTATAGAGTGCAAGGTTGATACAATTGACGAACCAGAAGAAAAAGCCATCGAACAGTTGAGAAGATATCAGAATATCAGGGAATATGACCTTGAAGAAGGTGCCGAACAGTTATTTTATACCAACCAGGTACTGGTGGCAGCCTGGAAGGATTCTGCTTCAGCCAGTACCATCGGTGCCCCTGCCAGGCAGTTTAAAGCCTGGAAGGACCCCTATCCCAGTACCATAGATAATATAACAAAACTTGTAGGAGAAGAACCTACAATGCAGGATATTCTGTTATACTCCATGTTTAAGAAGGAACGCCTCTTGGACTTAATACAGAACTTCATTGTTTTTGAGCGGGAAGGTAATGGAATAGTTAAAAAACTGGCCAGATATCAGCAATACAGAGCTGTCTGTAAAGCTGTTGAGAGGATCAAAAATGCCAGAAAATTAACAGAGAGAAGCGGTACAGTCTGGCATACCCAGGGTTCGGGCAAGTCCTTAACCATGCTCTTTTTAGCTCTGAAGTTAAGGCGAATGAAAGAACTGGAGAATCCTACTCTATTAATTGTGACTGACAGAAGGGATCTCGATGAACAGATTACAGGAACTTTTAAAAAATGTGGTTTTCCCAATCCCATCAGGGCTAAAAGTGTAAAGGATTTAAAAGAAAAACTCAGACTTGATGCAGGCAAGACCATTATGACTACAGTTCAGAAGTTTCAGGAAAGGGATAATGACAAATACCCGGTCTTAAGTGAAGATACCAATATCTTTGTGATGGTGGATGAGGCTCATCGTACCCAGTATAAGGATCTGGCAGCCAATATGAGGAGGGCTTTGCCCAATGCCTGTTATCTTGGTTTTACAGGTACGCCAATAGATAAAAAAGCAAGGAGTACCATCAGGACCTTTGGTACATATATTGACACCTATACCATAGAAGAATCGGTAGAAGATGGGGCTACTTTACCTATTTTCTATGAAGCCAGGCTGGCTGATTTAAGGGTTGAAGGCCGGGATCTGGATAAGTTGTTTGATAGAATTTTTAAGGATTATACTGATGAAGAAAAGCAGAAGATTAAAGAAAAACATGCTACAGAAAAAGATATTGCTGAGGCCAGTTCAAGGATTGAAAAGATATGCCTTGATATTATTGAACATTATGAATCCAAAATCTACCCTTTTAAGGCCCAGATAGTAACTGTTAGTAGAGAAGCTGCAGCTAAATATAAGGAGACACTTGATAATTTGAATGGTCCTGAGTCTGCAGTTATCATTAGTGGAGATAGAACTGATAAAGGATTAATAAAAAAATATATAACAACAGGTGATGAAAGAAAAGAATTAATTAAAAGATTCAAAGATTATCATGATAGTCTGAAGTTTTTAATTGTATGTGATATGCTACTGACAGGCTTTGATGCTCCTGTTGAACAGGTGATGTATCTTGATAAACCCTTAAAAGAATATAATTTACTCCAGGCTATAGCCAGGGTAAATAGGCGATATGATAACAAAAACTTTGGTCTGGTAGTCGATTATTATGGAGTTTTTGATCATTTGAAAGAAGCACTGGAAATCTTTAATAAAAAGGATATCGAAAATGCTGTTACGCCAGTTAAAGATGAAAAGCCCAGGCTGGAAAGAAATTACAGGGGAGTAATGAGGCTTTTTGATGGAGTTAATATGGATAATCTGGATCAATGCATCCTTGCCTTTAAAGAGGAAGATCAAAGAATTAAGTTTAAAAATGCCTTTAAAGCCTTTGCCCGCAGTATGGACATTATCATGCCTGACCCCATTGCTGACCCATATCGTGAGGATTTGAAAAAGCTGGGTAAAATTTATAAGGCAGTACGCAATCATTACCGGGATAAAAACCTGAATATTAAAGGAGTAGGGGATAAAGTTAAAAAATTAATTGATAAGCATATCATGGCCACTGACATTAAAATCTTAAGTGAACCTGTATCCATTCTTGACGAAGAAAAATTTGAAGAAACCATTAATGAAATAAGAAATAAAGAAACCAGGGCCAGTGAAATGGAACATGCCATTAGAAATGAAATTAGTATAAAAATTGATGAAAATCCTGCCTATTATCAATCATTAAAAGAAAGGCTTGAGGAGTTAATTGAAAGAAGAAAGCAGGGTATGCTTGATTTTGCAGAACAAATAGAAGAGATGAAAGAAATTATAAATGATATAAGAAATGTTAGGTCAAAGGCTGAGAGGTTGGGGCTAAATGAGAAGGAGTTTGCCCTTTATGAACTTCTGGTTGATGAGTTAGAACCATATTATACAGAGGAAGTGGCTGACCCGCCGGTAAAATATAATGCAGGCAAACAATCACGCACTGATATAAAAATCAATGAAAAGGTAAAAAATCTAGCTCAATCATTAATCAACGAACTGGAGGATATGGCTGTATTTGAATGGTATAAAAAGGAGATTGTATTAAAGAACATGCGTAGAAAAATCAAACTTTCTCTGGCAGGTTATAAGGAATTTAGGAATAAACTTGACAGTCTTACTACAAAAATTATAAAGCTTGCTCGAAATATTTTGATGATGATGCTTTAGGAGGGAGTAACGTGCAACAGGTCAGGATAGGTAATACTGTAATTAAATATAATATTGTTCGTACCAATCGTAAAACTGTTGGTTTAATAGTGGATCCCGAAGATGGAGTTATCGTTAGATCTCCTGAAAGGCTTTCAGATGATAGGATAAGGAAGCTGTTAAAAAAGAAAGCCAGATGGTTGATGGAAAAATTAAGGCTTATAAATGAATTTAAGCCTAAACCTGCATCTTATGAATTTCTAAGCGGAGAAAAATTACCCTATCTTGGCAGGAAATATCGATTAAAAGTAACTAAGGATGATGGAATAAAGAGCGTTAAAGTCAGATTATACCAGGGAAAATTTGAGATCAATGTATCTTCTTCTATCAAAAGGGAAGAAAAGAGAGATAAAATCAGAAAAGCTTTAATTAAATGGTATAAAGAACATGCGAAAGATAAAATTAATGAAAGAGTCAGGATTTATCAAAATAGAATAGGAGTAAAACCAAATAATATAATTGTTAAAGAGCAGAAAAAACGCTGGGGAAGCTGTAGCAGTAAAGGTAATATAAATATAAACTGGAGAATTATTATGGCTCCCATGTCAGTTGTAGATTATATTGTTGTTCATGAACTGGTTCATTTAATACATCCCGATCATTCAGTTAATTTCTGGGAGCTTGTTGAAACTGTGATTACGGATTATAGAGAGAAACAGAAATGGTTAAGAATTAATGGACGTGCATTAGATTTTTAGTATATTTTTATTTTTAAAATAAAAACCAGCAAGAGAAAGTTTACCATTCAACTTATATGAAATTATAAAGGTAACTATCGGGTATTTCCACTCAGTAGTGGACAATAAATATTGCAGGTGGAAGTGGAAAAATATGAATTTTGCCAGATAGTAATGATTTACTTTTGAGAAAATGTTAGAGTTAAATAGACTTACAAACTTGTTGTGGAAAATCAATTCTGTTTTTAGTGTTGCAAAAAAACTTTCAGCTACTGCATTGTCCCAGCAATCACCTTTGCGGCTCATTGATGAAATAATACCGTATTTCCACAGTGTTTTTTGAAAATCATGGCTGGCATACTGACTACCTCTGTCAGAATGAAAAATTAATCCCCTGGAGGGATTACGATTTAGTACGGCCATTTCCAATGCATCAATCACTAACCTTTTTGTCATATGATTGTCCATTGACCAACCAACAACCCTGCGAGAATAGAGGTCAATCACTACTGAAAGATAAAGCCAGCCTTCTTTTGTTGGAATATATGTTATGTCTGATACCCAGACTTTATCAGGTTGGGTAACGCTAAAATTACGTTTGAGAAGATTATTTTTTAAAGGGAGATTATTGTCAGAATTAGTTGTCCTTTTAAACTTTCTTTTCTGTATTGCTTTTAATCCCATTACCCTCATTAGTCGTTCAATACGCTTAATATTATAATGATAACCCTCTTTTTTAAGCTGTTTATGTATCCGGGGGCTACCATACCTTCCCCTGGTCTGCCAGTATATTTCAGCTATCTTCAACTTTAACTTTTTATTTGTTAACTCTCTTTTGCCAGGTTTTCTTTTTAACCCAGCTGTAATATCCTGACCGGGATACATTTAAAACCTGATACATATTCTCCACAGCAAATTCATTACTGTGTTCTCGGATGAAACCATATATCATTTCGGTTCCTTTAAGAAGATGCGCACTGCTTTTTTTAATATATCACGCTCTATTTTTATATCACTTAATTCTTTTTTTAGCCTTTGAATTTCTTTCTGTTCAGGGGATAACTTTTTTTGCCATTGCCTGGGAAAGCTAAGTCACCTTTGTTTTTGTATTCCCTGCGCCGTCTGATTAAATTATGATAAATGATACCTAGTTCTTTTGCTATAACTTTACAAGATTTATCTGAGCTAAAACTAAGTTCTACAGCTTCTCTTTTGAACTCTTCTGAATATTTTTTTCTTCCCATTATGGGCACCTCCTGGGTTAATTATACCTAAACCCTGTGTCCGACAAATGGAGGGAAGGTCATATAACAATTTTTTAATTTTTTATATCTAAATTATTTGTGGGGTAACCTTATGCTTAAAAAAACAACATCAATTATAACGGCCTTAATCTCTTTATTATTTTTATTGATGGCGGGTAACGTGATAAAAAAACATTATATACAGATACCGGGTATCAACCACGACCAAAAGCTTGAGAAAGTCTATGTAACCAGAGTTTATGATGGTGATACCTTCAGAACTGCCGATGGTGAAAATGTCAGGCTTATTGGTGTCGATACCCCGGAAATTAATCATGAAGAGGGAACAGCAGAGTATTACGGGCGGGAAGCCCTGGCATATGCCCGCAAACACCTGGAAGGTAAGTATGTTTACCTGGAGTATGATCAGGACAGGCGGGATAAGTATGGCAGGCTACTGGCCTACGTCTTTCTTACCGATGGTATTTTCTTTAACGCCAGCTTACTGGAAGAGGGTTATGCCCATTTAATTACCGTTCCCCCGAATATAAAGTATTTATCCCTTTTTAAAAAGACCGTTAAAAAGGCGAGGGGGGAGGGGGCTGGAATATGGTCCCGGCTTAAAGTAAAAGAGGCCAGCCTTCCAGTTATTGGTTGGGAGGAAGCAGAAAACTATATAGGTAAAGAAGTTATTGTCCGGGGACAGATAGTGGACACCTATAATTCTGGTCAGGCCCTTTTCCTTAATTTTGACAGGGAGTACTGGAGGACATTCCGGGTAGTTATCTTTAGTGAAGATTTAAATAAATTCGGTTTTAACCCGGAGGAATACTTTGATAACAAATGTATTAAAGTTATGGGAAAGGTAAAGGAGTATGAAGGTAAACCTGAGATTATTGTGGATAGTCCTGAAGAAATAATGGTTATAAAAAACTGTTTATAGAGTAAGGTGACCCTGTGTAAAAGAGAAGGTTTTATTTTATAAGGTAATACAATATGCCAGTAACCTTAATCTTGGTATATGGTAACATCTGACACATATTCTGTAATTTCCTGAAGTCCTAAGTATTACAGGAAAGTACAGGGTATGTGTCTTTTTATTTTCTGTAACCAATATATTTACTATTTTGTATTGACAAATATAAGGGACAGGAATATAATAGATACATAGTTGGTTACTTAAGTAATGAACTAAATATGTTTTGTATGAAAAAATACATAATGTCCGGTATTCCGGGGAGTGATAAAGATGGAATTAAAGAATGATTCTAACATACCAATCTATATCCAGATTGCAAATATGATAGAGGATCAGATATTGGAGAGGACCCTGGAGGAGGATGAGAAGGTTTATTCGACAAATGAACTTTCTGTCCTGCTGCATGTGAATCCGGCAACTGCCCGCAAGGGTCTTAACTTACTGGTTAATGAGGGAATTCTTTATAAGAAAAGAGGGGTAGGTATGTTTGTAAAAAAAGGGGCAGTTGAGATAATTAAATCAAAAAGGAAAACAAGTTTCTTCAATGAATATATCCCTGAAATAATCAGGGAGGCAAAAAAGCTTGAAATTGGTAAAGATGAGTTAATTGATATGATTAAATCCTGTGAAGGAGGGGGAGTAGATGATGAGTAACTGGATATTAAACGGGGTTACAAAAAAATTTGAGGATACAACAGCCATAAACAATATATCATTGGAAATTGAAGAAAATAAAATTTATGGGCTTATAGGAAGGAATGGTGCCGGCAAAACTACTTTATTAAAATTACTGGCCAACCAGCTTCAGCCTACAGAGGGAATTATTCAAAAGGGGAATGTTTCCATCAGAGGCAATGATGAACTGACCAGAAGTATTTGTCTGGCCAGGGATTCAATAAATATAAAAGGAGTAGCGGCATTTACTGTAGATAAAATCTTAAAGTTTGCCTCTTATATATACCCAAACTGGGATAATGACTACTGTGAAGAACTTATAAATAAATTTGACCTCAATCCTGATAAAAAATACATAAAGTTATCAAAAGGTATGCATACAGTAGTCGGTATAGTTATCGGGCTGGCCAGCCGGGCTTCACTGACTATGTTTGATGAGCCATATATTGGCCTTGATCCGGTCTTCAGGGAACTGTTTTATGAATTACTGATAGCTGATTATGAACAGTACAAAAGAACAATTATAATATCATCACACCTGATTAACGAATTTGAAAACCTTTTTGAACGGGTTTTAATAATTGACCGGGGAAGGGTATTGTTAAACGAAGAACTGGAAGAAATTAGAAAAAAGGCCAGATTAATTTCAGGGGAGAAGTCTGTAGTTGAGGAGATTTTAAAAGGCAAAAATATATTATATAAACAGGTTATAGGGAAACTGGCAAATTATACTGTCCTTGATGATTTTACAGAGAAAGAATTATATGAATATAAAAACAGAAACATTAAGTGGAGTTCTTTGGATCTTCAGAGGTTATTTGTTAACCTGTCAAAAGGGGGGCATATCAGTGAGCAACAATAAAAATATTAAGAAAGCCCTGTTTGAGGTTGAGAAAACGGCTTTATTTATTGTCCTTATGATTTTAACCATTAATTTAACGATAAATGGGTTGGTTGTGGTATTTGATGCTTCTACACCGACAGTTTATTTTAAAAGTCAATTATTTTTTAGTATTTTTATTTCTGGTTTTGTATATTTAATAATTTATGGTATAAACAATATTATAACTTCTTTACCATTTCTGGTAAGTTTAAATTGTCCGCGGAAAGTAGTGGCCAAAAACATAATCTTTACTGGATTGAAAAGGAGTTTTATTTTCACCCTGTTAATTTTATTTATAAAAGTAATTGTTTTTGGAAGGGTCATTACAGATTCCTATGCAGTAAGTGCCTTTGGGATGGATTTAACTTCCAACACTCCTGGAGATATATTTGTCATTGCTTTGCTTTTGTATGTAGCCCTGAATTTTATAAACAGTCTGATTACCTTGATTAGCCTGCTCGGAGTTAGATACGGATGGCAATATGCCTTATCAGTAATCTTTTTTGCCTTTGGTACCCTATTTATATTTTTTAAATCAATAGTTCTTCTGGTTATTTTTGGCTGGCAGTTAAATATGTTTATTTTATTAATGATTATCTTAATAACCCTGTTTTACTTATTAAATTACAGGCTGATAAAGAATTTTGAATATAAATACTAAAGAGGTGCTCAAGATGCCAAAAAGAATATATAAATATTTTATTTTTATCATGTCGCTTGTTTTCTTTGTTTTAAGTATCTACTATTTCCAGATGAATGTCTATGAGATAGGTTTAAAGCCATACAATAATCTAAAAAGTGATAGGATGACAGGTATAGAAGAGTTTTTACTTCATGTTGATAAAGCTTCTAAAGTAATTTTATTGCATAATGCAAAGATTGGGGGAGGTTATGTTGAGTTTAAAATAACGGGGGAGGATGGGCGTATAATTGACAAATATCGATTAAGTAGTAATAAATTGATAAACAGAGTTTATAACTTGAATAAAGGTATTTATCAATGTACCATTGAGAGGGATGTAAAAAACAGCAGGGAAAATTTCAGATTCTATTATGATAAAAGGTTAATTAGACATGAATATCTGAAAAGGGATTATACCACCTCTAACCGGTGAATTTTGCTATATTAGGATTAATTAAAGGAGATGTGATGACTTGAAAAAGTTTTTTATCATTTTATTAATGTTTGTTATAGTAGTAATATCGCTTCTTGTCTTTCAAAATGAACGCATGGCCAGTAGACTGAAGCCTCCTCTTGATGAACCATACCTGACTGATATTGAAGTAAGTAGAGTCAGGGAAATATATCGGGTTCAGACTACCCTGGGGAATCAGGTCTGGCCGGGTTTTGGTGACTTACATATACCGGTTTTATTGTATAATGACAGGTATTATTTTATATTTACAGAAGGAAAACCTTCTCTCTTGTGGAAACCAGTCAGTAGAAACAATGACCAGGAAATTACTTATTACCGTAACTTGGTGAAAAATCCACAGGCCTTTGCCGTAAAAATAGGTGACCAGTGGGCCGGTAGTTTTGGGACTCTTAAGAAAGCAAATAAAAGTTATTATCTTGGTATAAGGAGTCAACTCCCACCGGTATTAAAAAATCTTTTTCCATATCAGTTGGCGACTTTATCAGATGATTTTTATGTTGCGGCTATTATTCATGAAATGTTTCACGCCTTCCAGGCTGAACAGTTTCCCGGGAAATTCAGGAAAGCTGGGTATGTATATAATGTTATAAATAAATATCCCTACCATGATGAAAGTATTATTCAATTATGGAATAAAGAAGGAGAAATGTTAGCCCGGGCTTTAGAATCCAGTGATAAAAAGGAAATAGTTGCCTGTCTTTCTCAATTTATAAAGATCAGGGAAAAAAGAAGGCAGAAGCTTACCCCGGAATTGATTGAATTAGAAAAAAGAATTGAATGGCTGGAAGGCCTTGCTAAATATGCTGAAATGAAAGCATATGAGCTTGCTGCCGGTCAAGGCAGAGGAACAGGAATGATAAATTATAAAAAAGGCTTACCATACTGGCAGCAGGAAATAGGAAGATTGAAGAAATTGGGTGAAGTAAGTATGGGGGATGATTTTCGTTTTTATTTAAGTGGAATGGCCCAGGCACGTTTACTGGATAAACTAAAGTTAGATTGGAAAAAAGAAGTTATGAAAAATGACGTTTTTCTTGAAGATATAATCATAAACTATCTTTCAAAATTAAATTAAAGAAAGAGGGGGTTTCACGTGAATTGCCCTTTTTGTGCCATAAGCCACAAAGATTATATTGCAGAAAATGAATATGCTTTTGCCATTTATGATAAATACCCCGTTAATAAAGGTCATGCCCTTATTATCCCCAAAAGACATGTAGCCAGTTATTTTGATATAACTGAAAGGGAGAGGCAGGCTATCTTTAAACTGGTCGACAGGTGTAAAACTTTACTGGATGAGAAATTTAACCCCGATGGATACAATATCGGGATAAATGTTGGGAAATATGCTGGCCAGACGGTCATGCACCTCCATGTCCACTTAATCCCCAGGTATAAAGGGGATATTGATGACCCCACTGGAGGGGTTAGAGGGGTAATACCTGAAAAGAGGGTATATTAAAATTAACCCCCTGATCTTATCGGAGACAGGGGGTTAATTGTCTTGCGGGTCTTAATTTATATAATACTTTATTATAATAATCGAAGTAAAAAAATAATAATAATTAATTCAATTAAATATTTTTATATATTTAAAACAAATATATATATAATAACGAGAAAATATGATTATTTTAAAGTATACGTATTTTATATTTATCTCACCGGATAATATAGTTATTGACTAATTTTTCGAAATATTTTATACTTGTAATTGGAAACGTTAACGGTAACGTTGTCGGTAACGTTAACATATGTTGTTTTATAGTCTGGGAGGTATAAGTAATGCCTGTTACTATTAAGGATATAGCTAAAAAGGCTAATGTATCCGTGACAACTGTGTCCAGGGTCTTAAATAACAAACCCGATGTTAGTGAGAAAACTAAAAGTAAAATTCTAAAAATAATCAATGAGTTGGGCTATAATCCGAATGGAGTAGCCAGGGGACTGGTACTAAATAGGACACATACAATTGGACTAATTATCCCTGATATAAGAAACCCATTTTTTCCTGAAGTTGCCAGAGGTATTGAAGATAAGGCAAAAGAGTATGGTTACTCTGTTATTTATTGTAATACAGATAACAAGAAAGAGGAGGAAAAAAAGGCTGTTGAATTATTGTTAAATAAAAGGGTGGATGGAATTATTTTATCTCTTTCTATGAATAACAGAGATGAACTGGATAGAATAAAAAAGCAGGGTTGTCCCATTGTACAGATTGATAGGAAAGTTCCTGATGCCAATTACCCAACAGTTACAATTGATAATTTAATTTCAGCTTATAACGCTACTAAACATTTGATTAACCTGGGTCATAAATATATTGCTCATATTACCGGTAACCTGGATACTAAAACCGGTCAGGATCGTCTTAACGGTTATAAAAAGGCTATGCATGAGCGAGGTATACATATAAGTCAGGAATGGATTATAGAGGGTGATTATAGTAAAGAAAGCGGTTATAAAAATATGAAAAGAATCTTAAATTTAAAGAATAGACCAACCGGTATTTTTATTGCCAATGATTTAATGGCAATTGGTGCCTATAAAGCAGTATTTGAATCCAAATTAAATATACCTGAGGATATTTCCATAATTGGACATGATGATATTGAACTTGCTTCTCTGGTAAATCCTGAATTGACAACTATGGCTCAACCTAAATATGAAATGGGCAAACACGCTGCCAGGTTACTAATTCAGGAAATTGAGGGTTCAGACCAGGATAATAACCAAAACATTCTATTAAATACGGAACTTGTAGTCAGGGGTTCTACAGGGGGAGTTGGTTAATAATGACAAAGGAGATTCTTGTAATAGGTAGTTTAAACATGGATTTAATTGTCCAAACTGAAAAATACCCACGTAAAGGTGAAACAGTACCGGGAGAAAATTTTAAACAGGTACCTGGAGGTAAGGGTGCTAATCAGGCTTTAACTGCTGGTAAGCTGGGTGGTCAAGTAAGGTTTATTGGTTCCTGTGGGAAGGATGAGTATGGTACAACACTTTTAAATAATTTGAAAAATGGTGGAGTTATTGTAGACGACATTCTCAGGGTTGAAAAAAACACAGGTATTGCCATGATCACGATAGAAAAAGAGGGGTCTAACAGGATTATCTATGTTAAAGGGGCCAATGAATATGTTACACCTGATGTTGTAATGAAAATGGAAGATAGATTTAAAAAAGCATCAATTCTTTTGATTCAAATGGAGATTCCCCTGGAATCAGTTATTAAGGCTGTTGAATTGGCTAAAAAATATCAGATGAAAGTTATTCTTGATCCATCACCTGTACAGGGGCTCCCGGAAAAAATTTTTCCTCTTATAGATTATATACTACCAAATGAAATTGAATTGGATGAGTTAGTAAAAAATGGATGTCAAATTGAAGAAGAGAAAGCAAAGCACCTCCTGAAACTTGGCACAAATAATGTAATTGTAACAAAAGGGAAGAACGGGGTTTCCCATTATTATGAAGATAAGGTTGCAACATATGAAAGCTACCATGTTAAAGCGGTAGATACAACTGCTGCCGGTGATGCCTTTGCTGGATCATTAGCTTATGGTCTAAGCCAGGGATGGTCACTGGAAAAAACAATTAAATTTAGTAACCTGGTTGCTGCTAACTCTGTAACAAAACTGGGAGCCCAGAGCTCACTTCCTACATATCAAGAAGTTATGAAATTTGCGAAACATATAAAAAAAAATATATAGGTGAGGTGTCAAAACGGTGTATGAAAGTAGAACTGTAGGACAAAAAAAATTGGAACAGCTAAAACTACTTTTACCAGCACTAATTCCAGTCATATTATTTTCCTTAATCCCATTACTCAGGGGAATTTATCTGGGGTTTACTGATTATGTGCTGGGGTCAGATGTAAGTTTTAATGGTTTTGAAAATTACAAATATATGTTGACTGATACATATTTCTGGCAGTCTTTTAAAATAGGTTTTGTCTGGACAATAGCCGTAACAGCCGGGCAGATATTACTGGGGTTAGGTCTGGCCATGCTTTTAAACGGGGATGTGTTGTTCAGGTCCTGGGCCCGGGTACTTATACTTATTCCCTGGGCAATGCCGCCGGTTATCAGGGGTATTATGTGGAAATTCATGTATCACCCTGATACTGGAGCTATAAATTATTTTTTAATGAAATTAAATATAATTGACCAGCCTATAGATTTTCTTTTTAGTTTTGATTATGTAATTCCGGCTGTAATTATTGTTGGTATCTGGGGAGGTTTACCACAGGCAGCCATTACCTTACTTGCTGGTTTACAATCAATTTCAGATGATTATTATGAAGCAGCGTGTCTTGATGGGGCAAATGGCTGGCATACATTTCGGTATATAACCTTACCACTGTTAAGCCCAGTTATGACAGCAATAACAATTCTGAGATTTATTTGGAATTTTAATTCATTTGGATTGGTTTATGTACTTACCCAGGGAGGCCCAGCGGGTATGACCAGGATTCCAACCCTGTTGGCCTATGAAGAAGGATTCAGGTATGGTAATGTTGGTTATGCTGCAGCTCTGGGAAACGTAATGGTACTTGTAGTAGCAGTACTGATGTTTATGTATCTCAAAAGAAGAATGAGTAAGGAAGTTTAATAAGGGGGTGAAACAATATGAATCTAAATATTATTAAAAAAATTGGGAAGAATTTGATATTATTATGTTATTTAATATTTTTAGCATTTCCACTTTTCTGGATGGTTTCAATTTCTTTAAAACCAACATCAGAAATAAGATCCCTTGTTCCGAAGCTCTGGCCAGAAAATATAACCTTTCAGCATTACATTAATGCTTTTACCGAACAACGGATTATTGAAAGTATTTTTAATAGTGCTAAAGTGGGGATTCTAGCTACAATTGGGGTTATATTAATATCTATTCCTGCAGCATATGCCCTGGGTCGATATAAGACAAAAGTCAATAAAGGTGTTATAGCCTGGGTTATGGTATCTCAGTTATTTCCTGCTATATTAGTAATGATTCCTCTGTTTGTCGTTTTAATGAATATAGGTTTAATAGATTCACATATAGGTTTAACCATTTTATATGTTGTCTGGACACTACCCTTTGTCCTTATGATGTTAAAAGGATATGTACAGGGTATTCCTATAGAACTTGAAGAGGCAGCTGCTGTTGATGGGGCGACTAGATCACAGATTCTTTTTAAAGTTGTTATGCCCCTACTACTTCCGGGAATTGCTGCTACATCTATATTTGCTTTTATTTCAGCCTGGAATGAATTTTTCTTTGCACTTGTTTTGTTGAAATCTCCTGAACTTCTGACTCTACCGGTAAAACTGGCACGTTTTACTGGTATGGAGGGGATTGTTCGTCTCGGGCCTCTGGCTGCTGCATCATTTGTCGCCACAATCCCGGCCTTGATTCTTTTTGGTTTTTTACAGAAGTGGCTGGTTTCTGGACTAACAAGTGGTGCAGTTAAGTATTAAATAAATTTATAATATTAGAAAAAGGGGGACAAATTAACTGTGAAAAAACTATTACTTTTGTTAATGGTGGTTAGTTTATTGGCAGGGGTAGCTGCGACAGGGTTGGTTATGGCAAAAGAACCAATTGAAATTAAGTTTGTTAGTCTGGCCTGGCAAAAGCAATCTATTGAGGCTAATAAAGAAATTGTAGCTGAGTGGAATAGAACTCACCCTGATGTACAGGTAAAATATATTCAGGGGACATGGGGTTCAATCCATGATTATATGATTACTGCTTTTGAAACAGGTTCTGTACCTGATGTTTTTCACTATGAATCTGCTGCGATAGTGGGTTTTGCCCAAAAGGGGTATCTGGCAGAACTTAATTCATTAATGTCTGAAGATTTAAAGAATGACATACTTGATGAAGCCTGGAAGACTACCCAGCTTGAAAATGGTAAAATCTATGGTGTACCATTCCTGTGGGAATCTCAGATTACATTATATAACAAAGCCCTGTTTAAAGAAGCCGGGATTACTCCACCAACTATTGATAATCCATGGACCTGGGAAGACTTAAGAGAAGCTGCTAAAAAGCTGACCAAAGATACTGATAATGACGGTGAAATTGATCAATGGGGTGTTGGTTTAGGTTTAAAAAGTCCGGCTAAAAAAATGCTCAGATTATCTGTGGGCTTTGGTGGAAAGTTCTTTAAAAAGGAAAATGGTGAATATCATGTTGAGGTAGGGGAAGCAGAAAAGAAATTGTTAAAACAGTTTTATGCTATGCTCTATGAAGATAAAACAGCTCCTCTATCAGGTATAGGTCAATCAGGTAGTAGTATGATTCCTGGTTTTCTTGCCGGTAAATATGCAATGGTACCCAGTGTTGGTGTCTGGGCCAGGCAGCAGGTTGTTGTTAATGCCCCTGAAAATTTTGAATGGGGAGTAATTCCCCCAATTAAGGCCAAAACTCAGGCCCAGGGTGTTGGTACCCAGACTTTAAGTATTCCATCTGCATCTAAATATAAAAAAGAAGCCATGGAATTTATTGAATTTTTCTTGAACACCAGGAATATGGCAAGACTGGCAAAAGGAGACTGGATGCTTCCTACCAGAAAATCAACTATGAATTTACCTATGTTCCAGACCGATGAAAATGGCTGGAAGGTTGCCATGAATTCAGCTAAGTGTCTTGAAGCAGGTCCCTGGCAAAATATACCAGGATTTCCTGAATGGAAAAACAGGGTTGGTAATCCAGTTATTCAGCTATACTTAAAAGATAAAATATCATTAGAAGATGCTGCTAAAAGGCTAGAGAGAGAAGGAAACAGGATCCTGCAACGTTATAAATAAAGGAGATTGAAATAATCTATGACAGTAAAAAAAGACAAAGCTCTGGGAGCTTTGGTTGGTCTGGCCGTGGGTGATGCCCTCGGCCAGCCGACTGAAGGAAAAACATGTAATGAGATAAAGGAAAAATGGGGAAGGATTACAGACTTTTTAGACGATACTCCAGCTGTTAGTGATGATACAGAGTATGCTTTATTTAATGCAAGGTTACTTCTGGATTATGGTGAACATCTTGATACTGATAAAATTACAGATGCCTGGGTTAAGGAAATAGCTTCCCAGCACGGGGGATTTAAGGGCGCTGGATTCAGTGAGATGGCAACAATAGAGAATTTAAGAAATGGGCTTCGCCCACCTGATTCAGGTAAACACATTCATAGCTGGAGTGATGGACTGGCCATGAGGGTGGCACCCTTCGGTATTGTTGCCGCAGGTGATCCTGAACTGGCTGCCCGTTTGGCCAGGATGGATGGGGAAGTTAGTCATGCCGGGGAAGGTATATATGCCGGAATGCTGGTTGCAGCAACCATTTCTCTGGCAATGACAGAAAAGGATAAGGAAATAATATTTAATACTTCTTTAAATATGATACCTTCTGACTCATGGACGTACAGGGCTGTCTGCCGTGGAATTAATATTGGTCAAAAGTATTCAAATATCTGGGAAGTTCTTGAACCACTGTATAAAGAGACCGTTTTTGATTGTTACCCCTGGGCTGATTTAGCACCAGAGGCTTTAGGTTTAACGTATGGCATCCTGACTGTAGCTGATTTTAATTTTGTTGATTCTGTAGTAGGCGGGGTTAATATCGGGAGGGATACCGATACTAATGCTGCCATTGCCGGGGCTATTGCCGGTGCCTATAATGGCATAGATGTAATACCCCAAAAATGGCAAGGGGTAATTAAACCGAGTGAAGGTAGGTGCATTCATACAGTAGAAGGAATGGTAATAGATGATATTGCTTTAAAACTGTCTGAACTGGGTGATAAATGGGGGGCCGCTTTATGAAATTGATAGAAAAAAATGCTAAAGGAATAATGATGGGACTGGCAATAGGAGATGCTGTTGGTTGGCCGGCTATGTTTCAGCGGTCCCACCTTTTACCCGGCTGGACCAGAAGACTTCGTCGGGAAATAGAGGATGAAGCTGAAAAATATAATATTATTCGTCCATCAGTACCATTTTCATTAAACCGGCCGCCACAAAAATTCGAAATTTCACCGGGTGATGATACAGAATGGGTATCTTTTACTGCAAAAATGATAATAGAGAGTGAGGGGAAGTGCGACCGGGGTTTTGTTATAAATAAATGGAAGAATTTAATGGAGAATAAGGACATGGTTAAGGGGAGTATGAGCGTGATGGGGGCATTAACTAATATTGAAAGAGGTAAATATCCACCAGTATCTGGCCATGACAACCCTCATTTTTTTGATGATGCTGCCTGTGTCAGGTCAATACCATTTGGTATTGCCTTTGCCGGTAAGCCTGAATTAGCTGCAGAAAAAACTGTTGTTGATGCTGAAGTCACCAATTCTGAAGATGGACTGTGGGCAGCCCGGGCAATGGCAGCTGCTACTGCTGTTGTAGCTGCCGGTGGTTCCTGTGATGAGGTATTAAATGAAGCACTTAGCTTATTACCCAGAAAGAGCTGGATTAGGCGAAAAGTTACAGAGGCCCTTAGTCTTGTCAGAAGAAGGTCTATTTTTGCTGCTATTCCTTTGCTCGCTGACAGGGTAACCGGTAGCATTTATAGTTATGGTACGGCAGCACCTGAAACCCTGGCTTTAACCCTTGCAATTTATAGTAAAAGCAAAGAAGATTACATTAAGGGAATTATGGCAGCAAACTGTATAGCCCGGACTGCTGATTCTGTTCCTGCTTTAGTAGGAGCCTTATCAACCGGTCTTGCTGGAGGGGAAAATATACCGGATAGCTGGTTAAACAGTATTAATAAATTGCGAGGTATATGTATTCCTTCATTAAAAGATACTGATTATATTGAAATCATTAATGATTTAATTGAGATAGTTAAATCGATGGATTAATATGTATAATTGTATAATAAGTAAGGAGTGCTGTCTATATGAAAATAACCTGGATTAAACCGGAAGATAAAATAGAATATGAGTTAGAGCAGTCCCGCCAGGAAGGAAAAGATATTTCTACAATACAAAATAAATGGAAAATATTAAAAGAGGAAATATCTGATACTAAACTATTAAGACAAAAAGCCCTTAATTTATTAGATGAAATTGACTCCCTTCCTTATGAAACAGATCTGTATAAAGAAGAACCTGTAAGATTGATTGAAATTAAGGAAAAGAGTAAACAGTTAGATTATAGTAATAGGCTTTCCCTGGATGAAGAAGAGTTATTTGATAAAATTCTTGGTGGATGGCTCGGTAGAACTGCCGGCTGCCTTCTGGGAAAACCTGTCGAAAAAATAACACGTTACGGTATAAGGGAAATACTAGAATCAATAGATAGCTGGCCTCTTAATGATTATTTTACTGCCTGTGGCGTACCTGATGAGTTGCTCACTAAATATCCCTGGAACAGACATGGTGGTAAAGAAAGCCTGAAGGAAAACATAGTTTGTATGCCTGAAGATGATGATTTAAATTATACCATGTTAAATCTCCATATCGCAGAAACATATGGATTTGATTTTACCGTTGATAATATTGCAGAGGCCTGGTTGCATAGTTTACCAGTTATGACTGTTTTTACAGCAGAAAGAGTAGCTTATTTTAATTGCCTGAATCTAATTAATCCTGCAGAGGTAGCCACTCATCATAACCCTTACCGGGAGTGGATTGGTGCCCAGATCAGAGCTGATCTGTGGGGCTGGATGGCTGCCGGAAACCCGGTAAAAGCAGCTGAACTGGCCTATAGAGATGGCTCTTTTACCCATGTTAAGAATGGGGTTTATGGTGAAATGTTTGTTGCAGCTACCATAGCTGCTTCATTTTTAACAGACAATCCTCTGGATGCTGTTAAAATGGGATTAGCTGTAATACCACAGAAAAGCCGTCTTGCAAGGGCGATTCGTTTTGCTATAAATTTACCCCGGAAAACAGAAGACTGGGGAGAAGCAGTAGATATTTTATATAAAAAATACGGTCACTATCACTGGGTACATACAATAAATAATGCTGCTTTACTTACTGCTGCTATAGTATACGGCAAAGGTAATTATGAAAAAACAATTTGTTTAGCTGTTATGGGGGGTTGGGATACGGATTGTAATGGAGCTACCGTTGGTTCTATATTAGGCACCCTTCTGGGAGCTAAACGTCTTCCGGATAAATGGATTAAACCCCTAAATAATAGAATCCGCAGTAGCCTTAAGGGTTTTGATAATGTCAGAATAGATGAACTGGCTAAGAGAACATTTAACTTAGTTGATCAATAATAAAAGATAAGGGTAGGTGTTGTTTCTAATGTTTAATATAAATGAATTTAAAAAAGATGATGATTTAAAATTTGATCGTGCCCTTGGAGCTATGATAGGACTGGCTATCGGAGATTCCTTCGGGGATGCCTCCAGAACTGAAAAAAACCATAAACGTTTTGGTATAACCATGGATTTTGATGAGGGTGCCTCCTGGAGTACAGATGATACAGAATTTGCCCTGTTGACAGCTCATACCTTAATAGAAGTACAGGGAAATTTAACTATAGAATCAGTAAAAGAGTCGTGGCAGAAATATGTCATTCCCCAGGATGAATTATATCGTGGCGGTTCAAGTGAAATTGAGGCAGCAGTTAATATTAAAAGGGGTATAAACCCACCCGAATCTGGAAGGTTCAATGCTTATAATATTAGTGATGGTGCCGCCATGAGGGTAACCCCAATTGGAATTGTTTGTGCTGGTGATCCAGAAAAAGCTGCCAGAATGGCAGAAGTTGATGCCTGTATTAGTCACTGGCGTGATGGAATCTGGGGTGCTCAGGCAGTAGCTGCTGCTATAGCTATGGCAATGGTTGGTGCTTCAGTTGATGAAATTATATCAGCTGCCTATAAGGTTATTCCCGAAGACTCCTGGTTTAAATATGCGTTTAAAAAAGCCCTTAGAATTGTTGAAAGTTCTAATTCGATAGAAGAAGCATGGACCCCACTCCATACTGAACTCTGGTCAACTTATAAAGCTGCAGTTCCTGAAGCTATTTCCCAGGCCTTTGCCTTATTTAAGCTTTCAGAAGGTGATTTTCGTAAAGGTGTCATTTATGCCGGTAACTTTGGCCGTGACGCAGATACAATAGGAGCTATTGTTGGAGCCTTAAATGGAGCCTTAAATGGGGCGGAGGAAATTCCGGAAAGATGGAAAGAAAAAACACGCTATCCAACAGGAACCTGTTTAGCCTTTACAGAAGGAATGGATGTTGTCAAGATCTCTAAAAAGCTTGCTGAATTAATTTAATATTTAACCGGGGGTTTTTTCTGTGTCAATATGGAACCTGCGAAAGGAAATTCTTTATCCACCTGTAGATGATATGACAGAAGTGGCAACATTTCTTAATGGACTCAATCTTGAACTGGAAGAAAGGCTTGATTGTATTCTCGTCCTTAGAATAAATAACAGGGTTGTTGGTACCGGGGGCCTGGATGGGAACATTTTGAAATGTGTGGGGGTGGACCCTGAGTTTCAGAATCAGGGTCTTTTAAATACTATTGTAAGTGAGTTGAAACATATATTGTACAGAAAAGGGTATAATAGTCTTTTTGTTTATACCCCGGAACACCAGGTTGTAAGATATAAGAATCTCGGGTTTGTTGAAATTGAATCAGTTGGGGATTATCCCGTTTTAATGGAAGATAGTATGGAGGGGTTTAATGGTTTTATACGTAGTTTAAAGAAAAAAACACAGAGAATTAATTTAGATTTAAAAAAAATAGAAGTGGCATCCCTTGTTATGAACTGTAATCCCTTTACTAAAGGACACCTCTATTTGATTGAAAAAGCAGCCAGGGAACGTGATATTGTTTTTATCTTTTTGTTGACAGAAGATCGTTCCCTTTTTCCTGCTAACATTAGATATGAACTGGTAAAAAAGGGTACTAAACACCTTGATAATGTTATTGTTTTCAGGGGAGGGGATTATATATTATCTTATACTACTTTTCCTGATTATTTTATAGGTTCCCAGAGAGGTGAAGAAAAAGCCAGGCGGTATGCAGAACTTGATGCCAGAATATTTGCCCGACATATTGCCCCTGCCCTTAACATTAACCACCGTTATGTGGGGAGTGAACCTTACTCATCTATAACTGCGATTTACAATCAGGTTTTGAAAAAGGTCCTCCCATTATATGGTATTAGTTTATGTGAAGTGAAAAGGAAAAACTATAAAGGACAGCCTATAAGTGCTTCACGTGTAAGGAGGTATCTGGGAGAAGGCAATTATAAAAAAGTAAGGGATCTGGTACCAGAGGTAACCTATAAATTTTTACAGAGTCCTGGAGCCCAAAAAATTGTTGATTACCTCCAAAATAAGTTCAGGGGGGATAAAAATGGAAATTAAGAGAACTGCAAGTGCCGGAACAATGGAATCATCAGATATAATGATAACTGTAAAACCGTCAAATAATGGTATAAAAATTGAACTTAAAAGTGATGTAGAAAAACAATTTGGGAATCAGGTCAAAAAAATTATTAAAAATACTATAGAGGGGATGGGGGTAAAAAATGTGTATATTCGTGCTCAGGATAGAGGAGCACTGGATTATGCAATAAAGGCAAGAACCAGGACAGCCCTGGAGAGGGCCAGCAAGGGGGCTGAAGAGATTGAAAAATAAATTAAGAAGAAGTATGCTCTATATTCCGGCCAATAATCCAGGTATGATCCAGGATGCTTTCATTTATGGTGCAGATGCTATATTGTTTGATCTTGAGGACTCTATTACTCTGACAGAAAAGGATGCTGCCCGTTATCTCCTCTGTAATGCCCTTCAAGAACTGGATTTTGGTCAGGCAGAGATTGTGGTCAGAATTAACCCCCTTAATACAGAATATGGCAGGAATGATTTAGAAGTAATAGTACCGGCAAAACCTGATGCTATCAGGGTACCAAAGGTTGAAACAGGTGAGCAAATAAAAAAGATAGATAGTTTATTAGGGAAATTAGAAAGAAAAGCCGGGATAACTCGGGGTAGTATAGAAATTATGGCTATGATAGAGACAGCACGGGGTGTTTTAAATGCCCGGGAAATTGCCAAGGCTTCTCCAAGAATTACTGCGTTGAACCTGGGAGCGGAAGACCTGACTGCAGATCTGGGTGTCAGGAGAAGTGATGAGGGAATTGAATTATTATATGCACGTTCTCAGATTATTTATGCAGCTGCAGAGAACGGAATTGATATTATTGATACCGTATATAGTGATGTTGAGAATATTACTGGTTTAAAAGAGGAAGCTATCATGAGTAAAAGACTGGGGTTTACAGGCAAATCTGTAATTCACCCCAAACAAATAGAAATTGTTAATAGTGTATTTACCCCTTCCACAGAGGAAATAAAGGAAGCAGAAAAAATTGTAAAACGGGCACTTGAAGCAGAAAAAAGGGGGTTTGGTGTGGTGACTGTTGATGGAAAAATGGTTGATATACCTGTTATAGAGCGGGCTAAAAAGCTGCTTGACCGGGTAGAATCAATAAGGAGGGCTAGTAATTGAGGGAGAATACAATTCCTGAAAGGGTAGGTTCATTTAAAAATCTTCGTTCCTATAGTTATATAAAGCCAGAAAGGAAAAGTAAAATTATTGGTAGTTTAGAGGAAGCAGTAAATAAGGTTAACCTCAGGGATGGTATGACAGTTTCTTTTCACCATCATTTTCGTGACGGGGATCTAATATTAAATCAGGTTATGGATATTATTGCAGACAAAGGTGTGAAAAATCTTACCCTGGCTGCTACTTCTCTGAGAAAAAACCACGATGAAATAATTAAACACATTAAAAGTGGAGTTATTAAAAAGATATATACTTCTGGTCTAAGGGGGAAATTGGGTGAAGAAATTTGCCGGGGACTTATGGATGAACCTGTTGTTATTTATTCTCATGGTGGTAGGGCGGGTGCTATAGAGAGTGGTAATTTAAAGATTGATGTTGCCTTTATTGCTACTCCTGCAGCAGACAGGTGGGGTAATGCAAATGGAGTGGAAGGCACCTCTAACTGTGGCTCCCTTGGTTATACCATGGTTGATGCTAAGTATGCTGAAAAAGTTGTAGTAATAACTGATAATTTAATTGAGTTTCCACCAGAACATATTTCAATATCACAAGAGAATGTTGACTGCGTGGTTGAGGTTGATAAAGTAGGAAATAGTGATAGAATTGAAACAGGTTCTCTAAGAAAGGTTTCCAGGCCTAAGGATTTGTATATTGCCAAAAACGTTGCCAGGGTAATAAGTAATATCAAGTATTTTCAGAATGGATTTTCGCTCCAGACAGGGTCAGGGGGGATCTCCCTGGCAGTTACTGATTTTATACAGGAGTTAATGCAGGAAAGAGACATTAAAGGTAGCTTTATCCTGGGGGGGATTACCGGGGCACACACAGATTTACTAAAGAAAGGTTTATTTAAAAAAATATTTGATACCCAGACCTTTGATCTACAGGCAGTAAAATCACTTAGAGAAAACAGAAACCATATGGAAATAGATGCATCATTATACGCTAGCGCTTTTAATAAAGGTTCACTGGTTAATAATCTCGATTTTGTTGTGCTCAGTGCCCTTGAGGTAGATACTGATTTCAATGTAAATGTGTTAACCGGTTCAGATGGATTTTTCCGCGGGGCATCAGGGGGACATTGTGATACAGCTTATGGTTCTAAAGTAACAATTGTGGTTGCCCCATCAGTCAGGGGAAGAATTCCAACGATTCGTGATAAAGTAACTAACATTGTTACCCCCGGGAAAACAGTAGACGTAGTTGTTACTGAAAGGGGTATATGTGTTAACCCTGAACGTGAGGATATACTTAAAGATTTAAAGAATGTAAAGGATATAGAACTAATTGATATCCATGAATTAAAAGATAAAGTAGAATCTCTGACCGGCAAACCTGAACCACCTTTATATGATGAAAAGATTACTGGCTTGATACAGTACCGGGATGGGACTATAATAGATGTAGTTAGAAAAATCTCTGACAGATATTAGGATTAAAAAGGGGTTATACTAATGGAGGAATTATTAAAAGGTAGAGAGGATAGAGTTAGACAACGTAATAATTTTATCAAATCATTTAAATATAAAGACCCAGTTTCTTTTGTATCATTAACAGTTAATATTCCTGGCAGGAATAAATTAACTCAATTTGCCAGAGATTTATTTATAGAAGCCCTAAACAGTCTGCGGTTACATTTATTTATTAAGGGAATTACAAACTGCCAGAAAAAAATTATAAAAAATAAAGCCGGTTGGACTGGTTTTGTGGCTGTTCCCATTGAGCCTGAAAAATTGAAAAAAATATGTATCTCTATTGAGAAAAACCATTTTATAGGTAGGTTATTTGATTTAGATGTATTTGATATAAAAAACCGGTATTATTCAAGAAAAGATTGTGGGCTATCTGATAGAAGGTGTTTTTTATGTGACCGGCCTGCTAAGGAATGTATCAGGGTAGGAAGGCACGATTATAGGGAGATTGAATTTAAATTAAGTAAGTTAGAAAAATATTTTTATAAAATGAAATTAAAAAGAGAAGATAATTTTACTAAAGTAATAGGTAATCTCGCTTTTGAAGCTATAATGAAGGAGTTAATGGTTACTCCAAAACCTGGGTTAGTTGATGCCCAGAGTAGTGGTAGCCATAAAGATATGAATTTTGATTTGATGGTAAAAAGTGCGGAGAGTCTTAAACCGTTTTTCTCTAAGTTTGCCATGTTAGGCATTAAACTGGGAAGACATAGTAAAAACCCACTTACTCGACTAAAAGAGGTTGGACTTGAAGCAGAAGAAAAAATGTTTTCAGTTACAAACGGAATTAACACCCACAAGGGTGTTATTTTTTCTCTCGGACTGTTAACAGCAGCAACAGGCTATTTTTATAAAAAAATAATATTTAGTGATTATGATTTAGCAGAGAATTTGTGTCACATAGTTTCTGACTGGGTCAGTGGTATTTCTGAAAAAGAACTTAAAAAGAATCAAAATGAAGGAAATACTCACGGGCAGGTCGTGTATAATGAATATGGATTTAAGGGGGCCAGGGGTGAAGCTGAAGATGGGTTTCCCAATATTATAAATGTAGGTATACCAGCATATCGCAGGGCAATAAAGAGTAATCTGAGTGAAGAGCTGGCGGTTCTATCTGTATTAATAAATCTAATGGCCCATGTAAATGATACTAATATTCTTTATAGATCGGGATTAGATACATTAAATGAAGTTAAAAGCCTGTCTAGAGAGATAATTTTTTCCGGTGGGGTGGGTACACCAGAAGGCTGGGAAAGATACAAAAAACTTATTAACTTTGTAGAGAAAAAGAAAGTTAGTCCAGGAGGATCTGCTGATTTACTTATATTGACTATATTTCTTAATGAGCTTGAAGAAAAGAAGAGTTTAATATTCACCACTAGTTGATTAAGTTATGTGTCGATTACAGAACTAATAATAATATTTAACAATATAATAAAAATATTTCATTCCAGAAAAGAAAAAAATATGGTAAAGTTAATAACAAACAAATGTTAGAATACTAACTATTATTATTGTTTATTTAAATACCTGCTGACAGATTTAAAAGGAATTAAAATAAATAACCACTTTAATTTGAATTAATTAAATATAAATCAAGATAAAAGAGCAGTTTTTAACTGCTCTTTTTTTAATGTCCAGGAAATTATAAAGGATAATTTATTTATATGGTAAAACTATATATTAAGTATTATTATATAAAAAATATTTAAAAAGTTAAAATGGAGTGAGAACAGATGGCTGATGGGAGTAGAATACTGGTAGTTGATGATGAACAGGAAATAAGGGAATTACTAAAAAGTTATCTGGAGAGGGAAGGTTATGTTGTCGATACTGTTAAAGATGGGAAAACAGCCCTTTTCCGTGTATCAAACCAGGACTATAACCTGGTTATTCTGGATATAATGCTACCCGATACAGATGGGGTTGAGGTTTGTCGCACTATCAGGGAGATAACCAATATTCCCATTATTATGCTTACTGCCCGGGATAGTGAAGTAGATAAAGTACTGGGATTGAGGATAGGAGCCGATGATTATATTACAAAACCCTTTCTACCCGGTGAACTGATAGCCCGGGTTAAAGCTCAGTTGCGACGATTTTTTGTTCTCGGTAGTGAGGGTGATGCCCGGTCCCGGAAGATGGTTAAGTTTGGTGACCTGAAGATAGATTTTGATGGATACCGGGTTTATAAAAGGAATAAAGAGGTACAGTTGACCTCAACTGAATTTAAAATACTTTTACTCCTGGCCCGGGAACCCGGGAAGGTTTTTACCAAGAAGCAGATTTTTAATAAGGTGTGGGGGGATGATTACCTGGAGGCCGATAACAACGTCATGGTACATATAAGAAGATTGAGAACTAAAATAGAAGATGATCCCAAAAATCCTGAATTTATCGAGACTGTCTGGGGGATTGGTTACAGGTTTGCCGGTGATGAAAATGACTGAGAAACGGTTTCTGGCCATGACAGGGTTGGTATTGATCCTGGCTTTATTCTTGCTGGATTCAAACCATGTCACGAGACAGATAATACTCATATTAACCGTGGTAATATGGTTATTCTTTATCCTTAAGAGCAGGCATGAGGAGAGGATAGTTGATATTGTAAATGAACAGCTTTCAGATGTCCTGAATGGGAATCTCAACCGGAGAATCCTTGTAGATAGCAAGGGTAAATATTCCGATTTCGTGGTCAGGGTAAATGAATTGATAGATAAACTTCAGGATGAAGCCATTAAAAATAAACAATATGAGGCAAGTTTTAAAAGGGTTATGTCCAATATATCTCATGATATCAGGACCCCTCTGACATCCATTCTGGGTTATGCCGAGGCCTTAAAGGATGGTTTAGCTGAAGATGATGAGGAAAGAGAAAAGTACCGGGAAATAATGGTCATGAAAGCCAGGAGGTTAAAAAAACTGGTTGATAAATTATTCTTTCTGGCCCGGCTTGAGGCCGGGGAAGAAGAGCTGGACTTTAAGGTTTATGACCTGGCTGAAGTGACCAGGGAGTGTATAATAGACTTCTTGCCCCGGATAAATAAAGAAGATTTAGAATTAAAGACCGAAATACCGGAACAAGAATGCCTTATTTATGCCGATCACCTGGCCCTTGAACGGATGATAGATAATCTTATCAGTAATTCGATTAATTATGGTAAAGAGGGAGGAATTATCGGGGTTAAACTTTTTCGACAGGAACAGAAATATGTCTTGCAGGTCTGGGATAAAGGGCCGGGGATAACAGAAGATAAACTCCCCCACATATTTAATCGTCTTTATGTTGGAGATAAATCAGTTGAAAGACAAATATCCGGGAGTGGACTGGGACTTGCTATAACCAGAAGGCTTATCGAAAAACATAATGGCAGGATTACGGTAGATAGTAAACCATATGAAAAAACCATATTTTCCCTCCATTTTCCGGCCATATAACCCTTTTTTACTAATTTAATCATTAATAATAAAACTTATAACATACTGGCTGGAGATAATACCATATGAAAGAAAATTAAGATAATCTTAAGAATTTGTTAAGGAGTAATTAATAGTTACTGATATATAATGGTACCAGTAAAGGGGGGATAAATATGGAAACAATTATAGAGACAAAGAATTTATCAAAACACTTTGGTACAGAAAAAGCGGTGGATAGAATTAATATTACCGTGAAGAAGGGGGATATCTACGGCTTTCTGGGTAGAAATGGAGCCGGGAAAACGACAACCATCCGTATGCTACTGGGTCTAATAAAACCGACCGGGGGTCAGATAAAAATATTTGGCCAGAATTTATATACCAATAGAAGCAGGATCTTGAAAAGGATTGGCTCTACCATTGAATTTTCCGGGTTTTACAGTAATCTTTCAGCCGTCGATAACCTGAGAATTAATGCTGCCCTGATAGGGGTCCAAAAGAAAGAGGCCATTGCAGAGGCCCTGGAGATCGTGGGGTTATATGATGAGCGCAACAAAAAAGTCGGTAGTTTTTCCCTGGGTATGAAGCAGAGGCTGGGAATTGCCCGGGCTATTCTCCATGACCCTGAGTTATTAATCCTGGATGAGCCGACCAATGGACTGGATCCGGTTGGTATTAAGGAAATAAGGAAATTAATTAAGACCCTTGCTGAACAGAAGAATATTACAATATTTATGTCCAGCCACATCCTGAGTGAAGTCCAGCAGCTGGCTACAACTATTGGTATTATCCATGAAGGTCGCCTCATGGAAGAAATTAATTTCAGTGAATTGAGGAAACGAAACCGTAAATACCTGGAGTTAAAGGTCTCTGATGATGCAAAAACAGCTATGCTTATGGAACGGGAATTTGATATTACCGATTATGAAATTTACCCGGAGAGGGTTGTCAGGGTTTATTCATGCCTGGAGCTAGCCGGTAAAATAAATACCTGTCTTGTTAAAAACGGGATAGAGGTCAGTAGAATAAGGCTCAGTGAGGATAACCTTGAGGATTATTTTGTCAAAATAACAGGGGGTGAGGTAATTGACTAGATTATTATATACTGAACTACTGAAAATGAAAGGGTCCCGAATGTTTATTATCGGTCTTCTGGGAGGAGCCGTATCCCCGGTCCTGACCTTTTTTATGTTATTAAGCTACCGGCAGCAGAGTCCCGATAGAGTAGTTGCCCTTGAAGAATTTTTTGACCAGACCTATCTTTTTATTGCAGTTCTGGTAGGGACCATGCTTTTTGCCCTGATTACAACCTATTTGTACAACCGGGAATATGAAGAAGACACCCTGAAAAATCTTCTGACCATACCGGTAGGACGGGGCCAGCTTATTATAAGTAAAATGGTAATTCTCCTGGGCTGGGTTGAGGTTATAATGGTCTTTGCATACCTGATGGTAATTGCCCTGGCGGTTGCCGGGAGTTTTTCTGAAATTACTTTAAAGGTAATGCTGGCAGGACTGGGTAAATACCTCCTTACTGGACTTTATCTCTATATGCTGACACCGGTTATTATTTTAATAACCCTGGTCTTTAAAAGCTATGTACCACCCCTTGCCTTCAGTATAGCAGCATCACTGGGTACTTTGATAGTTATGCAGTCAAAGTATATTTCACTATATCCCTGGTCTATACCTATTGTACTAACAAAGAAGTTTGATGGCCTGGAATACTCCATTGAAACCAGTTTGTTAATACTTATAGGAGTCTTTGTAACCGGGATACTTGCAAGTATTGTTTACTTTGTTAAAACCGATATAAACTAGAAGGGAAAAATAGGATGCAAACCCATCTGGACGTGTTGACCTAAGTTAAAAAGTAGTGTATAATTTATATAGTTATGAACAAATGCCAAAAACCATTAAATTACAGGGAGGTTTTTAATAATGTCTTTAACAATTGCCTGTGCAACTGATGATGGAGTAAACTTTATTAACAGACATTTTGGAGATGCTGATTACTATTACATTTATAATCTAACACCAGAAGGAGCTACCTTTATTAAAAAAGTTGAAAACACAACAGGAGAAGAAGAAGGGCATGCCGATCCTGAAAAGGCCCGTAGTATTGTCAAAATATTGAAAGAAAATGAAAACGTCCAGGTCGGAGTTTCCAGAAAATTTGGGCCCAACATAAAACGGGTTAAAAAGCATTTTGTTCCTGTTTTAGTTCAGGCCAGTGAAATTGAAGAAGGTCTTAAAGAACTTCAGTCCAATTATGATTATATAATGGATTTATGGCAAAAAGGGGAAGGAAGGGAACATCTGGTCTTAAAATAATAAATGACAAAGAGGTGATTAAATATGTTATTTGGGAGAGGACAGGGCCCGGGCTCCGGTGGCGGTCGAGGTGCTGGCCGGGGTTCCGGACGGGGCTCAAAAAATGGTGGTCGGGGTATGGGAAGAGGCTCCGGCTATGGTCTGGGACCGGGTGGGAACTGTGTCTGTCCTGAGTGTGGACATAAAGTTCCCCATCAGCGCGGGGTTCCCTGTTATGAGATGAAATGTCCGAATTGTGGTGGGCAGATGGTACATGAGGGACTGGATGTTTCTGGTTCTCCTGACAGAAATAATGAAAACATGGTTAATACCCCGGTTATAGATGAAAATAAATGTATCGGATGTGGTAATTGTGTAGTTGCCTGCCCCTTTAAGGCTATTAAAATTGAAAATGGTGTAGCTAAAATAATGTCGGATAAATGTCGAAACTGTAGAAAATGTGTACGGGTTTGTCCTAAGTCAGCTATTAAATAAAAACATGTTTAAAGCCCTGAACAGCCAGTCTGGTTGAACAGGGCTTTTTAACGTCCTTTTAATCAGGGTATTATACATAAGTTATTTTGTGAATATAATTTTTCGGTATCAAGAAATTTACATTTAAAAATAAGACGCCGAAGTCAATTTGTTTTTTAGCCAGGTTAATATACCTTTTCAAGAAACTTAACAATACTCTCGACCAGGTTATCAGCCAGAGGTAGATCAGGGTTGTTGTAGGTCATGTAGTTTTGCCTGGGGTCTTCCGGTGCTTTTTTCAGGACATGGTTCATTCCCTCGATGAGGACCAATTTTGCTTCTGGATAGGCTTTTTTAAGAATATTAGCTTCTTCCTTTTTGACCTGGATATCATTTGTTCCGTGAATCAAAAGGACCGGGATATCAAGTTTAGCTATCTCTTCAGCCGGGTCATATTTGATATAGGAGATAAGAAAAGGCTGGTTTAAGGGATGAAAGATAGAATAGAGTTTCTGGTTGACCTGGCTTACCGTCTGCCCCTGTTTCAGTTTATCCAGAATATCCAGGGCTTCCTGGTATAGATCATCATTAAGGCTTATTAGTTGATATTTTAAGACCTTATCAATGGAACGACCGGCTCCGGCCAGAGATATAAAGGCATCGGCCTCGGCGCGGCGGGCGGCGATCATTCCCACCAGGGACCCCTGGCTGAGTCCTAAGACAGTTACTCCGGTAAATCTTTTATCTTTCTTCAATTTTTTAACCCAGCCAGTCGCGTCATTTATAAAGTGTTCAAACCTGATGTCAGAAGGGCTATTAATGGCTCCTTTGCTCTGACCGGTTCCCCTTTTATCATACCTGACAGAAGCAAAACCGGCCCTGGCCAGGTCCTGGCTTAGCATCTTAAGGCAGTTATTGGTAGCACCAGGTGAATTACCATTCCGGTCTGTTATTCCAGAACCGGCAATTATAAGTATTACCGGGGATTTTTTGTTAGAATGGGGTAACTGGAGGGTACCATATATGGTACCGGTCTCTGTTTTCAGGCTAATGGGTTCAGTCCCGGTATCATTATCTTTTGATCTGGTTTCGGATTCATCGGTTGTCTTTTTATTTAGATAAAAGGTTCCCCGGGCTGAACCCTGGGTATATTTTCCTTTAATTCTGGCTCCACTGACTTTACCATTGAAGAAACCGGTTATATTAGCTGGTAGCTCCATATAGAGGTCAGGGTGATTATATTTTACATTCTTCAGGGCATAGTTTTTAACCCCCTGGGCGGGAATATCAATGGTAGCCAGGTAACCACCATTATTATCAGGTTTAATATGAATGGTAATGTCCAGTGTCTGCCCCTTGACATTAATAGCTCCCTTCCAGGTTCCTGAGATGGTCTCCTGGGCTGTAGCCTGGTGGGTGAATACCAGGGATATGCAGAGTAAAAAAATTAAAAGTGACATCCTTTTAATAATCTTTTTTAACATAACTTAACGCCTCCTTAAATATAGGGTAAAGAATTATTTAACCTTTAAAAGCAGGTAAAGATCAGTACTGTATATGTTTATTTTATCAGGGTCTGATTTATGTGCACTCCCGGATATGTGGGCAATAATAACTTTTACTTTAACTTTTCCATTTTCCTGAATCAGGGTGTAGTCATTGGGCTTGAGGTTTTCTTCTCCTTTTTCTTTCACTACTTTATGGAGCCGGGAGAAGAGTGGTAACAGGGGTTTATGATAGACTTCCTGCCCCCTGTGGTTGATTAAAAGATGATAATCTTCCTTATTATATTTTACGGTTATATCACTGTCCGATTCATGTAGTTTCAGGTCTTTGGACTTTAAGTGGAAGAGATAATCATAACCGCTGACCCTGATAGGCTCCCTGTTTTCATATGTTTTATGGGAGAAATATTTATAACTTTCGTAATAATTACCACTATAGGAGAAGCCAAATAGCTCTTCCATATTATCTGTTGTAAACCCTTCAGGTAGGTAATTTAGATCATCGAGATCATGGTTATTTTTAAAATAACTTATGATGGAGTTAATCTCCTTCTGGTCATTTTCTGAAATTACTTTATCGGTTTTAATTATTCTGTTATCCCTTATCATACGGTACCGGGACAGGATAGCGGCAAAGCGCTTATTCTGGCTATATCTTGAGATGGAAAAACTACTCCAGGGACCGATTACGGCCAGAACCATAATAATAGCCAGAGACAGGGGAAGTATGATATTTCTTTTTTTACTGGATAGTATGTAATAAACCATAATCCCCAGGATCCAGAGACCGAGAAGGACCACATAATACCTGTTTTCAGTAACCCCGTAAGCATTAATCCTTTTGCCGATGGAGACAAACATCATTATCAATAGGGGGATATTCGTTACCGGGAACCACTTTATAAACTGTTTGACCCATTTTTTGTAGAGCAGAGGGTGGATAAAAAACATAACTACAGTACTTAGCGCAGAATACCAGAGGACCAGGTGAGCAACAAGACCCCGGGGCCACTGGGCTGTTATTAAGATTTTGATAAAGTAAATGTACAGAATTCCTGTGTAGATGGTGATTAGGGGCATTACTATGTATAATAAAAGAATTTCAAAAAAGGTGGGATAATCATCAGGGTTTATTTTTTGACCCTGTTCTGGTACTCCCCCCAGAAAGAAGACCGGGGCAAAAATACCTGCTGTTATTAACCACGTATTTAAATAGAATCTATGAGAAACAGGGATATCTAACAGGGCATTTATGGTTAAGAAAATAGCCGAGAGTCCCAGATAAAGGATTACAGAGTAAATAATTGTTACCAGAACCCTGATAAATAATTTTACCACATACAATTCAAAGTTTTCCCTCTTATAGAAATAAGGTATTACCAGAAATAGCAGGTATAAGGCCAGGTTAAAGGCTAAAAACCTGGATGTAGTTACGGTTTCGGTACCCTTTGATAAAAAGAAGAAGTAAAGAATGAGGGCAACAGCCCCTGTAAACCTGATTAGATTCCTGGTGCCTGCTTTAAGCCCCTGCCATCTCCTGAAAAGGAGGTTAATACATAAAAAGAGGGGAAACCCCAGAGAAGAGGTCATAACTAACCGGGAAAATAGCCTTACAGTATTTTTATCAAAATCATATAAATATTCATTTGCTAATATAATCATCAAAATAGTAGTGATAGTTGTAAAGAGCGTTGGTAGTGGAAAGCGTTTAATACTACGGGTCAGGCTGGTTAAAACATGTCTAAATAACTTTAGTTTTTTCAAATTAATCCGCCTCCTATTATTTAATCCATAAATTTAGTTACCAGGACTGGCCATATCAAAAATAACATTAAAAGGAACATTTATTAACATAATCCATAATTCTTTAACTATAAATTCTCGCAATCTGGAGTAAATCCTTCAGTAAAATCTTAAAAGGACTTCCCTGATTAAATAAAGTTAATTAATTTTAATAAAAATGGGAAGGATATTAATAACTAATGTTTAAATTTATATAATAGGGTAATATTAAAACATAAACCCTGGCTACATAAATATATTAAAGGAGGAGTTATTATGCCAAACTTAAAATTTTCCGTTACTTCAAAAAGTGAAAATCCAACCAAGACTGTAGTAGAAGCGAGGGACTTTAAAATTGTAATTGATGAGCCTGAAAACCTGGGTGGTACCAACGATGGACCCAACCCGGTTGAGTATGTACTGGCTGCCCTGTCAGGTTGTTTAAATGTAGTTGGTCACCTTGTGGCCAAAGAAATGGGTTTTGAACTTAAGGGTATTGAATTTGAACTTGAAGGGGATTTAGACCCTGCCAAATTCTCTGGCCAGGATACCGATACCAGGGCTGGATACCAGGAGATCAGGGTTAATATTAAGCCTGATACTAATGCTGATGAGGACACCCTGAGTAAGTGGTTAGAGGCTGTAGAAACTCGCTGCCCGGTAAGTGATAATCTGGCCAATGCTACTCCGGTCAAGATTTCTTTAGGCTAAATATTTAGACGGGTTGTACATACTGTGATAAATAGTATGACTGGCTAATTAAAATTATAAAATAATTAGCTATTAAAACCTGAATATATATCTATAGATTAAATTAAACCCTGAATGTGGTATTACCATGTTCAGGGTTTTTGTTATAAATAAATGTCGAAAAAAGACGAAGAAATTGTAGAAAAATAGAGGATTTAAGAAGTAAAAATCGAATTATATCAATATAGAAAAAATAAACATATTTGTTAAAAATTAATGCAAAACGTGGTATGTAGGGGGTGAAATATCAAAAAAATACACAAAATTATTTCAAATCGTAATAAAAAGATGAACAAGATGATTTAGGGTTTTTCAGGTCAGTAGGAAAACAGTAAGAACCAGGTTATAACTGACATCTATACCAGGAGGGATAACAGTTGTTAAAAAGTATTAAAGGCAAAATGATGTTACTTATCGGAGTGGTTATTTTAGTTCTTGTTGTAACCAATTCATGGTTTTCTTTCAATCAGTCCCGGGATGTTTTATCAAATTCCCTGTTTATGATGGCAGAAGATAGTGCCCAGAAACAGGCTGAGGTAATAACAAAATGGGTGAATAATGTAGTTCAACAGCTTAAACTTTTGACCAAAACTGAAAGTATCAGGAGTATGGACTGGGAGAGGCAGGCCCCGATATTAAAAAGGGCTGCTGAACAAAACGAAGGGGTAGTATCCTTTTATGTAATTAATAAACAGGGGATTTACCGTAATGAATTCGGGTCTGGTGATGTTTCTGACCGGGAATATTATAAAAAGGTCAGGCAAACAAGGGATCTGGTAATCTCTAAACCGATGATTGACAGGTCAACGGGTCTCGAGACGGTAGCAATTGTCTATCCTATATTTGATGAAGCAAATAACATGATCGGGGTACTCGGGGTTGATCTGGAATTATCGTACTTACATGAACTTGTAGAGGATATGAGACTTAACGGTTATGGCTATGGGTGGATTATCAGTGATGATATGACTACCATTGCCCATCCAGAGGAAAAGTTTTTGGGCAATCAGGATATTTTTAATGGTGATAAAGATTTAAAGATGATTGCTACCAAAATGGCAGCAGGTAAGAAAGGGTCAGATACATATACATTAAATGGTGTTGAAAAAGGACTTGCTTATGCCCCCATTGAAATAACCAACTGGTCAGTAGCTCTCTGTGTAAACCTTGATGATATTCTGGCTCCGGTAAATGTGGTCAGGAGAACAAGTATCTGGATAGGTATTATTGCTATTATTATAGGATTAGCTCTTAGTTATTTTATGGCCGGTTATTTTGCTAATCCAGTTACTGAAGTTACTTCATTTGCCAGGACGATTGCTGAAGGTGATTTAACAGTTAGAAAATCAGGTTCCTATATAAATCGAGATGATGAGATTGGAACCCTGGCCCAGGCTTTTAACCAGATGCTGGCATATTTCCGGGAAATGATTGGTACAGTTCAGGAATCATCCCAGCAGGTTGCTGCATCCAGTGAGGAGCTTTCAGCGGCCAGTGATCAGGTCGGTGAGAGTGCTGAACAGGTTGGTAAAGCCATTCAGGATGTAGCCTCCGGCGCTGAAGAGCAGGCAGCCCAGCTCAATGAAACCAGTAGTAATGTTGAGGAGATGATTCAGCAGATAAGATATGTCAGTAAAGATGCTGACCGGATGGAAAGTGCTGCTAAAGATGTTATGAAGAATATCGAGGAGGGATCAGAGTCAGTAGAGAGGTCTATTGGTGAGGTTAACAATGTGAGAACTGATACAACTGAAGTTGCTGGAATTATTCAGTCCCTGGGGAAAACTTCTGAAGAGATTGAAGATATTATAGAAATTATAAGTAATATTGCTAATCAGACCAATCTCCTTGCCCTGAATGCAGCCATTGAGGCGGCCCGGGCCGGAGAAGCTGGAAGAGGTTTTAGTGTTGTAGCTGATGAGATCAGGGATCTGGCTGAAGAAACTACTACCTCAACAGAACGGATTTCTGATTTAATAAGGAGGATTCAGCAGAATGTCTCTGCAGCTGTAGACAGGATGGATAAAAATATCGACACTGTAGAGGGTAGTGTTGCTGCCATCGAGGAAAATGGTCAGGTCTTTAACGAGATTAAAGAGGTCACTAAAAACCTCATCGAGCTTATAAATCAGGTCAGTTATAATACCAGAGAACTGGCCAAAAACAGTGATGAAGTCTCCAGTGCTATTCAGGAGGTAGCGGCTGTAAGCCAGGAAGCTGCTGGAAATGCTGAGGAGGTTGCTGCTTCAAGTGAAGAACAGCTGGCGGCCACTGATGAAATAGTATCAGGAGCCAGAGAACTGGCCAGGGTTGCTGATGAGCTTGCCCGGGCGGTTGATATATTTAAGATTTAAAATTTAATAAATAGGAAAATAGAACCTTTTTATAAAATAAATCGTAATTACTAAATGATAGAAAAGATTGATTCCGTTAACCCCCTGTACAGATAAATGTTCAGGGGGTTTTTATATAAAATAATTAAATAATTTTTTGAAAAATAGCAGGAAAAATAATGCAATAACTCTAAATATATATATAGGTGACAATAAATTTTGGTTATTTTACCGAAAAACCAAAAACATCTATATAATTGCTGGAAAAGTGGGGTGATGATTAAATATTAGATAGTTTATTTAATAAATAAACTAACGTTTTTCTATACTTGAAAGTGTATTTAGCAACATTGAAAGTATATTTAGGGAACGTTGAAAATATATTTAATACATTAAAGGTAAATTTAATATATATTAAAGGTTAATATTAAGGACCAGGCCTTGTTTAATGTTAAACAATGTTGTCTAAAAAATAAAATTTAAAAAAGGAAATTTTATTTTAATTCTTTAAGGAAATAAAACATTAAAGGGGGTATACAAAATAGGAGTTACAAAATTATCTACCAGAGATAAGTGGACTTTGGTGTTATTGGTGTTGATGTCTGTCTTCTTGTTTGTGGATCAGAATGCTATGAACCCGATAATTAACGATTTGGTGGCTGAATATGGGGTTGGTGAAGATAAAATTGGGATTATCGGGTCAGCCTTCATTATACTGGGGGCAGTTGTAAGCCTTATTTTTGGTTATCTGGCTGATAAAAAGAGCCGGAAGATGTTACTGGCCTTTGTTGTCCTTGTCGGGGAAATACCATGTTTTTTAACCGGTTTTGAGTATTTCACCCGGACTTATGAACAGTTATTAATATTAAGAATATTGACTGGATTGGGAATAGGAGGTATCTTTCCCCTGACCTTTTCCCTGATCGGGGATTATTTCCCCGCTGGACAGCGTGGCATAATAAATGCTATGGTAACAACAGCCTGGGGAGTAGGTCAGATCCTGGGACAGACCCTGGCTGGTTTTTTATCAGGTCCCTATGGCTGGAGATTACCTTTTATTATAGCAGCTGTCCCCAATTTTGTCCTCGTTCCTTTGTTTGTTTTGGTGGCCCGGGAACCGAAACGTGGGGCCCAGGAAGAAGAATTATCAGAAGTAATAGAACAGGGTCTGGAGTACA
This sequence comes from Halothermothrix orenii H 168, assembly GCF_000020485.1. Taxonomy (GTDB): domain Bacteria; phylum Bacillota; class Halanaerobiia; order Halanaerobiales; family Halothermotrichaceae; genus Halothermothrix; species Halothermothrix orenii. The sequence goes on from NC_011899.1 coordinate 517,243, forward strand.
GGGAAAAGATAAAGTTTTCGGATTTGAAAGAAATATTTAAAAATAAGACAAATATATTGGGTTTCCTGCAGGGGATTCCTGGTTCCCTTCCCTGGGGGTTAATCCCCTTCTTCATAGTTCCCTTTTATGAACTACATAAGGGTTTTTCCCGTGGTATGGCCACCATTTTGAGTCTCTTCCTGGGGATAGGAGCTACCGTAGGAGGTATCTTTGGTGGCTGGATGGGTGATAAAATTTATAAAAAATCTCCCAGGATGCTACCGGTTTTTAATGCTGTTTTCATATTACTCGGGGTAATCCCAGGATTTTTTCTCATGGGACTCAATTATGGCTCTGACCCCGGGTGGAATGAGTTAATACTTCCACTTATTTTCAGTTTCTGTACCGGGGTTGTAGTTTCTTTGCCGGCCCCCAATATTAAATCTATTTTGATTAATGTAAACCCTCCAGAACACCGGGGTACTGTTTTTTCGATACATAATCTGACCGATAGTCTGGGACGTGGTGTTGGTCCCCTTATCGGTGGGTTTCTGGTTGTATCCCAGGGTTATCAATGGACTATGTATTTTGCTGTTTTTGCCTGGATTCCCTGTGGCCTTATATATTTATGGATGTACCGTACTATAGATAATGATCTGGATACACTCAGGGGTTATCTGAAAAGAAAACGGGAGAAAATTATCGGGATGTAAGAATGTCAGGGACTAACTAAATTGAGTAGTTAAAAGTATCTGATTTAGTAAGAAACTTCCTGCAACTATAATTGTTTAAAAGGTAAATGCCAATATCATCTGAAGGGGGTTAATTATGTCATTAAAACTACCACAGGATTTACTGCTCGGGGCAGCAACTTCAGCCCTGCAGATTGAAGGAGGAGATAAAAATAATAACTGGTATCAGTGGTGTGAAGAGGGACACATTAAAGATGGGAGTCATTGCCTTAATGCCAACGATCACTGGAATAGATACCGCGAAGATATTGAACTTATAAAAAAACTGGGTCTTGAAACCTATAGAATGGGGCTGGAGTGGAGTCGAATAGAGCATCAGCCCGGTAAATTTAGTAAGGAAGGAATCGAACATTACCGTGATGAAATTACCCTTCTCCTTGAAAATGGGGTTGTTCCCCTGGTGACCCTTCATCATTTTTCTCACCCCCTGTGGCTTGTTAATAAAGGGGGCTGGGGGAATAAAAAGGTAGTTGATTATTTTAAGCGGTATACAGAGTATGTAGTCGAAAATCTGGGGGATCTGGTGAGTGACTGGATTACCATTAATGAACCCAATGTCTTTCTCTATAATGGATATGTTGAAGGTATCTGGCCTCCGGGAAAAAACAATATTTTTTCTATGTTCAGGGCCATGAAGAATATGATAAAAGCCCATATAGTCTCCTATAAGACTATTCATCAGGTCAGGTCTAAACATAATTTTGAGGGAGAAACAAGGGTTGGAGTTGCCAACCATGTCAGACTGTTTGACCCGGCTGGAAATAAAAAAATACATGGAATACCGGCCCGCCTCCTTGATTACTTTTTTCACCGCCTGGTTATGGAAGGAATGGCCAGGGGAAAGTTTATGTTTCCCATCGGTACCGGGGGACACCCCCTGGGGGAGGGGAGGTATTATGACTTTATCGGGATTAATTATTATACCAGGGATATTATTAAGTTTACCCTGAATCCGGCCTCCCTGTTTGCCAGGATGGAAGTTAAGGAAGGAGCAGATACCAGTGACCTCGGCTGGGAAATATATCCTGTGGGCCTGAAGAGGGTCTGTCGTAAATATTATGAGGAATATCAGGCCCCTGTATTTATTACCGAAAACGGTATTTGTGATAAGGGGGATACCAAAAGAGGGCACTTTATCTATGACCATTTAAAAGAAGTAGTAAAGCTGATTAATGAAGGTATTCCCGTTGAGAGGTATTATTACTGGACTTTGATAGATAACTTTGAATGGATTGAAGGTGAAAGTGCCCGGTTTGGCCTGATCCATAATGATTTTAAAACTCAGAAACGATCCATCAGGATCAGTGGTTATTTTTATGGGAAAATATGCAAGACAAAAGAGATTACCCCCGAAATGGAGAGAATTTATCTTTAATTATCAATATCCAGATTCTGGTCTACCTCACTCCCTGTCAAAGGGGGTTTTTTCTTTATTACCTTTTTCTGCCATTTGCCAGTTAGATACATTATAAAACCTACCAGTGAGATTATGGCATTACTTAATACCATGGCATACCAGACTGAAGATGAGCCCCAGTCAGTATATTTTTTAAATAAAATAATCAGGGGTATTCTTAAAGCCCATAAACGTCCGGTCATTATAAACATAGCCATCAGGGTATGGCCAGATCCCTGAAAGGTACCTACAAAGATCTGGAAAAAACCCATTAGGGGTAGTGATAATGATATCAACCTCAGATAAAATGTCCCCTGGGATACTATGGCAGGTTCAGTATTAAAGGCCCTGATGATAGTGGGGACAAAAGGATAGAGAATAATCCCTCCCGATGTTAATAAGACAGTGGTAAGGACAGCACTTGTTTTTACGGCCTGTCTGGCCCTTTTAATCTGGTCAGCCCCCAGGTTTTGACCGACAATGGTGGCCAGAGCATTTCCAATACCCATGGCAGGCATAAGGATTACTGAATTAATCCGGTTTCCGATACCGAAGGCAGCCAGGGTTGATTTTCCAAAAGAAATAATAAAGGCATTCAGGAAGATGAACCCCAGGGCTGCAGATGACTGGCCCAGGGAAGAAGGCAAACCTATTTTTATAATCTTTTTTAATAGATTGGGTTTTAAAATCAGGTGTTTTAAATGGAGTTGAATACCTGTTTTCCGGTAAAACAGGGTATATATGGCGTAGATGGCAAAAACACTTCTTGAAAATATTGTGGCCAGGGCAGCTCCCCTTACTCCCAGGTCTAATCCAAAAATAAAAATGGGGTCAAGGACCATATTCAGGGCTACAGATATGGCACTGTATTTCATGGGGGTAACAGTATCTCCCTGTCCCTGTTTGATGGAAGTAAAGGCTAAAAAAAGAAAAATGGCCGGCATTCCGGCAAATATAATCTTTAAATAATTTGAGGCCAGCTCCAGGAGCCTGCCTTCACCACCCATCATTTTTATAATAGGTTCAGCCACAAATAAACCGATAATACCAATTATGATTGAAAAGTAGAGGGAAAAAGAAACAATCTGTCCACTTACCCTGGTGGCATTTTCTTTATCATCAGCTCCGGTATACTGAGAAATCAAGGAAGTTCCGGCAATATTGATTCCGAAACCCAGGGCCAGGAGAAAAAATACTATTGGCCAGATAAGGGTAATGGCAGCCACTTCAGTTCCACCGAGCTGTCCAACCCAGTAAGTATCAGTTAGATTATAAATGGTCTGGATAAGATTGTTTAACATGATCGGGCCTGCCAGGGCCAGGATGGCTTTAACTATGTTTCCTTTAATAATAAGGTCTCTTTTTTCTTTATATGTATCCATTAAGGGGCTTCCTCAGGGAAAAAGCTTTTTGTAAAAAACATTATACAGGAAGATAGTGTGTATATAACTGGACAGTACTGTATGTATAAAAACTGTATATAAAAAATATATAAAGATATTGTACATATAAATTTGATATATTTTGATATGTACTATTGGTAACATTGTATATATATATTTTGAAGTAATTCTATCAATATGTCAAATTTGTTACTTCATTTTTACCCATTTTTATTCAATAAGTTTATATTCAATAAGTATCACCTTTAATTATCGCAAATTATCCTGGGGGGATTAAATAATAACACCTTAAATTAATTATGTTAAAATTTAACTGGTTAATTAAAGTCTATTGTTTAAAATATGGAAAAAAACTATTCCTTGACGTATTATCTTATGTAAGTTACAATAAGCTATAGTAAGGGGAAAAGGTTGTCTGGATATGGTTAACGGGCTTTTTTATACCTGATATTTTACAGGGGTCAATACAATAATAGGGGTTGGTATTTTTGAAACGAATATTTGTCATACTTTTCATATTAGTTGTTATATTGACAGTGCCTACCGTAAACTACCTTCAGGGAGAACATGAATCAGATAATGGTGAAAGTATTGTTGCTGGTAATAGCAGTCAGATTGGTCACAGTGAAAACACCCCTGTATCTGATAGTTCAACTTTAAAAGATACCGGGACAGGTATTGATAAGGTTAATAATAGCAATCATATAATAAATAATAATTCTGATAGTAATATTGATTCCAGAAATAATAATAATAATAAAGTTAATTCCAGTAATAAAGCCAGTTCTGGTTTGAATGAGAATAATTTTTCTGCTGGATCTGATGGAATCAGAGATGATAATGATGACGACAATGACAGTTTTGTTAATAATGGGAAAGTTAATGAGGGAGTTAATACTGATGGTAAGGTAAATAAGTCATCAACTGATTTAAAAGTTGAGATTACAGGTGTTGGCGGTCCGGACAACCTGCAGCCAGGAAAAAATAACAATGATGACCGTGTATTGGTTGGAGAGGCCCGGCCCAGGATTGAACTGCCCCTTATGGACAGGATAAAAAAACACAGGGTCAGGAAGGGTGACACCCTGTGGACAATTGCCCGGAAATATGATATAGATATTGATACCCTTATCGGGGGCAATGATATTACCAATATGAATAGAATAAAACCTGGAGACGTTTTGAATATATTACCTGTTAAAGGGATTTTATATAAAATCTCGCCAGGGGAGTCATTATGGGAGATTTCACGTAAATTTGACGTCAGTATGGACAGGATTGCAGAGGCCAATAATATTCAGAATCCGGACCTTGTTCAGATAGGGACTCTACTCATATTACCTGGAGCTAAACCAGAATTTAGTTACCAGGACAGGCTTAATAGTAAGTTAATTAAACCGGTTCATGCCCGAATTTCTTCCTATTATGGTATGAGGTGGGGAAGGATGCATGAGGGAATCGATTATGCTGTTCCCACTGGAACCAGAATCAGGGCAGCCAGTCACGGAAAGGTGGTTTATAGTGGTTGGGCCCGTGGTTATGGTCTGACTATTATCATTGAACACCGCAAGGGTTTTAGAACCCTGTATGCTCATAATTCTAAACTCCTGGCCCGGAGTGGAGAATGGGTAAACAGGGGAGAGGTTATAGCCCTTTCGGGTAATACCGGACGCTCAACAGGCCCCCATCTTCATTTCGAAGTTCAGGTCAATGGAAGGCCCGTTAATCCACTTAATTATTTAAAGTAGGACCAGATTAAATATTTATAGTTAAAACAAACAAAGTAGAGAACAGGTTAAAAGTAAATACCTCTATGTAAAATAGACCCGGTTGTCAAAATGCTGACCGGGTCTATTTTTTTATTTCAGGTAAATTTGTTAAGTAGAGTATGTATCGATAATTATGTTAAGAATAATTATGTTAAGAATTAAGAAAATTGTACAGTATGGGAATTATATTCTTTTGAATTAAACCTGTTTACCTTGACAAACTAAATGGTAAGTGTTATTCTAAATACGAAATATACCCTATAGGGGTATAAGGTATTCCGCAAAACATATTGTATTTTATATAACAAAGGTTAATTAGGAGTATTTTGAATTGCTAAGGGATTCAAGTTAAAAAAATATTATTAGTAAAAATTTGTCAGGGAAATAGTAGAGTTATAGGGGCCATAAGTTTATTAATAATTAATATCTGTTATTGAAAATAAAGGGGTGAAATAAATGGCGGAAGAAAAAACGAAAAAATCCACTCTTGAAATAGAGGGAATGAGCTGTGCCAGTTGTGCTCTCAATGTTGAAAAAGCCCTGGAAAAAGCTGAAGGTGTAAAGATGGCCAGGGTTAATTTTGCCTCAGAAAAGGCCTATTTAGAATATGATCCAGAGATGGTTGATGAGGAAAAACTGGCCGAGGTAGTGAGAGCAACCGGCTATGATGTTAAGGATGAAAAAGAAAGGGTTACCCTTGATATTGGAGGTATGACCTGTGCTGGATGTGCTGCCACAGTGGAGAAAGCCTTAAAAGGAACTGAAGGGGTCTATGAGGCCAATGTTAATATTGCTACTGAAAAAGGAACTGTAGAGTATGACCCTTCAATATTAACAAAAAATGACTTAAAGAAAGTTGTAGCTAATTCTGGTTATGAAGTTATTGGTTTCGAAGGTGATAATAGGGAAGTAGAACAGGATGATGACCTGAGGAAGGTAGAAGAAGCCAGGTGGAAGATGTGGGGAACCTGGGCCTTTACAATACCGATTATAGCCTGGATGATTCCTGAAATGTTTTTTGGAATTACCTGGCCAGGTCAGACGATTTTTAACCTGGGAATGATTTTACTGGCCGTCCCACCTTTATTTATCTTTGGAAGAAAAACCTTTAGAACAGCCTACCGGGCTGTAAGTCATGGTGGAGCCAATATGGATGTGCTTATTGCTATGGGAACGGGAGCAGCATTTATAACCGGACCGGCAGTCTTTTTCACGCCGATAGCCAATTATGCCGGGGTTGCTGCCATGATTATGGCCTTTCACCTTACGGGAAAATATATTGAAGAAAATGCCAAAGGAAGGGCTTCCCAGGCTATCAAAAAGCTTCTGGAACTCGGGGCTAAAAAGGCAACTATTCTCGAAGATGGTGAGGAAAAAGAAGTACCTGTTGAGGAAGTAAAACCCGGGGATTTAATGCTGGTAAGGCCGGGTGAGAAAATACCAACCGACGGAGAGATAATAGAGGGTAGAACAACCATTGACGAATCTATGGCAACTGGAGAATCAATGCCGGTTGAACGTAAAAAAGGTGATGAAGTTATAGGGGCCACTGTTAATCAGAATGGATTAATTAAAGTCAAGGCCACCAGAGTAGGTAAGGATACATTTCTTTCCCAGGTCATTAAAATGGTTGAAGAGGCTCAGGGAACCAAAGTCCCCATTCAGGAATTTGCCGACAGGATTACCGGCATTTTTGTCCCGGCTGTTTTAATTACAGCTACTCTGACTTTTATTCTGTGGTTAATTTTCCCCGGTTTTTTCAGAGAGATTGGATTCTGGGCCCAGGATTATCTACCCTGGGTAAACCCGGAACTGGAAACATTTACCCTTGCTATTTTTGCAACTATTGCAGTCCTGGTTATAGCCTGTCCCTGTGCCCTTGGATTAGCAACCCCGACCGCCCTTATGGTAGGGAGTGGTATGGGGGCCGAAAATGGAGTTTTAATCCGTAATGGAGAGGCTATCCAGACGATGAAGGATGTTCATACCATTGTATTTGATAAAACGGGGACGATAACAAAAGGGCAACCAGAAGTAACCGATATAATAACGGCCCAAAATTATTCCCACCGTAAGCTTCTGAAACTGGCAGCTGGTGTAGAAGCCGGCTCAGAACATCCTCTGGCTATTGCTATTTTAAATAAGGCCCGGGAAGAAAATGTTAAACCCCCGGAGATTAAAGGTTTTGAATCTATAACTGGAAAGGGTGTTAAAGGCAGGATAGATGGTGAGAATGTCCTGGTCGGTAGCAGGCGACTTATGGAAGAAAATGATGTTGATCTTTCTGGTTTTATTAGGGATTTGAACCGTCTTGAGGAGGAAGCCAAGACGGCGATTATAGTGGCAAGGGAAAAAGAGGTTATCGGTATTGTTGCTATTGCTGATGCCCTCAAGGAAGACTCGATTAAGGCCATCAGGGAATTAAAGGAATCAGGTTTAAAAACAGCCATGATTACCGGAGATAACGAAAGGACTGCCAGAGCCATTGCCCGTAAAGTCGGGATTGATTATGTGGTAGCCGGTGTTTTACCTGATGGGAAGGTAGAAGAAATCAGAAAATTACAGAGGAAGTCCGGGGTTATTGCCATGGTTGGTGACGGTATCAATGATGCTCCGGCCCTGACCCAGGCAAATGTAGGGATTGCCATTGGTACAGGTACTGATATTGCTATTGAGTCTTCAGACATTACCCTGGTCCGTGGTGATCTGTCGGCTGTGGTCACTGCGGTTAAACTCTCCCGGGCGACCTTCCGGAAGATAAGGCAAAATTTATTCTGGGCTTTTATATACAATACTATAGCTATCCCAGTCGCCATTGCTGGTTTGTTACATCCGGTTATAGCTGAAATTGCCATGGCTACCAGTTCAATTACGGTAGTTACCAATGCCAATCTCTTACGGAGGGTTAATATAAAACCTGATTATATGAAAAATTAGTCACGGCTAACCTGGTTTGCACTATGGAAGAAACAACCTGGCTGGTCCGGGTATAAAATAAAATATCTTGGTAAATTAAATCTGGTTAATTATAATAAAATTTAATGATAAAAGGTGAAAGATATTAATAAGCAGGGGAGGTTTTTTTGATTTTATAGTGAATAATTATAGTTGAAGGAGTTGGTTTTTAGTGAAGAAAAAGCTTTATTTGCTGGATGGACAAAGCCTGGCCCACAGGGCTTTTTATGCATTGCCCCTGCTTTCAACTTCCCGGGGGGAGTATACTAATGCTGTGTTTGGATTTACCAGGATGTTATTAAAACTACTTGACGAGGAAAAACCTGATTTAATTGCGGTTGCCTTTGATAAAAAGGCCCCTACCTTCCGACATAAGGAATATAAAGAATACAAGGCTCATCGCAAAAAGATGCCGGAAGAATTAAAACCACAGCTGTCTTTAATTAAAGAAGTACTTAAATCTTTTAGTATTCCCATTATTGAAATTGAGGGTTTTGAGGCCGATGATATTATAGGGACAATGGCACGAAAGGGGGAAGAGGAGGGATTTGAGGTCGTTATTGTAACCGGTGACCGGGATGCCCTCCAGCTGGTTACAGAAGATGTTTCTGTAATGTATACCAAAAGAGGCATATCAGATATTGTAAGGTATGATTTAAATAAGGTAAGGGAAAGGTACGAACTGGAACCTCAACAGCTTATCGATATGAAGGGTTTGATGGGAGATAGTTCTGACAATATTCCCGGTGTTCCTGGTATCGGTGAAAAGACGGCCATAAAGTTATTAAAGGAGTTTTCTTCACTGGAAGAGATCCTTGACAATATTGATAAGGTCTCCGGTAAAAAGCGGAAGGAAAACCTCCAAAAATATGCTGATCAGGCCCGGCTTAGTAAGAGACTGGGTGAAATAAAGGTTGATGTTCCCCTGGATGTAGAACTTGACGAGTGCCACCTTGGTAAGTTCCATAAAAAGAACATCAGGGAGTTATTTGAAAGACTTGAGTTTGCCAGTCTATTGAACAGGTTTAAAGAGAAAACGAGTATTAGTATTGATGATATCTCTGTAAAAGAACTGGACAGGAAGGGGCTTGAAAATATCTGTGATAAAGCCCGGAATTTGGGAAAATTGGGGTTAACCTTAAGGCTTAATAATTATACTACCCCTGTCCGGGCTCATGCCAGCCAGGGAATAATTTCCCTGGGGGAAGGAAACCTTTACATCTTTACTGATATAAATGAGGCCATAAGTATTTTAAAACCTATTTTGACAGATATTAGTGTTAAGAAATATATTTTAAATTCCAAGGAATGTACTGTATTTTTAAAAAAACACGATATCGAGTTAGAAGGGCTTGTTTTTGATCCTTTACTGGCATATTACCTCCTCAAACCATCGGGTAAACTACCCGGCCTCAGGGACTTACTGGATCAGGAGTTAAGCCTGTCTCTACCTGAGGACATAAAAGAAGATAATCTGTATCTTGTTTTCATGGATAATATCTTCAAACTGGCTGAGGGTATGGTTCCTAAACTTGAGGATATGGAGCTTATAGAATTATTTAATGATATTGAAATACCTTTAATTACAGTTTTAGCAGAACTGGAGTATAATGGTATCAAAGTTGATGCTGAATACCTTGAAAGCCTTTCCCGAAAATGGGAAGAAGAACTAAATGGACTGGAGAGTAAAATCCATGAGCTTGCCGGTGAAAAGTTCAATATTAATTCACCCAAACAGCTCGGGGGAATTCTCTTTGAAAAACTGGGGCTCCCGGTGATAAAGAAAACAAAGACTGGTTATTCTACAGGGGCTAAGGTCCTGGAAAAGCTGGAAGATAAACATCCGATAATACCCTTGATTTCTGAATACAGGCAGCTTATGAAGTTGAAGTCAACCTATGTTGATGCCCTGCCTCCGATGATTAACCCCGATACCGGGCGGCTCCACACCAGTTTTAATCAGATGGTTACTGCAACCGGGAGGTTAAGCAGTACTGAACCCAACCTTCAGAATATTCCTGTAAGGACTGATGAGGGTCGAGAAATTAGACGGGCCTTTATTACAGAAAATGAAGACTGGGTCCTTCTGGCAGCAGATTATTCCCAGATAGAATTGAGGGTACTGGCCCATATCAGTGATGATGAAGGTTTAAAGGCAGCCTTTAACACCGGTCAGGATATTCATACCCAGACCGCCAGTGAGGTTTTTGAAGTTGAACCTGATGAAGTAACTCCAAATATGAGGCGGCATGCCAAGGTTATTAACTTCGGTATTGCTTATGGAATGAGCCCGTATGGACTGGCCCGGGACCTGGGTATTTCTAGACAGGAGGCCAGTGATTATATAAATAAATATTTTGAGAGGTTTACCGGGGTAAAAGATTATATGGAAAGGGTTGTAACTGAGGCCAAAACTAAAGGTTATGTAACCACTATTTTTAACCGGAGACGGTATATTCCCGAAATTAATAGTCGTAATTACCACCGGCGTTCATTTGCTGAAAGAACAGCAATAAATACTCCCATTCAGGGTACTGCTGCTGATATTATGAAACTGGCCATGATAAAAGTTTATAATCGTCTTAAAGAAAATGGCTCCCCGGCCCGGATTTTACTCCAGGTTCATGATGAGCTAATTCTTGAGGTGCCCCGGGAGGACCTTACTGAAATGGCCCGGATTGTTAAATCAGAGATGGAAAAAGCAGTTGATATGAAAGTCCCACTTGTGGTTAACTTGGAGAGTGGTCCCAACTGGCTTAATAAAGAGGAATTAGATATAGAGTAAAAAGAGGTGGTATTTTGCCTGAATTACCGGAAGTGGAAACGGTAGTTAGAGGTTTAAAGGAATTAATAAAAGGGGTTAAAATAAATAAAGTTATCATTAGAGAGACGAAGTTGCTTGTGTATCCTGACCCCGATACTTTTATCGACCTTGTAGAGGGGAGCCGGGTAATTGATGTTTTAAGAAGGGGTAAATATATATTAATAAAACTTGATAATAACAGGTTCCTGGTTTTCCATCTCAAGATGACCGGCCAGCTGGTAGTGTATGAAAGAAATAATAAATATGATAAACATACCCATTTTGTTTTTGAACTTGAGGATGGTCGGGACCTGAGATTTAATAATATGAGAAAGTTCGGGCGGGTTTATCTGGTAACAAAAGGGGAATTTGATAAAGCCGGATCCCTGGCCGATCTTGGTCCAGAACCCCTGTCAGATGAGTTTACTGTAGATGAATTTGCCGATATAATAAAAAGGAGAAAGGGCAATATAAAGGGCCTCCTGCTCAATCAAAAATTTATCGCTGGTCTGGGTAATATTTATGCAGATGAAGCCCTCTTTGAGGCCGGTATATCACCTGAAAGGAAGGCTGACTCCCTTGATGATAGTGAAATAGAGAGACTGTACCATGCCATCCGCAAAGTCCTGAAGATGGGAATTAAGTATGGTGGCACATCAATGAAGGATTATGTAAATGCCCGGGGTCGAATAGGTGAATTTCAGAATAAATTAAAAGTTTACCGTAAAACCGGAGAAGAATGTGTAAACTGTGGCCATGAAATTCAAAAAAAAGTCATCAGGGGAAGAAGTAGCCACTACTGTCCTGGATGTCAGAAGTAATCACATTTATTCTGCCTCCTTCATATAAATGTAGGGTAATGATACAAAATTGGGGGGGCAGCTATGGAATTCTGGACAGTTTGTATCCTGGCTATTGCTATCAGTGTTGATGGTTTCAGTGTGGGATTGACCTATGGCTTAAGAAAGATTAAATTTGATCTAATCCCCCTGTTAATAAACAGTGTGATTTCTGCCCTTGCAGTCTACATTACCGGTACTCTGGGAAACAGCCTGGCCGGTTTAATTGAGCAGGAAATGGCCGAAACCCTGGGTGGAATCATGCTTATAATTGTAGGGGGCTGGCTTGTTTATTCCAATATAATAGATTATAATAGAAATAACTCCTCACCTAAAAAATTGATACATAAAGATAGTGAGGGGGCTCAACTGGTCTGGTCTTTAAATTTAAAACCCCTGGGGATTATTATTAATATCCTCAGGGAACCGGTAAAGGCTGACTTTGATAATTCAGGCTCCATAAATCAGTTTGAAGCATTGATGCTCGGCCTGGCTCTGGCTTTAGATGCAGTTGGGGCCGGGTTAGGGGCCGGACTGGCCGGTTTTTTTAAACCATATATTTCACTTATTATCGGGGTTATGACCCTGTTGTTTTCCGGGGTTGGTTTTTACCTGGGAAGCCTGCTTGATGGTATGTTACCGGGTAAGCTTGAGGTGATGCCCGGCCTTGTTATCATGTTTCTAGGTTTTTTAAGATTTTTTTGAAGGAGGATTGAGCCTTGATAATTGGGCTAACCGGGGGAATTGCCTCTGGTAAAAGTACAGTAAGTAATATTTTGAAGGAACTGGGTGCCTGTATTATTGATGCTGACAGGATTGCTCATAAAATATTAAAAAAAGGCCAACCTGGTTGGAGAGGTGTTGTCGGTTACTTTGGTACAGATATTATTGATGATAAAGGTGAAATAGATAGAAAAAAACTTGGTAAACTGGTTTTTAATAAACCTGAAGAAAGAAAAAAACTGGAAAAAATAACCCATCCAATAATTATCTCACAAATTAAAGATGAAATAGTTTCTCTCAAAAATAAATGCAATTTAATTATTCTTGATGCCCCACTTTTATTTGAAGCCAACCTGGACAGGCTGGTGGACCGGGTCTGGGTGGTTTATGTTGATCGGGACATACAGCTTAGACGTTTACAGGAACGGGATGGGCTTAGCCGGGAAGAAGCCATTTTGAGGATAGAAACCCAGATGCCGCTTAAAGAAAAGGCCAGACTGGCTGATATTGTTATAGATAATAATGGGAGTATTAAAAAACTAAAAAAACAGGTAATAAAACACTGGAGGGAGTTAAAGATGAAGAGGATAGCTTTGATTGCTCATGATGAAAAAAAAGATGATATAATTGAGTTTGCCAGAAAACATTATGACCTTTTAAAGAAATGTAAACTTATTGCAACCGGGACTACCGGGAAAATGATTATTGATAAGGTTGGCCTTGAGGTTGAGAGAATGCTCTCTGGACCACTGGGTGGCGACCAGATGATTGGCTCCAGGGTAGCTCAGGAGAAACTGGATGGTGTAATCTTTTTACGGGATCCCCTTACAGCCCAGCCTCATGAACCTGATATTACAGCCCTGTTAAGGGTCTGTGATGTTCATAATGTACCCCTGGCTACTAACCTGGCAACAGCTGATTTGATTTTGCACAAACTACTGGAAGAATAACTGATATTGAATTTTAGATCTTTAAAATTGATTTATGGAATAAAACTGATAAATGTTAGTTTTTTCACTTATAAATATAAAAATTTTGTGACCTTGACGGGAACAGGGGTGACAATCATACAGGTATCTACAGCTATAATATTATATTTGTAGATAAACAGGCTCTTTTATAAAAATTCATGTTTGACAAGAAAAATTCATTAGTGTATAATTTTATAGTAACATAGGTTAGCCAGAAGGAAAAAAATATATGATAATTTTATTATAAAAAAGAAGGATTATTCCAGTCCACCTAGAATTTTTATAGTAAGAATAACATAAGATTTAAATAAAAGTAAAATATAAGTGAATAGTTCAAAATGACTATAATACAAAAGGGTTATAATGATTATTATGCTTGAAATATCAGTTCAGTTAGCTGTTAAGATATCTGTTAAAATTCTCAATAAAAACATAAAATACTTCTATCTATCTGCCCTGAAATCGAAAAAGAAACATAATGCATGTTATGTATTCTAACTTATATAAGTTTTTTCTAACACGTCTATATAGCTATATTTATTATATAATATAGCTATAAAATACATCTTGTTAAGATGTTTTTTGGATTTACCTGAAAGGGGGTGAATTGGGGAGTAGTTAGTAGGTAAAGTAGGTATTGGTCTGCTTTGATTAAAATAATAAAGAGGAGGTTTTCATTTAATGAGTAAGAGAGTAGGTGTTTTATTACTTACACTTCTGTTAGTTTTTTCTGTTTTTGGTGTTGTTGATGCTGTAAATAATCCAGATACTTATGTCCATGTAACTATCGGTGACCAGTCAACTCTTGACCCACATTATTCATATGATACCGGTAGTAGTGAATTAATATATCAGGTATACGAAACTTTAATCGACTATAAAGGTTCCAGTGTAACTGAATTTAAACCTTTACTGTCTACCAAAGTGCCTTCTGTTGAAAATGGTTTAATTAAAGATGGTGGTAAAACCTACATCTTCCCAATTCGTCAGGGTGTTAAATTTAGCAATGGTAACCCCTTAACACCTGAAGATGTTGAGTACAGTTTTGAAAGGGCTTTAATTTTAGACCGTGCTTACGGTCCTATCTGGATGTTCTATGAACCATTATTTGGTCTTGGTTCCCTTTCTGATCTGACCAAGAAGGTTGTTGGTGTAGAAGATCCTAAAAAATTAACTCCTGAACAGTCAGCTAAAGTATATGCTGAAATTGATAAGAAAATCGAAGTCGATGGTAATAACGTTGTTTTCCATCTGGAAAATCCCTATCCTCCATTCTTAAATATCCTGGCCAAAGGTGCTTCCTGGGCCAGTATACTTGATAAAGAATGGTCTATTGAGCAGGGAGCATGGGATGGAAGTCCTGAAACCATTGCTAAATACCATGACCCTGTAAAAGAAGATGACCCACTCTTTAATAAGATGATGGGTACTGGTCCCTTTATTCTCGTTGAATGGGTGAATGGTGACCATGTTATCTTCAAACGTAATGATAATTACTGGCGTGAGCCTGCTAACTTCAAGACTGTAATTATCAAGAACGTTGATGAGCCTACCACCCGTATCTTAATGCTGAAACGTGGTGACGCTGATTCTATCTCCCTAGATTACCAGTACTTCAACCAGATCGAAGGTGTTGAAGGAATTAAGATTACCAGAGGTATTCCAGTTCTTCAGAACATGACCATGTTATTTAACTGGGATATCAATTCCAAGGGTAACGAATATATCGGAAGCGGTAAGCTCGATGGTAATGGTATACCTCCTGATTTCTTCACAGATGTCCATGTAAGAAGAGCTTTCAGCTACTGCTTCAATTATGAAGCATTCATTGAACAGGTAAGGGACGGCCAGTCCATGAAATTACGTGGTCCAATTGTTAGCCCCTTACTCGGTTATGACGAAAATTCACCTGTTTACAAACTTGACCTTGAAAAGGCTGAAGAAGAATTTAAGAAAGCCTGGGATGGTAAGGTCTGGGAAAAAGGATTTGAACTTACCATTACCTATAATGCTGGTAACATGGCCCGTAAGACAGCTGCAGATATATTCAAGACCTATATAGAACAGATTAATCCCAAGTTTAAGGTTAATACCCAGGTTGTTCAGTGGTCAACATTCCTGGATCAGTCACACAGGGGTCTCCTGCCATTACAGATCGGTGGCTGGTTAGCTGACTTCCCTGATCCCCATAACTTTGTACAGCCCTTTATCCACTCACAAGGTTATTATGCCGGTAAACGTGGTGAAAATTACCAGAAATGGGCTGTTGAAGTTGGAATCGATGACCTCATTGAAAAGGGTATAACTACTCAGGATAAAGAAGAACGTGAAAAGATCTATAAGAAGTTACAGCAGATGTCCCACGACTATGCTATCGATGTCTGGATTGACCAGCCATTAAGTGCCAGGATTGAAAGAAGCTGGGTTAAAGGCTGGTATCCTAACTCCATGCGTCCCGGACAGGACTTCTATATCCTGGATAAATAATATCCTTTTATCGAGTTTGATTTAGAAATGTAAAAGATATATCTACAGTAATTAACGCCAGGGGGGTAACCCCCTGGCAATTCTATGAAAATAACTTTTTTATGAAATAATACCATTTATACGAAAAATGTATTAAATTGAATATGTATTAATATTTAATCTTGTTTAATTATGTTAAAGTATTAATTGGTTGAAATAAATCCAGTAAAGAAAGGAGTTGTAGCAGATTGACTAGTTATATTATAAGGCGTTTACTCATATTGCCTATTATTCTATTAGGGGTTACTCTTCTGATCTTTTCAATGATAATGTGCTTAAGTCCCTATCAGAGGGTAGCCAACTATGTTACTGATCCGACCCAGCTGAAGGGTGGGGATATAGATTTACTTGTAAAGAAATATGGTCTTGATGATCCCTGGTATCAACAGTATGGAAGATGGCTGAATAATTTAATTCATGGTGATTTAGGCTGGTCTGAGGCTGCCGGTGCTCCGGTTACTCAGGCTATAAAAGAGAGATTTCCAGCTACAGTTGAACTGGCTATTCTGGCAGTAATTCCAGTTGTTATGGGGGGGATCTGGCTCGGGGTGTTCTCGGCGGTTCATCATAATGATATCTGGGACCATATTACCCGGGTCTTTGCGATTATAGGATGGTCATTTCCAACCTTTGTTTTTGGTCTATATATATTAATGTTTTTCTATGGTGTTCTCGGTTGGACTCCACCCGGCCGGTTAAGTAGCTGGGCTATGGAACTGGCTAATACTTCAGAGTTTGTAAGGTATACAGGTTTAAATATTCTGGATGGTATTCTTAATGGAAATCTGGCCTTTGTGTGGGATGCTGTCCGTCACCTCATTGCTCCAGTATTGACCCTGGCAGTTGTCTGGTGGGCTTATATCTTGAGGATTACCAGATCAAGTATGCTGGAAACATTAAGGAAGGATTATATCAGGACTGCCCGGGCTAAAGGTGTCAAGGAAAATGTTGTTATTCAAAAGCATGCCCGCAGGAATGCCTTGATACCGGTTGTTACTGTAGCAGGACCCATGGTTCTGGGATTACTGGGTGGTATTGTTACTGTGGAGACAGTTTTTGGCTACCGGGGTTTAGGACTCCTTGCTTATGAAACTGCTACCAGGTTAGACCATACCGGGATTCTGGGTGTTGCTATGTACTTTGGTCTGTTACTTATTCTCATTAACCTAGCTGTCGATGTTTCTTATGCTATTATAGATCCAAGAATAAGATTGGAGTGATGAAAGATGACATGGCAAGAGCTCTTTAAGCGTTTATTAAAAAATAAATTATCTTTGTTTGGGTTAATCATTATAGTATTTTTTGCTCTGATTGCTATATTTGCTCCATTTATCGCCCCACCGGCTGATCCTGATGATCCGTATGCTATTCCCCGGAGTGGCTGGATTATGGAGCCAACCCCTCCTGATGAGGATAATATCTTCGGTACCACTGAAGGTTCCTATGATATATTCTATGGTATGATCTGGGGGACAAGGACCGCTTTTAGGATCGGTTTTATTGTAGTTGGTATCTCAACGATAATTGGTGTTATTATCGGGACTATTTCAGCCTATTATGGTGGCTGGGTAGACGAGATAGTAATGAGGATAACCGATATCTTTATGTCAATACCATTTCTGGTGTCAGCCCTGGTATTGACTGCTATCCTGGGTAAAGGACTGGATAATGTTATGATAGCTCTGATTGTCTTTGGCTGGATGGGTACAGCCCGTTTGATGCGTTCCCAGGTTTTAGAGATAAAAGCCGAAGAATTTGTTCAGGCTGCATCTGCTCTGGGGGCTGGCGATTTGAGGATTATATTCCGCCATGTTCTTTTAAACTGTATCTTCCCGGTAGTAATTCAGGCTTCTATGAGAATGGGGTCTATGGTTATAACAGCTGCTACCCTGAGTTTCCTTGGTGTAGGAGCCCCTCCAGGGTATGCTGACTGGGGACAGATGATATCCTTTGCCCGTAACTGGATTATCGGGGCCCAGGGTAATGCCCTGTCCTACTGGTATACCCTTGTTATCCCGGGAACTGCTATTACATTATTCTGTTTATCCTGGAATTTAATCGGTGATGCTTTCCGCGATATACTTGATCCAAAACTGCAAAATTAAGATAAAGGTAGGTGAATATAGTTGGCCAGAGAAAAACTTATTGACGTAAATAATCTAAAAACGTATTTCTACACCGAACAGGGTGTATCTAAGGCTGTAGACGGTGTAGATTTTGAGATATATCCTGGAGAAACACTCGGATTAGTTGGAGAATCAGGTTGTGGGAAGAGTGTAACTTCTCTCTCGATTATGGGGTTAATTCCTAACCCTCCGGGTAAAATTGTTGATGGTGAAATATTATTTAATGGTAAGGACCTGACTAAATTAAGCTATGAGGAGTTAAGGCAGATCAGGGGTAATGACATATCCATGATCTTTCAGGAACCGATGACCTCATTAAACCCGGTTTTCACGGTTGGTGACCAGATTTCAGAGGCTATTTTAATTCATGAAGATGTGACTAAAGAGGAAGCCATGGACCGGGCTGTAGAAATGCTTAGAAAAGTAGGTATACCATTACCGGAACAGCGGGTAAATGAATATCCTCATCAGCTCAGTGGTGGAATGAGGCAGAGGGTTATGATTGCTATGGCCCTGGCCTGTAATCCGAAGCTTTTAATTGCTGATGAGCCTACTACAGCCCTTGATGTTACAATCCAGGCCCAGATACTGGACCTGATTAACGAGTTAAAAGAAAAATATCAGATGTCTATTATGATGATTACCCATGATCTGGGTGTTATTGCAGAGATATCTGACCGGGTAGCCGTTATGTATGCCGGTAAAATTGTAGAATATACAGATGTAAAAACCCTGTTTGAAGATCCAAAACATCCCTATACCTGGGGATTGATTAATTCAATTCCAAAGATGAATGAAGAGGTAGAACGACTGGTAACTATACCCGGTATTGTACCCAGTCCTTATGATTTGCCGACTGGTTGTAGTTATAACACAAGGTGTCCTTTGGCTGACGAAAAATGCCGTAGTGAAGAACCGGTTATGGAAGAAATCGCTGAAGGCCATAAGGTAAGATGCTGGCACTACGAGCGGGTAGCAGAATTGAAACAAAAAATTGAAACGGCTTAATATATATTCTGGAGGTGAGTAGTTTGGCAGAAGCGGATAATGTATTACTGAAAGTTAGAAACCTTAAAAAATACTTCCCTGTAAAGGCCGGTGTTTTCAAAAAAACAGTAGGCTATGTTAAAGCAGTTGATGATATCAGCTTTGATATAAAAGAGGGCGAAACATTAGGTCTGGTTGGTGAATCCGGCTGTGGTAAATCCACAACCGGACGGACCATTTTACGCTTACTGGAGGCTACATCAGGGAGAGTAGAGTTTGAAGGTAAGGATGTTCTTTCCCTGGACAGGAAAGAATTAAGGGAAATGAGAAAAGAAATGCAAATTATTTTCCAGGACCCTTATGCCTCTCTTAACCCGAGGATGAAGGTTGCTGACATTGTCGGTGAGCCTTTAGATATTCATAATCTTGCCACAGATAAAAACGAGAAGTATGAAAAGGTTAAAGAACTTTTATCCAATGTAGGATTAAATGAAGAACAGATGAATCGTTACCCTCACGAATTCAGTGGAGGACAGAGACAGCGTATCGGGGTGGCCCGGGCACTGGCTGTTAACCCCAGGTTAATAATCGCTGACGAGCCTGTATCTGCCCTTGATGTTTCTATTCAGGCCCAGGTTATTAACCTCCTGCAGGATTTACAGGAACAGTATGGGTTAACATACCTTTTTATAGCTCATGATTTAAGTGTTGTTAAACACATAAGTGACAGGGTAGCTGTTATGTATTTAGGTAAAATAGTGGAGCTAGCCAATAAAAAAGACATTTATGATAATCCGTTACACCCCTATACTCAGTCATTACTCTCGGCAATACCAATTCCTGATCCAAATTATGATAAGAAAAGGATAGTTCTAAAAGGTGATGTGCCCAGTCCGGTAGATCCACCTTCCGGTTGCCGCTTCCATCCACGTTGTCCAAAAGCCATGGACATCTGTAGTCAGGTTGAACCTGAATTTAAAGATTACGGTAACGGGCATTTTGCTGCCTGTCACCTTTTAGATTAAAGCAAATGTATATTGTCAGGAGAGAGTAGGTGAGTAGAAATAAGCATAACAGACCCTGAATTTTATTCAGGGTCTTATTTTAAAGGGGATGACGCGTAGATGAGTAATTTTGATTGGAAGACCAAGAAGGAAAAAATATTGGAAAATGCCAGGAGAGATCCCTTTCTTAAAATAGAGGAACTGGCTAAAAAAGCCAATACAACCCCACGTTATGTCAGGACGATTTTGTCTGAAGCCAATTTATCCCTGATGGAGTTACGGGAGCAGTATGCCCGTAAAATGGAAGATAAAAATACAAAAATATCCGAAAAATTACTTCTGGGGCAGTTGTTGAATGTTGCTTTTTCTTCAAAAGTGAAACCATTATCAAAAGATGAATTGTTATTCAATAATCCACAGGATTTAGATAATTTATCAGGGGATTTAAATAGGGAATATTTTTACCAGTCATATCTACATTTGCTTAAAGAAACACCCTGGTCAGTCAGTACAATCATCTTTAATAATGAGGCTTTTGAAGAAAAATTTCTCAAAGGCAAAGAAGATTTGTTTGCTAATGACCTGTATACTAAAATATGCAGGTGTCTGGAGTCCAGTAAAATACAGGTTTCAGATATTATAATAGATGTGGAGATCTCTAATGCTCAGTTGGCTGCAACATTAAAATTACCGCCGCTTTCCCCTGTATTCAGGGTTAAACAAATTTTAAAGGACAATGATGATGAAATAGCCCTGTTTCTGGCGTATTTCAATTCTAAACAGGTAACCCTTTCGTTTTCATATAATCGGGGCTTAATTATAGATAGAAAGAACCTGGCAGGCTGAATGAAGTTCAACCTTACCTCAGTTTCATTTTTCATGTATAAATTTTAAACATTATGTCCATAATAGGATTAGAAATTGATGAAAAATGAACTGAGGGGGTTTGAAAATGCCTGTAGATGAGTTAACAAAAAAGGAACAGATAATTAACTTTGCCCAGAGTGATCCTTTCCTTAAAATAAGTGATATTGCTGAATATGTACAGACCACACCACGGTATGTTAGAACGATATTATCAGAAGCCAATATATCTTTGATGAAGTTAAGAGAGAAGTATGCCAGGAATATGGAGAAAAGGCTTGAAAATACAAATTATCAGGAGTTACAGGCAAAAGTTACATTAAGGGAAGAGTACAGCTACAATAATTTAAATTCAGGTAAAATAATGGTTGAATCCGAGGATGAAAGCCGTTTCCCCGAGATAAAAAGGATAAAAGAGGGGGATGAGCTTATAAAGATATACCAGGTTCAGTATGTAGATGAGACACCTTATTGTCTCCATGAACTGGTTACCTTTATGGAGAAGGATATCAACCGGGAGAGGGTAAAAAACCTGGATTCAATTTATGATCTTCTGGGCCGAAAAGGAATTAATCGTTTACAATTTATGAATAATGTTATCACACTAGAAAAACCTGGTAAAACACTAAAGAATATTTTTGAAGATGAAGTAGACTTGATTGTCAGTAAAAGAACTGTTCTACTTAATAAGATACCTATTGGTATTGAAAAAGTATATCTCAGGGGTGACTTAACCAAAGTAGAATTTCCTGGCGAAATAGTTGTTTAATAATCCTGGAACAGGGTAGCGATGAAGTTGAATAAAGAGATTTAAGTTTTAAATGGGAAATAAAAAACTTAATTAAAAAATTAGATTTTAAAAAACTTATATTAAATCAGGTAGCAATAATAATTACCATATTAAGGCTGCGGCCTCACAGGGGCTGGCAGCTTTTTTATTTTATTGGATTTTGTTTGTTACACAATTAAAAAGCGAACAATGAATAAAAAATATAAAAAACGTTCGTATTTATTCTTGACTTTTGTATGTTATTCTCTTATAATATTAGTGTCGAGTTAACATATTATATCAAAATTTGTTATATATCATTGTATTTTGCCTCGTATAATTGTGGAGATATGGTCCACGAGTTTCTACCGGACGGCCGTAAACTGTTCGACTACGGGGGAAACACCTGGGATGAATGTATCCGGATAGGTGTATCCTTCGTGTGGGATCACTTATCCGGATTTTTATATTTTTTTAATAAAAAAGGTATGATAAAAAAGATAGGAGGTTCTATTAATGTTAGAAAAGATGTTTAAGCTAAAGGAGAATAACACCAGTGTCTCCACAGAAGTTACCGCAGGTATTACCACATTTATGACCATGGCCTATATTATTTTTGTAAACCCCTCAATTTTGCATAATGGAGCGGGGATGCCTTTTGATGGTGTATTTATTGCTACTATAGCCGGTATTATCCTGGGTACATTATGTATGGCCTTTTTGACTAACTATCCCTTTGCTCTGGCTTCCGGGATGGGGTTAAATGCCTTTTTTGCTTTTGTCGTTGTTAAAGGTATGGGGGTTAGCTGGCAGGTAGCCCTTGGATTAATATTCCTGGAAGGTATTATTTTTATTGTGTTAAGTGTTTTACCTGTTAGAAAAATGATTGTAAATTCTATCCCCATGGGACTAAAAACCGCCATCAGTGCCGGTATTGGACTTTTTATTGCCTTTATTGGTTTGCAGAATGCGGGAATAGTTGTCGATGATCCCAATACATTAGTAACCATTGGTAACATCTTTACAGGTCCGGCCCTTGTAGCCCTGGTTGGCATCATAGTTACCGGTATTTTGCACTCCAGGGGTGTTAAAGGGTCATTGCTAATCGGTATTATTGTGGCTACTGTCTTTGGACTTTTAAATGGAGTAACAACACCTCCGGAAGATATTATCGCTATGCCCAGAATGGCAGAATGGTCACAGGTATTATTTAAACTTGACATTGCCGGGGCCCTGAATTTTGGTATGATTGCAGTTTTATTAACCTTCCTGTTTGTAGATATGTTTGATACAGCTGGAACCCTGGTCGGGGTTAGTCAGCAGGCCGGTTACCTCGATGAAGATGGTAACCTGCCCAAAGCAAGCCGGGCTTTACTGGCAGATGCTATTGGTACCACCGGTGGTGCTATTTTTGGGACAAGTACTGTAACCACCTATGTCGAATCCGCTTCCGGTGTTGCTGAAGGTGGTCGGACCGGTCTAACCGGTGTTGTTGTTTCTATACTCTTCTTCCTGTGCCTTTTCTTTAAACCACTGGTTGCCATTGTTCCCGGTGCTGCCACTGCTTCCGCGTTAATTATTGTGGGAACAATGATGATGTCCAATATAACCAAGTTAGACTGGGGAGATTTTACTGAAGTCTTACCGGCTTTTATTACCATGATTGCTATGCCCTTAACCTACTCCATTGCCAACGGTATTGCTCTGGGTTTTATTACCTATCCACTGATTAAATTATTTACCGGTAAAGAAAAAGAAGTACACTGGCTGGTTTATGTGCTCGGGGTTATCTTTATAGCATACTATGTCTGGGTTTAAGTAAATTATTTAAGTAAAATATCTAAAATATATCTGAAATTGGGATAATCGTGAGTTATGGTAATTGAATAGATTAAATAGATTATAGTTAAGATTATTATAAAAACAATACAAAAGCAAAATATAATAGCACAATGGAAAAGCAAAATGTAAAAGTACATTCTATAAGATATGATGCAGAAAAACAAAATGCAAGACCGGGGTTTTGAAAAACCCCGGTTTTTTCTTTTATTGAATTCCTGTATCAGGTGTTTTCAATAAAAACCAGAAATTATTTATTTTCAATGAGAGGTAGAAGATTTGTAAATTAAAAGTTTTTGGGAGTGCCGGAATCGGTCCGGGCAATTAGTTCTTCGGGAAAGGGGGCAAAGTAAGTCTGTTTGAGTAAATAATCATCTTTATACTTTATAGCCCAGGATCTGATAATATTCTGGGGGACACTGAGGGGCACTTTTTTGTTTCTGAATTTCTGGAGAGTGTCCAGGAAAAAGGCTTTTTCTTCAGTTGTCAATTCATCGGAAAAATACCCCAGCCCGTGCATCAGAACATTGATATTAGAGTTATATCTGGGAGGGCGGGATAGTAATTTATTAAGGTGTTTTTCATATTTTTTAAAGACCTCAGATACCGGTAGTTTTTCATTATTGGCTGCTATCTTTCCCAGAATTCTCATTTCTTTCTGGTTATAGGCCATAAAAAGGAATTTATTAATGGTTTGGAAGTTTACTAACCCCCCCATTGTTTGTTGTTTTTTTGTCTCGCGGAAACGGGCAAGGGTAAAGAGTCTGGTTAAAAAATGTTCTCTGATCCTGAGGTTGGTTAATCTCCCCTCACTCTCAATAGCTGTATCAGGAAAGGTTGCAAGCACAGCTCCGGCAAAGAGACCGGAAGTCTTTTTTCCAGTAACATTGTTGATCTCTTTATGATAAATTTTTATATCTTTCAAACCACAGGAAGGAGACCTTTCTTTTAAAATGAAACCCTCAACATCATTGAGTGAATTTAAAAAATCATGGCTGAAAGACAGCATGTCCCCGGTCAGGTCCCTGTCTTCGGCAGGTTGAACCAGTCTGACCTCATCTCCATCGGCGATGAGGCGTAATGATTGACGTGGGGATGGTAGGCCAATGGCCGTTTCTGGGCAGACAGGGATAAAATTAACGAATTGTTTAAGCATGGATATAAATTTATTATTAAACTGGTGACCGTTATAATTACAGGCCTCAAAACCGAGGCATTTACTGACAACTACATTTGGTTTAGGAAATTGATTATCCAACATGTGATGCCTCCTCAAGGTTATGTATTCTTTTTAAATATAAGTCTATTTTAAATTTTCTTTTAAGACCACCGGAACTCATATACCTTACCTTTCCAAATATATTACACCCGGGCCAGGGACGGTCATGCTTACCAAAACACCAGGCTACCCCGGCAAACCCATTGGGGTCACGACCATCAAGGGCATATTTGTTATTTAAGTACAGGGCATATTTATAGGCAAGGTCAGGTGAGGAAGTCCATTCCAGTATTTTTTTGCCCCAGTACATTCTCATATACCCATGGATTTTACCTGTCAGTAAAAGTTCTTTCTGGGCAGCATTCCAGTAAGGGTCATGGGTTTTAGCATCTTCCAATTCCTGAAGTGAATAGCTAAATTCCCGGGTGTCATTTTCATGTTCTTTCAGAGTTTTTTTAGCCCAGTCCGGGAGAGATTTAATAGAATCATAATCAGGGTTATAATATACAAAATTAAAAGATAGCTCCCTCCTGATTACAAGCTCCTCAAAAAATTCTTTAAAGCCTTTATCTATTTCATGTTTTTTACAATAGTTATTCCCCTTAATAATTAGGTGCAGGGGTGAGACCTGTCCAAAATGGAGGTAGGGGCTCATGTTGGAAATCCAGTTTTTAACAGGATCATTCCGGTATTCATGGTAGTCTTTAATTTTATTATGTAAAAAATCGTTATATAAAGCCAGAGCACGGGTAGTGCCACCCCGGTATAAGTTAACTTCCGGTACAGTATTGTCAACTTTTAATCTATCAAGGCACAGGGTAACATTATCAAGGGGAATATCCTTATAGTTTATAAATGATAGCTTCAGGTCAAGGGAGCTTACCCTGATGGTCCTGGTATGTAAGGGATGGAGGAATTCAGGCAACTTACGGTATAGTTTTTTTCTGATGGTATAGGCAGCATATTCTTCTTTAGAAGAGGCCACTTCAACAGGAACTATTACATTGCTTTCAACCTGGATCAGTGGACAGTCAATCTGTTGGCTCACATTATTTCGCCAGGTTCGTTCGATTTTAAGATAACCCCTGTCTACTACCAGGAGAGAGGCATACTCTGCAAACTTTAAAATATCCTTGTCGGGGGGAACGGATTCAATAATCATTTTTATTCCCCGGTTATAGAGGGATTTCTTTACTTCCTGTAACCCTTCCAGCATAAATTGATAATGGCGTCGATTAGCCTCCGGGAATGAGGTATCAATCCCGAAATAGACAAGCAGTGGTTTATTGGATTTATTGGCCTCGATGATGGCATACTCCAGGGCATGGTTGTACTCTGTTCTCTGGGAGGCCTGCATCCAGTATAGAATATATTCCCCGCGTGGATTTATATTCTTTTTATTAAGGGGTTTTATTCTACTATTATGTATCATATTATTCACCTTTGAACTATGTAAGAGAATTTTTTAAAAAGAGAACCAGTTATTTTTTTATAATAAACTGAAGGACAGGGATACGGAAGTTACTGTGCAGTTTTCAAATCAGAAAAACCAGTTGCGAAAATATATATATAAGACGATATATTAGCTCTCAGGATTCTCAATGAGATATTCCCGGTATTTTTTAGGCATAAATTGTCTCTGAAGTTTTTTATTTTTCCTGTTGGGTATAGCAACACTTTTAAAGTACTCCTGCCACATCTTTTGAAAGGCAAGTTCTTCGTTATCTGGTTGAATTTTAAGGTCAGAAGAAAGATCCCCGATTAACCATTCTGTTTTATTATAAATAGCGGCCAGTTCCCTTTTTTTATCATGAATAACCCATTTCTGGGACGGAAGCCTCCGGGCAAAGTGGGGAGCAAGAATAGTCAGTATATTAAAATCGGGTTTGATGGGGGCATAATATATATCTTCTGGGAGGTTTCTAAACCTGATTAAACCAAGCATACGATGTGATTCTCTGCTTACCTTTCTGGCCATTTTTTTTACTTCCAATACCCACTCATCAGTCAGGACATTATGAATATCCTTCCCTTTAACAAGACCAAGTTTAATATAGTGGTATATATTTTTTTCAACATTGGGTTTTTCAGATAGAAAGCTGTAATAAATCTCTTTTAAAGCCCGTTGTCCCAGTCTGATTTTAAGTTCTGTAGATAGCTTAAGGGATAATTCCTGATCTGTTTTAATATAAACAGGTTTAGAAAATAAACTATTGTTATAAGAGTTTTTTCTGACAATCCGGTCCGGTTCAATATTATTTTCAAGGGCATGATTAATTGCTGTCATTAAGCCCTCAAAGGAACCATCATAAAGGTAAATAACCACCGGGCATCCTCCTTTATCAGTTTAAAAAAATACTTTAAATAGTCAAAGGGAGTTTTGATTTGTAGTAAACTGAAAGTATATATCGAAATCAATAAGAGATTATGGGCCAGAGGTAAAAAGAGATAGCTGCACGGAAGTACTGGATAAATCATTACCTGAAAGTCTGTCCATTATTAAGTCCTTCTCAAAAGGAATACCTCCGTAATATTTACCCTTACATGTTATAAAAAAGCGGGCCCGTTTGAGGACTACTCCAAGTTTAGATAGATTAAAGTAGTTCAGGTGGGCTTCCTTTCTTGCCTTAACAATTCTCCGGGCTGATTTAAGGCCAATTCCAGGCACCCGCAGGAGAGTTTCGTAGGGGGCAGTATTGATCTCAACCGGAAAGAGATAGAAATGATTCAGGGCCCAGTTTACTTTAGGGTCAAACCTGGTATCAAGATTTGGTTTTTCCGGTGTCAGTAATTCCCTGGAGGTAAAACCATAAAAACGGATTAGCCAGTCAGCCTGATACAGGCGGTGCTCCCTCAGTAAAGGTGGTTTCTTAAGGGCCGGAAGCCGGGGATGTTTAGCTACTGGAATATAGGCAGAGTAGTAGACTCTTTTTAAGTAATATTTTTTATAAAGATTTTCAGATAGTTTTAATATAGTGTAATCTGGTTCAGGACTGGCCCCTACTATCAGCTGAGTACTTTGACCCGCCGGGACAAAGGAGGGGGCATTTCTGAACTTTTTTCTTTCATATTTGTTGGTTTTGATATTTTTTCCAATAAACTTCATGGGGGTGACAATATTTTCAACTTTTTTCTGTGGGGCTAATTTCTTAAGGGTTTTCCGGGTTGGTAATTCTATATTGACACTTAATCTATCAGCATAGTGACCGGCTTCGTTGATTAATTGTAGATCAGCACCGGGAATAGCCTTGAGATGAATGTATCCATTAAATTTATAATCTTTCCTTAAAAGTCTGGCTGTTTTAACCAGTCTTTCCATAGTGTAATCAGGGTTTTTATGAACAGCAGAACTTAAAAACAGGCCTTCAATGTAATTTCGTTTATAAAAATTTACAGTGATTCTGGCCACTTCTTCAGGTGTAAATGAGGCCCGGGGTATGTCATTTGAAATCCTGTTTATACAGTAAGCACAATCATAGATACAGTAATTGGTGAATAATATTTTGAGAAGGGAGATGCAGCGTCCGTCATCTGACCAGCTATGACAGATTCCACCTGAGGCAGTATTTCCCATGCCGTCAGGAGAGTTTCTTCTCCTGCTACCACTTGAAGAACAGGAGACATCGTATCTGGCAGCTGCTGATAGAATTTTAATTTTTTGCAAAATTTCCATATAACCACCCCATCAAAGCTAATTATAACATACATTTGTTTAGGTAGCAATTAGTTAATTATCAGTCATATTCAATCAGTTAGTATCATTTATATATTGTATTGTAACCTGTTTAATACATAAATTGTTCTGTTAAAAACATTAATTTTTTTGACATAAATTAAAAATAGTGTTAAAATAATAATTGACTGACCGGTAGGTCGAGAAGAATATACCAGGAGGAGATAGCATGAAAGGGCAGGAAGCATTAACTACCAGAGATGAAATATTGAAGGCTGCCAGGAATTTATTTGCCGAGAGGGGGTTCCATGAGGCTTCCATGTCCAGTATTGCTAAAGAAGCCGGAGTAGGCAAAGGGACCCTGTACTGGTATTTTGACAGTAAACAGGAACTATTTAAGGAATTAATAAAAACCGGTGGTAAAATTATTGAAGACAAGATACATAAATGGGTAAAAGAGGAGACTTCACCTGAAGAATTTATAAAAATGTTTATTGAAACAGGACTGAAACATCTTTCCAATAATAAAAGAATAATCAGGGCATTATTCTCCAGTGATGAACTGGGAAGAGAGTTTAAGCGAGAATTATTTGAAACCAGGTACAGAATTATTAACAGTCTGGAAATGGTGATACAGCAGGGGATAAATGAAGGGAAATTTAGAGAGGTTTCAACCAGACACGCTGCTGCCGCTATTATAGGTATAATAAATGGTATGACTCCAGCTTTATTATGTGATACTGAAGATGATATAGAGGAGCTGCTCGGTTTCAGTTTTGATTTTATTATGAAAGGATTGGGGAAGGGGGATTAAAAAAGAATGTTTTTAAATAAAAGGTATATTTATTTTATTGTCATTTTAATGATGTTCAGTATTTTGGTACCTCTGGATAAAATATATGCTGAAGAAGTACTTACATTAACTGAAGTATTACAGGCAGGACTAAAGGAAAACCCGGATATTAAGAATACAAGACTGGATCTGGAAAATGCCAGGTTAGATTTGAGCATTTCCTGGCGTAACCTTTTACCTGAAGTAAACCTGCAGTCGGCCTATACCAGGTTAGGGGAGCCACCACAGGTCCCGGGTTTTCAGTATCAACGTGTAGAGACCGGTATCCCGGGAGAATATCCCGACAGTGATATTGTATACTTATATCCTGAAATGATTGAAGGTCCTCAGGATAATTATACAACTACTATCACCTTAAACCAGCCCCTGTTTATGGGAGGGAGGTTGCTTCTGGGGATAGATCAGGCCAGAAAGGGTGTTGAACTGGCTAGAAGTGTCCTGGAGCAGAAAAAGGAAGATACCCTGTACCAGCTCATTAACACCTATTATAATACCTTGCTGTTATCAGACCGGCTACAGGTTGAAGAAGAGGGCCTGGACCTGATCAGGGAGCAAAAAGAGGTAATCAGGGCCGGTATTGAAGCCGGAACTATTTTAAAGACAGATCTTCTCCAGGTGGAGATTGAAGAAAATAAAGCCTGGCAGCGTCTCCAGAAGGTAAAAAATCAGTATAAACTTGCCCTGAAACAATTATATGTAATGTCCGGGCTGGATAAAAGTGTTTTGAAGGAGCAAGAGGTTATACTTAAGAAGCCTCAGTTTAAACCTGAAGTAAATATAAATGATCTGTCCAGTCTCATAAAATTAGCTAAAGAGAACAGGCCTGATTTAAAAATGTTATCCATCAATGAAGAGATGATAAAAAACAATATAACTATGGAAAAAAGAAGCAACTGGCCCAGTTTTATGGTCAGTGGAAACTATTCCTGGCAGGGTGAGGAGTTAAAATTTGAAGACCCTGAATGGACAGTTACCATAAGTGGGAGTCTACCCCTGTTTCAGGGTGGTAAATCGGGAAAGAGACTCAAAAAGATTAATAATGAATTTGATAAGATCAGAGAGAAAAAGCAATATGTTTCAGAAATGGTTGAGGTTGAAGTAACAAATGTTTTTAACAAAATAAATGAACTTGAAGAAAATGTTGTTATTCAAGACCAGAATTTAAACAAGGCGCAGGAAAATTTAAGACTGGTTAATAGCAGGTATAAAGTAGGAATGGTCACCAATCTTGATGTTATGAATGCCCGGTTGTTGTATCGGCAGAGTAAACTGGGACTCCTTCAGGCTGAGTTTAATTATAAACTGGCCATGTATGAACTGTTATATAAAACCGGAAGACTTGGAGAGTTTGTTGAGGAGGTAGTTAACAATGAAACCAAATAAACCAGTAATAGTTACTTTAATGTTTTTAATGTTAGTTACGTTATTAAGCGGGCAGGTATTTGGTGAGACTCAAATACCGGTTAGTGTTATTGAGCCCGGGGTTAAAAGTATCAGGGTTGAGGAATCTGTTACCGGGGTTATAAAACCCTATCAGGTGGTTAATTTATCAACAAAAACAGGCGGAATAGTTGATGAGATTCTGGTTGAGGTTGGTCAAAGGGTTGAAGCAGGTGAACCCCTGTTAAAGCTTGAACAGGAAGAATTAAAGGCCCAGGTAAAGCAGGCCAGAGCTCAACTTGCCATGGCAAGGGCTTCTTTCAAAAAAATAAAGGATGGAGCCAGTCCAGAAGATGTTGAAAAAGTTCGTGGTGCCTATAACCAGGCCCTTGCTTCATATAATGGAGCCAGAAAAGCCTTGAATATAATAAAAGATATGTATGAGGATAAAACAAGTCAGGAACAGCAGCTTACAGCAGCCAGGACAAAGCTGGACACTGCCTCTAAAAAGCTGGAACTGGCCCGGGAGCAACTGAAGCAGACTGAAGTAAGTTATGAACAGGCGGAAAAGAGTTATAAGAGGATGGAGTACCTCTATGAAGAGGGAGTAATTACTGAAAGTGAATTTGATAAAGTTAAAACCCAGTATGAAAATGCAAAATCTGCTCTCAAGTCGGCTGAACTGGGACTGGAACAGGCTAAGGTCAATTATGAGGGGGCCCTTAAAGGGTATAATCTGGTTAAAGAAATCTATGAAAACCCCCGGTCCCTGGAACAGCAGCTTTTAAATGCTGAAACCCAGTATGAAGTGGCCAA
Organism: Halothermothrix orenii H 168; assembly: GCF_000020485.1. Lineage (GTDB taxonomy): Bacteria > Bacillota > Halanaerobiia > Halanaerobiales > Halothermotrichaceae > Halothermothrix > Halothermothrix orenii. Next base: position 548,889 of record NC_011899.1, read on the forward strand.
AGCCAACCTCCAGATTGCTAAAGCCAACCTGGACCAGGTTCTAATGGGGGCTGAAGAGGAGGATTTACAGTCAGCCCGGGCCCAGGTGGAACAGGCTGAAGTTGCCCTGGAATTGGCCAACATTAGACTCAGGGATAGTGTCTTAGAAAGCCCGTTTCCGGGACTTATTGCTGCTGTTAATATTAATGAAGGTGAGATGGCCCCTCCAGGAAATCCTGTTATCAAGGTTGTTAACCTTGATAAAGTGTATGCTGAAATTGAGGTATCAGCCAGTACAGTAACCAGTTTAGAGACAGGTGATCTAGTAAGAGTAGAGATCCTTCCACTGGCTAATATGTCTATGACAGGTAAAATAGAGACAATTGCTCCTGATGTAGATCCGCGGAGCAGAGCCTATCCTGTTAAGGTAGTTATCCCCAATTCGAAAAATATGATTAAAGGGGGAATGTATTGTCGGGTTTACCTTACGTTAAAAGAGTCAAATCGTGGGGTAGTTGTCCCGGTAGATTCTGTTCTTGACCTGGAAGAAAAACCCTATATATTTGTAGTTAATAACGGTAAGGCTGAAAAGAGATTTATTGAGACGGGCTTAATTAACGATACAGAAGTTCAGGTCATTGATGGTTTGAATCCTGATGAAAGAGTTGTAGTCAAGGGCCAGTATAAACTTACCGATGGGGCTCCGGTTAAGGTGGTGAACTAAAATGAAATTACCTGATCTGGCAATAAAAAGACCGGTTACAACAACAATGATAGTTTTACTTGCAGTCCTGCTGGGTTTTATCTCCCTGACAAGGGTAAACCTTGATCTTTTTCCCGATATGTCTTTTCCCATTGCTGCAGTTATAACAGAATATGAAGGTGCTGGACCTCATGAGGTAGAGAATATGGTTACTAAACCACTGGAGCAGGCCCTTGCTTCTGTGACCAATATTAAAACTGTATCCTCAACGTCGGGTAAGAACCAGTCAACAGTTTTAGTGGAGTTTGACTGGGGGACAGATATGGATAAAGCCACTATGAATATGAGGGAAAAAATAGACCTGATGGAGGATTATTTACCCGATGAGGCCAGTAATCCCCTTATTTTCAAGTTTGATCCCTCGTTGATGCCGGTTATGGAACTTGGGGTTTCCGGTGAAATGGATCTGGCTTCTTTAAAGAAATATATTGATGACAATATCGCACCCCGTCTGGAGAGATTACAGGGGGTTGCTTCAGTTGAATTAATCGGGGGAAAAGAACGGATTATACTGGTATCCCTTGACAGGGATAAGATGAAAAATTATAATGTCGCTTTTACCAGTGTTGTTAATAGTCTTTTAATGGAAAATATAAACCTGTCTGGAGGTTCGGTCAGGAGAGGAAACAGGGAACTCCTTGTCAGGACTACCGGTAAGTTTAAATCCCTTGATGACATTAAAAATATTCTTATTCCTACTTCCAGTGGGAGTGTTCCTTTGAAGGATATAGCCACTGTTAAAGATACCTTCAAAAAGGTCGATAGTAAAGCCAGAATGAATAAAGAACCGGGTGTGGTTTTATTAATTCAAAAACAGACAGATGCCAATACGGTAAAGGTGTCCAGCAGAATAAAAAAGGAATTAGCATCCCTGAAGGAAGAAACCAATGGTAGTCTAACCATAATTCCAATTATGGATCAGGCAGATTATATCGAGAGGTCTATCGGTAATGTGGGATTAAATGCTATAATTGGTGGGATACTGGCGGTGTTAATACTATTCTATTTCTTAAGGAATTTTAGCAGTACTTTAATCATTGCCACTGCTATTCCGGTTTCAGTAATTACCACCTTTTTGTTGATTTACTTTGGGGGTTTAACCCTGAATATGATGACCCTGGGTGGTCTGGCCCTTGGTATCGGTATGCTTGTAGATAATGCCATTGTAGTCCTGGAGAATATATTCAGATATCACCAGGCAGGCCTGGGAAAGGTTAAAGCAGCCAGCCGGGGGAGTACTGAAGTAGGTATGGCCATTACTGCTTCAACCCTGACGACGATTATAGTCTTTTTGCCGATTGTTTATGTAGAGGGGATAGCTTCCCAGTTGTTTAAGGAACTGGCCCTGACTGTAACCTTTTCCTTACTGGCTTCCCTGGCAGTAGCTTTAACCCTGATTCCTATGTTATCATCAAAGATTATAGCATCAGCAAACAACAAAGAAGTATCACGGTTTGAAAAATTCCTTGAAAAAACCAGAGATAAATACCGGGATATGTTAAGGTGGTGCCTGGGGAATAAAAAGAAAGTAGTTCTGGGATTGGTCATTGTCTTTGTGGCCAGTCTAACCTTAATTCCCCTGATCGGGGCCGAATTTATTCCGGAGATGGATCAGGGACAGTTTACCATTACGGCAGAATTACCTCTGGGGACCAGCCTGGACATAACAGATAAGGTTTCAGCAAGAATTGAAGAAGAAGTATTGAAAATTCCTGAAGTCAAGACAATTCTGGCCAGTATAGGAACATCCGGGCAGATGATCACAAGCCCCAGTCCAGAAACTACCTCTATTTATGTCCAGCTAAAGGACCTTTCAAGACGGGAACGCTCTACATCAGAGGTTATGGAGGAATTAAGGGAAAAGCTTGTTTACCCCGGGGTTGATATTAAAATTGAAGCTCTGGATTATATGGCTGCTGGAATGGGTAATAAACCAATATCCATTATGGTTAAGGGTGATGACTTAAACCAGCTTGAAAGACTGGTGAAGCAAATAAAAGAGCAGATGAAGACGGTTCCTGGTGTCAGGGAAATAGAGGATAGTATTACCCGGGGTCGGCCAGAACTCCATATTAATGTAGACCGGGTTCTGGCAGCCCGTTACGGACTACGGGTAAGTCAAGTGGCAACTGCTGTAAAGACTGCAGTTGATGGAAGAACTGTGACCCGGTATGAAGTCGGGGGAGAAGAATTTGATATCAGGGTTAAATTAAAGGATGATGAACTGACAACACCGGAGGAATTAGAAGATTTATTAATTACCTCTTCTGCTGGTTTTAAGGTTCCCCTTAAAGATATAGCCAGTCTGGATATTGAAAAGGGACCTGTTGAAATATTACGGGATGATCAGGTCCGGTATGCCAGTATAACTGCCTCCCTTTTTGGGGTTGATCTGGGTACAACAATGGAAAGAATCCAGAAAAAAATCTCTAATAATGTCAGGTTGCCTGACGGTTATGAAATAGAGTATGGTGGTCAGTTTAAAGAGATGATGAGTTCTTTTGATAGCCTTGCATTTGCTTTTATTCTGGCAGTCGTTTTAGTATATATGGTTCTGGCAGCCCAGTTTGAATCATTTTTATATCCCCTGGTTATAATGTTTACCGTACCCATGTCTATAATCGGGGTAGTGCTTGGACTATTTATAACCCGGAATCATATTTCTGTACCAGCTATAATCGGGGTTATCATGCTGGCTGGAATTGTTGTCAATAACGCTATAGTTCTTGTTGATTATATCAATACCCTGAGGAAGAGAGGGCACTCCCTCAAAGAAGCGATACTGGAAGCAGGACCCGTCAGGTTAAGGCCGGTCTTAATGACAGCTTCAACTACTATCTTAGGATTATTACCACTGGCCCTGGGAATTGGAGAAGGTACTGAAGTTCAGGAACCCATGGCAGTAGTGGTTATTGGGGGTCTTGCTGTATCCACAATTTTAACCCTGTTTATCGTTCCGGTACTCTATTCAGTATTTACTGTGGAAAAAGAAGCATAATTGTGGCCCTATCCTGTTACTTGTTACAGGATAGGGCTTTTTTTTATTTTAATTGCATTTTTAAATATATTGTGGTATCATACTTTAAAAGGAGAACTAATTAGTTAAATTATAAATTTAAATGATATTCATTCTCATTTACAGGGAGTGGTTAAAGTTGTCGACAAAGAAAGTATCCTTGAATAAGTTAAAACAGGGAGAAACAGGAACAGTTGTCCGGTTAATTGGAGGACATAGTTTTAAATCAAAACTGGACGCTCTGGGGATTAGAGAAGGGAAAAAGATAACCAAAATTGGTGGAATGATTATGAAGGGGCCGGTGACAGTTAAGGTAGGAAATACCAGGATTGCTATCGGAAATGGTATGGCTGATAAGATTATTGTTGAGATTCCTGAATAATAAAGACAATGAAATAAGTCAGGATGGAGGAAGCAGATATGAATGTACTATTAGTAGGTAATCCCAATGTTGGGAAAAGCATAATTTTTTCCAGGTTAACTGGAACCAGGGTGACATCATCAAATTATCCCAATACCACGGTTGAATTTACTGAAGGTTACATTAAATGGCAGGAAAAGATGGTTAAGATAATTGATGTTCCTGGAACTTATTCCCTTAAACCCAACAACAGGGCTGAAGAAGTAGCAGTGGACATGCTTGAAAAAGGTGATTTGATAATCAATGTAGTTGATGCCACAAACCTGGAAAGAAACTTAAACCTGACATTACAGCTGCTCGAAAGGGATATTCCAGTTATAGTTGCCTTAAATCTGTTTGAAGAGGCCCGACACAAGGGTATAACAATAGATGTTGATAAACTGCAAAAACTACTCGGGGTTCCGGTTATCCCCACTGAAGCCATCAAAGGAAATGGAATTCGTGATTTAATAAAATACTTTGATTACCGGGAAGTGTCGCAAAGAACCCCCCTTACAAAAGGGGAACGCTGGAAGGAGATTGGAAGGATAGTAGAACAGGTTCAACAGATCCACCATCGTCATCATACCTGGCTTGATTGGTTTGATGAACTATCAATTAGACCCTTAAGTGGGATTCCAATAGCTTTTATAATTTTGTCAGTTTTATTTTTTATTATAAGGTTTATTGGTGAAGGATTGATAACTTATGTTACTGAACCATTTTTTGAAATTATATATAAACCGGTAGTGATTTACATTGGTAATTTACTTAATGAAGGTAGTTTTTTATATAATATCCTGATAGGACAGACAATAAATGGGCAAATAGATTTTGAACAGTCTTTTGGGCTGTTGACGACAGCCCTGTTTATTCCCCTGGGGGCTGTTTTACCCTATATTGTATCTTTTTATCTGGTACTCGGTTTATTAGAGGATTCCGGTTATTTACCCCGTCTGGCAGTTCTTACTGATAATGTTATGCACCGGGTCGGTTTGCACGGTTTTTCGGTTATTCCCATGGTGCTTGCCTTTGGCTGTAATGTCCCTGCTGCCCTTGCTATCCGTTCCCTTGAAAGCAGACGGGAAAAATTTATTACAGCAACACTGATGAGTATTGCTATTCCCTGTATGTCCCAGAATGCCATGATAGTTAGCCTTCTGGGCAGGTACGGGAACAGGTATATATTTACAGTATTCGGGATGTTATTTATTGTCTGGATGATGGTTGGTTTAATATTAAATAAAATAACGCCAGGGTTCAGTACGGATTTATTACTGGAGATACCCCCTCTGAGAATGCCGGGACCGGCAACTACACTTAAAAAGTTGTGGATGCGTTTTATTAGCTTTTTAAGGGAGGCTGTTCCTTATGTTCTGTTAGGGGTTTTTCTGGTAAATATCCTGTACTTTTCCAGGGGTTTTGAAATAATAACTGGATTGTTTGGGGGATTATTTAATACCATATTTGGTGTCCCTGACGAGGCGGTTATAGCCCTCCTGCTGGGTTTTTTAAGAAAGGATCTGGCTGTTGGAATGCTGATCCCCCTTGGTCTTTCTGTTAAACAGCTGGTTATTGCCAGTACTGTTTTAGTTATTTATTTTCCCTGTGCTGCAACCTTTTTTGTCCTGATCAGGGAACTGGGAATTATTGATATGCTTAAGTCAAGCATGATTATGATATTTACTACTTTAGTTGTCGGAGGCTTTTTAAACCTGTTTTATCATAATGGTGGAATTTCAATAACAGGCTGGTCTTTAATTTTAATAACATTTTTCCTTATTTACAGGTATTTACCTCAATCGGGAGGTAATAATATTAAAGAGGATAGTTTTAAAGGATAAGGAAGGGAGTCAGGTATGGAGTTTAAACCAGAGATAATCTATTCACAATCATTTAATCCCTGGTATAATCTGGCCCTTGAGGAATATCTCCTAAATGGGGTTAGTGACAATGAGGTCATTCTTTACCTCTGGCAGAATGATAATACGGTTGTAGTTGGCCGTAATCAGAATGCCTGGAAGGAATGTCGTTGTAAACTATTAGAAGAAGAGGGGGGTAAACTGGCCCGCCGGCTGTCCGGTGGTGGGGCTGTTTATCATGACCTGGGGAATTTAAATTTTACATTTTTAATGAAAGACAGCTTATATGACCTTAAACACCAGTTAAATGTTATCTTAAATGCAGTCAAGATGGCCGGTATTGAGGCAGAATTTTCGGGCCGGAATGACCTCGTTGTTCAGGGGAAGAAATTTTCAGGTAATGCTTTTTATAAAGCTAAAGGCTCTTCATATCACCATGGTACAATTCTGGTAAATTCTGATTTTAGTAAACTGATGAGGTATCTTCAGGTTTCCAGTGACAAGATAAGATCCAAAGGAGTTGATTCTGTAAGGGCCCGGGTAATTAATCTAAAGGAAGTAAACCCCGATATAAATATTGAAAAAATGAAAAAATTAATGGAAGAAAGTTTTATAAAGGCCTATGGTGACAATATAGAAACCAGTCCGGAGGAGATAAACCCTGAAAAGCTACCAGAACTGGATAAGTTATACCAGAAGTATTCTTCCTGGGAATGGAGGTATGGAAGAACCCCGGAATTTGATATAAAATTGGTCAACAGGTTTGACTGGGGAGGTATTGAACTGAACCTTGCCCTTAAAAATGGTGTCATAACGGAGTCAACTATTTATTCAGATGCTATGGAGTCTGACCTTATTCGCAAAATTGCTTCATCACTAAAGGGAGTTCCCTTCAGGTTTGGCGATATAAATAATAGGTTAACAGGACTAAAGGAAGAAGAAGGAAAAAATATTATTGATGATTTATTAACATGGCTTAAAAATAAGATTAGTTAAGCAGGCAGGACTAATATTGGTTAAACAGGCAGGATTGTTAATACCCTGCCTGTTTTTTTACAGCAGGTTGTTTTAAAAGTTTAAAAAGTTCCGGGTATATAGGTAATCATAAAGGTCGGCATGACGTAATTCATCTGTTATTATTTCAAAGAGTTTATCCCGGTGCTCCCGGGTTCTAAGTCCATAATAAATCTGTCGGTATTTGGCTGCTGTTTCTATTTCTCCAAGTTTGGCTTCTTCAATTCCGGCCAGATAGTTTTCTGGTTCTTCAAATTCATCATCACCCAGGGGAACGGGATTTCTACCGGTTATATCCCTGTAAATCTGACGGAAAAGTTCATAATGCCTTAATTCATCCTCCCTGATCCCGGAAATAATCGCCCTTTCCTTTTCATTGGGGGCAGCATTTAATAGGTATCGATAAAATCTCCTGTCAGTGGTTTCTCCGGCAACAGCCCGACTGATTAATTCCAGGGTTATTTCCAGAGGGGGGTTAAAGACCTGTTGTGGTTCAAAGTTACTATTCATGGTGTCACCTCCTAAAAATAGTAGAAAATATATTTAAAATAATATTTTATAATAGTATACTGTTAATAGGTGTTATTTGTTCAAAGGGAGGGATACAATATGGATAAAACTATTGTAGAAAAGGCTGCCCGGATTAATTTGATAATCACAGATGTTGATGGAGTTTTAACCGATGGGAGGATTGTTCTCGGTAACAATGGTGAAGAATTTAAATTTTTTCATGTTCAGGATGGACAGGGTATAAAAAGGGCCCAGAAGGCCGGGCTTAAAGTTGCCATTATTACCGGAAGGATATCTAAAGCTGTAGACAGGCGGGCCAAGGAGCTTAACATCGGTGAGGTTTATCAGGGAGTAAATGATAAATTAATTATTTATAAAAAGCTGTGTAACAAATATAACTTAAAGAATGAAGAGGTTGCTTACATAGGCGATGATATTGCGGACCTGGATGTCTTAAAAGAAGTCGGTTTTGCCTGTTCAGTGAAAAATGGGGTCAGTGCAGTAAAAGAAATGGTAGATTATGTTACTGACAGGGAAGGGGGCCGCGGGGCTGTCCGTGAAGTTATTGACCTTATCCTGGAAGCCAGATCAAATCCTGTCTGAGTTTTATAACTGGTTTCAGGATGGTCGTTTAAAGATGGCTATGGATTAAGACGGCCACGGGCTGTATTACAGTAATCAGGTGAGATATCAATCCCCAGATAATTCCTTTTAAGTCTGTGGGCGACTGCTGTAGTGGTTCCTGTTCCGTTAAAGGGATCGAGGATAACGTCACCCTTATAACTGAATAACTTCAGGACTCTATAAACCAGTTCCTCGGGGAATACTGCCGGGTGCTGGTATTTTTTCATATTACGGACCGGGGCAATCGACCACCTGGCCGAAACCCATTCTTTAAATTCCTCTCCTGTAATATCAATATTTTTTTTATCTCCTTTTTTCTTTAAACTACCCTTTGCAAAGATCTCTAAAAACTCCCAGGTGTATTTTAAATAAGGACTTGAGGGGCTTTTCCAGCTACCCCAGGCTGTATATTTGCAGTTGTAGTTATTTTTTTCCCAGAGGATTTCTCCCTTCCAGATCATCTTATTTTTTATAAAAAAGTTGCTGATCAGGTGGTGGGTGGGGATATAATCTGAAAAGAGGGGCTGGACGTTGATGATTATCCGGCCGCCATATTTGAGAATTCTGATACATTCCTTAAAAATGGAAAACAACTTACTAAAATAACTTTTCCAGTAATAGCCATCCCGTGAATCTTTGTAATCAAGTCCAAAGTTATATGGCGGGGAAGTAAGAATGAGATCTATACTGTTATCAGGTATTTCTTTAAGTATTTGTTCACTGTCACCACAGATAATTTTATTTATATATTTTTCAGGTAATGGTTGATTAATGACATTAAAATTATGATTTCTGGCATAAAAATATTTTTGCCTGTTTCTTTCCTTTTTCTTTCTGTTTTTAACTTTTTTTTCTCTGTTATAGTCTACATAAACCCTTTTGTTATTTTCAATGACATAGCTTTTTATATTTTTTATAGTACGGTATATTTTGAGAAGAAAAGGACTGGTATCGTTTATTTCTTTAATTAACCGACCCAGCTTTTTCATGTCGAGTTTTTTTAAATAAATCTTTACGGAGCCGGGATTTACCTCAATGTAGAAGTTATCCTGGTTAAAGAATTTATTTATATAGTCAATGGCTTTAATTTCTGAAGAGTGCAAATTAGATTTATGTTTTAACCTGATTATTTTATAATTGTTAATATTATTGTCATTACAGGTACTACTGTCATTCATTGTTTTTCCCCCCGCTATCTTCCTTCCCATTTAATTTATCTTCAGGTATTATTTCATCTGAGAACTCAGTCAATACATTTTTATGTGATAAGTTTAAGTTAATTCCGGTAAAAAACTGTCGGGCCTTCTCAGGCTCTTTTATTATATATATTCCTGTATATACGGAAACAAGAATCAGCCCGGCATATAATCCTGAGCCCTGCCCCGGGATTAAAGGCATGCTTAGTATGATTAATAAAAGTCCTATCGAGGAGGTAATAGTAGTGTAAGGGTAAGCGGGTACACGGCATTTACCTTCATCGGGACATCCGTATATTTTCCTGAATTTATAGTGGGTAGCCAGAATAACCAGGTAGACAAAGAGGAAGGCAAATCCACCCGAACTGACAAGAAAGAGGTAAATCCTCCGGGGCAGAATAAAACCTAAAACCAGGGCTGTTAGCATAGAAAGCCCGGAAAAGATAATCCCACGGTAAGGGATATCACCCTTATCCCTTAAAAAACCAGGGGCATGGCCTTCATCGGCCAGTGAACGAAGCATCCTTGCAATACCGAAGGTAGCAGCTAACATAGTTGATAAAATAGCTGTTATGAGGACGATATTTATAACATCACCGGCCCATCCCAGGCCACTTCTTGTCAGGGCTGCGACCAGGGGGCTTACTTCTTCCGATAACCGGGCAGTGGGAATAAGGGGGAGCAAAAAGATTATGGCCAGGGTATATAAACCGACCAGTCCTGCTACGGTATATGTTATCGCCCTGGGAATTGTTTTATGGGGATTTATGGTCTCACTGGAAGCAAGTCCAATAATTTCAAATCTAGCATAGGTAAATATGACTATGAGCATACTACCAGCAATTCCGGCCAGCCCCCGGGGAAACAGGGGTTCATTGAGTAATTCTCCGGCCCCGATGGGGGAACGGCCGGGTAATAAACCGGCAACCAGAAATAAGGCCAGGACAATGAAACCGACAATAGCCAGCAACTTAACAACAGCGAGGCCACTTTCCAGGGTGCTCAGTTTTTCAACTCCGAGTAAATTTATAATGGTAACTGCGATAATAGTTACTGCTCCTAAAGCAGGGAGGGATACCTGGGGAAACCATTTTTTTAAAAAAGCCGAAACAGCAATGGCTTCGCTGGACATGGCCAGAACGAGACCTGTCCAGTATAACCAGCCTACTACAAACCCAGCCATGGGTCCATACATATTCTCACAGTAGTTTCGGAAGGAACCGGCTGTGGGATCACTGGTAGTCATTTCAGACAGGGAATATAAAATTACATAGACCAGGGCGCCACCCAGAAGGTAGGAGATTATGATTGAGGGTCCTGCATTTTTAATGGCAATAGCTGACCCCAGAAAAAAGGAGCCCCCGACTACTGTTCCCAGAGCAAGCAGGGTTAGCCGGGAAGATGTTAGTCCGTGTTTATTTTCGGGCATAGTTTGTATCCTCCTCTATAATTAAAGGGCTATATAATAAAGGGGCTATTAGTATTATTTAAGATATTGACAATTTTATTCAAAATAATTTAAGACTGGTTCAGGGACCTTTCATATTTGATTTTTAGTGATGTTATTTACTTATAATATAAATATAATCTAAATTTTTCATGTTATAATTTATGTTTGTAAATTCAATAATGAATTAAGCCCATTAATAGAGTTTATAATAAGACGGGGTGATAGACGTGTTAAAAGGTAATGAAATAAAGGGAGTAGATGTAAAGACAAATGATGGAGAGACCACGGGGGGAGGTTTACTACCTTTCAGATTGCGGCAACCTATATCGGGACAGTGGTCGGAGCCGGTTTTGCTTCAGGTCAGGAGGTCCTTCAGTTTTTTGGTTTTTATGGTCTCGGGGGATTTGGCGGCCTGGTTTTAACGATTATGTTATTTGTTATTTATGGATATATCATCTTAAGCCTGGGCAGGGAATACAGGGCCCGTTCTCATCTTGAGGTGATTCGTTATGCCGGGGGCCGGTGGTTGAGTAAAGTTATTGATGGGGTTATTACTTTTTTTCTCTTTGGTGCTTTAACAGCAATGGTGGCCGGGTCAGGGGCTATTTTCCTGGAGCAGTTTGGTATTCCTTCCCTGTGGGGGAATATTGCTATGATCGGAGCCTCAATACTGACAACTTTATTCGGAATTGGCGGAGTTATTTCTGCCATTAGTTTTGTAGTTCCCCTGCTTTTAACAGGTGTTTTTCTGGCTACCATAGCATCAGTTATAGGGGCTTTACCGGTAAACATAGCTGACCTCCATCAGGCTCTTCCGGGGAGGGCTCCGGTGCCACACTGGGCTTTATCCTCAGTTGTTTATGCATCCTATAATATTGTACTTGCTGTAGCAGTTCTGGCTCCCCTCGGGAGCAGGGTAAATGATAAGAGAAAGCTAAAGTATGGTGCTATTTTTGGTGGAGTGGGTTTAGGACTGGGGGCCATGTTTATCCTTTTAGCGATACTGCTTAATATACCCCGGGTATTGGAATATGAGATTCCCATGATTTATGTAGCCGGTAATTTTGCTCCCTGGTTTCAGCTCGTTTACAGTGGTATCTTACTGGCAGAGATTTATACTACTGCGGTAGGTAACCTTTATGGTTTTGTAGCCCGCCTTACCGATCCAGAAGGTAAGAAATACCGGACATACATTATTTTAACCGGGGTTGCTGCATTTATAACCAGTCAGCTTGGTTTTTCCAACCTGGTACGCTACCTCTACCCGGCAGTAGGTTATGCTGGTTTACTCCTGCTGGGAGGTTTAACACTGGGGATGTACCGGCGGGTCCGGAACAGATAAGTTTGGTGGGAAAATAATCAAAATTTTATAGTTTAAACTTTTTTTATCAAAAAAATATCTTACTATCAAAAATATTTTACTATACAAATAATATAGTAGTTATTATGAGAGAAAATCAAAAATACGGGGGCCCGGGCCCCCGTATTTGTATGGACTTTTAGAATTGTGTTTATTATTATAAACCGTAGTTGCTTTTTTAAAAAAGTGCCAGGAGAGAATTAATATTAACGGTGGTGTAAGGTTACACTTGGCCTTCATTACTGAGGACGGCTTATAAACATCTGGGTAAATATATAACCATACTTATCACTTGGTTTTATACCAACCCCAACATGGGTGAAGTTGGGATTAAGGATATTTCTGCGGTGCCCGCTTGACCTCATAAGTGATTCATGGGCATCATCTACGGAGCGATTGGCAGCAATGTTTTCAGCAGCGTGTAAGTATTCAATCCCAAATCTGTCCATCATATCAAAGGGGCTGCCATAGGTTGGCGAATAATGGCTAAAGTAATTATTGTCAACCATGTCCTGGGATTTTATCCGGGCTACCTCTGTTAATTTCATATGGACTTCCAGGGGCTTAAGGTTATTCTTACGCCGTTCCTGGTTAATAAGATTTACCATTCGTTGTTCCATGGAAGTAAGGCTTTTTGCCGGGGCGACATCGTCTTTGGCTTCAGGAGCGGGTTCTGGTTCGACAATTCGCCGTTGTTTTTCCGGTTCACCGCCATCTCTGACAACAGGAGTGGCATCTGTGGTATTAATACACCCGACCTGGTTATTGTCGAGTCTGACTACATACCAGTTCCCCATTTCCCCCATAACCTTTACTATATCACCTTTATTCAGGGTAGCAATATTGGGGAAGGTGTTACCAGCCCCGGCTTTAACATTAACATTGTCATCTGTAACCCTGCAGTATTCAACTTCACCAATCTGAAATATTGAAGATTCCTGGGTAGGGGACTCATTGGCACAGGAGACAAGTAACACTGCCAGAATTAAAGGAATAAGGATTTTTAATTTTCTCATATTTGATTCCTCCAGTATTTAATATTTTATATAATTCTATTATTTGTAAATTGTAAAAAAATATTAATATAAATCAAGATTACACCAGGTTAACTGAAGTAAATATTGGGTAATATGTATTTAAATGGAAGACTGAGGGTCGCTAAAAATTCCTAATAAACTAAAAAGGCCAGGGAGATGTTAATCTACCTGACCTCGTTTTGAATTACAGATTTCAAACCAGCGACAATTACCACAGATTTTTTTTAAATCCAGTTTTGGCAATAATAAATCAACCCTCTTTTTATATAAACCTGCTGTTATTAGCTGGTGTTCTTCAAAACCAAAATAAGATAATACAGCTTTATCCCTTTCAACCAGTTTTAATTCTTCTGAAGGGGATGAAATTGTACAGGTATATTCATTATGCCAGGGGCAGGCCTGGCATAGGTAGTCACAGGAAGTTGTAAGTAATATCCGTGTTGAAGGCTCTTCAATCTTCTTTAATAATTCATACATTTTTTGAATAAACTCCTTACTATAACCCAGACCCTGAAAAAACTGGACACATAATAAATGGTGTCCCCTTAATTGAACCATATTTACCCCCTTTTATTTCATTTTACCTATTAGTCCTGAAGGCAGAGATTAATCCTTTTTGGGATATCAGTGTTACTATAAAGATTTTAAAAAGATCACCCGGTAAAAAGGGTAGCATTCCGGACACAATTGCTTCGGTTAAAGACATTTTGGTGACAATAATAAGTTGGGTTATCCCGAATAAGTAGACAACCACGATTCCTCCTGTTACTAGAAAGAAAAACTTAACAATATAATTACTGTTATTAAAACTTTCAAAAAGCCTTCCGATGATATAGGCACCAAAGAGAAAACCCCAGATATAGCCACCACTGGGACCAAAAAGGCTACCTATTCCCGAGGATCCTCCTGCAAATACTGGGAGTCCGATTACTCCCAGTAAAATATAAGCAATCTGGCTTAAAAACCCCCGGTAACTCCCAAGCAGCAGGCCGGCTAACATAACACCAAGGGTTTGCCCACTGACAGGTACCGGGCTGAAAGGAAGGGGAAAGGATATATAGGCCAGAATCCCGGTCAGGGCTGCAAAAAAGGCTATCCTGGTTAAATCGTGGATACTGAGTTTATAACCTGACATAATAATCCTCCTATCATTTGCAATATATAGCCGTCCTGATTAATATTATGACTTATATTGATATAATTGTCAACCATAAATTAAAACAGGTTAACAATAAACCATTCTAATGGAATACTTTTTCCCGTATAAGTCTTTTAACCTTTCCGGGCTATTAGAATATATTAATAAAGAATATAGGTGTTTACTTGTATTCGGAGTTAACATTGGTTACTGCATAAAATACTGGAATGCGATGGGCCGGTAGTCTTATTATTTATAAAATAAGAACAATATTTATATAAAATAAGGAGGGATACAGGAAGGATTTGACGAAATAAAATATATACAGAACTTACATAATACTTATGACAGTTTTTTTATATTTACTGTCGTATAAAGTCAATTTACTGGTCGATAAATGTATTTTCAAGGAGAGGAGATATTTATATGGATTCAAAAAAATATAAAGTACTATTAACAGCATTTATTGTAATCGGGATATTATTATTTTTACCTGCCTGCTCACCGGAGCCGGATACGGGGTATAAGTATTATGATATTTACGGATGGGTTACTGAATACAATAGTGGTGATCCAATTAAAGATGCTTTTGTTTACATAGCAGGGCAGACAGCCTATACAGACGAAACAGGATATTATCATATATCTAATATACCTGAAGGAGTTCATACCTGGAGAGTAAGTGCTGATGGTTATCAGGGATATTCAGAAACAATTGAGGTTAGTAGTGATTTGAAGGTTAGTATTAAATTGTTCCCCATTGGTGATGGTAATGTTTCAGGAAAGGTTACTGTTAATAACAATACCGGATATCAGAGGGTAGATGTTAGTACAGCTTCTACCAGTAATAATGGTTCTGCCGTTATATTTAATAAGTCCAGTGATGGAATACAATATAAAGAAAACGAAATTCTGGTGAAATATAAAAATGAAGTATCTACCCTTTCTACAAATAGCCTGGAAAACAATAATGGAGTTCAAATCATGGGAACAAGAGAGCTTCCAGATGGGAAGGTTAAGCATTACAGGATACCTGAAGATAAGACAGTTAGTGAAATGGTAGATTATTATAACAATCTCCCTGAAGTTGAATGGGCCCAGCCCAATTATATCTATCATATCAGTGCCATTCCTGATGATGAATACTATATTTATGAACAGCGGGGGCATATAATAACCAACCTGGAGGCAGCCTGGGATGTGGAAAAAGGTGATAACAGTGTAACAGTGGCTGTAGTCGATTCAGGGATTATTCCCGATCACCCTGACCTTGCAGGCAATTTAGTGCCAGGTCATGATTTTGTCGATGATGATAATGATCCAACTGATAAAACCCCTGAATCTAATTCTGGTAGCCACGGTACCCATGTAGCCGGTATTATTGGAGCCGTTACTAACAATGGTACCGGGGTAGCCGGGGTAAACTGGGATGTTAACATTTTGCCGGTCAGGGTTATGGGAACAGATGGCTCAGGGTTTACAGATGTTATTGCAGATGGAATAAGGTATGCTGTGAATAATAATGTTGATATAATTAATCTAAGTTTGGGTGTAGATCCGTCAAGACTTGAAAACGGAAGTGACCCATATATGGATGATGCAATTAATTATGCAGTAAATAACGGGGTTATTGTAATAGCAGCAGCCGGCAATGGGGGAAGTGATAGCATTGGAGATAGTTATGTGGATTACCCGGCAAACATGGATAGTACAATTGCTGTAGGGGCTGTAGATTTTAATAAAGATATTGCTAGTTTTTCGAACTATGGACAGAATCTGGACCTGGTTGCTCCTGGTGTTGGTATATACAGTACCTGGGGATACTATGATGGGTATAATTATGAGACTATATCTGATTATTATAATATGAGTGGAACATCAATGGCAACCCCCTATGTTAGTGGAATAGCAGCTCTTTTACTCGCCAATGGTGTTCCTTCATATGAAGTAAGGAATCGTTTAACCTCTACAGCTGTTGACCTTGGGGGTACGGGATGGGATCAGTATTATGGATATGGGTTGGTTGACGCCTATGGTGCCCTGCTTGGTAAAAAGTTATCAAAGCCATATGTAATGGCCGCAGAATTTGATGAAACTACAAATACAGTTTACCCCAGGAGTGAGATTGTTCAGGTAAATGATGATGGAACCTATTCTTTACAGAATGTAACACCGGGGGAATGGTATATAATTGCCTACCGGGATGTTGATGATAATGGTTATATAGATGCTGGAGATTACTATGGTGAAACCAGTAATACTTATTCTATTAATACAGATACAAGTTTAAAAGATATAAATGTTAATATGTATTATGTGACTGGATACAATACTTCAACAAGTTTAAAAATTAACGGGATTGCAGAAATTGAAGAGGTAAATAATTAATAATAAATCCAGGGTAATTAATAAGACATAAATCATTAAAACCATTAAGAAAGGAAGGGTATTATGAAAAAAAGGTTTATCAATATATTGGTATTATCACTGGTGCTAGTAGTACTGGCCGGGGGTACTGCCCTGGCAGATATAAATATTGATGGGGACAATGTGGAATTTGATATTTCCCCAGATAGATTGACCGAGGATAGCCTGGTACCCTTAGACCAGTTTAAAGATATGGTACCAATGGAAATTGTGGAAATGGATAATGGGGATAGATTAATTTATTTTGAAGGGGATTATTTTATTATAGAGATTGGTAAGGTAGAGGTTGAAACAAACCGGGGTGTCAGGTATCTGGATACAGAACCTATATATATAAATGGCCACACTCTTGTACCAGTTGAGTTTATAACAGATTTTCTGGGCATTGATATTGAGGATTTTGGAGATCTTCAGCCCCTCCCACCAGTTAAAATCGGGAATAGCTTAAAGGCCAGGTTGATTGTTGGAAAACAGGTTTATAGTAGGAATCAAAGTATTAGAGTGTATATTTTACTAGAAAATGAAGGAAAACACAGAGAGGTATTACAGTTCACATCCGGTAAAAAATATGATGTGTATGTTAAGGATAAATTTGATAGGATTGTCCAGAAGTGGTCTGACAATAAGATGTTTGCCCAGATTATGCAGGAATTAGTCCTTGAACCTGAAGAGAGTGTTTTATATGAACTTAAGCTTAAGTTCAGGGGTTTGTCCGAAGGGACATATTACCTCCAGGGGGTTATTGAGAGTAAAGATAATAAAGTATATACTGATGAGACCAGAATTATTTTAAAATAAGATATAATTATTTTTAAATGTATTTGCTGATATAATGAGCAATTTTTAAAAAGTAAATTTAATTTTAACAAAGGTGCCTCGCCAGAGGCACCTTTGTTGTAGCCATCGGGCTTCCTTTGAGACAAATTATGTAGATGGTCACCGACACTATATTACCGGTTTTGTGGTACCCACCCGTATGAGGAAAAGGAGATAATCCTTTAAATAAACTGATAAGCTTTTTAAATATCAACGGACAGCTTCAGGGCTGTCAATTTGTAATAATATAACGTTATAAAATAGACTTAAATTATTTTATGATTAAAAAATTGAGTTAACAACTATATTTAGGTATAATAAACCACAGAGTGGTTAAATAAAAACTAAGATATAATATGGTAATGGAAACATACCAGTAACATATATGATAAAATAATTAAACCAGGATGGGAGATGAATATGAGTGGAACATAAGAAAAGAGATAAATTCAGTTACATAACCGAAGGGCCAATACTGGGGTCTTTAGTTAAACTGGCTTTACCTATTATGTTAAGCCAGTTGATGCAGACATTATATAACCCGGTAGATACTATCTGGGTTGGCAGGGTAGGAGCCAACGCAGTGGCTGCTATTTCTATAAGTTTTCCGGTGGTAATGCTTATGGTGGCTCTCGGAGCCGGATTAACCATAGCCGGAACCGCATTAATAGCCCAGCATAAAGGAGCCGGTAACCAACAGGAAATAAACAAAATACTGGGTCAGCTTTTTAGTTTTATTGGGTCCTTTTCAGTTATAATTGCCATTGTAGGGTATCTTTTATCCAGAAAAATGGTTGTCTGGATGGGGGCAGATCCTTCAATAGTAAATGATGCTGCTCAATATTTAAAAATAATATTTTCTGGTATTCCCTTTATGTTTGGATTTTTTATCTTTTCTTCAACCCTGAGGGGGATAGGGGATACGCTAACACCCGCAGTTATGATGTTTTCTTCGGTTATTTTAAATATGGTATTAGACCCTCTTTTTATCTTTGGAATCTGGATTTTTCCTGAATTAGGGGTGGGGGGTGCTGCACTGGCAACCATTTTATCCAGGGGAATTGTGGCTATCTGGGCTCTTTTTATGTTGCTTGGAGGTAATAAAGGCCTCAAACTGATAAAAGTTAATATGATTCCTGATTTTAGCATAATAAAAAAGATAATTAAGATAGGAATACCGTCTTCTGTGGAACAATCCATGATATCTCTGGGACAGCTATTTATGACAAAACTGGTTGCTTCTTTTGGGACTATGACGCTGGCTGCTTATGGTATCGTAAACAGGGTTGTAAGCCTACCGGTAATTCTGGCCTTCGGTGTAGCAGCGGCTGCAACTACCATGGTTGGGCAGAATGTGGGGGCTGAAAAAAAGGAGCGAGCTGAGAAAACAGCTCTGGTCAGTAATCTAACCATTTTCATCAGTTTAACGGTAATTGGATTTTTAATGATGGTTAAACCTGCACTGGTTATCAGTGTTTTTAATAAAGCCCCGGAGGTTTTAAAATACGGAAGTGACTATTTGAATATTATCGCCCTTACCTTTGGATTTACTGGAATTATGATTGTCTCCAATGGTATTTTTAAAGGTGCCGGGCGGACAGTCCCGCCAATGGTCATTTCAATTATATCACAATGGGGTTTTAGACTATGGCTTGGCTTTTATCTATCCCGGGACCTGGGCCTGGAGCAGGCTGGTTTATGGTGGGCCATTGCCATAGCCAATATAGGGGGTGCCGTTATAGGTGTTACCTGGTTAAAATTAACTGACTGGAGTACCGGGCGTTATTAAAGATGATAACCTTGAGCTGGAATTGAATGAGGCCTGAGGTTTTTATCTTGTGATTTGTAATTTATGTTAATGTTGTTAAATAAAGGGTAGGGGTGGTAAAATTGAGAATGCGTAACAAACCTCATCTCGAAGAAAAGTTTAAAAAACATCCTCTCGTTATATACAAACTTGAGGACAAAGTTAACTGGGTTAATTTTTTTGGGAATAATCATCCTATCCATCTGGAAATAGGTACTGGCCGGTCTGATTTCATTTTAAAACTGGCCCGGGAAAATCACGATATAAACTTTATTGGGATGGATAAGGTGAAAGAGGCTCTTAATTACCCTGTCAGTAAGGCTAAAGAAGAAGGGCTGCCCAACATTGGCTTTATTTACGGTGATGCCCGGAATTTAAGGGAATATTTTGATGATGATAGGGTATCACGTATTTATCTCAATTTTTCTGACCCCTGGACCAAACGAAAACACATTAAAAGGAGGTTGACCCATAAAGATTTCCTGGAATTGTACAAAAAAATATTGATTGAGGGTGGGGAAATCCATTTAAAAACAGATGACTATAATTTTTTTAAATTTTCCCTGGAGAGTTTGTCCCAGAATGGTTTTCTGTTGAGAAATATTACTTTTGACCTTCATCATAGTAAATTTGCTGAGGATAATATTATGACCGGGTATGAAAAAAGATGGCTTTCCGAAGGTAAGGGGATTTTTCGTTTGGAGGGAGTTTTTAAGACCGAATAGTTAAAAATATTATTAAGAAAATAACACATTGTAAATAATCAAAGATGGTGAAGATTAAGGTTTAATATAATAAAATAGACAAGGTTCAGGGTAAGGAAAAGGGAGGTTATATAACCTCCCTGATTTAATTTAGACAACAAGTTCATAAATTCTATCAATTACAGTAATTACTTCCAGTGGAACATTACCGTCAACCAGCCCCAGTATATAAGATGTATAATAAAAACCGGGCTGTAAAACCAGGTTGCGGTTTCTAACAACCCTCTGGTTAGTTTGAGCATTAAATATACTTAAAGTATAAGTTCCGGGGTCCAGGGGAACATAACGGGTTATATCCTGATAACTAATGTTTCTTGCCAGGATTCTATTATCTATACGGGCATTAACAGCTGGGGCATTAGGTGACAGGTGGACAACTCTGAGATAAGTTGTATCCTGGCGTGGTCGTGAGTTCGTGTCAGGTATTACTAACAGGTCAAAATTTTCTCCGACCTGCCCAGTGGCAGCAACGGTTGAAATAGACCCGGGTGGTACATATATACGTTCTCGATAAACAGGGTTTCGCCTTGAACCAGCTGGATAGACTATCACATTATATTGTCCGGGTCTAACCCTTATATAACTGGTTAAATTCCTGTAGCTTAAATTAGAAGCAATCTTGATATTATCGGCATATACATCAACAGCCGGAGCTCCCGGTGAAGCGTGTAAAACCCTTATATAGCTCTGATTTCTGAAAAAGGGAAAGTCCAATTGTTTCACCTCACTTTGTCAGTTTTAGTATATATTATTTAGTAAAGTTGATTTTTGTCACTTTAAGTTTTTTAAGTATAAAAAATGGCAGGATATCCTGCCATTAAATAATTAGTATTACATTATTATCTCCAGAGGATAAAATCTAATTTTTGTTTTTTAGCCTGATACATGGCGTTATCGGCCTGCTTTAAAAGAGAGTCCAGATTTTTACCATTATCAGGGTAGATGCTGATACCTATACTGGGGTGGATTGTAAGTTTATTACCATCTAGAATAAATGGTTTTTTGAAGTCTTCACTTAAATCTGAGGCAAATTTAATCACATCTTCCCTTGTTCTAATACTGGTCAGGAGTAAAGTGAATTCATCCCCACCCAGTCTTGATAAGGTATCTGATGGTTTAAGGTTCTTTTTTAATCGTTTGGCTACCTGAATAAGCAGTTTATCACCGATAGCATGTCCCAGGGTATCGTTGACATTTTTAAAGTCATCGAGATCAAGGAAAAGGACTGCCATCTTGTTAAGGTTTATTGTATTATTTTTAAGTTTATTAAAGTATCTTTCAAATAAAGCCCGGTTGGGAAGTTTGGTAAGGTGATCATGATAAGCCATATATTTTGTTTCTTTCAGGAGATATTCTATTACTAAAACAAATAAAACAAATACAATGGTTATTATCGTCATGTTTATAATAAATACATGTTTATAATGATTTAATTCTTCTAACATAAACTCATTATTATATTTAATTCCGATTACGGAAGAATCCCACCAGTAGGGATCCTCTGGATTCTGGGTAAGACAGGGGATAAACCTGACTGAATAATATCTATTTTGTGAGTTTGATTTTATTTTGCTGGAAACTACCTGACTGGTACTGGCACACTTTTTTACAAGTGACTTAATTTTGTCAGGAATATCGGTATGTAGAAGTGATTCAGAGAGTGTTATTGATTCTGTAACTATATTTCCCTGTTGAGTAATTCTATAAAAATTTATTTCTTCAATAGTGGGATACTCTGATTTTAAACGTTCTGTCAGTGAAATAAGGTTAATACTATCTATCTGGGGGAAAATCTCCTTGAGGTTGATGCTTAATTCGATAAGATATTTATGATCTGGAGTGGGCATATAACTGTATTTCTTAAGCTGGCCAGATTTAATTGATATATCCATCCGGTCAACAATGAAATTATCTCCTTCAAGTCTTTTTCTTAAGACCTTACTGAATAAAGGATATTTATTGAAATCAAGCCCTAAATCTTTTTTGTAGGTAGTATGAATTATTTTTAAGTTATTATCAATAATATAAATATTAACATATTTATGTGTTTGTTTGATTTTTTCTAAATCCCAGGTCAGCACATCTGGATTATCTCTGTATTTAGATATTAATTGACGTGATAATTTCTCCATTTTATCATTAAGTAGTTTTTCTGCTATCTGGTAGGCGTAGTTGGTATTATTTATGGAATTAATAATACTTTTTTCAATCAGGGTTTGATGGGTTATATATTTGGATTTAATAATGTTTGTGGTATTCTGATAGCTGTTATAAGATAAAAAGATGATGATTAAAAAAACAGCTATTATAATATAATATTTATGTTTTTCTATAACATTATTCATCATAAACCCTCATTTCTCAACAAAGTCCGACACTTTATAATATAGTTCTAGATTGATTGTATACTTTCCTTTATTTATTTGTTTTAAAATTATACAAAAAAATTTATTAATATGCAATATTCTTATAAAAAAAACTGGGGCAAAATTTTTGCCCCAGTATAGTAACTATTGCTTTTTACCTGTGATAAAAAATTCGTCTTCATGGCCTCCTTTAGTTTGATAATCAATATTATTTTCTTCCAGGATTTTAAGGATATTTTTAGCCTGGTGGGCATCGGTCCTTTCAAGAATGATTGATATATGTTCCCCTGTTTTTAATTCTCCGGCCGTTTCTTTCAATTTATTTATCTTTTTCGGAGTAATCTCAGGTCTGAAATCGAGAGAAGTATTTTCCATATAACACCACCTGAAGTCTTTTTTAATATTATAGTGTTTTAAGATAATAAATATTCAAGTCAAATAAATAAAAAACTATGCATAGTGTATTCTGGTTAGAGTATCATGTAATTTTTCAAAGAGCAAACCAGCTATAAACCAGGCAGGTGCATAGTCTAAACGAATAAAGCCTTTAATAGAATAACGACTTTTGCTGTAATCCCAGGGACAGGTCCCTATTATATTCTCTAAAAACCAGCCTGAACTGTATTCTATAGTAAAAATAATTAGAGTATAGACACCTCCCCTTATTATAGCAGGCCAGTTCCTTATCTGATTGTGAACTGGTTCCATTAATAAAGCCATACCATAAATTGGGAACATCCAGAGATAAGTCCATCCCCTTAAGTTAATGTCTCCCCTTAAAAAGGAGCCCAGGCCTGTCCACACTATTTCAAGACACCATCCACTTAATCCGTAAATTATAAATCTGTATATGTAAGTCATACAAATATTTTTTGTATATTTGTAAAAATTATTAAAAAGGAAACTTATAAATATCACAATGTCATGGTTTTCTTCATAATATAAAATGTTATAACCAGGAACATTTTTTTGTATTTATTTGTTAATTTGTCATTTTATCTTTACCTATTTTGGGACATAATGAATATAGAAATGAATTTAAAAGATGAAATATTTATTGAATAGGAGGGTGGTTATGAAAGAAAAGATAGCCCTTGTTACAGACAGCACATGTGACCTACCCCAGCAAACATTAGATAATAGTATAATAAGTTGTTTGCCTTTGAAAATAATATATGGTGATAAAGAATACCGAGACCGTTTGGATATTAAACCAGGGGAAATTTATGATAAAATAGAGGATAAAATCCCAACTACCTCTATGCCAGGACCTGATGATATCCAGAAGGAATTATTGAAATTAAAGGACAGGGGATTCACACATGTTCTTGCTATTCACATTTCCAGTGGTTTAAGTAGTACATATGAGATAAGTAATATGGTAGGCAAACAAATAGAGGGGTTGACTGTAGAAGTAATTGACTCTAAATTAATATCAATGGGGTTAGGAAGACTTGTCCTTTATGCAAAAGAATTGATTGAAGCCCGGAAGTTTGATTTTAATGAAATAGTTAATAAAGTAAGAGCTAAGATTAATGATGTTGAGTTGTATTTTGTGGTAAAAACTTTGAAATACCTTATTCATGGGGGTAGAATAGGAAAGGTAAAGGGAACTATTGGTGAATTATTAAATTTAAAACCTATTATATCTATGGACAGTGAAGGTGAATACTACACTTTCAAGAAGGTTCGCAGTCGTAAAAGGTCCCTGGGGCAGCTATTTAAAATTGTTAGAGAAAAAATAAAAGAAGGAATTTGTTATGTTGACGTAATGCATGCTAATGCAGAACAGGAAGCTCGGGAATTACTTGATAAATTAAAAAAACTGGAAAATGTTAAGGATACATATTTTGGTGAAATAAGTCCGGCTATGGTTGTTCATTCAGGCCCGGGATTAATCGGGGTTTGTGTTACCAGGGCTACTGATTAAAATATAGTTGTTATCAACCTTCCTGTTAGGGATTATATGAATATTATTATGGGAGTCTTTTATTTTTGTTTTCCGTATATTTATAGTTAATACTTCTCCTTCCACTTTATTAACCCTGACCCGGTAACCGGTGTTAAAATCATCATCCAGTATTAAAAATACACCTGCTATTAAATCCCTTAATATACTGCTAAGGGTTTGAGCCGAAACAAAACCAAATACGGCCACTACCCCTCCGAGGGTAATGGCCAGTTCTTTAAACCCTAAAATAATTAGCACTATTCCAATAGATAGGATCCATAAAATAAATTTTATTAAATTAATTATTACAGGTAAATAAACCGGTGTCAGTTTTTCTTTTTTCATTATTTTATTAAAAAAGTTTTCTATTATAAAAACAATAATGTTGGTAAATAAAACCACAAAGGTTATTGTAACCAATTTATAAAAATAAATTTTAACAAAATCAATTGAAAGCAACATAAATATATCTTTCATTTGCTTAACCTTTCTGGATAAAAGTTATTTATTTATATGTTTTAAGGGCTTATATAAGAACGTGAATTATGGTAATATCCATAAATAATAAGCATATCTTTACTAAGGAGAGAGAAAACAGTTTATAATTATTTTAATTAAGATTTATAAGGAAGGAGAGGATAAATATTTGAAAAGTGATGATATTTTTCAGGAAAGAATAAATTTGATATTCTGGTTACGTATTTTTAAAGAACATGCCTTATTTATTAAAAAGGGATTAACCTATGATGAAGATGAGTTAATTGCCAGGGCCCATGACTTTTATAATTTGTTCGATAAACTCCAGAACAGGGCCAGAAGAATAATGGGGACTCCACCAGGACATAATTCTGAATTAATTGAAGAAAGTATAAATGCTGTTGGGGAATTACTTGAATTTAAAAAAACACTTTTAAGATTAATTGTTCAGTGTGAGTCTACCTTTAATCTCTATCCACTTTTGATAACACACACTGTCAGAGAGGCAGATGAATTTTTAGAAATTGTTTCAGAATACCAGGGACAGAAAAAACAAATATCCCTTCCCCGGGATTTACTCGGTGATGTTACCTTCTGGTTGAGGGGGATGAAGGAACACACAGCTTTCTTACATCATTTAATAGATCCTTCAGAGAGGATATTACTGGACAAATTGAGGGATTATAATCAGAGATTTAATTATTTGTTTGTACGTGCACTGGATCTGGAATCTATGCTTAAGTCAGAGCCTGATAATTTTCCGGCAGTTTCTAATTTTATCCTCGAATTAATATTAAATTTAAAGGACTTAAATCAATTTCAGGATAGAGTTAAAACATTACTGGCTGATTGTAAACTATTATCAATTACTGGTCCGCTCTTTGCCAACCATCTTATCAGGGAGACAGAATACTTTGAGAATCTTATTAACCAGATGAAAGCCTATTTTAAATTATAAAAAATAGTCAAAGATAATTTTAAAGTTATAAATTAACAAATGAGCCGGGTGCAGACCGGCTTTTTATCATTTTAAATATAAATAAGGTAAAATTGTTAACATAAAATTAATATATAAAAATATAATTAACGATTGACAATACAGAAAATTTATAATAAAATGTAAGTATTAATAGAAATCATTATTATTTTCAAAAAGACTAAAGGAGGTCTAGTTTTGAACCTTAATTTGTTAATCGGAGGGGAAGCCGGTCAGGGTTTGAATACCGTATCCAGGATTCTGGGTAAGACTTTGTTCAGATCAGGTTTTTTTGTTTATAGTTCAAAGGATTATATGTCAAGAATCAGGGGTGGTCATAATTTTATAAGAATAAGGTTTGGAAATGAAGAAATCCTGGGACCGGCTGAAAGGATAGATATTTTAGTAGCTCTAAATTCAGAAACGATAAAACGTCATTATAATTATTTAAATGACGAAGGGATAATTATATCTGGAAAAAAGGTAGATGTTTATGGAAAATACTTAACGATTGACGCCCGCCAGTTAGCTAAAGATGTTAATTTGAAAGCACTTAACATGGTTTATATCGGGGCTGTCCTCAGGGTACTGGGGTTGGAAACAAAGGTCTGCGAAGGGGTTATAGAGGACTTTTTCGATAATGAAAATATTATAAAAGCTAACATCAAATTGTTAAGAAGGGGGTATGAAGAGAGCCAGCAATTATTTAAAGTTAATATTAGTAAACCAGCCAGGGATAAGTTATTTATAAATGGAAATCAGGCGATTGGATTAGGTGCGGTTATGGCCGGAGTAAAATTTTATTCAGCATATCCCATGTCTCCTTCAACAGGGATAATGAGTTACATAGCCGCCAAACAGAAGGAACTGGGAATTGTGGTAGAACAGGCAGAAGATGAGATTGCAGCGATTAATATGGCCCTTGGTGCTTCTTTTGGTGGTATCAGAGCCATGACCGGAACATCCGGGGGCGGGTTTTCCCTGATGGCAGAAACAGTGGGGTTAGCGGGTATAACAGAAACCCCTGTAGTTATTGCCGAAGTACAAAGACCAGGTCCAGCAACCGGGTTACCTACCAGGACAGAACAGGGCGACCTCTTATTTGCTATTAATGTTTCCCAGGGCGAATTTCCCCTTATGGTTATAAGTCCACGTTGTCAGGAAGATGCCTTTTATCAGTCCTTCAGGGCTTTTAATTTAGCCGACAAGTATCAAATTCCGGTAATATTATTAAGTGACCAGTATCTGGCTGATTCGAGCCGGACTGTTAACGATTTTAATCTTGATAGTTTAAAAATTAAACGATACCTGGTTTCACCTGCTGAAACAGATAAAAATGAAGGATACCGACGTTATAAGCTTACTGATGATGGTATCTCTCCCCGGGCTTACCCTGGTCAGAATGATGAAGAACTTGTCGTGGTTGACAGTGATGAACATAACGAATGGGGTCATATTATTGAAGATGCTGAGACCAGAAAAGCTATGGTAGAGAAAAGAATGAGAAAGGAAACGAAACTAAAAGAAACAGATCTTTTAGAGCCCCTTTATACCGGGGAAGAAGAGATTGACTATTTGATTATTGGATGGGGTTCTACCTATGGTCCCATCAGAGAAGCCTTATCACTTTTTCGTAAAGATGGAATTAAGGTTGGTTTTCTTTCTTTTTCTGATGTCTGGCCCTTACCACAAAAAAGTTTGAGGAGATGGGCGTCACAGGACATTGAAATGGTAGCTGTAGAAAATAATGCTACTGCCCAGTTTGCCAGGTTAATCAGAAGTGAAACGGGGATTTCAATTGACCATAAAATCTTGAAATATGATGGTCGCCCCTTTAACGCCCGGGAGATATACCGGTGTTTTATGAAAGAGGTGGTTAAATAATGATAGATAATAGTAGGTTTTATGAAACTAAAGAAACTGCCTGGTGCCCCGGTTGTGGTAATTTTGCCCTCAGGAAGTCACTCGTTAAAGCGTTGAATGAATTAAAGCTTAAACCACATCAGGTAGTGATGTTTACCGGAATTGGGCAGGCAGCTAAAATGCCCCATTATATTAATGTTAATACCTTCAATGGCCTCCATGGTAGGTCCTTACCACCGGCAATAGGTATGAGAGTAGCCAACCACACGTTAACAGTAATTGTAGAGTCAGGGGATGGGTGTTCCTATGGTGAAGGGGGGAATCATTTTATTCATAATATCAGAAGAAATCCTGATATAATTCACCTTGTCCACGATAATCAAATTTATGGATTAACTAAAGGTCAGGCCTCACCGACGACTGGAATGGGTATGAAAACCAGGGTTCAGACTGATGGGGTTAAGTCAGAACCCCTCAACCCATTAAGTATGGCCCTTGGAATGGGGGTAGGTTTCGTGGCCAGGGGCTTTGTTGGCGAAGGTGATCATTTAAAAGAACTAATAAAGTCTGCCTTTGATTATAAGGGTTATGCTTTAATTGATATTCTACAACCCTGTGTCTCTTTTAATAAAATAAATACCTTTAAATGGTACCGGGAGAGGGTATATAAACTGGATGAAAACTATGATGAAACCGACCTGGAACTTGCCTTTAAAAAAGCAAGGGAATGGGAAGATAGGATACCGATTGGAATTATATATCGGGCCGAAAAGGTAACATTCAGGGAAAGGTATGGTTATCTCGAAGATAGTCCCCTGGTTAATGAAGTTGGTAAGCCATCTGAAATGTCCTTTTTGCTTGATGATTTTAGATGATATTGCAAAGAAAAAAGCATTGTTCAGCTTATGACTATAAAAGTTTAGTTACCCATTAAATTATGAATTTAAAAAAGAAGGAGGTATAATATGTCTGTTTTTGAATTTGCCCTTGAACTGGAACAGGAGCATTATGATTTTTATCTCAGTGAAGCTAATATAGCGGAAGATGAACGTTTAAAGAAGGTTTTTATGGAACTGGCAGATGAAGAAAAGAAACATAAAGAAATTGTAAAAAAGCTGGCTGAAGATAAAGAGATAGGAACCATTTAGTCTGATATTTTACCCCATGCCAAAGAAGCTTTTGAAGAAATTTCTTCTAACCTACCTGAAAGTGTTCTGCCTACCCAGCAGGTTGATATATATAAAAAGGCTGAGGAAATGGAAAAGAGGAGCTATGAATTCTATAAATCAAAGGCTAATGAAACTGAGGAGGAATATTTAAAAGATGCTTTGATGAAACTTGCAAAAGAGGAGAAGAAGCACGAAACAATTATGAGAAATCTGGTCGAGTTTGTTAATAGACCCAATACATGGCTTGATACTGCTGAGTGGTATCACCATGAGGAGTATTAGCAAGCTTATTAAAAGATAACTTTTTAATTAAATAAGGAGGAATATATTAATGACTAAATTAAGAGAGGTTTATAAGTGTGAAATTTGTGGTAATGTTGTTGAGGTTGTTCATGAAGGGGCCCCTGCTCTGGTTTGTTGTGGGGAGGACATGAAAAAATTATCCCCTAAAACTACTGACACCGGTAATGAAAAACATGTTCCAGTAGTAGAGGAAAAGGTTAATGGTGTCCTTATTAAAGTAGGGGATGTGGAACACCCCATGGAAGAAAAACATTATATTAAATTTATTGAAGTTATGACTGACGATAAGGTTCTGAGAGCTGAATTGAAACCGGGCCAGAAGCCACAGGCTGAATTTAATGTACCTCTTAAAAACATTAAAGCTGTCAGAGAATATTGTACAGTCCATGACCTGTGGGAAAATAATTTGTAAAATAAATAAGGTAAAATAATTATGGGCCAGCTTGAGGCTGGCCCTTTTAAATAAGGAGGAATAAGATGGCTAAGGTAGGTATTATTGGGGCAGGACCGGGTGGTCTGGCTGCTGCTTTATTACTGGCAAACAGGGGTTTTGAGGTAGAGGTTTTTGAAAAAGAAAATAAAATTGGGGGAAGAAACAGTTATATTAAAGAGGAGGGTTATACTTTTGATATTGGTCCTACCTTTTTTATGATGCCCTTTATTCTGGAAAGAATATTTCAGGAAACAGGTCGTAACTTAAACGATTATGTGGATTTGAAATTACTGGAACCTTACTATCAACTTGTTTTTAAAGATGGCAAAAGATTTTATCCATCCAGAAATAGAGATCGGGTAAAGGATTCTATTGCAAAAATAAGTCCTGATGATGCATCTGGGTTTGATTTATATATGAAGGATAACAAAAAAAAGATGGACAGGACCCTGCCTGCCCTCCAGCGTGGTTATCATAAATTTTATCACCTTTTAAGTAAAGAAGTCCTTAACCTTCTACCGGTACTGAGGCCCTGGGAAAGCCTCTGGGATAATTTAAATAAGTATTTTTCTGATGACAGGGTCAAGCTGGGTTTTACTTTTCAATCTAAGTATCTTGGTATGTCACCATATAATTGTCCTTCTTTGTTTAGTATTTTACCCTATACAGAATATAAATGGGGTGTTTACCATGTTATGGGGGGATTACATAAATTAACTAAAGCTATGGCTGACGTAACCCGGGAGTTGGGTGGGAAAATTAAACTAAATAAAGAAGTAGCTGAGATAGATATTGTTAATAAAAAGCCCATGGTTTGCATTTTAAAGATGGGGATTATAAAAAGTTCGACGAGATAGTTATGAATGCTGATTTTGCCTGGGGTTTGCAAAACCTGATTCCTGATCAAAAGAGGCAAAAATATAATAATCAAAAGCTGGAAGGAAAAAAATATTCCTGTTCTACCTTTATGTTATATCTTGGCCTGGATAAAAAATATGATCACCTCCTTCATAATAATGTATTTATATCCGGTGATTATAAAAATAATTTTATGGAGATAGAGGAAAGTAAGGTTTTATCAAGGGATCCATCATTTTATGTCCAAAATGCTTCTGTAACCGATCCTTCCCTTGCCCCTGATGGGCATTCAGCCTTATATGTTCTTGTGCCAGTTCCCAATCTCAGATCAAATATTGACTGGTCCCGGAAAACCGGTAGTTTCCGTAATACTGTAATTAAGCTCCTGGAAGATAGAGCAGGATTAACTGATATAAAAGACCATATTAAATATGAAAAAATGATTACTCCCCTTGATTGGAAGGAAGAATTACATGTGGGGTTTGGAGCTACATTTAATCTGGCCCATAACCTCAACCAGATGCTTTATTTTAGACCCCATAATAAGTTCGAAGAATTTGATAATATGTGGCTGGTTGGTGGGGGAACCAATCCGGGAAGTGGCTTGCCTACTATTTATGAATCAGGACGGATTACAGCCAATATTATGTGTAATAAATATAAACTCAACTATAAAGAGGTAAATATTCAACATAATACATATTCCCTGCAGGGTTAATATTAAATATATATTTTTTAAAATATGTTGACATATAAAAAAAATAATAATAAAATTAATATTAATAAAAACTGAGGAGAATCCTGGATGATAATACCTGTTCTTCACTGAAATTAATTTAATAAGTGGGTTATCTGATTAGTATTACCATATTTATCAAGATATCCAGTAAACAATTAAGAACAACGGTTTTTTATTATTATTTTAAATTTTAATTATTTGTTATTTAACCGTGCTTAACAGCATGGTTTTTTTATTATTAATTGAACTTCTTTAAATATTTATCAAGTAATTAAAAACCGGCTAAAAGGATCAATTGTTCTTTTGGTCGGATTTTTTAATGCCCAGGAAATTAGATACACATGTGATTTTGGAGGGGAGGTATTGTTTGTAAAAAATTTGTAAATATATCAAAAAATAAAAGGGTTAGGAAGGTGAAGTGTATGACAGTTAAATTTAGAAGATATAAACATGAAGATGATTTTATTAAAGTAAGGGATTTTTTAATATCAACATACAATAAATTTAAGCGGCCTTTTAACTGGACAATAGAACGCTGGAATTTTGCGGTAATGGCCTGAACAATGAATGGGATATCTCTGGAGGAATGGCAAAAAACAATAGGCATCTGGGAAAAGGATGGAAACATTCTTGGGGTTGTTAATTCAGAAGGTGAAGGTGAGGGGGAGATCTTTTTCCAACTAGCTGAAATTGATATACCTGAAATGATACTGGAAGAGATGTTTGATTTTGCTGAAGAGAATACCGGGGGTAATAGAGGCAATAAGAGATATATACAAATGAGGATTCCAGCAGGGGATTCTAAAAGAGAGGCAATAGCTATTAAAAGAGGTTACAGAAAAGCTAACTGGGAAGAATGGGTTTCTGAAATTCCGGTCTCGAGAAAAGTAGATATAACTCTACCAGAAGGTTTTTCAATAGTAGATGGTTCAAATTTAACTGATTTTGAAAAGGGTA
Organism: Halothermothrix orenii H 168; assembly: GCF_000020485.1. GTDB lineage: Bacteria > Bacillota > Halanaerobiia > Halanaerobiales > Halothermotrichaceae > Halothermothrix > Halothermothrix orenii. Next base: position 581,144 of record NC_011899.1, read on the forward strand.
GAGCTCATGCCAGGGCATTTGAGTATATAAATAAACCAATTTATAAAAACAGGGCTATAGAGGCCTATAAATTATTGCGGCAGACTCCAGACTATCGTTTTGATTTAGATCTTTACATTATATCAGATACAGGTGACGTAGTTTCCTTTACCACTATATGGTATGACAGTGTTAATAAAATTGGTATCCTGGAGCCTGTTGGAACTGTTCCTGAATATAGAAGACGGGGTCTGGCCAGTTCTGTCATAGGTGAATGTATCAGGAGAATTGAAAAAGAAGGTGCTGAAAAGACTTATGTATGGACTAACAAGGAGTTTTATTTATCAATAGGATTTGAACAGAAGTATAAAATGAATGTCTGGGAAAAAGAAATAGTCTAACAGGAATAAATGAGGATGTGATTGATAAAACTAATGTATAAACCAATTAAACTTATAAACCTGTTTATAAACAAATTCAAATAGGTTATGATCAATTAAATGAGGTGGCTGAGAAATGCCTTTCTGGGAATCACAGCAAAGTTTAAATGTGTTTCAGTGGATAGCCCGGACAGGAGTAACCTTTGTCTGGCTTTTTCTTATGACAAAAATAATGGGTCAAAGGGAAGTTGGTAGGCTTACCCTATTTGATTTTATTATTGCCATTACTATAGGGACTGTGGCTGCTTCTTCCCTCAGTAATAGCAGAACTAGTTTATTAAGTTCACTTATAAATGTAGGATTTTTGGCTGTTCTAGATATTGTTCTTGCCATTATTGCACTAAAAAATGCAAAAGTAAGAAGGATCGTTCAGGGTGAACCAATGGTCTTAATACAGAATGGTAAGCTGCTCGAAGACAGCATGAGGAAATCAAGAATGAATCTGGATGATTTATTAATGGGATTACGCCAGAAAAAAATATCAAACCTTTCTGATGTGGAATTTGCTATTTTAGAACCCAACGGGAAAATCAGTGTTATTCCCAGGTCTCAATCAAGGGCCGTAAGGCCAAAAGATCTAAAAATAAACACAGGTTATGAAGGTTTACCGGTTATTGTCATTGAAGATGGTAATATTTTAGAAGATAACCTTAAGGAAAATAACCTTGATAAAAACTGGCTTAAGAACCAGTTAAAACAACAGGGTATAGATAACGTAGAAGAGGTTCTGGTAGGTATGCTTGACACACAGGGTAGGCTATATATAAGTAAAAAAGGTCAGAAAAATGAAGATATTGTTCATTAAAAATTATTAAAACCTTGAAAGGAGAAATATATGAAGACCAAAAATTACTTGAAAAAACATGTTAAAAGAAAGGACCTCTATATATATTTAATGAACAATCTTGAAGAATTTGCTGAAGAATACCTCGAAAACTGGCAGGATAGGTATCAGGCTAAAGATAATAGACCAAAGAAAGAAAAAGTGAAAGAAGATCTTTTAAATTACCATAACCCGGCCAGAGAGTATGAAAGAATAGAACAAGCATTAAACAGAAAATTAACTGACGAAGAAATAGATGTAATATATAGAGCCTTCAATGAAGAGGTTTTAAAAAAAGTATAAAGTCTTATGTTAAGTCAGAATAAATTAGTTCTATCCAGGTTCACGATATCGCTACAGATAAGCTTAGAGATAAATTAGATAAAAAAAGAGGGGGCTGCCCTCTTTTTTTTATCAACTTATATAAAAAAATATTTTTTTACTGAAGCTGTTATAGCTTCTGCTTTTTCATTTCTTTCCCGGCTTAACGAATATGATATACTTCCCAGGGTTTCAACTACTACCTGGTATATCCGACTTGTCATTGGCATTGGTTTACAATAACGGCCATTTTTTTAGAGGTTTAAAATTTTGCGGTTTTGATTGAATAATAACTGTACCTACAGCAATACCCTCTTTTTGTTTCAGGGATGCCACCAGATTGCCATAAGAATCCCAGGTATGTGGTACCAATCCAGGCCTGATAGGTTTTTGACATTTGTTTTAGCCACCTTACGGTTGGGCCGTTAGCAGGTTCGGCATAATCACAGCATTTTCTATCTACCAGGTAACCTGAAGGCATAAAAGTTCTGGCAACAATATTAACTTTGCCCCCTCTTTTATACCCTTTTAATAAGATTTTCGGCGTGTTGAAAGTTGTCTTGTACTCTGCCAATTTTAGAAGGGTTTTTGTTAATTATTTCCTAAACTTTTTAAGATGGTTGGTAGGAAAGAAAGACTTAAAAAGACTCCAGATATCATGGCAACCCACATCAGAACAGATACATATAAATGAATTCTTAAAGGAGATAATGTCAGGGCGCTGAGCCCGATAGCCAGGCCAAAGGCATTAGCAATGATAGGTCTGGCTGTATATTTGTATGATTTATTAGTAGCCTCTTTTGCTGTATAACCCCGTTTCCGGAAAGTCATCCATACTGAGGTGAAATGAACAGCATAATCTATACCAACCCCAATGGTTATACTGAAGATAGTTGCTGTAAATAGGTTAAGAGATATGCCTGACAGTCCCATAAATCCAAAGATAATTAAGGTTGTAAAGGCGATAGGAAGCAATGAAATAACAGAGGGCTTAATTTTTCTAATAGAAATGTAAAGTAGTATAAAAATTAAACTAAAGGCCAGTAAAATTGACTGGGTTTGATTTGAAATCATACTATTACTTAATTCCCTCATAAGGTATTGTACTCCTGTTACCTCTATTGTTAGATCAGGGTATTTTTTATCATAATCTGTTACGATTTTGTTAATTCTATCAAGGATTTTATTTTTTAGATTAGCTGGAAATACCAACATCCGGGTTGCGTTATTGTCCCTGTTGATTAAATGTGATGTAGGGTTATTACTTTCAGCTGTTATTAAATTATTAACAAAAGCAACCTTGTTTTTATTTTCAGGATATTGTGGGCTGCTCAATCCCTGTATGGCTGAATAGATTAAGGAATATGCGTCATAAACACTGACAGTTTTGGTAACACAATCAGACTGTGTTAATTTACTTCCAAGCTCTATCATTCTTTTCCCATTAATTGGGCTTAACGGATCATTCTCAGTTTTTACATAAAGATAAACCGGAATACTCCCTTCATTTACTTCCATTATTTTATCAAAACTTTTATAAACATCAGTGAAATTCCGATAAATTAATAACTGGTTGAACTCTGTTGATAAATACTGACCTCCTATAATTGATATTGTTATGAGGAAGAATAGTATTATGATGCTGGGCACTCCCCATAATCTTCTGATACGAGAAGCCAGGAAGCTTCGTTTATGGCTATGTTTTTTTAACCTAACATTGCCTGTTAGAATAAGGGGGAGTATGTACCAGGTGGCTACCCCTGCCAGAAAAATTCCCAGAGATGCGAAAAGAGCAAGGTCATGAATCGCATCAGTATTCATTACAAGCAGAGCAAGAAAACCTGCCATTGAGGTTACGGTGGTTATTATCATGGGAATACCAACCATTTTAAGGGTTTCAACAATACTTTTGATTTTATCTTTACCTTCAGCACGGGTATCCTGAACATGGGAAACGAAGTGGAGACCGTCAGCACTTCCAATAACTATTGTAAAAATAGGGGCAAGGACAGTAATTACAGAGACTGGTTTTCCAATCCATCCAATTATTCCCATGGTCCATAGAGCTGCAATTCCTGCTGGAAGTATTGATAAAAAAGTAGCTTTTAATGTACCCATCTGTGTTCTGAAAACAGTTAGTATTAGTAGGAGAGCGGTTGGTGGTAAAAAGAGTAGTATCATATATATGTAGTCAATAATTTTGTGTTGCATGTACATGTCTCCGGTTAAATAATAATTCAAACCATTTTTTTGAAGATAACTTTCAATATTTTTGAGGTCATTGCTGCTGAAATTTTCGCCCGGAAATATTGTAAATATACCATAAAGTTTCCCATTTTTCCTGGTAACAGTAGATAGTTTTCCCATACCCTTAAAGTGTTCTTTGAGAAACTTTAATCCTAATTCATTTATAGGTTTTTCAAGGTCTAATGTAAAATTACCAAAGGATATAGATCTGGGAGCAGGTCCGTTAATATAGCTAATACTATTAATTTTTTCCAGATGTTTTTGAAAAGACCTGAATTTGTGGATTGTGTCAGGGTTTATTTCTTTGTTTTCGGTTTCAATAAGAATAATAGTTTGTTCAGTGGTATTAAAAGTTTGGTTCATGTCATCTAAAACTTTTTTATAATGTGAATCTCTAAGCATAAAAATATCAAAATCTGGATTAATTTTTAACTTAAAAAGGCCAATAAGGGAGAGAATATTAAGCATAATAAAAATTATTGTAAAGACTCTTTTATTGTTATTTATTAGTCTAACATAATTGTCCATCTTTTCATTCCTCCATATTTTACTTATCGTTTTTAATTCCTTTAAAGATGATATCTAATATAGCCCGGGCCTGTTCTTCACTGTTATATTTGTTCTTATTATCCAGTTCGAGTACTTCTTCAAAAAATACGGTATAAAATATCATTCCAAAGAGAGCTTTTTTTATAAAGTAATTATCAATGTTTCTAATTAAACCCTGCTTTTTACCCTTAATAATAATTGAGGTTTCCAGTTCATCCATTTTAGTCCAGACTTTATTTTTGAAAAACTCTCTAACTTCCTTATTTACCATTGTTTCCTGAAAAATAACCTGAATAGCCTTTGAATTTTCTTTAAAAAACTGAAATCTTTCTGTTAAAAGTTCCTGAAGTAAGTAATCTATTGATTTATTTTTGTTAGCTTCAAACACTTCTGGAAGGGACTTGTTTAGCGAGTATTTAAAAAAATCATTTATAGTTTTACTTACAATTTTTTTAAGAAGCTGGTCCTTATTTTTATAATATTTAAAGATGGTTGCTTCGGAAACACCAGCATTTTTAGCTATTTCCCTGGTAGATGTAGAAGCATATCCCTTATCCGCTACTAATTCTATAGCACTTTTTAATATTTTTTTTTTGGTTTCCTCTGATTTTGACATAAAATCACTCCCTTTATAGTAAGTGAGTACTCACTCACCACTTATTATAAAACTCTTCTTTTGATTTGTCAATAGAAGTTATTAAAATAAATAATATGCCTTTAATAATAAACTAAATTAATGCAAAGAGAGTAGTAGTCAAGAATATAAAAGGGTCAGGGAAAGCTGACCCTTTTTTTTGCTATTTTATTTTTCGTTTGTTTCAACTACCAGTTTGGATTTGTCTAACATGTCAAGTAATTGTTTTTCCGGAGAGTCATAGGGGCTCTCCCAGCCCTGGTCTATTACTAATTTTGAAAGTTGAGAATGGCCAGCAAGTATCTGCTGCAGGCTTTCCTCACACATGGCTCTAAGTTCTGGGGTGGGACTGATTAGAGCTGCATTAAGGTAAGCATTGGCAGCTGCTTTTGCGGATGAGAGCATATTACTGGCAATAACTTCATCAGAGATATCTGTTCTTTCCTTGACCTGGTTACCCAGAAATGACAATATTATTCTACCTCCTTACCTGTAACTTTATTTTCGGTTATAAATTGCTGAATACCTTTGACCCTTCCTTCTGCCGCCATTATGCTTGATTCAACCTGTTTTTTTAGACCTTCGTCAGAAACAATATTTTTCATACTTCTTGTTAAGGCTAGACCATCTTTTTACCATTTTCAGTAATCCGGAGAGGGCCAGTACTTCACTCTCTGAAAGTTCTCTCATATAAAAACCTCCATTTTTCAAGATTTATATTTATTATTTACTAGAAGGAAAAAACTATTTATATATTTTTTGTATTACCATTAAAAAAGTCTGGAATTTTTTTATTGACAATAACAATATAGTGTGATAAGCTTATAATCAATGGGTATTAAAATTTAATGAGTACTTACCCATGGTAAAAATTTTAAGGAGGAATTTATTTAATGGTTTACACAGGAAAAGTAAAATGGTTTGATGCAAAAAAAGGTTATGGATTTATCGAAAGAGAAGATGGAGATGACGTATTTGTACATTTTTCCGCTATTCAGGCTGATGGATTTAAGAGCCTTGAAGATGGAGAAGAAGTAGAATTCGAAATTATCGAAGGTGATCGTGGACCACAGGCCGCCAATGTTGTTACTTTATAATATAAAGTAAACAATCCCTGGTTTCTTTAATTAAAGAAACCAGGGTTTTTAAATTTGAATATATTATAAATTTAAATATAACCATATATTTAAGGGACAGCTGTTTAAGCTGTCCCTTTTTTTGAATATATATGTGTATGTTTGTTACCTGGTACATTATAAATTTAATTGCCGGTTCTTTCAGTGATAAAACTATAAATAAGGAAGACAACTGATAAAACCAGTAATACTACAGTAGTTATAATGAAATACGGCCACATGGCGTAGTTGTTCATACTTATAACCCATCCAAAATAGAGAAGAGCAATAGCTATAACTGCGAGCCATCCTTTTGATGAAATATCATTAGCAAAAGAAAAAATACTGCCTTTTTCTGTATTTTCTTTGGTAAATAAGCTGCCAGTTATCGTTCCTAAAACTGCCATAATAATTCCAAATATGACAGGATCCAGGTTGACAACGGGGTGAATAATATTAATAACAACAGCCATACCTCCAAGAATTTCACCCAGTAAAGCCCCGAAAGCATTGGCTCTTTTCCAGTAAAGACCGATAAGTACAGGGGCAAAAGTAGCTCCGGCAAATATCTTCATTGTTATCAGTAGTAGGCTCATTATAGAAGGAGTGAATAGAGCAGCTATAGTACTAATTACACCAATAATAACAATGGTTACCCGACTGATAAATAAAATACGCTTTTCATCAACAGACTTATTCTTATATCTCATGTACCGTTCATATAGGTCACGGGTGACATGCATGGCGGAACCGAGAAGGTTTGAATCTACTGTAGACATAGCAGCTCCCATAATTCCCGTTACAATTAAAATACCTAATGCAGGGTTGATAACTTTCATGCTCATCTGGGGGAAGACTGCCTCAGCATTTTTTAAACCGGGTAAAGCAACTCTTCCAAGAATTCCGATAAAGGCTAAACCGAAAGTGAGGACCATAGCTACAAAAATAATCATTAGTAAACTGACACCACGAATAGTCTTTACATTTTTTGCTGCATAAACCCTCTGGATCTGGGTCTGAGAGATAGTATTAAGGGGCATAAAGGTAATGGTCCAGGCCAGAGCCATAAAAAAGGTTAAACCGGCAAAGGGGCTAACCAGTTCTGTTCCTAATTGTTGTTTTAATACATTTACTATTTCGAAGGCACCATTGACAAATGATTGTCCCGGTGTTACAGAGGTTATCCCAAATACTATACAGACTGCTACACCAGCAATCATAATAATAGATTGAATCCAGTCTGTCAGGGATACTCCCCATAAACCTCCAAGACAGGTATAAATGATAGTAATAATGGAAGTAACAATTATAGCAGTAGTGGTGGGTATTCCCAGTAAAGAATTAAGTATAACTCCTAAACCGAGAAGACCACCTCCGATACCTCCAACTAGCCCAATAAGGGAAAAGAAAGTAGTTAGTAGGGCAACAGGATTAGAATATCTAAGCTCTACCAGGTCAGGAAGAGTGAATACTTCGTATTTTGTGGCTATTTTCCTTATTTTACCTGATATAAAGAAGAGGATAAAATAAGCAAGACCGGCACCACTGAGCATCCACATAAAATGAAGTCCACCATTATAAATCAAGCCACTAAAACCCATATATGTATTTGCGCCAACCACTGTGGACATAACTGTAGCAAAGAGGACTGATCCATCCATTTTATTTGAGGCAACATAAAAATCTGACCGGGTTTCCTGTCTTTTAGCTATAACAAAACCAACAACCAGTAGTAAAAATAAATAGACTAACGGAATAAGATAGTACCATTCCATAAAAGATTCTCCCTCCTAGATTCTCATGTTATATTTCATCATTTATATGTTTAATATATCGATAAATTAACTCAATAGCCTTTACAGTATCGTCAATAGAAACAACTTCATGGGCATGTACATATCTTGTAGGTACGCAAATGCCACCACTGGGGATGCCCCCTCTTTCCAGGTGTACTGCAGAAGCATCTGTCGAACCAGCAGTATAAACTTCGAGCTGATAGTTTAAGTCAGCCTTTCAGGCAACTTTCTTCAGTTTATTGACTATCTTTTGTGATGCAATTAAGCCTAACATAGCCCTGGGAACCAGATCCATAACCTTAATAACTGGTCCTTTATCAAGTTCGGTAATTATTTTCCGGTCTGGTGTACCGGGAATGTCATTGGCAATTGATATGTCAAGGGCGAGACACTCATCAGGATTTAGACTATATGCTGAAGTTTTAGCACCCCTGAGACCAACTTCTTCCTGAGTGGTAAAAACTGCATGAACATCAGGTATATCTTTATCGTCTTTTAATAATTTTAAGACTTCAATTAGCATAAAAACAAATAATCTGTCATCAAGGGCTTTCCCGGCAATTTTATTTTTTCCCAGGCTCATAAAGTCATATTGAATGGAGACAGGATTACCTACTTCTATTCCCATTTCTTTGACTTCTTCTTTACTTCTAGCTCCTACATCGATGAAAAAGTCCTGAATTTCAGGTAAATCTTTAATCATTTCAGGACGACCGGGTTTTAAGTGGTTTATTATTCCTTTAACATAACCATTGTCGGTTTTAATAACAACAGGCCTTGAAAAAAGCACCTGAGGAAAAACTCCACCGACCGGTTCAAACCATAGAAAACCGTTTTTATCAATCCGCTTAATCAAAAGACCTATTTCATCCAGGTGAGCTGCTATCATTAAAGAATATTTACTGTTTCCTCTTCTGGTTGCAATTAAATTACCCAGCGCATCTACTTTGATGTCATCGACATAATCCCTGATTTGTTCTTTTACTACGTTTCTTACATCATTTTCAAACCCGGCTACTCCGTGGGACTGACATAAGACCTCCAAATTTTCCTTTAATGATTCTTTAATTTTTTGAGGATTGATTTCCTTTTGCAAATTTCAACCTCCTTTATATTGTATTGTTGTTAAAATAATTAAGTAGATAATTATAAAACATATTATACTTTTTTGTCGAAAATCCTTTTTACACTGAAAAAATTCTAATTTTGATATAAATCATAAATATTCGACAAATAAGTGGGTTTATATGACAAAAATCTTTTTATATCATAGAATCATCATCTTCTATTTCCTGAATATATGAATGGTTATCATTTTTAACATCAATATATAGGTTGCCATCAGTAGAAAGAGTGGCGAGAACAATATTTCTTATATTTTTTATATTTTGTTTAGCCAGTTCATTATATAACCATTCATGGGTTAGATTGTTTTGTTTCAGGTTTTGTTCAACAATTTGTCCATCTCTAATTATTTCAGAAGACAGGCCTACGTACCTGGTATTTATATTTAAATCCCTGGGTTTTACTGGTTGGTATTGACTTTTCTTTAAAACACTGAGTTTGCCATCAGTTTCAAGGATTGCAAATTCAACTTCACTCAGGTCAAAGACCCCCTGTTCCCGTAATTGCATCATAAGATCATCAAGGTTATATCTTAATTTTTTCATGTTTTTTTCATATATTTTACCATTCTGGATTATGACAAGGGGTTCACCTTCTATTAGTTTTCTGGCAGGTGTACTTTTCAGGGTCAGGTAACCGGTCAGGACAACCAGAATAGCCAGGATTACCGGGCTCAGTAAAATATAGAACCCTTCAATCTGGGTAGTTACAAAGGCCCCACCAATTGTTCCAATAGTAATACCGGTAACAAAATCAAAAAAAGTCAATTGTGATAAAAATTTTTTTCCTATCAGACGGGTTAATATTATTAGTAAAAAAAATACAATTAGAGAATAACCTAATACCTGTAAGATTTCATTGTAATCAATAATGGTATCACCTCATGTATTAATGGGTTTCATAAGAACTTGAATTTATCCCGGACCTTTATTATACCGATAAAATAATAAATTTTTAAACTATTTTAACTGTGATGTCCATAATTCCACAATAATGAAACATTTTAATACTTTAGCGTTATTTATTATTAAAATTCCCCCTGTTTAATATTCAACAATGATAAATTTGTTATTTTAAAAACATAGTATTAAATAAATCTTGATATTAAAGACCGGTTATAATATAATTATAAAAAATAATATTTTAAAAAGTGATGATGGGAGAGAGTAGACCAGTCTGACTGATACAGAGAACCCCGGTAGCTGAGAAGGGGAAAGGGATGCTGGTTGAAGATGGTCCCTGAGCTTTCCAGTTGAAACCTGTTAAGAAGGGAGTAAACAGGAACGGGTTCCTCGCGCACCCGTTAACGTGCTAGAGTATAATCAGATTTGCTGCCGTACTCGATGAGGTCGGTGCTGTGAGGTACCGGTAAAAAGAGGTGGTACCACGGGAATTTTACTCTCGTCCTCCTGCAATTTATTTGCTGGGTGGCGGGAGTTTTTTTATTGCTGTCAAATAATTTAACTGTCTTAATCGGAGTGTTTATTATGTAAAATCTTCAATCTATAAGAGGGTTAAGTGTAATATTATAAGATATATTAAAGGGGGAGTGTTAGACAAATGAATGTATTTATTGGTGGGGCCTGGCCCTATGCTAACGGTTCTTTACATCTGGGTCATATAGCCAGTCTTTTGCCCGGTGACATTCTGGCCAGATATTTTCGACTTAAGGGGGAAAAAGTCCTGTATGTGTCAGGGAGTGATTGTCATGGAACCCCGATTGCCCTTAGGGCAAAAAGGGAAGGGGAGAGTCCCCGGATTATAGCTGAAAGATATCATCAGGAGTTTAAAAAAACCTTTACAAAGCTGGGTTTTTCTTACGATAATTATACGAAGACTGATAACCCCTTTCATCACCAGGTGGTACAGAGTATAATAAAAAAACTATTTGAAAAGGGGTACATTTATAAAAAGCAAACCAAACAGCTTTATTGTAGTAAATGTCAACAGTTTTTACCTGATAGGTATGTGGAAGGAATTTGCCCTGTATGTGGCAAAGTCGTCCGAGGTGATCAATGCGATTACTGTTCCAGTTTAATTGAGCCCACTGATCTGGAAGAAAAGAGATGTAAAATATGTGGGAGTAGTCCAGTCATTAAAAATACAGAGCACTTCTATCTGGCCCTGTCAGAATTTAGTGATGAATTAAAGAGGTTACTTGATAATAATCGGGGGTGGAGAGATAATGCAATTAAGCTCAGTACCAGGTATATAGAGGAAGGTCTACAGGACAGGGCCATAACCAGGGACCTCAACTGGGGTGTTTCTATACCTTTTGAAGGCTATGAAGAGAAAAGAATATATGTCTGGATTGATGCTGTGTTAGGTTATCTGTCTGCCAGTAAGGAATGGTCCCGGCATACAGGGGAACCCTGGCAAAATTTTTGGAGTGAGGATACAAAAACATATTATGTTCATGGAAAAGATAATATACCTTTTCACACCCTGATACTACCTGCGTTACTCCGGGGTGCTGGAATTAAACAAATTCCAGAAAAAATAGTTTCCAGTGAATACCTTACAATTGAGGGGAAGAAATTGTCAACCAGTCGTAATTGGGCTGTCTGGCTTCCTGATATGTTAAAAAATTACCAGCCTGATTCTATTCGTTACTTTTTGATAATAAATGGTCCCGAGAAGAAAGACAGTAATTTTTCCTGGGAAGAGTTTATTCACAGCCATAATGGGGAACTTTTGGGGGCATATGGTAATTTTGTTAACCGGACTCTTGTTTTTATTGAAAAATATTACAATGGTTTAATACCTGATGGTAAACTAAATGAAAAAATTAAGGAAAAAATTGAGACCCTCTACCATAGGGTGGGCAATAAGATAGAGAAGACGAATTTAAAAAATGCCCTGGAGGTTATATTTAATTTTGTACGTGAAGCTAATAAGTATTTTGATAGTGAGGAGCCATGGATTACTGTTAAAGAAGACAAAGGTACCTGTAAAGATACAATCTATACGTGTGTTCAAATAATTGCAAATTTAACAAATTTATTGTCCCCATTCCTCCCTTTTTCCAGCAAAAAAGTCAGGGGTTTTTTAAACATTGATAAACCTGACTGGAAATATATAGAGGTTTTGCCTGCAACAAAGTTAGAAAAAGTAGAAATTCTTTTCCCGAGAATTAACAAAAACCTAATTAAGGAGGAACGGGAAAAGTTAGGGGTTAATTAGTAATAAAACGGTTTATGGGAAAATAGTCAAAAAAGAAATGTGGATTTTAGGACTTGCAAATATTTGTGTATATATGGTTAACAAAATTATTAAAGAGTTGAGAACGGTATTTATCTTTGTGGTAGATGATACTGAATTTTCTTTTAAATTCAATTCCCTGAATATCTACTTTAACTAATAAACCTTTCTTTAGTTCTTCTTTAACGCAGATTTCGGGTAAGATTGAAACCCCCAGGTTAGAAATTATTGCTCTTTTAATCGCTTCAATATTGTTAAAGACATGGGTAACATGATATTTTATGCTGTGTTTTCTCATTATATTTTCAATAGTTTCTCTGGTACCACTGCCTTTTTCCCTTATAATAAAATCTTCACCTTTGAGTTCTTCTGAATTAATTTTTCTTTTATGACTCCAACTGTGTTTTGACGAACACATTAAATAAAGTTGATCATCGAAGAAATGTTCTACTAAAATGTCCTTACAATAAATAGGACCTTCTACCAGAGCCAGATCAAGTTTATTATCCAGGATCATATCTTCAATTACTTTGGTGTTGTCAATGGTAAAGGGTAGGTGAATTTTGTTATATTTATTTAAAAACCCTTCTATTATTTGTGGTAAAAGATAGGTACCAATAGTCATACTGGCCCCTATACGTAATTTTCCCTGATTCATATTGACTATATCCTTTATTATATTTTCAGTTTCATCAACAAGATTTAAAATCCTTTTACTATTTCGTAAAAGGATTTTTCCGGCATAGGTTAATTTTAACCTTTTTTTAATCCGGTCAAAGAGTTTTATGTTTAAATCTTCTTCAAGTTCTGAGATAGTTTGACTGATAGCGGGTTGGGACATATATAGTTTTTTAGCTGCTTTTGACATATTTTTTGTTTTGCAAACCATGACAAATATTTTAAGCTGTCTTAAATTCATAAAAGCTCCTCCATAAGTAAAAGGTTATATATATTATAATAACATATTATTTTACTAATAAAAAATATACTATTACAATGTTTATATATAAATTAACTATAATAGGAGATGGTGTATAAATGAAAGCATTTAAAGAAAAAATTCCTGGAATATTGTTGGCTGTTTTCGTTGGAATAACCGGGAGATTGGTAGGCAATTTTGTACCAAATATAGGAGGAGTTACCATAGCAATTATCCTGGGTTTTCTGGCTGGGAACATTTTTCGTCTGGATAGCAACTATGCTAAAGGTATTAAATTTGTGGAAAAGAAAATCCTGTCTCTTGCTATAATGTTGATGGGGTTAAAGTTGCAGATGGATGTTTTGGCTGAACTTGGAATTTCCTCTATTGTAATAATAATTATCATGGTGACATTAACTGTCTTTGTAGGTTCTTTGATTGGGAGGTTATGTGGTCTTTCAAATTCTTTCAGTATTTTACTGGGAATAGGAAATGGAATCTGTGGCTCTTCAGCTATTGCAGCAGCTGCTCCAATAGTTAGTAATAATGAAGAGGAGATCGGACTTTCTGTAAGTGTTGTTAATTTACTGGGTACATTTGGTATTTTCATTTTGCCAGTTATAACTGGTTTATTGAAATTAAATGAAACAACCAGTGGTTTGATGATTGGAAGTACTTTGCAGGCCACCGGTCAGGTAGTTGCTGCGGGTTTTTCTATAAGTGACTTAACAGGAGAAGTTGCTACTATAGTAAAAATGGCCAGGATACTAATGTTAGGACCTGTTGTCCTTTTGTTAAGCTTCTTATTTGGTAAAAAAGATAATAGTTTAGATAATAATGTTAGTATTCCACCATTTATTATTGGATTTTTTATTTTTAGTATTATTGGTACTTTGCAAATATTACCTGTGGGTGTTGTACAATCCTTAAAGTATACGGGTAAGTTGCTGTTAACTGTAGCCATGGCTGGTATTGGTTTAAGGATTAGAATTTCAAGTCTTATTAATCAGGGACCAAAGGCGTTGCTGGTGGGACTTCTTATATTTGTAGTTCAGCTCGTTTCTATTACTGGTTTAATATATTTTTTTCTTTTAAAATAAATTATATAAATTTACATTTCATTTGACTTTTTCTGACAAAGTATATAAAATATACTCTAAATCTAGGACGCCCAAGATGACTCAGGAAGGAGGTGAACTTACATTGGAAAACCCCTTTAAAGTATATCGTGGTTTAAATAGAAATATTTATATTATTTTTATTGGACAGGTTATTAATTCAATGGGAGCGTTTGTTTTTCCCTTTTTAACCATGTTTCTAACTCAAAAAATAGGCATGTCCCCTGCTGAAGCAGGTTCATATGTTACTGTTGCAGCCCTGGCAAATGTTCCCGGTATGTTTCTTGGCGCGAAACTGGCTGATAGTTTTGGTCGGAAAAGGTTATATTTAATTTCCTCGACTCTCATGGCCTTAATGTTAATTCCACCTGCTTTTCTGGGTACCAGTAAAGTTGTTATTTATTTTTTAATAATGATGTCACTTTTTGCTGGTGCTGTAAATCCTGCATTTAATGCAATGGTAACAGATTTAACCAGGGGTGAAGAGAGGAAAAAGGCCTTTTCATTACTTTACCTTGGATGGAATATGGGTTTTGCTATTGGTCCAATGATTGCTGGGTTTTTATTTAACCACTATTTACCTTTATTATTTTTAGGGGATGCAGCAACTGCCTTTATTGCTATAGTACTTATTGGAATTTATGTACCGGAGACAAAAGGAATGATTGAAGAAACTCCCGATGAGGAATTACCGGAAAACGAGAGGGCAGAAGAAGGGTCAATTTTTCGTGTTTTGTTAAAACGACCGGGGATAATTCTTGTAAGCTTTATTTTGTTATTCTTCCGTCTGGTATATGCCCAGAGTTCTTTTGCCTTACCAATTCAAATGAATGAGATTTTTGGTCAACAGGGTCCTGCTTATTATGGCATAAATTATAGCTTTAATGCTATTGTAGTTGTGGCTTTTACAGTGCTGGTAACCAGTGTCACTGTTAAACTGAAGCCACTGGCCAATATAATAATTGCGGGATTATTATTGGCAGTAGGGTTTGGTATGATTTATTATATTGATATACTTCCCTTGTTTTTTCTGTCCACTTTTGTCTGGACCATCGGTGAAATCCTGGAGGCAACAAATGTCAATGTTTATATAGCGTCTCATGCTCCTGTAAGCCACCGGGCAAGGTTTAATTCAATTTTTATGTTTATTTCAGGAGCAGGGTATGCATTTGCCCCAAAATTAGGTGGGTTGTTTTTAGAGTATTATTCAATTAGGGAAATATGGTTAGCTAGTTTTTTTGTAATGGTAATTGCCAGTAGTGCTCTTTTACTTTTTTACTTGGGGCAGGAACGGGTTAAAAGATTAACATGTAAATAAAGAGTTATGTTCAATCTGTATTTTTTATGGAGTATAATGGTATGATCGTGGAATTTTTTTAAAAAAAACCGCCGGCAGCTAAAGCTGCCGGTTATTTTTATCTGGGTTTTGCCGGTTCTATATTAATTTTTTTACCTTTTATATAATTGTTTTTCATAATCTTCAGGACTTCTCGACTACTTTCTTCAGGAACTTCAACAAAAGTGAAATTATCATAAAGATCTATAGCTCCAATTAACCTACCGGATAAACTGGTTTCACCAGCAATAGCTCCAACAATATGACCCGGGGTAATGTTGTGTTTTTTGCCAATATTTATAAATAACCTGACCATTCCTGGCTCTGCACCGGTATCATTTAATTTATTGTTGTTTATTTCTCCCTCAGATGACTCGTTTTCCATATATTTTTTAAAAAGGGCAGCTGCGATTTCTATAGCCGTATAATCATCATCGAGGAGGTTTTCTATGATTTTAATATACTTTTTCAAATGTTCTCTATCAATATAATCTGTTAAGTCATTAATTAAATTTTCAAGCTTAGCCTGTTCTATATCAGTAAGGGTGGGAATATCCTGTTTGATAATACGTGTTTTTGTATATTTTTGTATGTCCCGTAATTTATAAATATCCTTTCCAACTACAAAGGTAAAGGCTTTGCCGGTTTTACCAGCCCGGCCCGTTCTACCTATTCTATGAACATAGTAATCAGTATCCTGGGGGACATCATAATTAAAAACGGCCTCAACCCCATTGACATCAATACCTCTTGCTGCAACATCTGTTGCTACAAGAATTTCAATTATTCCATTTCGAAACTTGTCCATAACCCGGTCCCGTTGATTCTGATTAAACCCGCCATGAAGTGCATCAGATAGATAACCTCTTGCCTGAAGCTGTATATTTAATTCCTCTACCATTTTCCTGGTATTACAAAAAATAAGAGAAAGACCTGGCGAATAAAGGTCAATTAAACGGGTTAATACCTTTAATTTATCGCTTCGTCTGACTTCATAATAGTACTGTTCAATTCCTGGTACTGTTAATTTTTCGTGGGCTATTTTTATAAACTGCGATTTCTTTTGATACCTTTTACTCAAATCAAGGATTGTCTCTGGTATTGTAGCTGAGAAGAACAAAGTTTGTCTGTCATTGGGGATATCTTTTAAGATTGTTTTAATATCATCAATAAAGCCCATATCAAGCATGACATCAGCTTCATCAAGGACAACAAAATTAATATGGGAGAGGTTCAGAGTGCCCCGCCGCATATGATCCATAACCCTACCGGGAGTACCTATAATAACCTGTACTCCCTTCTTCAGGGCCTTAATCTGCCTTTTTATAGATTGTCCCCCATAAACAGGAAGGGTATACAAACTACGTTTGTATTTGGCCAATCTTTTTAATTCTTCAGCGACCTGAATCGCCAGTTCTCTGGTAGGACATAAAATAATGGCCTGAGGTTTTTTGTTTCTGGTATCAATTTTTTCTAATAATGGTATTCCAAAGGCGGCTGTTTTGCCAGTTCCTGTCTGAGCCTGTCCGATTATATCTTTGCCGTTAAGAATAGGGGGGATTGCTTTTGTCTGAATAGGGGTTGTTTCTTCAAATCCCATATCTTCAACAGCCTTTAATATTTCTTTTGAAATATTTAATTCACTAAATTTTACCTTTTTCAAAATGTTTCACATCCTTTTAAATTATTTATCTTTAATATAGTTTTTTATGTTTCCATGACATATATACAAATAAAAACCCTGACTACATTAATATAGTCAGGGCTTAGTTGCTATATCATTAAAGCATTATGTACTTTATAATGTAACAACATTTGCAGCCTGTGGGCCGCGATCACCTTGAACTACTTCGAATTCTACCTCTTGACCTTCATCTAAACTCTTGAAGCCTTCTTTTTGAATTGCAGAAAAATGTACAAAAACATCATCTCCAGCTTCTCTTTCAATAAAACCAAAACCTTTTTTGTCACTAAACCATTTCACTTTACCGTTGTAGATTATCAATTAAATTCCTCCTAAATTTTCTAAGGGCAAGTTCTAATAATTTTTTTAAATGCCCAATGCCATTAACTATATCACACTAATATTGCAAAGTCAAACAATTATACAAAATATTAGTTAATAAATGATATTTTATAAAATTAATATTAGGTAAATACAAAAACATATGATAAGCCTTTTATATTGTTGTAAATTTCAAATTTTTATGATACTATTTACTTGATATTCTCCAGGACAAGCTTGAGCATTTCCTGGTCGCTAAACTGAGCGACGACTTGGTTTTACTATCCCTTCACAGGGTACATTCGTAATTTATTACAGGAGAGGTTTAATTGTCATGAAGATAAGTGAGTTTTCCCGCAAATACAATGTTAGCAAAGATACTATTAGATATTATATGGATCTAAACCTCATTACACCCTGTAAACAGGGCGGTCATTATTTTTTTGATAATAAATGTGAGTCCCAGTTAAAAGAAATTTTGAAATTAAAAGAAATGAATTTTACTTTGCAAGAAATTAAAAAGATATTTAATTATAGAAGGTTAGGGAAACTAACTGCTTACCAGCAAAATAATTATTATAAAAGTATCTATAAAAGAAAAATTAAAGAAATAAATAAGGAAATCAAAAGACTTAAAAGGGCAGAAGAGATGTTGCGGGATGAGGTATTTATACTGAAAAAAAAGGATTTTAGTAAAAAAAGTATCGGGATTGACCTGGCAACTTTATCATTATTTTCCTGTCCTGATTGTAACAGTGAATTATTACTGTCAGCGGAAAAAGTAGAGGAAAATCAGATAATAGAGGGGATTTTGCAGTGTGTTTGTGGTCAAAGCCTGATGATAAAGGATGGAGTTCTGTATTCAGATACCTGTTATAAACACATAAAAGACCAGGTAGCAGAAGATCATATTGAAAGTTATATAAAAAATACTGATCCCGATTTTATTGACAAGTCTTATCAAACTCTAGACTGGATGGAACGGCAGATAGAATTTGAGAACCTATCAGGAAAAGTGGTTTTGGAGCCCGGGTCTGGTTATGGCCATTTTTTGAGACAAATTTACAGAGAATTACCTGATGATACTATTTATATATGTGTTGACAATAATCCCCTGGTAAATCTTTATTTAAAGCAATACCTGGAAATGGCCGGTGAGAGGTCTAAAGTTATTTTTATAACAGCAGACTTACCCAAACTGCCCCTGAAAGAGAATATAATTGATGTGTTCATTGATTTTACGGGAACATCCTGTTTTTCTTTTGAAAATAAAGGGTTTTTACCTGAATTACTTAATTGTTATCTCAATGCGGAGGCAATGTTACTGGCAACTTTTATTATTTACCGCAAATTTGGTCCTAATAATATTGTGGGTCAACCCTTTAGACAGAATTTTATTTACAATAATGTTAAAAATGGCCTGTTAAAGTTAAACTTTAAGATTGAAAAAGAAGTAAAAACAGAAACACAAACAATTAAGAAAAATCCTGGCAAATATGAAAGTTTTGCCCAACCGGGTGATAAAATATATGCCTATCAGGTTATGGCAAAAAGATGGAGCTAACTCCATCTTTTTTATTTTTACATGCTAAAAAAGCTGTAAAAAGGTATTGTGCTTGAGTATCCCCCATTCGATATACTTGGTATTGAAAAGGGGGTATTTAAATGAATACTCAAACAAAAACATTATCGAAAGAAATTGAAGGTTATCAGGAAAATAAAAATATCTTTTTGTATTCAGCTGGTAAATTAATATCTTTACTGGGGTCTGCGATTTATACCTTTGCAGTAGGTTTGTATTTATTAAAAATAACCGGATCTGGCCTCACTTTTGCTACCAATATAGTGTTATACACCCTGCCAATGCTTTTTATAAATCCGTTTGCCGGAGTAGTTGCAGACCGAATTAATAAGAAAATAGTTGTGGTAGGGTCTGACTTTCTCAATGGTTTGTTTTTGGTGGTAGTGTATGTGCTGGCAGGTCGTATTGGCTTAAGTGTGTCGTTGTTATATATAAGCACCTTTATAATGACCGTCATGGCTACCTTTTTTAATATTGCTATAGAATCTGCTAAGCCTGATCTGGTGAGGGAAGAAAAATTAGTAAAAATAAATTCTCTAGCCCGGGTCATCGAGTCACTTTCCTATGTAATTGGTCCTATTACAGGGGGAGTTATTTATGCCTTGTTTGATATGAAAGTATTTATACTGTTAAATGGTTTATCCTTTTTCCTGGCTGCTTTCCTGGAGTTTTTCATTGATTACCATTTTAATAAAGTTGAAGATAATGAACTTGAAAGGGATAAAACCAGACCAGAACCAGGTAGTGACAATAAGTTGTGGTTTAAGTTAAAAGAAGGCTACCAGTATATCCTTTCCAGACAACATTTACTGGCCTTGATTTATATATTTGTTGCCCTCAATTTTTTATTTAACTTTGCAATAATAGTTCCCCTCCCTTATTTATTAAATACTACCTGGAGTGTTGATCCGGTTATATACGGAGTTGTACAGGGAGGTTTACCTGTAGGGATGATAATCGGGGCCTTACTGGTAAAAAGAATTATGGAAAAAGTAAGTTACAGTAAACTTTTAAAAAGAATTAGTTATCTAGCAGGTTTATGGGTACTGATGTTTTCACTTCCTCCAGTAGTGTTTCCCTGTATCCCTGGTCAGTATTTTGTATTAATCTACTATACCACATTGATGTTAGTGGGTGGCTTAGTCGTTTCATGGGTTGATATTCCGGCAAATGTACTATTACAAAAGATTGTTCCAGGAAAGTTACTGGGAAGGGTTATCAGTGTAAAATTAAGTATTGTCAAGGTAATTGTTCCTATTGCTCTTCTTTTATCCGGGTATATAGTTAATTTGTTATCACCGTTAATCCTGTTTTTAAGTGGGTCTGTTCTTTTTACTATGTTTAATTTATGGTTTTTTACTTCTCCTTCAGGTCAGAAGTTTATTAATGTCACTAATGAGAATTTAATGGGAGAAAATGAATAAAACCGGAAGCTTTGCTTCCGGTTTCTTTATGGAATTATAACTAATTGCAACCTGGCTTCCTATTTTTTATGGTTTTGTAGTTAAATATGTAGTTATTATTTGTTTCTTCTCTACTTTATTTGATATCCCTGGTTAATAAAGATGCTATTATAAGCCACAACAAAAGCGAATAACTTCCTTCTGCTTTATTTAAAATAAGAGAATTACATTTGGTTTCACCCAGAAATGGAAGTGGCTGTTTATACGGAGGCGGTGGTAGTTTAACTTTTTTATTGTCAGTGAAACGTATATCAATCCTTTTTTGTTCACTGTTTCGTTGTCTTTTTAATTTACGTACAATTAATCTTCCAATCTGACGTCCTAACCTTAGTCCTTCTTCATTATCAACCGGGAAATGGACCCCATCATAAAGACGGGATACAGCACATTCCTCTGCTAATTCTTGCAGACGCTCTGACTTTGGTGGGAAAAAATAAGTTAACATAATCTGAGCACAACCGGCTACAACAGCATGGCCCGATGGATAGCTGGGGTGTTTTGGAGTACAGATAACAGTGGCCAGTTTTTGATCTAACTGGTTGGGGCGTGGTATTTCCCAGGCAAATTTAAGGTGCCAGGCCACAACCCGGGCATCGTTTAATCCCCCTTGAACCGCTCCTAATATTCTTCCAGCCCTGGTAGCAGAAATATTGTATACATCTATTAACTTATCAATAACCGGTGTCCACTGTTTAGTCGGGGGGCCGGTACCCCAGTATCTGGCAATTTTAATTTTTTCTTTAGTTATGTTGTCCAGAGTTTTTTTGACAATGGCCAGCTGTTTACCGGTGAAGTCTATTGACCTTCCAGGGAACCGTATTTTGAGATCAATTAAGTTTCCATCAGGATCAAGAAATCTGCCCCTGTGATCACGTTTTAAAAAGAATGTGGGCCATGATCCAGCTAAAGGTTCTTCAGGTACTGGAAGTTGTTTTTCTCCGGCATATGGTAGTTTGGACCATTTTCCGAGTATATTTTTATAACCATGTTTCCCTCCTGTCACTTTTTACCCTCCTTTATATTTTTTTACACATATATACTATGTTTTATTGTTTGTTTTTGTTCAGTTCATTTGATTAAGTTTTTAATTATAAAAATTAAGCCGGGGGATAGGTATCCCACCCGGCATTAACCAGAAACTATTTAATAAGTTGATTCAATAAATTAATGAGGAGAGAAAATCTGTATCAATAAGTAAATCATGATCAGGAAAATAATAAATCCACTTCCCATATTAATACCTCCTGTAATTCATATAAAGTATTTTTTAATATTATATGTTTATTACTTTAAGGTGTGAGTTTATAAAAACTTTATGTTGGATTATATACCGTGGCTGGTTAATTAATTATAATTATGTACCAGCTAAATTTATATAAAAAATAAAAAAAGGATAGCTCAAAGCTATCCATCATTTATGTCAGTTTAATTTATTAAGTTTTTAATAATATGTAAATATAAAATCATTAAAAATAAAAATGGTGCCGAGGGCGGGATTCGAACCCGCACGGACGGAAATGTCCACAGCGCCCTCAACGCTGCGTGTCTGCCAGTTCCACCACCTCGGCGTTACGATATATATTATAACATAATTTTTTATTCTGTCAATACAATATTAAAAAATATATTAATTATTAAAGGAAACATTAATTTTATATAGAATTATTAAAATAATCCATTACAGGAGGTAAATCAATGAAAAAACGCTTATTAATCTGGGTAGGGCTGGTAACAGGCATTTTTTTAATTGGAATAGGACTGTATTTCCATTACTCACAACCTGATGTAGTCCCTGGATTAGCTGATATAAATAACAGAGTTAAAAAAAGTAATATTTTATTAATGGGTCTTGATGACAAAAATAGTGTGGAAAAGGGAAAAGTAGAGGTAGATTCAATTGTTTTAGCCAGATTAGCACCTGAAAAACGGACCCTTAAATTTACCAGTATTCCTGTTGAAGGGGAAATTTATAAGGGCCATGAGACAGTTGAAGAGATTATTGGCGAGGTGGAAAAACTTACCGGTGAAACTATAAACTACTATCTTACAGTCAGTTATGATGCTTTTATAAACATGGTAGATAGTATCGGGGGTATACAAATAAAGGTAGATAAGGCAATAGATATACCAGCTCTTGATTTATATCTGAAAAAAGGACTTAACAGGCTTACTGGACAGGAGGCTTTGAATTATTCTCGTTGGTTTAATTATAATACTAAAAGTGAAATTGAGAGATTAAAGAGGCAGCAACAGGTAATTAAATCACTGGTCCATAAGATCTTAAAACCAGAGACCCTATTAAAACTTCCAGAACTATTCACAAATACCCTTAAATCTTTTGATAGGGTTGAGACCAATATAGATATATCTATCATTAATAAAGGCATAGATTTTTTAAAAAATAGGAATGATATTATAATTAAGTTTGATGTTTTTGATAAAAATATTAAGTAAATAAGTTATTAGGTATTACAAATAGAAAACCAGTAACATTGTGATTAACGTAGAAAAAAAGACTATTAGTGAGATATAAAGAGATATATGGTTATTAACTTGATTAATTAGGAATATAAGTTTTTGACTTAAGAGGGACGATTGTGTATACTTATAACTACTGACAGCGCACTGGTTGTGCTGTTAGGGCGAATAGCTCAGTTGGGAGAGCACCTGCCTTACAAGCAGGGGGCCACAGGTTCGAGTCCTGTTTCGCCCACCATAAATATGGAGGTGTAGCGTAGCTGGCTTAACGCGCCGGCCTGTCACGCCGGAGACCGCGGGTTCGAATCCCGTCACCTCCGCCAGAGTGGTGAGATAGCTCAGTTGGTAGAGCAGAGGACTGAAAATCCTCGTGTCGGCAGTTCGATTCTGCCTCTCACCACCATTTTTATGCGGGAATAGCTCAGTGGTAGAGCGTCTCGTTGCCAACGAGAAGGCGCGGGTTCGAAACCCGTTTCCCGCTCCACTATGGCGGCATAGCCAAGTGGTAAGGCAGGGGACTGCAAATCCCTTATTCCCCGGTTCGAATCCGGGTGCCGCCTCCAGAGATATGCCGGGGTGGCGGAACTGGCAGACGCATCGGACTTAAAATCCGGTGGGCGTTTTCGCCCGTGTCGGTTCGAGTCCGACCCCCGGCACCACTAAAAAACACAAAAATAATAATTTGTAACGTGTGGGTATAGCTCAGCTGGTCAGAGCGCTACGTTGACATCGTAGAGGTCAGTGGTTCGAATCCACTTACCCACACCATTTTTGTATCGATCCCCTTATCAGGGGATTTTTTTATTGATACTTGTCTTTATGCTTCTGGAAAATAGAACATGTTCCCTGATTCCAGTGGGTACATTCGTTACATATCCTGTCTCCGAGACCATCCTGGCTGGCAACAAGACTCCCGGCACTGGCAAAAGGTGAATCGTATGCAGAGCTAAATTCAGGACAGGATTCTGCAACTTTTTTTAATATTTTGTCATCATAAATATCATTATAATTTACCACAATATCACCCCGTCCATAGTTGTATACAAATATTATGTGGTTCATATAATAATATATACACAAAGGGGTGAAGTCAGATGGGAATTATTATATCTACTTTAGATTGTACTAATGAGATTAAAACAAAGTTACAGGATTTAAATCACTCCGGGGTAGATTTTATGATTGCTGAAAATAGAAGCAAAGATTATACCTTATTCCAGATAGATTTTGATAAATCAAGTTCTGTTGGTAATTTAAGGTATTTAGCTGATATTATTGCCGATGTTGTCGTTAATGAACTTGAGAAGAAATTTATAAACAGGATAATCAAACATAAATACCAGCAATTTAGTCCCGATGAAAGGGCCCGGATAGAAAAACTTGCTTTTAAACATTTAAATAAAAGGGAAGATAAAAATAATAAATCCCTTAACAAAATAGTTAGAAAAAAAGAAATTGTGGCCCAGATAATTAATTATCTGAATAAAAATAGCGATTTAAATGTTGAAGGTTTTGTCCGCTTCAGGTTAAAAAATTACCTTGATGACCTTAAACTGGCAGTGGAAAGAGCTGTAGATGAATTTGTAATTGAAAAAGAATACAATGAATTTATTGAATTACTCAGGTATTTTGTTGAAATTCAGGAACCACGCATTGGACTTGTAAATGTGTTACAGGAAACAGATGGGTCTTTTCAAATAATGGATAGTAATGAGAATATTATAAAAAACGAATACCTTGAAGGTTATCTGGTAGATATGTTTGATGGAGAAGTAGAATATGAAGATCTGTTGGTAAGTGCTTTGATTAATATTGCCCCGGAGAAGATTTTACTCCATTTTGACGATGCTGAAGTAGAAAAAACAGTAAAGAGTATTTTTGGTGAGAGGGTAAGTATATGCCAGGGATGTTACCTTTGCCAGCCCAGATGCAAAAAAGAATAATTTGATTTTTGTTTATATTGGTGTTATATTAATAATGTTATTAAACCTCTGTTTACCCGAATAGTTATTTATATATATCATAATTGAGGATAGATATCTATGATTAGTGGATTTATTATTTTACCAGTGGTTGGAGCATTAATAGGTTGGATTACAAATTATCTGGCTGTTAAAATGCTTTTCAGGCCTTATAATCCGGTGAAAATTCCTTTTATACCGGTTACTATTCAGGGTGTTTTACCACGACGGAAAATGGAGCTGGCAGAAAGTGTAGCCCGGGCAATTGAAGAAGAACTCCTTCCTAAAGAATATTTATTAAGCAGGGTCAATGAACTTCAGCTTGAAGAGGATGTATTAGATATCTTAAGAAGATTAATAAATGAAAAAGTAGACGACAAATTGCCCGGGTTTATCCCTGATTCTTTTAAACAGGTAATGAAGAATTATATTTCTGAATTTATTGAAGAAGAAATGAAAGAAAATCTGGATAGATTGGTAAATGATTTTCATGATACGGTTGTAAACAAAACTAACTTTGGCAGGCTTGTTCAGGAAAAAATTGAGTCTTTTCCTTTAACAAGACTGGAAGATATTGTTTTAAAAATATCTTCCCGTGAATTAAAACATATTGAACTTTTCGGTGGAGTTCTTGGTTTTATCGTGGGACTGGGACAGGCTTTGTTACTTTTATTTTTCAATTTTTAACCTTGACAAGCCCGGAACAAAGTAATATAATATTATAAAATTACAGAATTTAACGGCTATGACGAGGAGAGTAGGGTAGGTTATCATTCAAAAGAGAGGGGTGTCACCGGCTGAAAGCACCCCGGGTGAGACTTATCTGAAGACCACCTCTGAGCTGGCAGGAGGAACGTTATTAAAACCAGTATTCCTGCCCGGTAAAAACCGTTACTTTTCTAAGAGGGTTATGGATTATCATAACCAATTAGGGTGGAACCGCGGTCCTTCTCCGTCTCTATAGTAGATGGAAAAGGGTTTTTTTTATTGTTTATAATTTATATTAAGGGACTTAGCAGTTGCATGTTTAAATAAAAAGAAAAGGGGGATGACAGAATGGAGAAAATTAAAGTAACATTACCAGATGGTTCAGTAAGAGAATATGACCCGGGTGTTACTATTGAAGAAGTTGCTTACAGTATAGGTAAGGGATTGGGCCGGGCTGCTGTTGCCGGTAACGTTGATGATAAACTGGTGGATCTGGATACAACATTAGTAAATGATGCCCGTATTTCTATTGTTACTATTGACTCTGAAGAGGGTCTGGATATTTACCGGCATACTACTGCTCATATCCTGGCCCAGGCTGTAAAGAGGTTGTATAAGAACGTAAAACTGGGTATAGGGCCAACTATCGAAAACGGATTTTATTATGATTTTGATGTTGAAGAAAGTTTTTCACCATCAGATCTGGAAAAAATTGAAAAGGAAATGGAAAAGATTATTAAAGAAGATTTGCCCATTAAAAAAGAAATGGTTTCCAGAGATGAAGCCCTTAAATTAATGAAAGAGAAGGGAGAAATTTATAAAGTTGAATTAATTGAAGAACTGGAAGATGATTATGTCAGTTTATACCACCAGGGTGAATTTATCGACCTTTGCCGTGGTCCCCATTTACCATCAACCGGTAAAGTTAAGGCCTTTAAACTTCTCAATGCTGCCGGGGCTTACTGGCGTGGTGATGAAAATAATAAGATGTTACAGCGTATTTACGGAACCGCTTTTCAGAAGAAAAAACAGCTTGAAGAACACCTGAAAATGCTAGAAGAAGCCAAAAAACGTGACCATAATAAATTAGGGCGGGAACTGGATCTTTTCATGACAGAGGAATCAATTGGCCAGGGTTTACCCCTGTTAAAACCAAAAGGAGCCAAGGTGGTTCAGATTTTGCAGCGGTTTGTTGAAGATGAAGAGGAGAAAAGGGGTTATCAGTTGACCAAAACTCCATATATGGCCAAAAGTGATCTTTACAAGATATCAGGCCACTGGGACCATTACAAAGAAGATATGTTTATCCTCGGTGATGAAGAAAAAGATGATGAAGTACTGGCCCTGCGTCCGATGACCTGCCCCTTCCAGTTTATGATATATAATTCAAAACTGAGGAGTTATCGTGACCTGCCCCTGAGGTATTCTGAAACCTCAACCCTGTTCAGGAATGAGGCCTCAGGAGAAATGCATGGTTTGATTAGAGTGCGTCAGTTTACAATTTCGGAAGGCCATATCATCTGTACTCCAGAACAGTTAGAAGAGGAGTTCAGGGGTGTAGTTAATCTTATTAATTATATGATGGAGACTCTGGGAATTGAAGATGATATCTGGTACCGCTTTTCTAAGTGGGACCCCGATAATAGAGAAAAATATATAGATAATCCCACTGCCTGGGAAGAATCACAGGATAAGATGAAGAACATTTTAGATAAACTAAATATAGATTATGTTGAGGCTGAAGGAGAGGCAGCGTTTTATGGACCAAAACTTGATATTCAGTTCCGGAATGTACACGGAAAAGAAGATACTATAATTACCGTTCAGATAGATTTCGCCCTGCCAGAAAGATTTGATATGACCTACATTGATAAGGATAACAAAAAGAAACGCCCCTATGTTATTCACCGGACTTCAGTCGGTTGTTATGAAAGAACACTGGCCATGTTGATTGAGAAATATGCCGGTGCTTTTCCAACATGGCTTGCCCCTGTTCAGGTTGAAATAATTCCTGTTTCCGATGATCAGGTAGATTATGCTTATGAGGTCAAGGGAATTCTTAAGGAAGCAGGTATCAGGGTCGAGGTAGATGATACCAATGAAAAACTGGGGTATAAAATACGCCAGGCCCAGATGGAAAAAATACCCTATATGTTAATTGTCGGGAACAGAGAAGTTGAAAATAGAACTGTTTCGGTTCGTGATAGAAAGGAAGGAGATCTCGGGGCAATAAGTATTAAAGAATTTAAGGAGAAAATAGTCAGGGAGGTTGAAGAAAAGAGTCATTAAGGATTTATTGATTTTTTAGTCGCAAACCGGGTGATGATTTGCATTTCACTGTCCTTTCAGTTCTTACAGAAGCCTTGGCTGGCAGTAAATCATCAGGGCTGTGATACCCGATGGAATGGAAGAAAATTTTATAGAAAAGAAATATGGATAAAACCGTTGACTAACAGATTAACGTGTGTTATACTAATACAGAAAATAAAGTAGAAGCACACCTGCTTCTCACCAGTAATCCCCGGGATTATTGGTTAATAGTTAGTATTTGAGGTGGAGTTATTTATTAAACTCAACCCGACTGGCTATGTACTTAAAGCAGGTGGTTTCTACCATCTGCTTTATTTTTATGTTTTGTTTTAAAATTATTAGGGGGTGCATAGAAAATCAATACAGATTTAAGGGTCAATGACCAGATTAGGGCTAGAAAAGTTAGAGTAATTAACCCAGATGGAGAACAAATAGGTATTAAACCAATCCAGGAGGCACTGAGAATTTCCCAGGATAAGGGACTGGATTTAGTGGAAGTAGCTCCTCAGGCCAGACCACCTGTATGTAAAATCATGGACTATGGGAAGTATAAATATGAACAGGCCAAAAAAGCCAAAGAAGCTAAAAAGAAACAAAATGTAATGAATGTTAAGGAAGTCCAGATGGGAGTAAAAATCGAAGACCATGATTTTAACGTTAAGGCTAAAATGGCTAAAAGGTTTCTGAAAAATAAGCATAAAGTAAAAGTAAGAATTCGTTTCAGGGGCCGGGAGGTAATGCACAAACAGTTAGGTTATGACCTGATGAACAGATTGATCGATGAAGTAAAAGATCTGGGAGTAGTGGAAAGCAAGCCCAAAATGGAAGGCCGCAACATGATCATGGTATTGACTCCAATTAGTGATAAATAAGGAGGGATAAATATGCCTAAGCTTAAAACCCATAAGGGTATTGCCAAGAGAATAAAGAAAACCGGCAAAGGGAAACTTAAACGTAATAAGGCTTATCATAGCCATCTTTTAACTAAAAAGACCGGTAAGAGAAAGAGAAATCTCAGGAAATCAACAGTACTGCATAAGACCTATTATAAGCGGTAAAAAAAATTAATATAAAAACAGGCTAGTTTGTAGAAAACTGAAAGGAGTGAGAGGACATGCCACGCGTAAAAAGAGGTTATAAAGCACGCAGGAGAAGAAAAAAGATTTTAAAAATGGCTAAAGGTTATTTTGGTGGTAGAAGTAAGTTGTTCCGTCCAGCCAACCAGGCTGTTATGAAGTCACTGCACTATGCATATAGAGACAGGAGGGCCCGGAAAAGGGACTTCCGTAAATTATGGATAACCAGGATTAATGCTGCAGCCCGTCAGGAAGGGATTTCTTACAGTAAATTTATCCATGGTTTAAAAAAGGCTGACATCCAGATTAACAGAAAGATGCTGGCCGATATGGCTATAAAGGATAAAGAAAGCTTCAGTGAACTTGCTGCTATAGCTAAAAAAGAATTAGGCATGTAATATAAAGCCTGGGGGTGTTTAACCCCGGGTTTTTACTTTTAAAGTTTTAACTTTTAAGTGTTATGATTTTAATTTAGTTTAAATCATTTTAATTTTCCTTTTAATTATTTGACTGGCGGTGTCCAGATTATGAAAGAAGTAATTAAAAGTAGTGATAATAAAAACTTTAAATATTTAAAAAAGCTTTATAATAAGTCCTTCAGGAAGAAAGAAGGCAAGTTTATTCTTGAGGGTTATAGGTTAATCATGGAGGCCTGCGGAAAGGCGCGGTTTGATAGAATATTTATGACACCTTATTTTGCTAAGACAGATGAAGGTGAAGAAATAATAAGAAAATTTAAAGACCACATTCCTGTCCATTTTGTTACCGGAAAACTGCTTTATAATGTGGCTGATACTGAAAATCCCCAGGGAATAGCAGCCATTACTTACGTGCCCCGGTCCGGGGCTAATATCCTATTTCATAACAGGAATAGAGGTATTATTCTAATCCTTGATAGGATTCAGGACCCGGGGAATATGGGAACTATTATTAGAACTGCCGTTGCTGCCGGTATTGAAGGAATAATTTGCCTGAAGGGTAGTGTTGATATTTATAACCTCAAAGTTATCAGGGCCAGTATGGGTGCTATTTTTAGTATACCAATCTTAACAGGGGTTTCCTTTAAAAGGTTGCAGAAAATCAGGGACGAATACCCTGATTATAAATTGATTTGCACTGATTTAAATACAAGTAAATTTTACCATGAGATAGACTATCAAGAACCCCTTATGCTTGTTATCGGGAATGAAGCCAGAGGTATAAG
Organism: Halothermothrix orenii H 168; assembly: GCF_000020485.1. Taxonomy (GTDB): domain Bacteria; phylum Bacillota; class Halanaerobiia; order Halanaerobiales; family Halothermotrichaceae; genus Halothermothrix; species Halothermothrix orenii. The sequence goes on from NC_011899.1 coordinate 611,534, forward strand.
AGAGGAATTATTATCCCTGGCCGACATAAAGATTAAGATACCATTAATGGGAAATATTGACTCGTTAAATGCGGCAGTATCAACAGCTATTGTACTATATGATATAGTTGTTAAATGCAGGCATAGCAACGGTTAATAACATAAGTAATGAAGATTCAGAAATTTTTTTATTAATTTATTTTATTCCTTGTCAAGCAGTTTCTGGTATGGTATAATCAAAAGTGAAGTGAACAATACTTAACTCTTGAAAGGGTGTGGTCTTAATTGGGGTTGACCGCAACATTTTTTTGGAGGATATTTGAAGAGACGGGTTCAATAAATGCATATTTAGCATATAAACAGTTTAACTTGATTAAAAAGAAAAATAAGCAAAAAAATTATATATAATAAAGGCTATGAAAGAGAGAGTAGTTATCTGAAACCTTTTCAGGGAGAGGTTGTCGTAGACTGGAAGCAACCTTAAGGTGATAGATAATGAAGTTCCCTCTGGAGCTGTGGGCTGAACCTTTAGTAGGCCTTACCGGGAAGCATTTTATTCCCTGCTTTCCGTTATTTAAATAAGTGATCTGTTTTTAGCAGATAATTAGGGTGGTACCACGAATCTCTCGTCCCTTGGGATGAGAGATTTTTTAATGTTTACAGGTATTTAAAGACATAGAAAAGAAGTATTTAATATAACTCAGGGTTTTCTATATTTTTGTTCTGGTGATACTGGATTCCTGATTTTTTATATTGGTAAAAAAATATTGATAATTATTTTTTAAATAAAGTGGAGGTGTTACGTGCATGGATTTAAAAAAACAGTTAGAAGAAATAAAGACAAAGGCAGAAAAAGAGTTTCAGGATGTAAAAGACCTGGATCACCTGGAACAACTAAGGGTAAAGTATCTTGGTAAAAAGGGAGAAATAACTTCAGTATTAAGGCAGATGGGAAAAATTCCTGCCGAAGAGAGGCCGGTTATAGGAAAGAAGGCCAATATACTTAAAAATAAATTAAATAATATAATTATTAAGAAAAAGGCTGAATTAGAAGAACTGGCCAAACAGAGAAAGCTTGAAAAGGAAAAAATTGATGTGACCCTGCCCGGGGTCAGGCCCGAAGTGGGTCATAGACATCCTTTAAATCAGGTTATAGATGAAATAAAAGATATTTTTATTGGACTTGGATTTACTATTGCTGAAGGACCAGAAGTTGAGAGTGAGTATAACAACTTTGAGGCTTTAAATATTCCAGCCCACCATCCGGCCCGGGATTTACAGGATACCCTGTATTTATACGATGATTTGCTTTTAAGAACCCATACTTCCCCAGTTCAGATAAGGACAATGGCTAAGCAAAACCCACCCATCAGGGTAATTGCACCTGGTCGTGTTTACCGGGCTGATGAGCTGGATGCTTCTCATTCCCCAATCTTCCATCAGGTAGAGGGTCTGGTTATTAATGAAAATATCTCCTTTAGTGATCTTAAAGGGACCATTGAGACTGTTGTTCATGCCCTTTTTGGAAAGGATAGTAAAATCAGGTTTAGACCAAGTTATTTCCCCTTTACAGAACCCAGTGCCGAGGTGGATGTGTCCTGTAATGTATGTCATGGTGAAGGGTGTAGCCTCTGTTCCCGGACAGGTTGGCTGGAAATTATGGGGTCTGGTATGGTCCACCCCAATGTCCTGGAAATGGCTGGAATTGACCCGGTTAAGTATAGTGGATTTGCCTTTGGAATGGGCCTGGATCGGATTGCTATCCTGAAATATAAGCTTGATGACATCAGGTTGTTATATGAAAATGACCGTAGGTTTTTACATCAGTTTTAACTTGAGGTTTATTTAGACCTGAAAAGTTTTAAATACCTGACCAGTTTTAAATATATGTTTTATTAAGCCCTGATTCAAGATTTTAATAAAAATAATTAGGTTTAAAACAAATATTCGATAAATATTAATTATTTGTATTTTCCAATATGAAAATTTAACGAATATATAACATGAACATATAATTTAACATATAAAAACATAGATAAAGGAAGGTGGTTAGAGATGCGAGTACCTGTTAACTGGCTTAAATCATACATAGATTTTCAATATTCCCCACAGGAACTGGCAGATAAATTAACAATGCTTGGCCTTGAGGTTGAAGGAATTGAATATATGGGGGAAGGCCTTGAAGGAATTATTGTCGGTGAAATTAAAAAAGTAAAACCTCATCCCAATGCAGATAAACTGGTAATTTGTGAAGTAGATACCGGACAGGAGTTATTACAGATTATAACCGGTGCTCCAAATGTAAAAGAGGGTATAAAAGTACCGGTAGCTCCCGTCGGTGTAACCCTACCCGGTGGCCTGAAAATCAAAAAAGCCAGATTGAGGGGAGAAAACTCCTATGGTATGATTTGCTCAATTGACGAGCTCGGCCTAAGTGAAAAAAGGGCCAGTGGAATTATGATTCTTGATGAAGATGCCGAAGTGGGTACCGATATTATTGATTATCTACATCTGGATGAGTATGTTCTCAAACTGGATTTAACTCCCAATTATGCCAGGTGTCTGGGACTTTTAGGGATTGCCCGGGAGATAAAGTCGGTTCTGGGTAATGAAATTAAAAAACCAGATACTGACCTGGTTGAGTCTGAATCTGAGAGTATTGAAAACTATATTTCTATAGAGGTTGAAGATAAAGATTTATGTCCCCGTTATACTGGCCGGGTTATTAAAAATATAAAAATAGGGCCTTCACCACGGTGGATGCAGGCCCGTCTCCGGGCGGCCGGAATCAGGCCCATTAACAATATTGTAGATATCACCAATTACGTAATGCTCGAATATAACCAGCCACTCCATGCTTTTGATTATGATAAGATTGATAAGAAAATAATTGTCAGGAGGGGTAAAGAACAGGAAAAACTGATTACCCTTGATAATAAAGAGCGTGAACTTGATGAAGAAGTCCTGGTAATTGCCGATACCGAAAAAGCCCTGGGTCTTGCCGGGGTCATGGGTGGAGCCAATAGTGAAGTTTGTGATGATACTACTACTGTATTTCTTGAATCTGCCTACTTCAACCCGGTAAATATCAGGAAAACTGCAAAAAAATTCGCCCTTCCCAGTGAGGCTTCCCACCGTTTTGAAAGGGAGGTTGACATTGAGGGTGTAATTGCTGCCAGTAACCGGGCTGCCTATTTAATGCAAAAATATGCAGGTGGTGAAATTGTTAGGGGCATTGTAGATGTTTACCCTGAACCTCGTAGATTGCATGCAATTAATCTCGATACCGGGTATGTCAATAAAATTCTCGGTCTTAATCTTGATAAAACTGAAATAGAAGATATGTTAACTAGACTGGAATTCAAAGTAGAAGAACGGGATTCAAAATCTTTAAAAGTAATGGTACCTTCCTTCCGCAGTGATATTGAAAGGGAAGCAGATTTAATTGAGGAAGTAGCCCGGATGTATGGGTATAATAATATACCGGTGACCAGGCCGGAGAGTAAACAGCGAGGAAGGAAGACTTATAAACAGCACCTGGAAGATATAACCCGTAACTATATGTCTGCCATGGGGTTAGATGAGGTTATAACTTTCAGTCTTACCGGGAAAAAGGTTTATGATGATCTGGATATTCCTGAAGATAGTTCCCTGAGAAACTGGGTCAAAGTAAAAAATCCACTGAATGAAGCCTTGAGTATTTTAAGGACCTCATTATTACCCAGTATTATTGAAGTCCTCTCTAATAATGCAAAACGACAGGTTGAAACCATGTCTGTTTATGAACTGGGTAAGATTTTCACCAGGATTAAAGAGAAAAAACGACCAGAGGAAAGGGTTGTGCTGGCAGGAGGCTGTATGGGTAAAACCGATGATCCCTGGAAAACTGGAGCCCCTGATTTCTTTTACCTGAAAGGGGTTGTTGTGGATTATCTGCGGGAGCTCGGTCTTGATGGGCTTGATTTTACACCTTCAAAATTACCCTTCCTTCACCCTGGACGAACTGCTGAAATATATTACCGGGATACCAGGATAGGCATTATGGGGGAATTAATGCCAGATATTGCAGATAGATTTAATCTCAGGTCTGGAACAGCCGTATTTCAGCTTGATTTTGAAACCATAGTAGAAGAAGCTGACCTTGATAGACAATATGAACAACTACCCAGGTATCCAGCTGTTGAAAGGGATATGGCTGTAGTTGTAGAAAATGAAGTTTTTGCCGGGTCTCTCTTGAAATTGATAAGGGAAAATGGTGGGAAATTATTGAAGAAAGCTGGCCTGTTTGACCTTTATCAGGGAAAACAAATTCCAGAAGGTTATAAAAGTCTGGCCTTTAAACTTGTATTCCAGGCCCATGACAGAACCTTAACAGATGATGAAGTTAATGAAGTGTTTAACTCTATTATGGATCAGCTTAAAGATAAATTTGGGGCAGAAATAAGAGGAGTTTAGGCTCTTGTACCCAGTAAGGTATTTTCAATATCCCCGCTTTTAACAGGCGGGGATTTTTGATATAAAAGGTAGGGGTTTACTAATTTTATTATATAAGCAGGAATTTGGGAAGTAACAGGGAATTTAATAATAGGGTAAAAATAACTTGTGGAGGATGAACACCATGCCAACCGGGGACAAGTCCAGTAAGGGGAAAGCAAAAAAATATAAGGTTAATGTACTCGGTGAAGAGATGACAGTTGTAGCTGATGTTACCGAGGAATATATTGATAAACTCATAGAGTACATTAATGATATCGGAGAGGCTATAACCAGGGCCTATCCTGGTTTACCCCGAAGGAGAATTACAGGGTTGACACTAATTAATATGGCTGATGAGTATTATAAATTAAAAAAGGTATATCGTGACAGAATTAAGGAAATAAATAATCTTAGAGAGGAAAATAAAAAACTCCAAAATAAGATTAATGAAATGGAAATAGAACAAAAAGAACTAATTTCGTTGCTGGAGGAGGTCGACCAGTAGTTGAATCAAATAACAATTCTAGATATATTAATATTGGTAGTTTTCCTTTATTTTGTCCTCAGGGGATATAATAATGGATTTATCAAACAGACAAGTACTGTGGTGGGACTAATACTGGCCCTCTTGATTGCAATTAAATTTTACCAACCTTTTCAAAAGTACTTGCTTCCATATCTGGATTTTTCTGATCAGATAATGCAATTCATTAGTTTTTCTCTTTTATTTGTTTTTGTTAATATTATAATACAGTTACTCGGGAGAGCCTTAAAAAATATTATGAATGCCCTGTTTCTGGGTCCGGTTGACCAGGTAGCCGGTGCAGCCTTAGGGCTGTTAAAAGCCGGTATTTTAACCTATTTTCTGGTTCTCTTTCTGGCCCAGATACCGTATCAGGGAATAACAGAATTGCTTAACAGGTCGGTTCTGGCCGGGAGTCTGCTTGAGATGACTCCACTGGTTAAACAGCGATTATCTCAGATTTTTGGGCCATGAATTTAGTTCATGGCCTTTATTTATGGTGTCTTATTTTTTTCAGGGGGTAAGATAAAATGTATCAATTAACCAATAAAGAAGTGTCCCGTATTTTGAAGGAACTGGCAAAACTTATGGAATTAAAGGGTGAGAATAAATTTAAAGTAAGGGCATACTATAATGCTTCCCGTCAGTTAATAAATATGTCTGATAATATTCAGGATCTGGCCCGTGAGGGTAAGATAAGGAATATACCCGGGGTCGGGGAGGGGATAGCAAGAAGTATTAAAGAGATTATGGAAAAGGGGTATTCCCCTGAACTTGAGGAGTTAAAGGCAGAATTACCCGGGGGGTTACTTGAAATTATTAAGATACCGGGTCTTGGCCCAAAAAGGGCATACCAGCTTTTTAATGAACTTGGGGTTACGAACCTTGAGGAACTAAAAAGTGCTTTGAATACTGGTAAAGCCAGGAAGTTAAAAGGCTTTGGTGTGAAAACAGAAGAAAACCTTAAAAATAAAATTGAAAAATATGAGTCTTTTAAAAATACTTACCTTCTCAAGGAAGCATTGGGGATACTGGATGAGCTGAAAAGGTATATTAAGAAATGCCCCGGAGTATCCCGGGTCAAAATGACAGGAGAGGCGAGAAGAAAAAAAGAACTGGTAAATTCTCTGGAAATACTTGTAGCCAGTAAGGAAAAGGAATCTGTTCTTGAATACTTAAGGAAGTTATCGTTTGCAAAAAGTATAGAGGAAAAAGAAGAGAATGGATATTTACTTACCTTTGAGGATGATATAAGAATTAAGGTTTTTATTGTGCCTCCAGATATGTTTTGTTTTTATCTATTCTATCTTACAGGTTCTAAAGACCATGTCCAGAAAATGGAAACCATAGCTGATGATGCCGGGTATCAATTAACAATTAAGGGTTTATATAAGGATTCCAGCAAAATCAAGGTTAAAAATGAAGAAGAAATTTATACTACCCTCGGGGTCAGTTATATTATCCCTGAACTCCGGGAAAACCGGGGTGAAATAACAGCCGGTTTTAAAAATTGCCTGCCTGATTCTATAAATTTAAGGGATATAAAGGGTGATCTCCATATTCATTCCAGCTACAGTGATGGTGGTTTTAGTATCAGGGAGATTATTGAAGCTGCCCGGAAGAAGGGATATGAATACCTGGCTATTACAGACCATTCCCGTTCTTTAAAGGTTGCCAGTGGTTTGAGTGTTGACAGATTATTTAAGCAGATTGAAGAAATAGATAAACTTCAGGAGGAATATGATGATATAATTATTTTTAAGGGAATAGAGGTAGATATAAATAAAGATGGTAGTCTTGATTATAGTGATGAGGTGTTATCTTACCTTGATTTTGTAATTGCATCGGTTCATACCGCTTTTAACATGGATAGAGATAAGATGACGTCACGGCTAATTAAGGCAATGGAAAACCCTCATGTTAATGCTATAGGGCATCCAAGGGGAAGGCTTCTAAAAAGACGTGACGCCTATAAGATTGACATGGACAGGATAATTCAGGTTGCATCTGAAACCAATACCTGTCTTGAAATAAATTCTTCCCCGGATAGGCTTGATATCGATGATGTTCTTGCACGGAAAGCTAAAGAGGTCGGAGTTAAGTTGGTGATTAATACCGATGCCCATCACCTTGAAGAATTGAATAATATGTCCCTCGGGGTTGCTGTAGCCCGGAGAGGCTGGCTTGAAAGAGAAGATGTTATTAATACCATGAATGCAGAAGAGTTACAGGAATTATTAAGGAGGGATTAAGGTGGAGGAAAGCTCCCTTGAAATACTGGAATTTGATAAAATAATAGACCGTGTTCAGGAATTTGCAGCAACCATCATTGGAAAGGAAATTATATCCAGACTACAACCGGTCGATAACCTTAATTATGTGAAAAATAAATTACGGGAAGTCAGCTCTGCCCGTGAAATTCTTGAAGAGTATGGACGGCCTCCCTTTGGCGGTATCAGAGATTTAAGGGAGATAATTGAAAAAGCTGATAAGGGAATAGTTTTAAGTGTAAAAGAAGTCATGGATGTCAGGTCAACCCTGGAAGGGGTCAGGGAATTAAAAAAATATTCCCGGGAAATAGGAACAGGAATAGATGATGAGTTGCAGGATATTTATAGCATTATTACTGAAAAATTTGATAGACTTACCCCTTTAAAACAATTAGAGAATGAAATTAATAGATGTATAGATGAACATGGGGAGATAAAGGATTCTGCCAGTAGAAAGCTCAGAAGTATAAGGCGGGAGATGGATAGAATTGAGGGTAAAATAAATGATAAGCTCAATTCTATAATAAATAATACAAGGTATCAGGAAATGCTTCAGGATAAGCTGGTTACCATCAGAGGAAACAGGTATGTTGTCCCTGTTAAAAGCAGTTACAAGAACACTTTTTCTGGAATAGTTCATGATCAATCAACAAGTGGACTTACCTATTTTATGGAGCCAATGGCTATAGTAAAGCTTAATAACAGACTCGGGGAATTGAAAAGAGCCGAAGAACAGGAAATATACAGGATATTGAAAAAGTTGAGTGAAAATATTAAAGAACACACCCGGGATCTGAGTGATAATCTGGAGATGGTTTCCCTTCTTGATGTTGATTTTGCCAGAGCCAGGTTCAGTATTGAAATAGAAGGTATAGAACCTGGAATTAATGATAAGGGTTTTATTAATATAAGAGGTGGACGCCATCCTTTACTTAAAGTCAAACCCGTTCCAATTGATATAACTGTTGGCAATGAGTTTAAAACCCTGGTTATTACCGGTCCCAATACCGGTGGTAAGACCGTAGCACTTAAAACTGTTGGGTTATTTGTATTAATGGTCCAGGCAGGCCTTCATATACCTGCAGAAGAGGAAACGGTTATCTCTATTTTTAATGGAGTTTATGCCGATATTGGAGATGAACAAAGTATAGAACAGAATTTGAGTACATTTTCATCCCATATTAACCGGATTAAGCGGTTTTTAGGTAAGGCTGATGCCAGAAGCCTGGTTCTTCTGGATGAGATCGGGGTTGGTACAGATCCTCGCGAAGGGGCTGCCCTCGGGGTGGCCATCCTGGAACATTTAAGGGAAAGGGGAGTAACTACTATAGCCACAACTCATTACAGTGAAATAAAGAGTTATGCTTACTCCCAGGATGGTGTTGAAAATGCTTCTGTTGAATTTGATATGGAAACCCTTCAACCAACCTACCGGCTCCTTATGGGGATTCCCGGTGGAAGTAATGCCTTTGAGATTGCCCTGAAGCTGGGTTTACCCCATGATATAATTAAAGATGGTAAGGAGTTAATGAGCGGGGATGATATTAAGGTTGAAAATATTATTTCTGATTTAAATGAAGAACGGAAAAAATATGAACAATTAAAAATAGAAATAGAAGAAAGGCTGGAGGCAGTAAAGAAAAAGGAACAGAAGTATGATTCTTTATTGACCGATCTTGAGAAGAGAAAAAAGAAGTTAATAACAGAAGCCCGGGAAGAGGCTTTACAGATAATTAAAAAGACCAGGAAAGAGAGCAAAGAGATTTTACGCCGGTTAAAGAATAAAGAATTTGCTTCCAGGTCTGATATAGACAGGGTTGAGAATGAAATCAATTTGAATCTTAAGGAAACCGAAAAAGAAATTAGTGAAAAAAGACAGAACAAAGATGGCCGGACCCGGGTTAAAGAAATATCCTGTGGTGACCAGGTCAGGTTGAAAAAAACTGGTCAGAAGGGTGAGGTTATTTCTGTTGACCGGGAGAAAGGAGAGGCTGTTATCCAGGCCGGTATTATGAAAGTAACTACAGGGCTGGATGAAGTAGCGAAAATTGATATACCTGATGATACTAAGGACGAACTCTTTCATTCCTATCAGGTCAAGAAAAAAAGCCGGGTTTCTCCTACCCTTGATCTTAGAGGAGAACGTTATGAAACAGCCCAGCATAAACTGGATAAATATCTTGATGATGTTTTCCTGGCCGGATTGAAACAGGTAGAAATAATTCACGGTAAGGGTACCGGGGCTTTGAGGAAGGCTGTTCATACTGTATTAGAAAAAAACCCCCACATCACCTCTTACCGCCTGGGAAGGCAGGAAGAAGGTGGGAGTGGGGTGACAATTGCTGACCTCAAATCCTAATTATTAAATTTAAACATATCCCAGAGGTTATCAAAGAAATTCTGCTGTCCATTACCGTGGAGGTCACACTTACGGGTAGGTATTCTTTCATAGATTACCTGCCCGTTATTTGTTATGGGAACCCCGGTTTCCGGGTTTATTTTTTGTACTGGCTCTCCTTTATCAACAATATAGGTTCCTTCAATTACTTCCTGAATTTGTTCTTCTTCATTTTCATCTTCATCTTTTTCCTTTTTAATTCCCCCGAATTCAATGGTAGCAGGTCCAACCCTGATTCCACTGCTGGCAAAGTAACTGTATTCAACAACATTTTCCCGTGGGCAGTTAGGTGTGGCGAGAAGGCCACTTTCTTTATCTATTTTTTCAGTGACTATGGGTTCATGTAGATTTTCAACTTCGGTAGGGACATTGTGTTTACGGAATATTTCTTTTACAACCCTGGGGGTATATTTATTGGGTAACAACCCGGTTACCGGGTCAATCTCTGCCTTAACGATATTATCAGGAACATTAAAGTATTTTACCTCTCTATTTTTAACTACCTGGCGCATATAATTCCCCCATAGCTGGGCGGCTTCAGCACTGGATATTATTTTGGGGCGGCCATTTTCAGTAAATAGATAATTACCGTTCTCGTCCTTTTGGTCATATTCCATGGGATGGAGGTTATCTTCCCCTATCCAGACACTGGTGACAAGATCTGGTGTGAAACCAACAAACCAGGCATCTGTATAATTATTGGTTGTTCCTGTTTTACCGGCTACTGGTCTTCCCAGTCTGGCTCTCCATCCGGTTCCACCGCTAATAACAGATTCCAGCATATTGGTCATGAGATAAGCTACATCCTCAGATAACACTATTTTTTTATCAGGATGGGCTTCATAGATTACATTATTTCTCCGGTCCATAACTCTGGTAATAACATAGGGTTCTACCCAGATACCTCTGTTGGCAAAGACACCATAGGCAGAGGCCATTTCCATGGGGGTGACCCCTTTATTCAACCCCCCGAGGGCCAGTGATAGATGTGATTCTTTATTGTCGGCTGGCTGAAAGGTGGATATCCCCATTTCTTCTGCAGTTTTAATAGTATTGTTGACCCCAACCTGTTTGATCAATTTAACTGCAGCCACATTTATAGAATATCTCAGGGCGGTACGTAATGAAACATAACCGCGGTATTTGTCTTCAAAATTACTGGGCCAGATGGAGAGGGGTTCTCCCTGCTCTTTATGGGCCAACATGGGCATATCATTGATAACTGACCCCGGTGACCAGCCCTGTTTAATAGCAGTTGTATAAACAAAGGGTTTGAAAGCAGAGCCTGGCTGTCTTACGGCCTGGGTTGCTCTGTTAAATTGATCATTTCCTCTTCCTCCAACCATAGCCCTGATGGCACCGGTCTGAGGTTCAATAGTAATCAGGGCCAGCTGGGGTTGTAATTTATCCGGGGTATTATCCCTTTCAACAGTAGGTAAGTATTTATTTTCAATGGCTTTTTTAATGGTAGATTCAGCTGTTTTTTGCATTTCGAGGTCAAGGGTTGTATATACCTTTAACCCACCACCATAAACCATCTGGGCCCCGAAACGGTCTATTAACCTGTCCCTGACATATCTGATAAAATAGGGGGCCGTATTCTCTTTTTTCGGTTCTGATGGCTTTATTATTATATCCTGTTTTCGAGCACTTTCATATTCTTCTCTGGTAATATAACCCAGTTCTAACATCCGGTTTAAAACTACATTGCGCCTTGTTTTGGCAGCATCAATGTTATTAAAGGGAGAGTAATAGTTAGGTGCTTTAGGGAGTCCAGCGACTAAAGCACACTCACTTAAGTCAAGCTCCCAGACATGTTTTCCAAAATATTGCTGGGCCGCAGTCTCAACACCATAGGCACTATGTCCTAAAAAGATTTCATTTAAATACATTTCAAGGATTTCAGGTTTTGTATAGAGTCTTTCAAATTGTAAGGCCAGATAAATTTCCTGAATTTTACGGTAAAAGGTTCTCTGTTGCCTATGGAAGAGGGCATTTTCAGCAAGCTGCATAGTAATGGTACTAAAACCCTGGGCTATTCTTCCTTCTTTGATATTGGTTATTAAAGCCCGGGGAATTCCCCAGAAATCAATACCATGATGGGCATAAAATTTAGTATCCTCAATAGCAACAATAGCATTTTGAAGGTCAACAGGTATTCTTTCCAGGGGAACGTAGACCCTGTTTTCCCGGTAAAGCTTGGTTAAAAGTTGTCCATCAGCACTATATATTAAAGTGGCCTCATTGGGGCCTTTATAATTTGTAATATCCGGAGTATTTTTAATAATCCAGGTTATAGATCCAATGACAAGACCAAAAATAAGAGCAAAAATCAAAATAATGGTAGCAAAAATATAGTTCTTTCTCTGTTTGGCCATTAACTTTCCTCCCCTCACTATCACATATTATAACATAAAAACCTTTAGTTTAATACCCCTTGTTAGAGGCCCCCATGTTCTGTTATAATAAAGAAAATATTAATTCATATCATGTTTTTATTAGTGATAACATGATAAAAATCCTTTTTGTTAAATTATGTAATATTTGTTATTTTAACCATAATAGAACTATTTTACTACTTCAGGGGTTTTGGTACCATGTGATTTCTGTAGTCCTGTTTAATTAAAATAAAAAATAGTGACAACCAATTACTTTTAATAAGCCCGGGTAATTTTAATGGAATTTTTCTGATTCCGGGAAATAACTGGCTTGCCAAATAGGGAAAATGGTTACATAGTCTGGTTTTTGATGTTTTACATTTTATCAATTTATATATTTGTTATATATTTGCATGTTATATTTTGTATAGAAAAATTTAAATAAAAAGTGTTTATTATAATTGGAGGTGTAAATATTGGATATAAATGAACAGCTAAATATTTTAAAAAGAGGGGTTAGTGAATTAATAACAGAAAAGGAGTTGAAAAAGAAATTAGAGCTAGCCAGAGAAGAAGGACGTCCCCTGCGGGTAAAACTGGGACTGGACCCCACAGCACCTGATATTCATCTTGGTCATAGTGTTGTTTTAAGGAAGTTAAAACAATTTCAGGACTTAGGCCATGAGGTATACCTTATAATTGGCGATTTTACCGGAATGATTGGAGACCCTACCGGGAAGTCGGTTACCAGAAAACAATTAACAGAAGAAGAAGTCAGGGAAAATGCTAAAACCTATCGGGAACAGTTTTCCAAAATACTTAACCCCGATAAGACAAAGCTTGTTTTCAATTCTAATTGGCTTTCAGACCTGAATTTATCTGATGTTATTGAGTTATCTTCTAAATATACTGTTGCCAGAATGCTGGAAAGGGAAGATTTCTCCCAGAGGTATAAAAGTGGTAAACCGATTAGTATACATGAGTTTATTTACCCTTTAATGCAGGGTTATGATTCGGTTGCCATAAAAGCTGACATTGAACTTGGAGGAACTGACCAGAAGTTTAATTTACTGGTGGGGAGACACCTTCAAAAAGAATTCGGGCAGAAGCCCCAGGTAATCATGATGATGCCCATCCTGGAAGGCCTGGATGGGGTTAACAAGATGAGTAAAAGCCTTGATAATTATATTGGAATTAACGATGAACCTAAAGACATGTATGGTAAGGTTATGTCCATACCGGATAGTTTAATAACCAGGTATTTTGAATTATTGACCGATGTGCCTGAAGATAAAATAAATGAAATGAAGAAGAGCATGGAAGAAGACCGGGTTAATCCAATGAATTTCAAAAAAGAGCTGGCCAGGATTATAGTTACTGAATACCATGGTCAGGATGCTGCCAGGGAAGCTGAAAAGGAGTTTAAGCGGGTTTTTTCCCAGGGTAAACTCCCTGAAGATATTCCGGAAGTAATAATTGAGCAGAAAGATCTGGAAGATGGGAAGATGTGGATTGTTCATTTGATAGCGGCTACAGGGCTTGTTAAGAGTAATAGTGAAGCTCGCAGGATGATTAAACAGGGAGCAGTTTCCATAAATGATGAAAAACATAAAAGTATCAATGAGGACATTAAAGTAGAAGATGGAATGATTATTAGAATTGGCAAGAGAAGGTTTGCTAAAATTAAACTTCCGGATTAAACTAAAAATAAACTAAGAACTTATTTCCCCCCTCCTGCATAATATGTTAGGAGGGGGGATATCTTTGTTTTTAAAAAGGGGTATATTACTTAAGTTTTTTATATTTATCGTAATATTGATAATCATGGTTACTGTTTTTATTCAGAAAACCCTGACACCCGCCTTTATAAGTCTGGCTGAAGTAGAAGCGGTTGGCCTGGCAACTACTGCTATAAACAGGGCGGTGGATGAAGAATGTGAAGGAATTAAGTATGAAGACATAATAAATTATGTTGTCAGTGATGAAGGTTATGTGGTTTTAATGCAACCAAATATTAATTATATAAATAGCTTTTCTTCAAGGGTTTCATTAAATATCCAGAAGAGATTGAATAAAATGAATTCCAATGTTGTAGCTATACCACTGGGAAGGGTCCTGGGTATAGAGCTTCTGGCAGGGTTGGGACCGAAGGTTAAGGTGAAAATTATACCGGTAGGGTTTGCCCGGCCGCCGGTTATTAGAGATACTTTTGAGTCTGCCGGGATAAACCAGACACGCCATAAAATATACATGGAAGTAAATGTTAAATTAAAATTAATTGTTCCTTTTTCAGAAAAAACGATTAGCCTGAAAACAGATGTACCTATAACCGAAGTTACTATAATGGGTAAGGTTCCCAGGGTCTATGTGGGGATAAATAATGAAGGTTCAAAGGGTATTTTGACAAAATAACGTTATCCTGTAAAAAATAATAATGAATATGTTACTGTAGATTACTTTTATCAAGGTATTTCAGGGAAACCATCTGGTTTCCCTTTTTTAACTAATATAGTATAGTTAAAAATTATGTGTTAAATGTGTCCCAGGGATGGAGCCAGTATTAAAACAGGATATGGGGCAACGAGGCCGTCAAAATTCCCCGGGGTTAAAAATAGCTGTTCCACGGGGTATACTCCCCGGTGTATAACGACTTTTCATATTTCAGGTTCCAATTTAGAAGCAATTGTTATAATATTTTATTAATTTTTTTATGTAATTCTCTTAATAATTAAAAATAACCGGGGGGAATAATATAAATATTATCAGAACAGGGGGGGTGAAATTTGTATAAAGGAATAGAGATTATTGGTCTACCGGTTGTGGAAATAAATACCGGGCGTGTGCTTGGAGAGGTAGAGGATATAATTTTTAGTGAGTTTGATGGCCTGGTTAAAGGCTTTGTTATAAGAAATAAGAATAAGTATTTTCTGGAGACACATAATATTAATAGAATTGGAGAAGATGCCATAACTGTTTTGAGTCAAGACCTTTTAAAACCCTGGGAAGAACACAATACCGTGGAGGAAAATGAACAAACCTTCCAGACACTGAATAATACCATTTTTGGAGAAAGGGTTATGACAACTTCCGGTAAAGAGGTAGGGAAAGTAAAAGATTTAATTATTGATGAAAACAAAAACAGTGTTATTGGCTTTGAATTGACCGAGGGGGTAATTCAGGATTTATTGGAGGGGCGGAACCTGCTGCCACTTTCAAATAACCTTATTTATGGACAGGATACCTTATTATTAGATGAAGAGGGGGTTTAAGTGTTGAATAAAAAGTTTATGGCCGGACTGTTACTGGGAAGCCTTATTGGGATAACAATCGCAACAGTGTCAGGGAGGGTAGTTAAAGAAAAAGTTATGATTGGTTTTAAAGATGAAAATAAAGACCAGGGTGGTTCCGGGGGAGGTGTTCAGAAGGTAGACTCGGAAAAAAAAGGACAGGGTAAATATGTCGGTCCCGGGGAGAGAGGTAATGAAAAAAAGGAAGAGATGGTCAGAAATCCTGAAGAAGAGGTCCAGAAAAAGGCCGGACAGGAAGAAGCTTATGTTGCAGACCAGATGCTCAGTAAACTTAATTTTGGTAAAAAAATATCACAACTGGAGGAGGCCCTGAAAAATTTAAGGGAAGATAATACCTGATTGTGATAGGAGCTGGGGCGATTGTTAAAACGGTATAAAAATGAATTAAAAATAGGAATTATGCTCCTGGTACTGGGGGGCATAATTTATTTTATACTATTAATAAAAAAAGTTCTTTTACCTTTTGTCTTTGGTACCTTTCTCGCCTATTTATTTAACCCTCTAATAACTTTTTTGCGAAAGAGAAATATTTCACGGATTACAGCCCTGTATATATTAATACTTGTGGTCTTAATCTTGTTTATTTCCATCAGCATATTTATATTACCAATCTTTATAAGGGAACTTGAAGAATTAACTGTTACCCTGCCTAAATATGTTAATTCTCTCGAAAAGTATGTTGAGTATGTGAACCGGGAATACAGGCGGATACATCTGCCTGAAGTAATTAAAGAGGTCATTGATCAGGCCCTGGCAAAACTGGAAAATTTCATTCTTAATTTTATTGAAAACCTGACCACATCGGTAATAAATTCCCTTACCTATATTGTAAGTTTGTTTATCTCTCCTATTATTACATATTATATCCTCAAAGATTATGAAGAGATCCAGTCTTCATTTTTGAATATTGTTCCCAAAAAGTACCGGAAACCGGTGTTGAAAAGTGGTCGGGAAATAAGTAAAATCTTTGTGGGATTTTTAAGGGGCCAGATCTGGGTCAGTATTATTGTTGGTGTCTTCAGTACCCTGGGATTGATGTTGTTTAAAGTAAAATTTTATCTATTGCTGGGGATTCTGGCCGGGATAACCAATATGATACCATATTTTGGTCCAGTAATCGGGGCTATCCCGGCGGTAATGATAGCTTTTTTATCATCTCCAGTCAAGGCCTTTGGTGTCATCATCTTATTTTCTTTGATTCAACAGGTTGAAAGCAGTATTATTGGACCTAAAATTTTTAGTAACCGGGTTGGCCTTCATCCCCTGACGATTATTTTTGTTCTCCTGGCAGGTGCAGATATATTTGATGGCTGGGGGCTTATTTTTGCTGTTCCTGTTGCCGGTAGTTTAAAAGTTATTTTTAAAATATTTATTGAACAGATAATTTCTATTAAGGGTTTGAGTGGTCAGGAGTAGATATGGTTTATGTTGACAAAGCCCCTGTTTTCTAGTATGATTTAAATAAATATCAGAAAATACATATTCTTTTTCTTTAAGGGGGAGTAGACATGGTTACAACTTCTGATGAACTAAGAAAAGCATACCTTGACTTTTTTAAAGATAGAGGACACCTGGTATTACCGAGTGCTCCACTTATACCCCGGAATGACCCCAGCCTACTCTGGATTAATGCGGGAATGGCTCCTTTTAAACCATATTTTGATGGGAGGAAAAAACCTCCCAAAACCAGGATTTCAACCAGCCAAAAATGTATCAGGACCAATGATATAGAAAACGTCGGGAAGACAGCCAGACACCTGACTTTTTTTGAAATGCTCGGCAATTTTTCCTTTGGAGATTATTTTAAGGAAGAGGCCATAGAATGGGCCTGGGAATTTGTAACCAGAGTTCTAAATTTAGAGGAGAACAGGCTCTGGATTACTATATATAAAGATGATGATGAAGCCTTTAAAATCTGGCATGATAAAGTTGGGGTACCTGAGAACAGAATTGTTAGAATGGGTAAAAAGGATAATTTCTGGGAAATAGGAACCGGTCCCTGTGGTCCCTGTTCTGAAATCCATTATGATCGTGGTGAAGAATTTGGAAATTCCAGTGAAGATGTAATTGGTGGTGAAGGGGACAGGTTTCTAGAAATCTGGAACCTTGTCTTTACTCAGTATAACAGGACAGAAGATGGGGAATATTTATCCCTGCCCCAGAAAAATATAGATACGGGCATGGGTCTGGAGAGGGTTGCCTCCCTTCTTCAGGGGGTCAATTCAAATTTTGAGACAGACCTCTTAAAACCGATAATTAACTTTGTAAGCCAGGATAGTGGAGTTCAATATACGGAGGGACAGAGGGTTCCCTTCAGGGTTATATCTGACCATATCAGAGCGGTTACAATGGCTATCCATGATGGGGTTCTCCCTTCAAATGAGGGACGTGGTTATGTTATAAGACGGCTTTTAAGAAGAGCTGTGAGGTATGGTGGCAAACTTAATTATGAGGAACCCTTCCTTTATAAAATTGTACCTGTTGTTGTCGATATTATGTCCGGTGGGTATCCGGAACTTAAAGAAAAAGAAGAACATGTTAGCTCTGTAGTCAAATCAGAGGAGGAAAGATTTTTCCAGACACTGGAACAGGGTTTAAACATTTTAAATGAGATGATGGAAGAAATGAAAGATAAGGGAGAGAAAATCCTGTCAGGTAAAAATGCCTTCAAACTCTATGATACCTATGGATTTCCACTGGATTTAACCAGAGATGTTCTGGCTGAACATGGTTATAAGGTAGATGAAGACGTTTTTACCAGAGAAATGGAAAAACAGCGGGAACGGGCCCGTCAGGCCAGGGCCGATGTTGGTTTCAGTGGAACAGATGGGGAAGGTATTTATAAAGAACTCAGGGAGGAACTCGGTGAGACTGAGTTTACCGGTTATCGGTCCCTGTCAAATACGACCAGGATAGTGGGCATTGTTAAGGATGGGCAGCCTGTTGAGTCCTTGAATAATGGGGAAAAAGGAGAAATTATCCTTAATGTTACTCCGTTTTATGCCCGGGGTGGTGGTCAGGTAGGTGATAAGGGTATTCTGATAGACAGTGAACATAGAGCCCGGGTTTATGATACCAGAAAAAAGGGCGGATTAACTGTTCATTATACTGAAGTTGAGAAGGGTGAATTCAGGATAGACCAGGTTGTTGAAGCCAGGGTTGATGAAGAACTTCGTTATAACATAGCCAGAAACCATTCAACTACCCATTTACTCCATAAAACACTGAAAGAAGTGCTGGGTGACCATGTTAACCAGTCAGGATCACTGGTAGCTCCCGACAGGCTGCGGTTTGATTTCAGTCATTATGCTCCCCTGACTGAGGAAGAAATAAACAGGATTGAAGATACTGTTAATGAGAAGATTTTATCAAATTTACCGGTAGAAATACTGGAAATGCCCTTTGAAAAGGCTAAAGAGATGGGGGCTGTTGCCCTTTTCGGTGAAAAGTATGGCCATATTGTTAGAGTGGTAAAAATAGGGGATTATAGCATAGAATTATGTGGAGGGACCCATGTAGACAGAACCGGTGAAATTGGAAGTTTCAAGATTGTCAGTGAAGGAAGTGTTGCGGCCGGAGTCAGGAGAATTGAAGCCTTGACAGGAAAAAGTGTTCTGGAACATATCAGAAAAAACGATAATACAATAAAAAAGATTAGTAGTATCCTCAAGACTTCTCCAGATGAAGTTATTGGCAGGTTGTCTGGTTTGCTGGAAGAACAGAATGAATTAGAAAATAAATTACAATCACTAAAAGATCAATTAGCTACTTCCCGGGTGGATGAATTAGTTGATGAAGTTCAGAAGATAAATGGAGTTAAAGTCCTGACCGCGGAATTGAAGGGAATTGAAAGTGATAATCTAAGAAAACTATCTGATAAACTTAAAGAAAAAATGGAATCAGGTATTATTGTTCTGGCATCAAATCTGGGCAATAAAGTTATTTTTGTAAGTGTTGTTACTGACGATCTTGTGGAGAGGGGCTTTCATGCCGGCAAGTTAATAGGCAAAGTAGCCAGGGTCACCGGTGGTGGCGGTGGAGGACGTCCCGATATGGCTCAGGCCGGTGGAAAAAAGGTTGATAAAATTACGGAAGCCCTGGATGAAGGAAAAAGAATTATATCAAATCATCAAAGTTAACAGGGTTTTGGAAATTAGTATAGAATTATTAATATAATGGTGCCTTTTTAAGGAAGATAGAAGAAAAGGATGTGATTATTATGACAGTTGATAATATGAATGATAGAACAATGAGATTTAAACGCAGTAAAGAGGATGATAATAGAACAGGTTATATTCTGGAGAAAGTGTATCAGGCCCTGGAAGAAAAAGGTTATAACCCTGTCAACCAGATAGTAGGCTACCTCCTATCAGGGGATCCTGCTTATATAACCAGTTATAAAGATGCCAGAACCATGATCAGGACAGTTGACCGTGATGAAATAATTGAAGAACTATTGAGGAACTATTTAAATAAATAGACAGTAATAAGATTAATGACAGGTAATAAATTTTGCCAGTCCTTTAAATTTAAGTAAGATTATTAACTTATAAATATAATAACTTATAAAAAATTAAAGAAGGGAAATCCGGTTTGAAGACGACTACCTGGCTTATCTTCCCTATAATATTCTTCTTTCTTTTTGTCACCTGTAGTCTGGTGTCGGCTACCAGTCCAGATGTAGTCTGGATTATAGTCGATAGAATCACGGTTAATAATATTATTGCAAGTAAAACACCACATTTTAATGGGTTGCAGAACATCGGTGCTTTTGGCCTGATAAATGTCCGGACTGCCGGACAAATAAGGGCTGAAAGCACTTATTTAACGGCCGGAGCTGGAAAAAGAAGTAAAGGGAGTAAAGACGCGCAAAAAGGAATAAATAAAGGTAAAGGTGTTATAAACTACCGTTATGATAGTCTGGTTAAATTAAATAAAGATAATCCATACCACCCTACAGTTGGTTTGCTCGGAGAGGTTTTAAAAGATAATGGAATCAAGGTAGGTGTCCTTGGTAATACAGATACAATAGATCAGAAAAACAGGTCTATTGTGTCTTTTGCAATGGATCAAAAAGGGGAAGTACCTCTGGGGGATGTCAGTAAAGGGCTGCTAAAAAAAGTTGAGAAACCCTGGGGATATGAAAGTGATTTTGAGGTGTTTAGAAAAAAATTTGGAGAATTTAAAAATAAAGTTGATTTGTTGATTATTCAGACCGGGGATACAACAAGAATAGACAACTATGTTAGATTCATTGGTAAGGCGGAAATAAACCGGGAAAAAATTAAAGCCATTGAAAAGATAGATAATTTTATCGGTTTTGTACTCCAGGTTATAAATCTGGAGGAAACACAACTCGGGATTTTAATGCTTAATCCCCCGGTTACAGATCTTGAAAACGGTAATAAGCTGGGCTGGATATTGTTGGCCGGTCCTGAGTTTGAAAAAGGATGGGTAACTTCTTTATCTACCAGGAGAAAGGGTATTGTTACTATATCCGATCTTTTACCGACTCTACTGAACAGGTTCAAAGTATCATATCCAGAGGTAACCGGTAGTAAAATAAGCTATATAAGACAGCAGAAAGCCAGCTGGCATCAACTTTACAATCTCCGCGAAAAAATAAAGAGGGTTTCCAACTTAAGGCCTGTTTTTGTCAAGGGTTTTATATTGCTTCAATTGATTATGATCTGTTTGGCCATTATTTTGTTGATAAAAAAAGACCTTCCCGGATCGGTCATAATTCATAAAGGAGTTGAATACTTATTAGTATCCCTGTTTCTGGTTCCATTGAATTTTCTAATACTGTCTCAGATTATTTTCCCTCACTTTATACATAATTTAGTTATCCTGATTGCTTTTACAATTGTTGAATTCTGGGTATTAATGAAAATTAATGAATCTAGGTTATTTCATATTATAGTAATCTGCCTCGGCCTGTGGATAGTTATTATCGTTGATTTATTGAATAATAGTCGCCTTATGGCAGATTCACTACTCGGGTTCTCTTCGGTGATAGGGGCCAGGTACTATGGTCTTGGTAATGAATATATGGGGTTATTTATAGGTAGTATGCTGGTAGGGTTTACCGGGGTGTTGGACTACCTTTCTAAAAAAGGGGTAAATATTAATAAAAAAATTATCTTCCTCAGTCCCGTTTTATTTTTATCATTCTGGTTTATAGCAAGTCCAGCTCTGGGGGCTAATTTTGGTGGAGCAATAACTGCCCTGGTGGCAATTACCGTAACCATGGTTTATTTAAAATATGGTTTCAATTTTAAAAAAATAATTTTGTTTACCCCTATAGTGGGGTTTGTAATATTGTTTGTTATGTATCTAGATTATACTGAAATACTTGGTCCCCGTACTCATATTGGAAAGGCATTTGCTTATCTATTGAAAGGAAGGACAGGGGGAATTATAGGTATTATAAAAAGAAAATTAGCCATGAATATCAAATTATTGAAGTGGACAATCTGGACCAGGGTTTTGTTGGGATTTATTCTATATTTGATTGTGCTATTTCTTTACCCGATAGGACGTTTTAAGAAACTTTTAAAAAAACAGCCCAATATGGCAGCAGGGTTTTATGGCGGCCTTGCCGGCACCCTGGTAACCATGATGGTAAATGATTCCGGTGTAGTCGCTGCAGCAACATTACTTTTTTACCCTATAATGACCCTCTTATATTTTATCAGTAAACCGGGTTATAAATAACCTTTATCTGGTAATAATAAATATAAATTGGAGGGAGAAAAATGAATTTACTAAATCTATTTTCAGAAAATACTAATAAGGGTCAGGAGTTTTCCTATCGACTTATTGTAGATATCGGGACTGAGTTTGTAAAAACAATAATTGCCGAGTTTAACGAAAAAGAAAAAAATATACTTGGATTTGGTAAAGTACGCCAGGATTATGGTAATATGGATGGAGGTGCTGTTACCAACATAGAAGGTGTCATCAGTCGGACCCGTGAAGCAATAAAAGTGGCTGAATCTTATACCCCACACCGACCTGATGAGGTAGTTATGGGGATAGCTGGGGAATTTGTTAAGGGTGTTATCTATTCTCTGGAAAAAGTACGTCCCAAACCCGAGAAGAAGATTGACAGTGAAGAGATAAATAACCTGATTATTGAGTCCCAGAAAAAGGCCTACCAGGAAGCTGTAAAGAGGGTGGAGCAGGAAACAGGGCTTGAAAATGTGAAACTGGAGTTAATCAGTTCAAACCTGGTAGAAGTAAAAGTAGATGGTTATAAAGTAAATGACCCCGGTCAGTTTCAGGGTAAGAATATCAATTTAGTTGTATTTAATACCTATGCCCCCCTTGTCCAGGTCGGGGCCCTGAAGACCATTGCCGGAAAACTGGGTTATGATCTGGTGGGTATCGTGGCTGAGCCTCTGTCAATAGCCAGTAGTCTCCTGACAGAAGACACCTTTGAACTGGGGGCTATAATTATTGATATAGGTGGTGGAACTACCGATATTGCTTTGATCAGAAATGGAGGAATTGAAGGAACTAAAATGTTTGCCATGGGGGGTAGGGCTTTTACCAGGACTCTGGCTAAAAACCTCGGTATTTCAATGCGGGATGCCGAAAAACTAAAGCTGGAATATTCCCGGGGAAAACGGGTTAAAAACTATGAAGTTACACGAAAATTAATTAAAAAGGATATGGATATTTTATACCAGGGAATAGAATTGTCTCTATTGGAGATGTCCCGTGGGGAAGTTCTTCCCCAAAAGATATATTTTTGTGGTGGAGGAAGTGCCCTGAAGGGGTTAATCGAGGGTTTTAAAAAGCGGCCATTAGAGGAAACCCTGCCTTTCTCTCATAGACCTGGTATACACCTTCTCAAGGGCAATGAGCTTGATAGTATTAGAGATGCTAATAAATATCTCCAGGGCAGTGAGCATGTTACTCCCAGATCTCTGGCCATTTATGGGACAGAGATAGAGAGTAAGGAAAGGGGGAGATTTGGTTTTGGAAATAAGGGGATACAGGGTATTTTACATTGATAAATACTATGAAGTTAATGAATTAATTGATTTAATTAAAAGTACTACTGCCCGTAAAATGGCTTTAGTTGTACATAGTCGGTTGTTACTGTTAAATAACGAAGTTAACTTAAAGCTTGTTAAAAAATACAGTGAAGAATTTCAAAAAGAAGTTGTATTTATTAACCCCGATCCTGTTATAGCAGATAGAGTTATAAGATCGGGCTTTAAGGCCTTTCCTGACCTTAATAGTCTTGAGAATAATAACCCCTTGCACGCGGTAGCTGTTGGAAAAGAAGAAAATAATGATAACCCGGTTGACAGTAACAAACAATTAAAAAGTGTAAAACGAATAGAAGATGTGGAAAGAATAGAAGATGTGGATGATAGGGGAGAATATGGTGATAAAAAACATCGAGTATTTAATCTGGTTGGGGTTATTTTAATTTTGTTACTGGCCTGGTTTTATTTTATGTACCCCACTGCAGTAGTTGAAGTAAAACCTGTGGTAGAACAGCAACAACACGAAATGGAGTTACTGGGGAGCCTTCAACTAAATAATATTGACTGGAGTAATCATATTCTACCTTTACATAGATTTGAAGTTAGTATAACTGATGAAGACGAGATATATGCCAGTGGGGAAAAATTAATCGGTGAAACCAGGGCTGAAGGCATTGTTAAGTTTATTAATGAAAATAAGAATGAGATTAAAATACCTGCCGGTACCATAGTCCAGACTGTAAGTGGTATAAAATTTAAAACGGTAAAAGATGTTAATGTACCTGGTCTTAAAGTTGATTTCTTAATGGATGTCCCGGTCGGGATGAAGGCTGGACAGGCTGAAGTTGGGATAGTTGCCTTACAGAAGGGAAGCAGAGGTAATATCGGGATAGGCAGAATAAAAAAGATGGCTAAACCCCTGAACAAGGTATATGTAATTAACCCGGAACCGACCAGTGGTGGTAAAGACAGAAAATTGCCCGTGGTTACTAAAAATGATATTAACAGGCTTAAGGAGAGTTTAGAAGAAAAACTGCAGTCTAGCCTCCTTGCTAAAATATACCGTAAACTGGGAGGTAATTTCAGGGTTATTGAGAACGAGATAGATTATAGTAAGATTGAGTTTAATTTTAGTCACCGGGTAGGTGATATTGTTGAGGTTATTAACGGGAGTGGAACCCTGACAGCAAGTGGTTACCTGTTAAAAAACAGTGAACTGGACAGGATGGTTACTGTTCTTTTTGAGGAAAATTTAGAAAAAGATAAGAGGTTATTGAGTAATGGAATAAGTGTTACCAGGGTTGACCTTGAAGAAAAAGGTAATGGATTATATAATATTAAAATAGGGTTTGTTGCTCCGGTTGTACCTGATATTGACACAGGTAATCTTATCAAGGCTTTAAAAGGGTCTAAAATTGATCAGGCCAGACAGGTTTTAAGTAATAGCCAGATAATTGATGACTTTAACATTAAAACCAGGGGCAATATTTTACCAAAACTGGGCTTTGCTATTAAAGTTGTTGTTAAAGAACCGGATTTTGAAGTAATGCCAGTAAGTAATTGAAAGTGAGGGCTTTATATGAGAATTATGGGGCTGGATTATGGTGATAGGCGTATTGGGGTTGCTATCAGTGATAAACTGGGAATGACTGCCCAGGGGCAGGAAGTTATAATAAGAAAAACCCCTGAAGAAGACCTGGAAGTGATAAAGGGCCTGATAGATAAATATGAGGTTGAAGAAATAATTGTTGGTATGCCTAAAAACATGGATGGGAGTCTTGGACCCAGGGCTGAAAAAACCAGGGATTTTATTGATTTTTTACAAAAAAGCCTGGATACTCCCGTTAAAGTATGGGATGAAAGATTATCTACTGTTGAGGCTGAAAGGGTTTTAATTGAAGCAGATGTGAGCCGGAAAAAAAGGAAAGGTGTTATTGATAAAGTTGCTGCTTCAATAATATTGCAGGGTTATTTAAATTACCAAAATAAACTACATGGTTAGGGGGAATTATAATGGCTGAAGGTAGATTTTATGTTGATGAGGAGACAAAAACACTGGTCCTGGAAGGTGAAGATAGTGAGGACAGATTTTATATTGAGGAAGAAATTAATCTTGAAGGAAACAGATATTTAATTGTGGTTCCAGCTAAAGAGGATGAAGAGGAGCAGGGGGCATATGTTTTGAAATTAATCAGTGATAATAATGGAGATGAAGTATTGACTGTGGTAGAAGATGATGATGAATTTGAGAAGGTAAGAAGGGCCTATGAAGAAAAATAGTCTAACTAAACTCCTTGTATTTTAATATAGATATACCACAGGATTTTCCATGTTAAGCTGACGTTTTGTTTTTTTTTTAATTACATAACCCTTACAAATATTTTAAATAAAGGCTTCTCTCAATTATTAACAGTATATTTCCGCCACCAGGAGGTAATAATGTTAACAGAATGAGGGAGGCCTTTTGCTGTATTAATTTCAAGGGAAATTGCACGAACCCCCCCTGTCTGGTATAATAACTTATGTAATATTTGAAGTATTTTCTTCTCGAAAAAAAATCAATTTGTTAATCTATCGGATAATAAAAGGGGAGGGCACTGTGAAAAAAGCAGCAAGGGTTTTTCTGATTTCTATTATTGTTATAACCGGGTTATTAAAATTTACTTCATTAATTAGTCCGGTAAACAGATATGATAATACTATAATCGGGGTAGAGATTAAATCCGGGTCTTCAAGCAGGGAAATCAGTCAAAAACTTTATAATAAGGGTTTAATAAAGTCTGCCCGATTATTTAATATACTGGTAAGTGTCAGCGGATTTGATAATAGCTTAAAAGCGGGTTATTATGAATGGAGCCCAAGTGATAACCTTATTAGTATTATTAAAGACCTTAACAGAGGCCGGGTAGCTACTTTTAAAATCACTATACCTGAAGGATTTACAGTTGAAGAGGTAGCTGAAAAACTTGGAGAGGTTACATTTTACAGTAAAGAAAATTATCTCAGTCTCGCTGAAGGTAACAATTTTAATCGCCCCTACCTGCCCCGTAAGAGACAGGGTGTTAAATATGTTCTTGAGGGGTTTTTATATCCTGATACATATATAATTCCTAAAGAATATAACCCCGGGCAGGTTTTGAATGTTATGTTAAATAATTTTGAGGAAAAATGCTGGCAAGAATTAAGAGAAAAGTCCTTGAAAAAGGGAATTACTCCTTACGAGGCTATAATTATTGCCTCTTTAATAGAAAAAGAGGCCAGACTGGAAACAGAGAAACCAATTATTTCAGCCGTTATTTATAACCGATTACGAAAAGGTATGCTATTGCAGATAGATGCAACGGTTCAATATAGTCTACCTGAATGGAAGGACAGGGTTTTATATAAAGATTTACGGATAGATTCTCGCTATAATACCTATAAATACCCCGGGCTGCCACCTGGTCCTATCTGTAATCCCGGTAAATCATCTATTGAGGCTGCCTTAAATCCAGCTGATGTTGATTATTTATTTTATTTTGCCCTTGAGGATGGTAGTCATATTTTTACAACAACCTATGAAGAACATTTAAGACAGCAAAATAAATACAGACGGGGTCTAGAAAATGAATGATGACAGGAGTATATCTTTTGTCAAAACAACAGAATTACTAAAAAATATTGAAGAAGAGGCCCGGAGGAGATATATACCAGTTGTCAGGCCTGAAGTGGGGCAATTCTTGATGATATTGACCAGATTGGTTAATCCGGTCCGCATTCTTGAAATAGGTACAGCAATTGGTTATTCAACAATCTGGATGGCCAGGGGTAGTAGCCCCGGAACCGAGATTGTGACCATAGAAAAAAATGAAGAATCTGCTTTTGAAGCACTGGAAAACTTTAAAAAGGCCGGGATTGAGGACAGGATAAATATTAAAATTGGGGATGCCCTTGAGATTATTCCATTTTTACGCCGCCAGTTTGACCTGGTTTTTATAGACGGTGCTAAAGGGCAGTATATTAATTATTTTGATCTTGTTATTGATTTGTTACCAATAGGAGGAGTAATAGTAGCCGACAATGTCCTTTACCGGGGTAAAGTTAAGAAGGGTGGATATATTAAACATAAACACCGGACCATGGTCAGAAATTTACGGAATTATTTAGATAAAATAAATAATCATAAATTATTTGATTCAACAGTAATACCTGTAGGAGATGGAATATCTTTGAGTGTTAGGAGGAAAAACAGTGAAAAAAGTTGAACTACTGGCTCCGGCAGGAAATCTAGAAAAATTAAAACTGGCTATTTTATATGGTGCCGATGCTGTTTACTGTGGTGGTTTGCGTTTTGGACTTCGTTATGGGGCTGATAACTTTACTCCTGAAGAACTGGAAGAAGGAACCAGATTTGTCCATAACCACGGAGGCAAAATTTATATAACGGTAAATATATATCCCCATAACAATGATCTGGCAAAGCTGCCAGACTATTTACATAAACTGGAAGAAATCGGGGTTGATGGTTTAATCGTGTCAGATCCCGGTGTAATTGAATTTATAAACAGGGAAAAAATAGAGATACCTCTCCATCTCAGTACTCAGGCCAATACTGTTAACTGGGCCAGTGCCAGCTTCTGGCATAAACAGGGTATTGAAAGAATAATTCTGGCCCGGGAATTGAGCCGTGAGGAAATAAAGGAAATTAGAGACAGAACCAGTATTTCCCTGGAAATGTTCGTTCATGGTTCAATGTGTATTTCCTATTCTGGTCGGTGTTTATTGAGCAATTATATGGTCGGGCGTGATGCCAACCGGGGGAAATGTGCCCATCCCTGTCGCTGGAAGTATCATCTGGTTGAGGAACAGCGACCCGGGGAATACTATCCAGTATATGAGAATGAACAGGGAACTTTTATTATGAATTCAAAAGACCTCTGCCTTATTGAGTATTTACCAGACGTTATTTCAACCGGGGTAGATAGTTTAAAGATAGAGGGACGAATGAAGAGCCTTCATTATGTAGCTACTGTAACCAGGGTTTACCGTAAGGCCATAGACTCTTATTATCATGATCCTGAAAATTTTAAGGTTAAACCTGAGTGGCTTGATGAGCTAAAGAAAGTAAGCCACCGGGGTTATACAACAGGGTTTTTTATCTCTCCTCCGACTGGAGAAGACCATAATTATAATTCTTCAGTATATATAAGGGATCATGACTTTATGGGGATTATCAGGGATTATGACAAAAAGAAAAATGAGGCTGTAGTTGAAGTCAGGCATAAATTCTTTAAAGGTGACAGGGTTGAGGTGATGGGACCGGATACAACTAATTTTGAAACAACTGTAAATTATATAATCAATGAAAACGGGGAAGAAGTGGATGAAGCTCCCCATCCCAGGGAGCTAATACGGATACCGGTAACCCATAAGGTTAAACCCTATTACCTTGTAAGGAGGAAAAAGTCATGACATCTCCGGATAGAGATACCCAGCGAATTAAAGTAAAAGTACCACCAGAAGAGATTGTTTTGATCGATATGATATTTAAGGCTAGTGAAGGAATAGCCACCCTGACTGTTGACCATAAAAAAAAGGGGGTTATTAACCTTGATGTAACCGAAGGGACCAGGGCTGATGTTATGTTAATCCTGGAGAATTTAAAGAAAAAAATACCCCTTGAAATCCTAAAAGAATAATCACAAGAATAATCACTATATGTAAGTTCACCTCATATATATAAAGAGGAAGGTATATATGGAGGTGAACTTTTTTTGTTATCACTATTAATTAGTTTTTTCAGGGGGTTATTGATTCTCGTTTCTTATATAAGAAACGGTAAGGTTTTTCCTCAACCATTATCCCCGGAAGAAGAAGAAAAATATATCAAGAGAATGAGGCAGGGAGATGAAGAAGCCAGGAATATATTGATTGAACATAATTTAAGACTGGTTGCCCATATTGTAAAAAAGTATAATTCAGTTTATACAGATAATGAAGATTTAATTTCTATAGGAACTATTGGATTAATTAAGGGGATAAATACCTATGATGAAACAAAAAAAACCAAACTGGCAACCTATGCTGCCCGTTGTATAGAAAATGAAATTCTGATGCACCTCAGGTCTGTAAAAAAACTAAGTAATGAAACCCTCCTTCAGGAATCAATTGGTTCAGATAAAGATGGAAATGATATAACCTTAATGGATGTCCTTGATACCCGGGAAGATTCTGTTATCAACAAAGTTGAAAAAAGTATTGATGAAGAACAACTCTATAATAAACTGGGGGAGTTATCACCAAGGGAGAAAAAGGTACTGGAATTACGATATGGATTGCTTGATGGAAAAAGATTGACCCAGAAAGAGGTAGCCTCTATTCTGGGAATTTCAAGGTCTTATGTTTCCAGGATAGAAAAAAAGGCTATTCAGGAATTAAGTGATCTTTTCCACGGTAAGGCTGGTCACAGGTAGTTCTTTTCTGATATAATTAAAATAGGAATTTTGTCCTACCCTATTGCATTTTAAATTGATTATGGTATAATGATTCAAGTATAAAAAAGATAATAATTGGTTAAAATGAATAGTGGGGAGAAATATGGGAAGTAAAATACAGCCTGATTTCTATTATAAAAGTATATTCGATGTTGAACTGGAAAAACTTAAAATAGAAGGAATAGAAGGTATCATTTGTGATATTGATAATACAATAGTCCCCTGGTCAAAGAGGGAAATAGTAAAGGAAGTGGTTAACTGGTTTGATGAAATAGAGAGTTATGGGTTTAAAATTTGCCTGGTATCAAATGGAACCGGGAGCCGGGTTACTTATTTCAGTGAAAAACTCGGTGTTCCTGCCGTGGGTCGGGCTGTCAAACCGGCCAAACGTGCTTTTTACCGGGCTATGGACAAACTGGGGATGGATCCAGAGCAAATAGCAGTAATCGGTGATCAGTTGTTTACTGATGTCTTTGGGGGAAATAGAATGGGTTTTACTACAGTACTGGTAAATCCAATGAGTGATAGAGAGCTTTTTACTACAAGGCTATTACGTAAGCTGGAAAAGTTGTTTTTTGAAAGGGAGGATTAATAATAGAAAAGGGGTGGTTGTCATGAAAGAAAAAATGGCCACAGTAATATTAATCCTGCTGTTTGTTACGGTATTTATTTTAGATTTCCATAAAGTTGAGGCCAGTGGCTATTATATGGAGCTCGGTACCAGGATCCTTAAAAAAGGTGACGAAGGTCCCGATGTAGCCATTCTCCAGAGGAAATTAAAAGAGTTAAATCTTTACAGGGGAAAGATAGATGGTATCTTTGGACCTGGAACGGAGAAGGCAGTTAAATTGTTTCAGGAAAAAAATAAATTAAAAGTAGATGGAATTGTAGGGCCAGGGACATACAGTAAACTTCCCAAAGGTAATCTACTTAGCAGAATGGATATTTCCAGGGATGATATTTTGCTTCTTGCCAGGATAATTCATGGTGAAGCCAGGGGTGAGAGTTTTAAAGGTAAGGTTGCAGTAGGTGCCGTAATACTTAACAGGGTAGCTTCCCGAAAATTTCCGGATACTATAAGGGAAGTTATTCTTCAGAAGGGGCAGTTCAGTTGTTTGCTCGATGGACAGGCCAATCTCTATCCATCTGCAGAATCTATAGAAGCAGCCAAAGCAGCCCTGCTTGGGTATGATCCTACCTATGGCTCTATGTTTTTCTATAATCCAGATGTGGCTACAAATACAAGGTGGATTTCAACAAGACCTGTTATGACGAGAATAGGGGATCATGTATTTTTAAAATAACTGAATAAGAAATAAAATTAGCACCCTTTTTGGGGTGCTAATTTTATGTAACCATATGTTACTTTATGTTACTTTATGTTACTTTTCTGCCATTTCATTGAGGCAGTTCTTACAGATGACCTTTCCTTTAAATTCAACAGTGTCATCAGCATTTCCACAGAAAATACAGGCCGGTTCATATTTCTTTAAAATAATTTTTTCATCATCAACAAAGATTTCCATCGGGTCTTTTTTGTCAATATTCATGGTTCTCCTTAACTCAATTGGAATAACCATCCTCCCCAGATCATCAATCTTTCTAACAATACCTGTCGATTTCATTTAAAATTCCCTCCCTAATAACAAATTTCGACAAATTATCTATGATAATTATACTATTAATTCCAAATAGAGTCAATATATTTAACTAACTTTTTTAAGTAATTTTTAGTTTTTTTTAAAATAAAAGATAAACAGGTATATAAATATAACTAATCTGGTTAAGTATTTGTAATTTTATAGTAACACTGATAAAATATAATGGAATTAATAATCAGGAGGAATAAAAAATGGAGAAACTTATAGAAAAGGTAACCAATATCTTAGGTTCAAATAATTATAAAATAACTTCCCAGAGAAAGGACATTTTAAAGGTTTTGATTAAAAATAAAGAAAGGCATTTCAGTGCAGAAGAACTTTATGAAGAAGTAAAAAAAATAAACCCAGATGTGGGTCTGGCCACTATTTACCGAAACCTGGAGATTTTCAGTGAACTTGGTATAACCCATCAACTTGATTTTGATGGAAACTTTAAGAAATATGAATTAAGCCTGGAAAGGCATCATCATCATTTAATATGTAAAAACTGTGGTAAAATTATAGAATTTAATGATGATGTACTTGAGGATTTTGAAAAAGATCTTGAAAAGCATTATAACTTTAAAATAGTGGACCATCAGATTAAATTTTATGGGATCTGTCAGGACTGTAAAAATGAAGATGAATAATTGCGGGATTACAACAGTAAGTGGTAATTTTATAAGGTGTAATAACATAAAATCATTATATGAATACTAAAAACAGTATAACTACAAATGATAAAAAGGTATATTTAGTGGGGTCTCCCAATGTTGGTAAAAGTGTCATATTTAATTATTTAACAGATAGTTATGCCCTGGTATCAAATTACCCCGGGACAACTGTCGAGTTAAGTACAGGGAAGATCCTTATAGAGGGGCAGGTAGTCCGGTTGATAGACACCCCTGGTATATATTCCCTTTATTTTCCTATATCTGAAGAAGAGAAGGTAACCAGGAAAGTGCTTATGACCGGCAATCCAGATTTAGTTATTCATGTCATCGATGCTAAAAATATTGAAAAAATGCTTGTTATGACTTTTGAGCTCCTTGAGCTGGGTTATAACCTTATTCTTGTTTTAAACATTATTGATGAAGCTAAAAAACTGGGAATAAGTATTAATACTGAATTGCTATCAAATATTTTAGGGATTCCAGTAGTGGGTACAGTTTCAATAACCGGTCAGGGAATGAGGGAGCTCTTTTTTTTAATATCTAAAATGGTTATATAAATTATCTTTAAAGATTATTCATAATTGATGTTCTGGTTGCAAAACAGGACGGCGATCTCTATTATGAAATTTGTTGAACATAAATTACTTTAAATCAGGGAGTTTTTCCATGAAAGCCTTTTTAAAATTTGAGGACCCTCTTGAAAGGTCACTTCAAGAACTTTCTTCCCTTTTTAAAAAGAACTACCCTGTCAGTCATCGGGCCCTGGTACTTATGGTCTTATCAGGGGATAAAGAAATAGAAGACCTAATTTCCAGGTCTGAAAGTGATAATCTGGTTGATAGAATAAAAAAACATAAGAATAAGTTAAGGAAGGATTACGGGTATCCTCTGGAGGTAGTTATCTCTAAACAGAGGAAAGAAAAAGTCAAAAAAGTAGTTGGGGAAGTTTTAAAAAAAGATCAGCAATCAGGTAATGTCCTGAAAGAGACTATAGATTTTCTGACGATAAATCCCTACAGTGGTCCTGTTATTCTGGCAATAGTTCTTATAGGATTATACTACCTGGTCGGGGTAGTAGGAGCCCGGTACCTGGTTGATTTTATTGAAAAAAACTTTTTTATAGATTATTTTAATCCTTTGATTACAGAATTTATTGAAATGATTATTCCATACCGAATTTTGCAGGAACTTTTTGTTGGTGATTATGGTATATTTACTCTGGCTTTAAGATATGCCATTGCCCTCGTTCTACCGATTGTGGGTTGTTTCTTTCTGGCTTTTTCTATTCTGGAGGATTCAGGTTATTTCCCCCGGATAGCGGTTTTATCAAATAAAATTCTAAAGGTTATTGGACTGAACGGAAGGGCTGTTATCCCCATATTACTCGGTTTTGGGTGTGGCACCATGGCTACCATTGCAACCAGGGTCCTGGAGCGTAAAAGAGAACGGATACTCGTAACCTTCCTCTTAGCCCTGGCAATACCCTGTTCCAGTCAGATGGGGTTAATAAGTGGAATTTTAGCAGGTAATCCAGTAGGTCTTTTAATCTGGGTCATTGTTGTGGGTGCAGTCTTTACAGTAACAGGTTATTTACTGGGATTAATTTTACCAGGAAGATCAGGGGCCTTTTATATGGAATTAACTGAACTTCGTATTCCCCGACCCGTACACATTATTAAGAAGACAGTTAACCGTATGAGGTGGTATTTTCTGGAAGTTGTCCCTTTGTTTATATATGCCAGTTTTTTTATCTGGATAGGCAGGTTAACCGGTTTATTTGAAAGGTTTTTAAACTTGCTACATCCTGTAGTAAGGATGGTTGGTCTTCCCGGGGAATCAGCTGTCATATTTTTATATGGTTTTTTTAGGAGGGATTATGGGGCAGCCGGCCTTTATGACCTCTATAGAAGTGGAGTATTAAATAACCGTTCTTTAATAGTGGTTTCAGTAATTTTAACCTTATTTGTTCCCTGTGTTGCTCATTTTTCTATGATAATCAGGGAACGGGGTCTGATTACAGGTCTGGTAATAACAGGACTTGTATTTATAATTGCCTTTACAACAGGATATATCTTAAATAATATTTTCTTTTTATTAAATATAGTATAATTGACCAGTGTTTTTGCTTTTAATGTTGTTGAAGATTGGGTTAGTTTCAGGCTATTGAGGCCAATTAAATATCCTGTGATTAGATATTATTACGTGTATTACATTGACCCATCACTATCCAGACCATATGCAATGATAAAAAATGGTTGAGGATATTTTAAGGTAATTTATAAATAGGTGAATTTAATGATTATAAGTGTTAGAAAGAAGCCTGGTTTTATATCAAAAAATAAAGAATTCCCTTTGTCACGGGTGGAAGCAGGCACGAAAGGTATTATAAGTCAATTAAAGTTTAATGAACCACATATTGTGAAAAAATTGCTGGGGATCGGACTAATCCCGGGGGAAACAATTGAAGTTATAAGAGATTTTCCTGTTTTTATCATAAAAATAGGGGAGAGTAAGTTTGCCCTTGATGAAAAACTGGTATCAGGAATTTATATAATTTTGGGGAATTAATTAAAGGAATTTAATATTTCCCGGGGAAAATATTATTATAAGCTGTCATATTAAAACGGGTAACTATCTTCTTAAATTTGAGCACATAATTTATCGATATTGAATTATAGTCAGGAAAGCAAAAAAATCATAAGAGGTGTCATATCAATGGAAGAGATGCAGAGACGATGTCTTAAAGAATTGATGGTCTTTTCAAAAATGGAAAGGGATGAAGTAGCCCTGATCTGTGAAAGGGCTTATGAGAAGTGGTTTCGTAAAGGTGAAGTTATCTTTTTTGAAAATGATGATAACCGAAATCTCTATGTTCTCGTATCAGGCCGGGTAAAATTATCCATGCTTTCAGCTGAAGGGAAGGAAAAGGTATTAACAATTCTCCAGGAAGGGGATATTTTTGGAGAAGTATCCCTGTTCGATCAGGACCCACTCCCGGTAACAGCGGAAGTAATTAAAGATTCTCGCTTAATTGTGTTACCTGTTAAAGACCTGGAAAATATCATTATGAAAAACCCCAAGGTAGCCATTAAAATTATAGAAGCCCTGGCCAAAAAGACGCGTTTATTAACTGGCCAGATAAGGGATCTGGTTTTTTATGATGCTGAAGGGAGGCTTGCCAGTCTCTTATTGAGGTTTGCTAAAGATTTCGGGATAGATGTAAAAAGTGGGACTTTAATTGACCTGGTTTTGACCCATCAGGAAATCGCCAATTTGCTGGGTTCTTCCCGGGTGACAGTTACTAAATTACTGAATCAGTTTATTGATGAAGGGATTATTAAAACATATAAGCGTAAGATTGTAATTATGAAACCTGAACAGTTACATGATAAAATGCAAAATATGATTTAGGGGTGAGGCCTGTGTTACAGAAAGCTAAAACAAAAACCAGAGTTATTAAAGCAGATTTATTATTACTGTTGGTAGTAACTGTCTGGGGGACAACCTTTCCGGTTATGAAGATGATACTGGTCGATACAGACCCTTTTTACTTTATAGCCCTTAGATTTATGGTTGCCTTTCTGGCCCTTTATTTAGTTTTTCATAAAAAAGTGACCAGGGATGATTTTTCAGGGGAAACGGTTAGAAAAGGTGTAATCCTGGGATTATGCCTTCTGGCAGGTTATGCCTTTCAGATAGTTGGTTTGCAGTATACGACTGCTTCCCGGTCTGCTTTTATTACCGGGTTGTCGGTGGTTATGGTTCCTTTACTATCGATAATGATTATAAAGCAGATCCCCGGTCCTTATACCTGGACAGGGGTGGCTCTGGCCACCATTGGATTATATTTATTGACAGGGGCGGGTAAAATAGCAGTCAACCTGGGTGACTACCTTACCTTTTTCTGTGCTGTCTCCTTTGCCCTCCAGATTGTTTTATTAAGCAAGTATTTGCCCGGGAATAAACCGGTCGTTTTAACTTTAATCCAGATGGCTGTTGTCGGGGGAGGGTCTTTTCTGGTATCCTTATTCAGTAATGGTATAACAGGTGTAACCGGCCCGGCCCTGGGTGTTATAATTTATACTGGTCTTCTGGCAACAGCCATGGCCTATCTAATTCAGAGTTATGCCCAGCAGTTTACTCCACCTACCCATACCGGTGTTATATTTACTCTGGAACCAGTATTTGGAGCATTATTCTCATATTTAATACTGGGAGAAGTTATGGGATTTACCGGTTTGTTCGGTGGATTACTGATAGTGACCGGTATGTTGATTACAGAAGTGAAAGCTGAGGGGGTCTAGAATGTTTGATAATAGTACACAGGTGGTTGGATTGATGGGATACCCCCTGGGTCATTCAATGTCCCCGGCCATGCATAACCGGGCCTATAAAGACCTTGGGATTAATTATGTTTATCTTCCGCTGGAAATAAAGCCTGACTTTCTCAAAGAAGGGATAGAGGGATTAAGAGCATTTAATTTCCGGGGGGTTAATGTGACCATACCCTATAAGGAAAAAGTTATCCCCTATCTGGATGAAATTGATAGGCTGGCCGGGGAAATCGGGGCTGTCAATACAATAGTTAATAATGGTGGAAAATTAAAGGGTTATAATACTGACGCCCTGGGCTTTAAAAAAATGCTTGAAGATGACTGTAGTTTTGAAATTAAGGGAACAAAAGCGGTAATTATCGGAGCAGGAGGGGCCAGCCGGGCAGTCGGGGCAGTCCTGGCCAGGGAAGGGGCCAGTGAAATCTTTCTCTTAAACAGAACCCTGAAAAAAGCAGCAAAACTGGTCGGTATCTGGAATAAGACTTATCCCGGTATAAAAACTGTTGCTCTACCTTTAGATGAAGATAAATATCTACCTGTTGTTAAAAGATGTGATGTAATCATTGATACAACACCGGTGGGCATGGCTCCTGGTATTAAAGGAGGGCCTGTAATTGCTAAAGAAGCTATAACCAGGGATACTCTTGTAGTCGATCTGGTATATAATCCACCTGAAACTACATTAATAAAAGCCGGAAGGCAGGTCGGGGCCAGAACTATGAATGGTTTTCCTATGCTTATTTATCAGGCGGCTTATGCATTTAAACTGTGGACGGGGATAAAACCTGAACTATTTATAAAACCGGTCCGGGAGGCAATTTCACCAGATTTTTTTGCATAAAATAATTATTAAATAAAATATACATTAATACCTGGCTTTGCCAGGTATTTTTTTTATTTGACTGAAAATAATGGTGTAAAATTGAAGGACTTTTGTTTCAATTGGCGAATAAAAATAATAAACATGTAATATTTACAAAATTTTGAGGGATTGATGGGAAATGACCAGAACACATATAAAGAAATTAGGAGAATTATTACTTGATTTCAATTTTATTACTGAAAAACAGCTTAATGAGGCCCTTAAAAAACAGAATAAGTCAGGAAAAAAACTGGGAGAAATCCTGGTTGAATCAGGCTATCTCAATGAAAATGATTTAATACAGGTCCTGGAGTTTCAGCTGGGTATTCCCCATGCTGACCTGAACAAATATGTAATCAACCCTCATCTGGCCCAGTATATACCTGAAAATATAGCCCGGCGTCATAATGTTGTTCCCCTTGAAAAGAAAAATGGCAAGCTTAAGGTTGCCATGGTTGATCCAACCAATCTTGTCGCCATAGAGGATATTGAAATGACTTCAGGGTTAAAGGTAGAACCCCTGATTGCTTCCCGGAAGAATATAAAAATGGCTTTAAACCAGATTTATTCAGTTAATGATTCAGATGCGGCCGAAGTATTTGCCAGCTTAAATGAGGTTACTACCAAAACTAATGAAGAACCTGAATTAAATGAATTAAAAGAAATGATAGAGGATGCCCCTATCGTTAGACTGGCCAATTTAATTATTAATCAGGCTATCCAGATGAAGGCCAGTGATATTCACATTGAACCCCAGGAGGACCAGGTCAGGGTCAGGTACAGGGTTGATGGTGTTTTACGGGAAAATATGACGGTTCCCAAACACAGTCAGGCGGCCCTGATTTCAAGGTTGAAGATAATTGCTGACCTTGATATTACCGAGAGAAGGGTTCCCCAGGATGGTAGGATAGAGCTCAATGTCAGCGGGGTCAAAATAGATATGAGGGTTTCAACCCTTCCCACAGTTTATGGGGAAAAGGTTGTTATCAGACTTTTAAATAAAGAAGAGAAACTATTACAGATTGAACAACTGGGATTCAGCGAGACCAATTTAAGCAGGTTTATGAAACTTATTAAGCAACCCCACGGAATTATCCTGGTTACCGGACCCACCGGAAGTGGTAAATCAACTACCCTTTTTGCTGCTTTGAATAAACTCAATACACCTGAAAAGAACATAATTACTGTTGAGGATCCGGTTGAATACCAGCTTCGTGGTATTAATCAGGTTCAGGCCAATTCCAGGGTTGGGTTAACTTTCGCCAGTGCCTTACGGTCAATCTTGAGGCAGGACCCGGATATCGTAATGGTCGGTGAGATCAGGGATGAGGAGACGGCTCGCATAGCGGTCCGGGCTGCCCTGACCGGACATCTGGTTCTGAGTACCCTCCATACCAATGATGCCGTAAGCTCAGTTACGCGACTTATTGATATGGGCATTCCACCTTATCTGGTGGCCTCATCTGTAATCGGGGTTGTGGCTCAGAGACTGGTCCGGAGGTTATGTACCTGTAAGGAAGAGTATGTTCCTGGACCAGAAGAAATGGAATTTCTCCAGGTTAATGATATTGGAAAATTGCAACGTCCTGAAGGCTGTAAAAAATGCCATTCTACAGGCTACAGGGGTCGTCTTCCGGTCCATGAAATATTAATTATGGATAGGAAATTGAGAGAAATGATTGTAAATGGAGAGGGGGAATCTGTTATAAAGAAATATGCCCGGAAAGCAGGAATGCTAACTTTAAAAGAAGATGGGGTTAATAAGGTAATAGAAGGGTTAACTTCATATGAAGAACTGGCAAGGGTAGTTAGTTAGGAATGGTATTGATGGATATCAAAGAATTTTTAAAAAAATTTGTAGAAGACCAACATATTTCTGATCTTCATCTTACAGTTAATTCTAAACCTGTAGTCAGATATGACGGAAAACTCAAAGTATTTGAAGAATTTTCGGGTCGGATTGGGTTTGAGGATATGCAGAATATTACTAAAGAACTAATGACAGATGACCAGTGGCAACAATTTCAGGAAAAGGGTGAGCTTGATTTTTCCTATAGTGTTCCCGGTTTTTCCCGGTTCCGGGTTAATGCTTATTACCAGAGGGGGGCTATTGCCCTGGCTTTGAGGATAATCCCGACAAAAATACCAACCATCGAAGAGCTGGGTCTACCGCAAATTTTAAAAAACCTGGCCCTGATGAGAAAGGGACTGTTCCTGTGTACCGGCCCTACTGGAAGCGGGAAGACAACAACCCTGGCTTCTATGATTAATATTATCAATAAAAATAGACAGGCCCACATCCTGACCCTTGAAGACCCCATAGAATATTTACACCGCCATAATAAAAGTATTGTTCATCAAAGGGAAGTGGGGATTGATACTACAAGTTTTAAAGAAGGGTTGAGATCTGCCCTGAGGCAGGACCCTGACGTTATTCTGGTTGGGGAGATGAGGGATCATGAAACAATATCCATTGCCTTAGAAGCAGCCGAGACCGGTCATCTTGTTCTGGCAACATTACATACGAATGATGCTCCCCAGACCATTGATCGTATTATAGATGTTTTTCCTCCCCAACAGCAACGACAGGTCAGGGTGCAGTTATCACTTACTCTTAACGGGATTGTTTCCCAGCAATTGCTGCCCCGGAAGGATGGTAATGGCAGGATAGCAGCCCTGGAGGTATTAATTGGAACCCCGGCTGTCAGAAATGTCATCAGGGATGGAAAGAGTCATCAACTTTATTCCAGTATGCAGACCGGTGGGAAATACGGAATGATCACCATGGACAACTATATACTTGATTTATTAAGTAAAAGTCTTATTAATAAGGATACTGCCCTGAGAAGGGCCAATGACCCGGAATATATCAAAAAGAGGATTAATGCGGTCAGGGTTTAAACTGGTTTAACTATTTATCTTGTTCTTCCCATAATTGATTTTTCTAGTCGTCAAACTTATAAATTTTGTTAATTATGAAAAGCCAATAAACTAAAAGGGAGCAGGGGGTGAGATTTACCATGGCACCGGAGTTTGAATATGAAGCGGTAAGTAAAAGTGGAGAACGAATTAAAGGTACTATTACAGCTGATAACTCGACAGTGGTTGCCAGGCAGCTCCGGGAAGAGGGCTATTATATAACTTCAATTGAAGAACAGGTAGAGAGAAAAGAAATTAATATTCAACTCAGTAACAGGGTTAAAACAAAGGACCTGGTATTGTTTACCCAGCAGTTTTCAGTATTGCTCAATGCCGGTATTTCTCTGGTTGAAGCCCTGGATATTATGTATGACCAGGTTGAACACCCCCGTTTGAAGGAGGTTGTTCGCTCCATACAGGAGGATGTGGAAACAGGTTCTTCCCTGACCGATGCCCTTTTAAAACACCCTGATGTGTTTCCGGAATTATACTGTCAGATGGTTAAAGCCGGTGAAGCCGGTGGTGTGCTTGACCAGGTCCTGGAACAATTAAGTGCCCATTATGAGAGGCAGGATGAAATTAATAGCAAGGTTAAGTCAGCCATGTATTATCCGGTGATTTTACTGGTGGTAGCGGTTGGTGTCGTTATTTTTCTCATGACCCGGGTTGTTCCCCAGTTTATCAGTCTCTTTTCATCTATGGACGTTGAGCTGCCATTACCGACCAGGATATTAATTAAATTAAGTACCTTTTTATCCTCATACTGGTGGGCCCTGTTTGGGGGGCTGGGATTGACTGTAGCCCTTTTATTAAAATATAAAAGTACTCCCGAGGGAAGACGCCGGTTTGATAGTTTAATTCTCAAGATCCCTGTGTTCGGTAAGTTAATGCGGAAAATATATGTATCCCGTTTTACCAATACCCTGTCTATCCTGTTAACAAGTGGGATAGACATTATATCAGCCCTTGCTATTGTCGAAGAGGTGGTGGGAAATAAGGTTTTTTCAGATGTGATTTCCCGCTCCCGCACCCAGGTAAGTGAAGGGATATCCCTTTCCCGGCCTCTTGATGAGAGTGGGGAGTTTCCCCGGATGGTTATTCAGATGATCAATGTTGGCGAGGAAGCAGGTTCCCTGGATAATATGCTGCAGAAGGTTTCAGATTTTTATGATAAAGAAGTGGAAACCAGTATCAACAATACTGTTTCCCTTATTGAACCCCTTATGATAGTGGTTCTGGCGGTTATCGTTGGGTTTATTGTAATGTCCATTATATTACCCATGTTTGAAATGTATGAACAATTTTAGGGAAAAAGATTATATAGGTGTTTCAATTACAATAACTTAACTGCTATAATTAAAATTTTTATGAAATAACAAAATTTTAAATTTCGATAGAGGAGGTGAGTTCTGTAAGCCTGATTACTTTGTCTTAATTATGTTATTTATCAAATTAAAATTTTAAGGGGAGGTATTAATTAAAAATGAAGTTTTTTAAAACTCTGTACACAAGAGAATCAGGTATAACCCTGGTTGAAATTTTGATTGTAATTGCCATTATTGGAATTTTTGTGGGGATTGCCCTGCCGAGGCTAGGTGGTATGAGAGAAAGGGCCCAGGTTGCTACTGGAAAGAGTGTTCTGGGAACTATAAATACAGCACTGGGTTTATATTATTCGGAGTATGGTACCTATGAGTTAGGTTCGAACTATTCAGACATATCTGATCTTTTAAATGATTACATTGATAATTTAACTGCTACCCTTGGTGATTTTCAATTAGGAAATTACAATACACCTTCTGCTGATGAATTTACATTACAAATAGGTATTGACCAGAACGGTGATGGTAGTCTTACAGAAGCTGATGATTTAATTCTGGAATTAGACCAGAATGGTGATATTGAAGTGAAATAATAATTTTACAACAAGAACTTTATTAAGTGGCCCGGCTTTTGCCGGGTCACATCCAGATTAAGATAAAGTGGTGGTTATATGAAATTATTTGTGTTTATCATGGGATTATTATTTGGAAGCTTCTTTAATGTAATTATCCTGAGGGTGCCCCGGAAAGAATCAATAATCTGGCCCCGTTCTCATTGCCCTCACTGTCAGACTACTCTGAAATGGTATGAGCTGATACCGGTTTTGAGTTTTATATTTCTTAAGGGGAAATGCCGTTACTGCGGCTACAGGATTAGCTGGCAGTACCCGCTGGTTGAAGTCATGACTGGACTTATATACTTACTATTATACTATCATTTTGGTTTAACTATGGTCTTTCTTATTTATATAATTTTAATATCATTGTTGATTATCTCTTCAGTAATTGATATCAGGGAGAAGATTATCCCCAATGTTATTACTTTTCCGGGAATGGTGACCGGGCTTATAAGTTCAATTATTTTAAAACACATTGGTTTCTGGAACTCTCTTCTGGGGATTTTAATTCCGGGAATATTTCTCTTCATAATCGCCCTCATCTTTAAGGGAGGGCTGGGGATGGGTGATGTCAAGCTGGTAGCCATGATCGGGGCCTTTACGGGGGTTAGATGGGCTTTAATGGCTTTATTCACCGGGGCTTTTCTCGGGGCCATAACCGGAATAATATTAATTGTTTCCGGGGTTTTGGACCGAAAAAAACCTGTTCCCTTTGGACCGTTTATCAGTATTGGCGGGCTTGTATCCATTCTCTGGGGATATGAGATCTGGATTTATATAATTAATCTTTATTAGTCGATTTTTAAAATTAATTCTTCTGATTTAAAAACCGGGGGTATAACAAATTTATTTTAATAAGTAAATTTTAATTACTTGCCTGAATTACTCTTGGATTACTTTATAAACCCTGGAATTTGGGTAAATTTGAGGTAGCAGGGCAACCTGAGCAGGGGTGATATGGTGTAGGGGATATTTAAAATTTTAATTAAAGGAAAAAAGGGTTCAACACTGGTCCTGGTTTTAATGGTTCTTATTCTGGTCTTAATTTTCACCATGGCCATGATGCACATGGCCGGCACAGAAATTGACTTTGCAGCCCGGGATATGAATAATATGGTGGCCTTTTACCTGGCCAGATCAGGGGCGGCTGCTTTAGCGGACTGGATAGAAAATAATGATTCCAATACTGTCAGGGACCTCTTCTGGGTTGAGGGAGGCCGGGGAACTGACTGGTTTAACCTGGAAACAGGATTTCCCGGTGAAATTAAGGTTCATGCTGAAGTAATATTAAATGAAGATGAGCACCGGGTGGAGGTTACTTCAGAAGGTCGAATTTACGGGAGAACAGATACAGTTAAAGTTATTCTGGTACCTGAAGGCCTGTCGCGGGAAAGGGTATTTGATATACCTTTTTTTGCTAAAGAATCGATTACAATGGAAAGTAACTCCCTGGTTGTGGGGGATCTGGGTACCAATGCCAGTAAGTTAAGTGATTTTGATATTGATTATTCTGCTGAAGTGGTTGACGGTGATCTTCAGGTGGGACCGGAAGCCACTGATGGTGTTATAAACTCCCTGGAAAGCAAAAAAGTTGTGAAAGATGGTGTAGTAAAAAGATTACCTGAAGAACGAAACTATCCACTACCCTTATTCCCCCGTTTTCCAGATGACCTGCCAGATAGAGAGTTTAATTCTTCACTTACTACTATCGATAAAGATGGCTGGTATGATGAAATTAAACTCACCGGTAACAGGGAACTGGTTATTGATGTTGGGGATGACGCCCGTAAGATTAGAATAACCAGCCTGATTATTAATTCAGGTGAAATTACTATAATCGGGGACGGTACCCTGGAATTATATATAGATGAGGAATTTCAGGTTCTGGGTAATGGTTCTTTTATTAATAAGGGTGGAGATCCCAATAAGGTAGTTGTTTATTATAGGGGAAATGAAGACCTTAATCTCCATGGCCAAAGACAGATTGTTGGATCTTTGTACACTTATTATGCTGATATTGCCCTCGGTGGAAGTGGCAGTATTCTGGGTCATATTGTCAGTGGTGGTGATTATATAACTTTTAACGGTAATTATTATAATGAATATACTAAAGATTTTGTCAGGATCATTTATGCTCCCCTGGCAACCCTTGATTTACGAAGTAGGCATGATGGTCTATCAGGGGCAGTGGTTTGTAATAGGTTGATTCTGGGTGATGATTTTTCACTTAATGAGTTTTTTATCCAGGAGGCATTGCTTCCCTTTGATTTTGTAGGAGGAACTCCCTATATAATAGATCACTGGGAACAGTAGAGAAGGGTGAAGATAGAAATGAAATTATTAAAAAAAGAGAGAGGGTTATCCTT
Source organism: Halothermothrix orenii H 168 (assembly GCF_000020485.1). Lineage (GTDB taxonomy): Bacteria > Bacillota > Halanaerobiia > Halanaerobiales > Halothermotrichaceae > Halothermothrix > Halothermothrix orenii. Next base: position 656,076 of record NC_011899.1, read on the forward strand.
AATAGAAGTGATGGTTTCCCTGGTTATATTTGCGGTAATTGTTCTTGCTTTTGGTTCCTTTATTACCTCAAATTATAAAGGTATCCAGGAGGCCGGAGAAATGACCAGGTCAGCCCATGAAAATAAAAAGACAGTAGAGAGAATGATTGCTTCAGGACAGGTCTCCCGGGGACATTCTTTAGAGCTTGACTTCGGGGAAGACAATATTGTGATAGATGGTGGTATAGCTGAATCGGGGAAACTAAGAACATTTATTCCCACGGTCCCGGCCATTGTCAGTGTTACTTCAGACCCTGAGTTTCATGTAATGGGTGAAGGACCGGTAATTATCGAGGTTGTGGTTACTACCAGAATGGTACCTGATGACACCGCGGTTGAAGTTGAGTTGCGAACCCCTGACGATATACTGGTTGATACTGCAGTGGGGCAAATTCAGGATAACCAGGATACTCTTTATCTTAATGCTGGGGAACATCTCTCAGATGGCATTTATAATATTGTAACCAGGGTAGATGGTATCTGGTCTCCTTTTGTTATTAATTATGTCATCAGGCCCATTGTTTATGTAGTGGTAGGGGAGGATAGCACCGTTCTCTGCTCAAATGATGGGGAAAACTGGACAGACCACAGTGAAGAGTTGCCGGTAGATGGTGTTGATTTAAATGCTATTATCTGGGGTGGACGTCCTGATGACCGGAAATTTATTATAGTCGGGGATGATGGTTATATATTTACCTCGGAGGACGGGGTTAACTGGCAGGAGGAAATAACTCCTACTGGTTCGGACCTCTATGATATTTGCTGGGCTAAAGAAAGGTATCTCGCCGTGGGTGAAGGGGGTATAATTCTTACTTCCGACAGTGGTACTGACTGGAATAAGATATCTTTTGATGATAATGTTAACCTCTATGGGGTTACATATGGTGGTACTTCAGAAGATAGCTTTTCAGTAGCAGTTCCGGAGGCAACTCCGAATTATACTGTTGTTAAAATTGAAGGGGAAGACCCTACCAAAAAAAATCTGACACCATCAGATAATCTTTACAGTGCTACCTGGGGAAGTCTACCCTCCAGTGGAGAAGGAGTGTTTATGGCTGCCGGTGTCCAGGATATTATCAGTTTTGATCATAATATTAAACTATTGACCGATAATGGTTATTATAATGAGGATTATATTTTCAATGATATTGTTCCGGCTTTAATAGCAGAGACCAGTACTTTTCTGGCAGCCGGTTCTGATGGGAAAGATGGTGTAATTATGATATTAAGGAAAGTGGATAGTGGTGGACTTATCTGGGATTACCTGCATAATGTTGACGAGCTTCCTGAAATCCCCTCAAATCTGGCAGGTTTTGATGCAATAGTCTGGTTTAATGATAGATTAGTAGCCACCGGTGTTAATAAAAGCGGGAGAGAAGTAATTATTAATCTCCATTATAACGGGGATAGCTGGGAATGGCAGGATGTTTATACCGGTAGTGGGTATGTGAGACTAAATGATGTGGTGGCCCGGTAGACCAATCGGAGGTGGTTACTGTGTTTTCAAGGTTTTTTACCAGCAATAAAGGATTAACCCTTATTGAGATATTAGTGGCCCTGGCTCTGGTAGGGATTGCATCTACAGCTATCTATGGCTTTTTAAATTTTACTGTTAATAACTATCAGGATGGAGAAGAAAAAATAAGGGTTCAGGATTATACCAGACTGGTAGCGGATGAGATTACTGAAGAACTGAGGGGAGTTACTTCAGCAAGACTAATAGAAGATGTAGACAGTAGTGAAATTGATTCAGAGAATTATAACTATATGTATGTAAAACCGGATATTGATCTGGTGATAAAGAGGGTAAAAAACGAACTGGGTCTTATAGTTGAAGAAAAAATCCCCGGAGTATCGGGGGTAAAATATGTGGATCAGGCTGGCAATGTAATAAAAGATTTTACTCCTGATTATGAACTAACCTTTTTCATAGATGATGATAACCCCGGAGTGCTTCATTTTAATTTAGTGGAAGTTAATAGTGGTTTTGAAGTGGAATCAGCTGTATATCTGATTAATATAGAAGGTGATATCAGTGGGGTCACTGAAGGAAAAATGCTTGAATACACATCACTTTATGATACGGGTGACCCCTTTGCCCATCTGGATTTCAATAAATTCTGGTATGAATGGTTGCAGGAAAATTATCAGGATGAGGGTATGATTGGTGAGGGTGATTATGGTGTCAATTTTCCCCTGGATGGTGGGGAACTTACCCTGACTATTACGGGTTCGGGTAATGCTGCAGCTGGAGGGGCTATGCTTTTAAAGGAATTAAATTCTGACCATTTTCCCGAAGGGGCAGATATAACAAGCTTTGCGGTTGTTGTCGATGCCAGAAACCTTGATGTTGGTGAAGGCGGTTACGGGGTTCTACTAAGGGGGGAGGTAATTCAGGCCAGGGATAAAGATGGAGAAATACTTGAAAATCAGTATAATGATTATGGTTATATGTTCCAGTTTGACCCCGGGGCCAGGGGGTTTGTGATCAGGAGGATAAAAGGAGGCTTTCATGATGTTGAAAATAATATTGGGGCCTCTCTGATAACAGGTAATGGTTATAACACCCGTTTCGGTGCACCTTATGCTCCGGAACACCTGGTTAATGATGTCTTTCACTGGAGTGGTTATCAGGACTGGTTTAAAAGGTATAAAACTGTAATAAAAGTTCAGACCCAGCCCGGTGGTGATTTAATATTGAGGGCACATCTTATTGACGAGGATGGTCACAGATCAGATGAAATGATCTTTGGTGATTTTAATAAACTGACGCTTATCGGTAAATATGGGGAAGAGAATATATTTGATGGCAGAAAGCTCGATTATGATTACTGGAGTAATGAAGATGTAACCCTCCCTGGTAATATTATCGGGCTCAGGAGCTGGGATATGCATAATAATGAACATACAACCGAGTTTTATGAAATTTCAATTGCCCCGGCTGAACCCGGTGTGATAGATATAGATTATGATAATAAAGTAATTACATTAACTTTTGATGAAGAGGTAATAGCCGATGATTTATCATTATTAACTGGTAATTTTATAATTACAAGGGTTACTAATAATATGGAATTTACTGTTTTCAGTATTGAACAGGGAAACACCACCAGGTCTATCGAATTAAATCTCAGTAGTGCCCTGGGCAAGGGAACCTATCTTATCAGTTATAGCAGACCAGCTTCAGGGGGACTTGCCGATTCGGAAGGAAATTTAGTTGAAGATTTTGATAGATATCTGGAAATTAACTAATCTGGAAAATTTTCAAGTTTCCATTAAAATCAATAATTACAAGACTCAAATTACCTAAATCGTTTAATTTTCAAATGAGGTGAGAGGATATGTTTTTTGGCAATAAAACAATAACAGCTGTAGATATTGGCAGTTATGCCATTAAGGCCGTCAAAATGAGAGCTGGTAAAAATGGACTCAATATTATAACAGCCGGTAGTCGCATTTTACCTGAAAAAGCTGTAAATCAGGGGGAAATACAGGATTATGCTGTGGTATCCAGGATTCTCAAGGATGTTCTGGAAGAGATTAACGGGAGTAAATATATTATAACAGCTGTTCCCGGAAAGAATTTAATAATAAGAAATATGGAAATGCCTTTAATAAGTGAAGAGGAATTAACAGAAGCCATTAAGTGGGAAGCCGATGATTACTTACCCTTTCCTGTTGAGCAGGCCATGTTTGATTATATACTGCTATCAAAGGATGAGGAAAATATGTCGGTGTTGCTGGTAGCAGCCGAGAGGAAAACTATCAATGGGCTGGTAAAGATTTTTGATAACATAGGTCTAAAACCGGCTGTAATTAATGCCCAGCCTATGGCTTTAATTTCTCTGCTTAAAATTCAGGGCCTTGTTGATGATACGGTGGCCCTTGTTGACGCCGGGGCTTCGGGAACACGGGTAATTATTGGTGATGGTAAAAATATTTACCTATCACGTAATATAGATATTGGTGGTAACCATTTTACCGAAACCCTTATGGAGTCAAGAAACCTTGAATTCAGTGAAGCTGAAGAATATAAAAGAAAAGAAGGACTGGCAGCAGATGATCAAAACGATAACAGTGCTGGTTTTACTGATTTAACTACCACTGGACTCGTTAAAACCCTGTCTGCCCTGGCTGACAGCCTGGCCGGGGAAATTTCCCGCTCCCTTGAATACTATTTTATGAAGTATAAGGATAATGATCTTGATAAGATTTTTTTCACCGGGGGCTGTTCCCGGCTTAAAGGACTTGACAGGGTGATAAGTGAGGAAACAGGTGTCACGGTAGTTTCTATAGATCCCTTTGAATATTTTGATTTTGAAACCTGGGGTGAGGGGGCACCCGGTTTTTCGGTTGCTGTAGGACTCGGAGCTAGTGAGGTGCTTGGTAATGAGAATTAACTTTCTTCCGGAACAGAAAAAGGGAATTGAAATAAATTTAAAAAGTATTCTATTATTTCTATTATTTATGATTATTGTTGCCGGTCTGGGTGGGAGGTATTTTTATTTACAGTACAGGATTAATGCCCTGGAAAATGAAATTAATGGAATTAACAGCCAGTTAAAAATACTAAGACCAGCCCAGCGGGAGTATCAGAGTCTGGTTAAAAAAATCAGGTCCCTTGAAGATACTATAAAAGCCATAGAAGAGGCGGATTATTTCTGGTATAGTTTACTGGAAGAGCTAGGTAATATTACACCTGATTATGTAATGCTGCAAAATGTTAATTTATCTGAAGATAACAAAATTAATATTATCGGTATTGCTCGGGATGAAAAAGAATTAATGGTTTTTGTCAATAATTTAAAAAAATCTGAGTTATTTGAGATGGTTCAGCTGTTAACAGTTAGAAAATCCCAGGATCTTTCCTTTCAAATTAAAGCAGGAGTAGCAGAAAGGAGGAAGTAAAGTGTGGCATAATTTATCTGACAGGGAAAAAAAGCTGATCATATTCGGATTAATAGCGGTTATATGTATGGTTTACTGGTTTTATGGAGAACAACCAACTACCCGGACTATAGATGAACTAGAAAGTGATTTGCAACAGTTAAGGCGGGAACTTATGATTGCCAGGGTTCAATCAAAAAAAGTGAAAGTTTTAAAGAAAAAATATGATAAATTATTAAAACAGAAAGAAGAGTTACCCTATTACTTTTATTTAGACCCGGAGGAATTTTATGAGACTATTGAAGAGATGGGAAAACAAGCAAATGTAGAAATTAAAATATATACGGTTCAAAGTGGCCAGGAGGATGAAAGGGGAGTTAATCTCGGTGTGGATGGAAACTATGAAGATATCCTTAATTTCCTATCAGGAATGAGGTATTTAAAAAATATTGTAGATTATAATTCCCTGAATATTACTTCTGACGGGGAATTAAATTTAATTATTAATCTTAACTACAACCCGGAGACACCCGGGGGTGAAAAGCAATGAAAAAAAGATACTGGATATATATTATTTTATTAGTAATACTGTTGGCCGGGGCTGGTTATTACTACTATAGTTATTATTATATAACCCCCACATCAAACACCCTTAACCTTAAAGCTGTAAACAAAAAATCTACCCATGAGGTATCGCCGGAACTTTCCCGGGTAAAAGATAATGACCAGAAAAATAAAGCAAAACCCACCAGAGTTGAGTCCGGAATGCCTTCTGATCAAAACCCGGGAACAAAAACAGGAGGGGAAGAAGAAGTCCAGAAAAAAACAAAAGATACAGAAAAAGAAAAAGTTAAAGAAGAAGATAATAACACTAAAGAAACACATAAAAAAATACCCCGGAAGATTAATAACCCTTTTGATGATTATCGTAAGACCATTGTAAAGAAAACCCCTTTTAAATTAATTGGAATTATTGGCTCAGAGGGAAAAGTAATGGCTGTAATAGATACAGATGATGGAAAACAGACTGTAACTGAGGGGGATGTAGTTGATGACCATAAAATAGTAGAAGTAACGAGAGATAGTATTATTATTTTATATCAGGATAAAATACATAAAATTAAGGTTGGGAGTGATTCCGGTGAAGACTCATAAAAAGCTACTGGCCGGATTGATGTTATATCTAATTATTTTATCTATACCTGGATTTGCTTTTGCCAGTAATGGCATTGATTCACATCCGGTTAAGGTTGATATGAATTTTGAAGAAGCAGAGATTCAGGATGTCCTTACAGCAATTGCTTCTCTTGTAAATATTAATCTGGTTGTTGATAGTTCAGTATCAGGTGAAATTACGGTAAAACTTGATAATATGAGTTTTAAAGAGGCCCTCGATTATGTTGTTAAAGTAAGTGGACTTGATTATGTCTGGAAAAATGATACCGTTATTGTAGCCAGTTCAGAAAGGTTGAAGTCTTTTTATGGGGAAGAACTGGTAGAAACAGTAAGCCTGAAATACTCTGATCCAGTTCATATTTATCAGCTTATCAAGGTGTTTTACCCGGAATTAAAAGTTCAGGTTGATTCCAATAACTTAAAGCTTCTTATGTCCGGCAAACGTAAAACTATCCTGGCAGCCCGGAATTTGATAGACCGGATTGATGTGCCTGATAGTTTAATTACAGCAACCTATGTTGCCAAGTTTATTAATGCAGACAGCCTGGAAAACCACCTCAGGCGGATTTATCCGGGGCTAGTTCTATCCTCAGACCGGGATAATAATATACTCTTAATATATGGTTCTAAAAGGAAAGTAAGAGAGGCTTTAGAGCTTGTTAACAGGATAGATTTACCCAGGAAAGAGGCTACTTTTATAGTTGATATTAATAAAGGTGATGTGACAAGGATTGAAGAAACGGTTTTAAATTTATTCCCGGACCTGGTTGTTGAAGGTAATGAAGCCTCACACAAGTTAATTATTAGCGGTGATAAAGAGGAGGCCCTTAAAGCCAGAGATTTAATAAAGGAAATCGATATCGGTGAGGAAATAGATACTGAGGTAGTCAGGGTAGACTATGGTAACCTTGATAATCTTATCTCAGTCATTCAGGGCTTATTCCCGGATATAAGGTTACAGAGTAATCCCCTTAAAAAAGAAATTATTATTAAGGGAAATACCAGTGAAGTTCAGGAGATTGTTTCCCTGGTTAACAGCCTGGATATCCCCAGAAGACAGGTAATAATTGAGGCCAGGTTTGAAGAAATATCGGCCAATAAAATATCTGAGTTTGGTATGAGACCGAATTTAAGTGAAATTCAGTTTATTTTTGACGAAGCCACCAGGGAGCTGAAGTCAATGAATATTACCTGGCCTGAATATCTAAGATTTCTGGAGGAGGAGGGACAGGCCAATATGCTGGCCAATCCGAGGTTGCTTACCCTGAATGGAGAAAATGCCAGGCTTTTAATAGGAGATAAAGTTCCGGTTAAGATTGAAGAAACTTCAGGGTCTTCAGAAGAATCAGAAGGTGAAAGCAATGCAGTAAGCTATGAATATATTGATGTTGGTATTTCTTTAGAATTTACTCCCTGGATTACTGAAGATGGCTATATTATTATGGATGTGGCCCCTGAGGTCAGCAGCCTTGGTTCCCCCATGGGTGGTGGAGAATCGATACCTCCAATAAAAACCAGGGAAGCCCGGACCAAAATCAGATTAAAGGATGGGCAGACCTTTGCCATCGGTGGTTTAATTAGGGAAGATGAACTCGAGAGTATTGCCAAGGTGCCTTTGCTCGGAGACATACCTTTATTGGGAACCTTATTTAGAAGGTCACAGACAGATAAGGTTAAAACCGAAGTTGTTATTTTTATCACACCACATATTGTCAAGGAATCATTTGGCGATATAACAACGGTAGATCAGAGTCGGGAAAAGGTTTTATCTAATAAAACCGATGAACCTTCAAAAAAGGAATCCACCCCGGATAAAGAGGTTGTAGATACAGGTGGAAAGGATTCGGAAAATATTTCAGTAGTCAGTAAAGTTTCCAGAGATGGGGAAATTAAAGAAGGAAAAACCGGGAGTGAAGAAGAAGTAGATAATAATCTTGCAGGGAATAAAAAAGAAGATAGTGAGCCCCATACAACCGAAAAAGAAGGTAGTAAGGGTAGTGAAGATGAAATAGATATCACCAGTAAGAACAGTACCAGTGAAACAACTGAAAATGAAGAAAATAGCGAGGAGACCAATACCGGGGAAATTATTAAGAGTAAAGATGATGTGACCGGTGAAAGCACAGACGACTTTGGTGAAAAAAACATAATTGAAGGAGAAGTAAATAAAAAAGATGTTAATAAAGCTGAAGTAAATGAAACTGAAGAAACAGTTGATGAGGCTACCAGAAAGGAACTTAAAAATATAATTAATAGTGAAATTATAAAACCAGGTAATGAAAGTAGTGACAATAACCTACCTGAATATTATAATATATTGTATAAGGTAAAACCGGGTGATACCCTGGCCTCAATAGCAAGGAAGTATGGTCTGTTTGTCAGTAACATAAAACTGGTAAATGGAATAGATGAAGTAAAAACAGGACAGACAATAACCCTGCCGATACCAAAAAGCCATTTGTATATAATTAAAAAAGGTGAAACCCTGTGGCAGATATATTTAAAATTTGGTGTCAGTGTTTCTGTCCTGCAAGAAATCAATAATATAAAAGATGTAAGAAAAATTCCGGCAGGAACTTTAATAATTATTCCAAAAAGGATAAATGACTAGAGGTGAATTAATGGTGTTAAGTTTTAAAACTGCGGGTGAATCCCACGGCAAGGGCTTAATGGTGATTATTGACGGAATGCCGGCTGGAGTTAAGGTTGATATTGATTTAATTAATAAGAAGCTTGGCCGGCGTCAGGGTGGGTATGGACGTGGTGGCAGGATGAAAATTGAAAAAGACAAGGTTGAGGTCTTAAGTGGTATAAGGTGTGGTGAAACTATTGGGAGCCCGGTCGGGCTCCTAATTTATAATCGGGATTGGGAAAACTGGAAAAAGGTCATGTCCCCTGTAACCCGTCCCGGGGTGGGCAATGAAGAGATAAGTATCAAAAAGGATGGTAAAATAAAGAAAATAAAACGGGTTGTAACCAGACCCAGGCCGGGACATGCTGATCTGGCCGGAGCCCTTAAATACAACCAGAGTGATATTAGAAATATACTGGAAAGGGCCAGTGCCCGTGAGACAGCGGCCCGGACAGCAGCGGGGGCAGTTGCCCAGGCTCTTTTGAAATATTTTGATATTGATATTATTAGTCATGTTATTCAAATAGGGGAAGTAAAATCCAGTTCCCCTGAAGTAGATTTCGATACCTTAAAAGAGCGGATTCTGAAGTCACCTTTGAATTGTTATGATAAGAAAAAGGAACAGGAAATGATTAATCATATTGATAAAATAAAAGAAGCCGGTGATAGTCTCGGTGGTGTTATTGAAATTAGGACAACTCCATTACCGGTAGGACTGGGGAGTCATGTTCAATGGGATAGAAGGCTTGATGGAAGACTGGCCCAGGCTTTAATCAGTATTCCAGCTATTAAGGGTGTGGAGATAGGTACTGCCTTTGATAATGCTGGTAGTTATGGTTCCCGGGTACATGATGAAATATTTTATAGTAAGGAGAAGGGTTTTTATAGGAAAACCAACCGGGCTGGAGGTCTGGAAGGTGGAATAACCAACGGGGAACCGTTAATCATCAGACTGGCGATGAAGCCAATCCCTACCCTATACAGCCCGCTGCAATCGGTTGACATTGTAACTAAAAAGCCTTTCACGGCCAGTGTTGAACGGTCTGATGTAACGGCTGTACCGGCTGCCGGAGTAGTTGCTGAGGCGATGGTAAGTTTTATCCTGGCCCAGGCTATTTTAGAGAAATTTGGTGGAGACCATATTGATGAAATCTTTGATAATTATAAACGCTTTCTGGATAAAATGTAAGGGGTCAATAAAATGAAGATATCTCTGGTTGGATTTATGGGGACAGGAAAGTCCAGTGTTGGAAAGTTGCTGGCAGAAAAATTAAATTATCCATTTCTGGATACCGATGACTTAATTGTAAATAAAGCCGGAATGGGGATTCCACAAATTTTTTCTAAATATGGTGAAGGGTATTTCCGGAAACTGGAAGAGGAAGTTTTACGCCATGTGGTGACCACCGGTGACAATTTTGTCCTGGCTACCGGTGGGGGTATAGTTATTTCACCATATAATAGAAAATTACTTAAAGACTATACGACACCGGTTTTATTATCAGCTTCACCGGAAGTAATTTATGAGCGGATCAGTGGGGATAAACGTCCTCTGCTTTTTACTGATGATCCCCTTGAGAAAATCAAGGAGCTCCTTGCAGAAAGGGAACAATATTATAGTCAGTTTGATAATCAGGTTTATACGGGAGGCAAGGAGAAGAGAGAAGTTGTAGATGAAATTATTCACCTGATAGGAGTTGATAGGCTTGGACTTTAAATCAATTGAAGTCAATATACCTTCAAAGACAGTAAATTATTCTATAATTATTGGACAAGGACTGATGGAGAATGCTGGTTCCTTAATTAAGGATGTTTACCGGGGAAGGAAAATTATGGTGGTAACTGATGAAAATGTGGATGGGTTATATGGTGACATCATGTTAAAGTCACTGGAAAAAGAAGGGTTTGTTGTTATCAAATATATAATTCCGCCTGGGGAAAAGTCAAAGAGCAATTATTATCTTCATAAGGGTTATGATATCATGGTTGAAAATGGATTTGGAAGGGATCATCTGGTAGTAGCCTTCGGTGGAGGCGTAGTCGGTGATCTGGCCGGTTATCTGGCTGCAACATACATGAGGGGGATTGGCCTGGTACAGATACCGACTACACTGCTGTCCCAGGTTGATAGCAGTGTTGGTGGAAAGACAGCGATAAACCATCCAGCCGGTAAAAACCTGATCGGTGCTTTTTATCAACCGGACAGGGTTATTATAGATGTCGGGGTCCTGAAATCACTGGAAAAGAGGGAATTGCGGGCCGGGATGGCCGAGGTTATAAAATATGGTTTGATATTCGACAGTGATTTTGTAGATTACCTCCGGAATAATTATCAGGAGGTATTTGTTTATAATCCCCGTGTTCTGGGGAGGATAATTGAACAGTCATGTAATTATAAAGCCAGGATAGTGGAAGAAGATCAAAAAGAAAAGGGTATCAGGGCCCTGTTGAATTTTGGTCATACTATTGGCCATTCCCTGGAGGCTGTAACCGGGTATAGAAAGTATAAACATGGTGAAGCTGTGGCCATTGGAATGGTGGGGGCAGCCCGGTTGTCAGAAAGGTTGGAGTTGCTTCAGGAAGGTGAGGCAGATAAGGTTGCAGAAATTTTAAGATTATATGGATTACCCCTTTCCTATCAGTATGGTGAAGACCCTGAGATGGTTTATAAAACCCTTTTTTATGATAAAAAAGTAAAAGATAATAAATTGACCTGGATTTTACTCAAAAATATAGGTAAAGGCTTTATTAAAAATGATGTAAATGATAATATAATTAATGAGGTACTGGAGGGGTTAAAGTGAATAGGGTAGCTGTTATTCATGGTCCAAACCTGAACTTACTTGGCAGGCGGGAGCCGGAAGTATATGGGACAAAAAGCCTGGAAAATATCAATAAAGAAATTGAGAAAAGGGCTAATAACCTGAAAATTGAGGTTGACATTTTCCAGAGTAACCATGAAGGGGAAATAATTGATTTTATTCATGACAATTATAAAGCCCTTAGTGGTATCATTATTAACCCCGGTGGGTTGACCCATTACAGTATTGCTCTGAGGGATGCCCTGGCAGCCGTACGTCTTCCTGTAGTTGAGGTACATATCAGTAATATTCATAAAAGAGAAGACTTCAGGCACAGGTCTGTTATTGCTTCAGTTGCGGTCGGTCAGATTACCGGACTGGGGACAGAGGGTTATTTATATGCCCTGGAAGCCATTGTTAATATTATTAAAAAGGGGAGTTATTAAAATGGAAAAGAGAATACAGCAATTAAGAAAAGCTATGAAAAAAATGGATCTGGACAGTTTGATTATTGATTCCAGCCATAACCGATTTTATTTAACCGGTTTTACTGGCACAGCCGGGAGGGTATTATTCACACCAGAAAATAATTATTTTATAACAGATTTTCGTTATACAGAACAGGCCCATGAGCAGATATCGGGTTTTGAAATACTGGAGGTTAACCAGAAAGCAGTTGTGGAAATTTCTGATATTCTTGATCAGGATAATTCTAGCCGGGTCGGTTTTGAAGCAAGAAGTGTTACCTATGATGTTTTTCAAAAATACAAAAAGACATTTAATGAAAGTATCAAGCTTGTACCAACGGCCGGGCTTGTTGAGAAAATCAGGGTTGTTAAAGATAGAAGTGAAGTTGAGACTATTAAAAAGGCAGCTGAGATAGCCGATAGTGCTTTTAAACACATCCTTGATTTTATAAAACCGGGGGTAACAGAAAGGGAGGTTGCCCTGGAATTAGAATACTTTATGAAAAAAAACGGTGGAGAAGGAAATGCCTTTGATTTCATAGTTGCTTCTGGTAAAAGGTCTTCTTTGCCCCATGGGGTAGCCAGTGATAAGGTTATTGAAGATGGGGATTTTGTTACCATGGATTTTGGAACCTATTATAAGGGTTATTGTTCTGATATGACACGGACAGTGATAGTGGGAGAACCGACCCCTGAACAAAAGGAGATTTATAATATTGTGCTAAAAGCTCAGAATGAGGTCATAAAAAATATCAGAGCAGGTATGACCTGTAAAGAGGCAGATGCTATTGCCCGTGATATAATAGCTGAACATGGGTATAAGGATAATTTTGGTCACAGCCTCGGTCATGGCCTCGGAGTTGAAGTTCATGAGGATCCCCGTGTTTCTTATGCTTCAGATGAGGTATTAAAACCGGGGATGGTAGTTACTGATGAACCCGGTATTTATATTGCTGACTGGGGTGGAGTCAGGATAGAAGATGACCTGTTGATAACTGAAGATGGATGTGAAGTTCTGACCAGTTCCCCTAAAGATCTTATTTCGGTGTAGGTATAGGTGCAGGCATAAAGGTATCAATATGATGGTAAAAATAATTTCATTATAATAAATACAGAAATGAAAACATTACCCTGAATCATTAAAAGTCATGTTTCAGGGAGAAAATAATATAATTATAGCTATTATTTTTAAGGAGGAATAAAGAATGATATCAACCAATGATTTTCACAATGGTCTAACTATTGAGCTTGATGGGACTGTTTATCAGGTGGTTAAATTTCAACATTCTAAAACCGGACGGGGAGGGGCTTTTGTACGAACAAAACTTAGAAATATCGAAGATGGGGGTATTATTGAAAAGACCTTTAGAGCCGGTGAAAAAGTAAAGAAAGCCCATGTTGATCAGAAAAATATGCAGTATCTTTATCATAATGGTGATGATTACGTATTTATGGATACAGATACTTATGAACAGCTTTCCATTAGCAATGAACAGCTGGGAGATAAAGTCGATTACCTTAAAGAAAACATGAGCCTTGAAGTTCTAATGTATGAAAATAGACCTATTGATATAAATTTACCAACCTTTGTAGAACTTGAAGTTGAAAAAACCCAACCTGGTATCAGGGGTGATACTGTATCAGGTGGTTCCAAACCTGCTACTCTGGAAACCGGGGCAGTTGTTCAGGTCCCCCTATTTATTAATGAAGGAGATGTAATTAAAGTGGATACCAGGAGCGGTGAGTATATAGAACGGGTATCATGATCAGAAAGGCTTTTTTTATCAAAAGGTTAAACAGGTTTGCTGCCCTTGTTTCCCTGATGGGGGAAGAGGAGAAAGTGTTTGTCCCCAATTCCGGCAGAATGAAGGAGCTTTTAATCAGGGGGACACCTGTTTTGTTAAAAAAAGTTATATCCGGTCAACGGAAAACAAAATATGATCTTATTAAGGTATACCATAATAGTAGATGGGTTTCTATAGACAGCAGGGTACCCAATAGAATATTCAGTGATGCTATTAAAAAGGGACGGGTTACTGATTTTAAGGGTTTTAAATTTGGGAGACAAGAGGTGAGATGGGGTAACAGTAGGTTAGATATGCTGCTGGTTAAAAAGGATGTTCCAGTGAAATATTATCTTGAACTTAAATCTGTTACCCTGGTCGAAGGTGATATTGCCAGATTTCCCGATGCCCCAACTGAAAGGGGTCGCAGGCATTTGCGGGAGCTAACAGACTGCCTTAAAAAAGGTCACAAAGCCGGTATTGTTTTTATCGTACAACGTGATGATGCCAGGTTTTTCTCTCCCAATGATAAAACTGATCCTGAATTTGGCAAAGAACTGAGGCGGGCTTTAAAGGCCGGAGTCAATGCCTTTGCTTATACCTGTAGGGTTGATGAAAAGAGTATCAAGATCGATAAAAAAATTAATATACTGTTATAATAAGATCTCATAAAGATAAGGAGGCTAATTTAGCCTCCTTATCTTTTTTTATGGAGGTGTTACTTTTTTACGACCGGACGCTGGGTATCGAGAAGCCCGAGAACGATATGGGCTAGTCCAAACCCTAAAATGCCGGCTCCCCATAGAGAAGGTAACAGGCTCCAACCAAGAGCAGATACAGCTACACCTAATCCTGTTACTGTCCAGCTAGTTGTTTTTGCATTATTGGCCATTTATTACACCTCCAAATTTAGCTTCCCATTTTTTTTAAAAAAATATGCGACTTAATAAATTATAATTAATTTAATTTATAATGCATATATTGCCAGTGACTACAATATTTATATAGTATCAGGAGGTAGATAGAATATATTGATTAATGGACAAACATTATTAATTTAATACCGGTTCGATTTTGTAAAAAATATTAAAAAAATACTCTGGGGGTGATAATGATAAAAAATCTTTTTAGTTATTTACCACCGGATATAAGGTCTGCTGTTCAAAATATAAATGAAAACTATAGAGAAAAAATTATTGAAATTCGCCTCAGGGTTAATCAGCCATTACAGATAATAGGCCTGGATGGAGATTATTTTATTGATAGCCACGGACAAAAAACCAGTAAAAGAAATGCATACATAGTTAACAGGGAGGATGTAAAAAAAGCAGTAACAATTCTTACTGATAATTCAGTTTATGCTGTAGAAAGACAGCTGGCAGAAGGATTTATTACCATTCCGGGAGGCCACCGTATTGGCTTTACTGGACAGGCTGTTGTTGAGAGTGGGGAAATAAGGTTAATAAAAAATATAAATTGCCTTAATTATAGAATTACCAGGGAAATGATTGGAGTCGGGAATAAAGTAATCAAACAAATCTATGACTTTAAAAACAGGGTCTATTACAATACAATGATTGTATCCCCACCACTTTGTGGAAAAACGACCCTCCTCCGGGATATAGTGAGATTGATCAGTAATGGCATTAAAAAATACGGGATTCCGGGAAAAAAAGTAGGGGTGGTTGATGAAAGATCAGAGATTGGAGGGGCATATAATGGCATTCCCGGGAATAGAATAGGAAGTAGGACAGACCTGCTGGATAATTGTCCCAAGGCAAAGGGGATATCCCTGTTGGTAAGGTCAATGTCCCCTGAAGTTATTGCAGTAGATGAAATAGGTAATGAAGAAGATGTTATTGCTATCCAGGAAGCCACCAATTCTGGAGTAAGCCTCATTGCTACCGCCCATGGTGAAAACCTGACAACATTGAAAATGAGGCCCGCTATGGCCAGACTTATGAGTAAAAATTTTTTTGATAGATTTATAATACTGAGCCGGAAAAGGGGAATTGGAACAGTTGAAAAAATTATAGACTCTACAGGTAAGGAGGTAGTTTAAATGTTGGTCAAATTAATAGGATCCCTGTTAATCCTCATTTCCGGATCTTCCCTGGGATGGTTAATTGGGTTTCATTATCTTAAACGTATTAAGGAATTAAAAGAATTACAGGTTGCTATTAATATATTTGATACTGAAATTAGTTATGGCCGTACTCTTCTGCCAGAAGCTCTGGAGGTGGTTAGTGAATCCACCCATGGTTCTATATCTAATATCTATATGCAACTTGCCACCGGGTTAAAAAAAGACAGAGATAAACGCTTCCGGGATATTTTTAAGGAAATATTATCCCGGTATGAGGAAGAGGTGAGCCTCACCCCGGCTGATATAAAAATTTTAATAGAATGGAGCCAGCAAATTGGAGTAACATCACTGGAAGGGCAGCGGAAAGCAAATAAAATGGCTATAAAAAGACTGGAACAGGTTGAAAAAAGGGCCCAGGACCTGGCTGATAAAAGGGTTAAGCTGTCCAGATATGCAGGGGTACTTTTGAGTTTGCTGGTAATTATTGCCCTGTATTAATATTTAAAATTTAAAGGGGGGGTATTGATTGGACATAAACATAATTTTTAAAATAGCCGGGATTGGTATTTTTATATCGGTAATTAATATGGTTTTAAAACAGGCCGATAAAGAAGAACAGGCCCAGATGTTGACCCTGGTCGGGGTCATTATTGTTCTTATGTTTGTTATTCAGCTAATTAATCAGCTATTCAATGATGTTAGAAGTGTATTCAAGTTTTAGGTGGGGTTAAAAATGGCAATTATGCAGGTAGTGGGGATTGGAATAACAGCAGCTGTCTTGATTATTTTAATAAGGCAGGAAAAGCCTGAGCTGGCTTTTCTGTTAAGCCTGGTTACCGGTATTGCAATACTTATTCTGGTTATAGACCAGGTGGCTATAGTTATAAACCTGCTTGAACAACTGGCTGATAAAGCCCAGATAGATTTAATATACTTAAATACAATTCTTAAAATAGTCGGTATTGCCTATATTGGGGAGTTTGGAGCTGAGATTACCCGGGATGCCGGTGAAAGTGCCCTGGCTTCAAAAATAGAAATGGCAGCTAAAATTATTATAATGATTTTGACAATCCCGGTGATGATTACTTTGATAGAGACTATTATAGATTTAATTCCGTAAGCAGTGAGGGGATATAAATGAAAAGGTTAATCTCTATAATTATATTAATAAATATAATTCTAATGATGACAATACCGGTTTTGGCTGAGGAAACACCCCTTAAAGAAGCCCCCCTTAATAAAGAAGATATTATATTAAACCAGATAGAAAAGATTAATTTAAATCAACTACAAAAAGAGGTTGATAAAATAAATAAAAATATGGAGGGTTACATGCCCCACTTAAACATTAAAGAATTGATCCTTGGTTTTATGAAGGGGGATCTTGACGTTAGCTGGGCCCAGATAGGGGGGGCTCTTCTTAAGTATCTGGGGAAGGAAGTGACTGCTAATTTTAAAATACTGGGACAGATCATTATTTTAGCTGTTATGGCAGCAATTTTAAATGTGTTTCATAATTCTTTTACAAGTGAAACCATCAGTAAGACTGCGAGCATGTTAATATTTATGGTTCTGGCAATATTATCCCTGAATGGATTTAAAATAGCTGTAGAAATCGGTATTACCACTATAGATACGATGGTTTCATTTATGCAGGCCCTTATCCCCGTTCTGTTAACTCTTCTGGTCAGTATCGGGGCCATGACATCTGCAGCTGTTTTTCATCCCATAACCTTTATGGTTATTTCTTTTTTAAGTTCTTTGATCAGGACAATAATTTTTCCAATGATTTTTATTTCAGCTATTTTAAATATTGTTAATAACATTACCAGTGAATTTAAAATATCTAGACTGTCAGGTTTATTTAAAGAATTTAGTATGGGGATGCTAGGTTTATCCCTTATTTTGTTTACAGGTATTATGGTTATACAGGGTGGAGCAGCTGCAGTGACAGACAGTCTATCTTTACGGACAGCAAAATATCTTACCGGAACTTTTATTCCCATCATCGGGGGTATTTTTTCAGATGCAGTGGATTTAATTGTTAGCTGTTCATTGATTATAAAAAATGCTATAAATCTATTTGGAATGATAGTAATCGTTTTTATGATCTCTTATCCATTAATTAAAATAATAGCCCTGATAATAATATATAAAATTGCCGGGGCTATAATTCAGCCCATCAGTGATGGACGGCTGGTAAATATACTCGACAATCTGGGGAATACTCTGGTTCTGATTTTTCTAGCAGTAAGTGGAGTATCATTAATGTTCTTTATTGTACTAACTATCCTCGTCGGTTCTGCCAATTTAACAGTAATGATGAGGTGATTTTGATGGATGAGTTAACCAGGTGGGTAAAGAACCTCATTTTTATTATTCTGTTTACAACCTTTATAGAAATGTTTTTACCTGAAAATAACATGAGAAAATATGTCAGGATAATAACCGGATTTTTTATAATTGCGATATTCCTGTCACCTCTGTCGGCCCTGTTTGGTCATGATATAACCAGTTTAGATGAAATAGTGCCTGATAATGTTTCTTTTGGTAACTGGGATAAGATAAAACACCGGGGGCAGGAGTTATCTAATACCAACAGGGTTTTGTTAAAAGACTATTATGAAAAAAGGGTTGCCAGCAGGGTTGAAGAGGTGGTTAAGTTAGACTACCCTGGTTATCAAAAGAAAGTAGAGGTGGAGGTGGACGATGAATATACCATTACCGGTATTAATATTGTTATTATACCGGATAATGAAATATATATAAAACCTGTTGAGATAAATGGTGATATTCAAGATAGAGATGATAATGAAAGAAATGAGTTCCAGGAGGAACTGTTAAGTTTAAAAAGTAAGGTCAGTACAGTATTTCAAATACCTCCGGGTTTAATCAATATTAGTGTAAGGGATGGAGGGAAATAAGGATGGGAGTATTAAATGATCTGAACAGTATCTTCGGGAAAGAAAAGGGAAATAAATTATTAAGAAATATTGTTATCCTGGGGATGGTTGGAACATTGCTTTTATTATTTGGAGACATTTTTTCCAGTAATCCCCAACCCGTTACTGATAATAAACCTGTAATAACAGAAGAAAAAAATAATTATTTAACATATGAAGAAAGCTTATCAAAAGAGCTCGAAGAGATAATTTCAGTAATGAGCGGGGTTGGAAAGGTAAAAGTCCAGGTCTATACCCTAAAAGGCCCTGAATATAGTTATGTATATGATCAGAATATAACAAATAAAATTACAGAGGAGACTGATCAAAATGGTGGTCAGAGACAGATTCAGGAGGATACAACAGAAAAATCGCTGGTAGTTTTGCAGGATGCCGCCGGTGGTGAAGAACCACTGATATCGACTAAACAGTCTCCGGTCATCAGTGGGGTATTAATCGTTGCCCAGGGAGCGGAGGATAGTGAGATCAAATATAATATAACAAAATCGGTAAGTCGTTTGCTGGATATACCTGTTCATAAAATTAGTGTTTTGCCATATAAAAGGAGGTAATGTTGTTAATGCTGGGTAGAAAATTTGTCTGGCTTATGATTTTAATGGTCTGGGTTGGAATGGTAACATCAATAATAATTTACCAGGGGAATGAATATGTCAACCTTCAGGAAACAACCTCCAATAAGGTAAATATAATTCCTTCAGATGAAATGGTAGTTGAAGATACTCCTGAGGATATAAACTATACCCAGGCCCAGGATGAGGAAGATAGTGATGAAAATTTTTTCACTGAATACCGGCTGGAAAGGGATAAGGCCCGGAGTGAACAAATAAGTATTTACCGGGAGATGGTTAATAATCCAAATACAGATGAGGCCATTAAAAAAGATGCACAACAGAAAATGATGGACTTAACAGAGAAGATGGAAAAAGAAATGGAGATTGAAAGCCTGATCAGGGCCAGAGGGTATAAAGATGCTATTGCCTACATACATGATGGTGCGGTGGATGTAATAATCCAGACCGGGGGGTTAAGCAGAGATGATGTGGCTAAAATAGGTGATATAATTGTAAAAACAACCGGTTTTGATTTTAAAGATGTAACTATTATTGAGAAGAAGAATAGAGATAATCAACAATAAGGATTATGTATAGATATTTACAAAAAACAGCAGCCGGGAGCTGCTGTTTTATTTTTTTCAAAGGATTTTATAAAAATATGTAGAAATAAATACATAAAAGATGAGAGAATATTACTACTTGCTTTTTTAGATTTAATTGGATAAAATTAAAAAGCAAGTGGTAAAATAAATTGTACTAATTAAGGGGGAATTATTCGATGGATTTAGATAAGATTAAAACACTCATCGAAATGATAGAAGAAACTGACATAACGGAAATCAACTTAGAAGAAGAAGGAAAAAAGATAAAAATAAAGAGGGGTTTACAGGTTGAAGACCTTGGTAGTTTTCCACCCGTGGGAGTGACACCTTCTGGTCAGCTTCCTCATCAGGTAGAGGCTGGAACAAAGAAAGAAACCAGGGAAAAAGATCAGGATGAGAGTAATATTGATGAAATAGTGGCTCCGATGGTAGGTACCTTTTACAGGGCTCCAGCTCCTGATGCTGATCCCTTTGTTGAAGTAGGGGATGTTGTTAAGCCAGGTGATACCTTATGTATTATAGAAGCCATGAAATTAATGAATGAAATCGAGGCTGAAAAAAAGGGGCGTATTGTTGATATTTTAGTTGAAAATGGGAAACCTGTTGAATATGGTCAGCCCCTTTTCCTGGTTGAGCCTGTATAAAGATAGGAGTGGTTATGGCAATGTTTAATAAAGTATTAATAGCAAACAGGGGAGAAATTGCTGTCAGGATTATCAGAGCCCTTAAAGAATTACAGATACCGTCTGTTGCAGTTTATTCTGAAGCTGATCGTGAATCCTTACATGTAAAACTGGCAGATGAGGCCTATTGTATTGGGCCCGCCAGTTCAAGTGAAAGTTATCTGAATATACCGAGCATCATGAGTGTAGCTGAAGTAACAGGGGCTGATGCTATTCACCCCGGTTATGGATTTTTATCAGAAAATGCCCATTTTGCTGAGGTTTGTGAAAGCAGTGGTATTAAGTTTATTGGACCAAATTCCGGTGTGATCAGTTTAATGGGTGATAAGGCCAAAGCCAGGGAAACAATGAAAAAGGCAGGAGTGCCTGTAGTACCGGGCACAGAAGATGGGCTTGACAATGTTGATAAAACCCTTGAGGTTGCGGAGGAAATAGGTTATCCTGTAATTATAAAAGCTGCTGCAGGTGGTGGTGGAAAGGGGATGCGGATTGCTCAAAATCCCCGTGATTTAAAGAAATCTATTCAGACCGCCCAGAGTGAAGCCAGAGCTGCTTTCGGAGATGCAACAGTTTACCTGGAAAAATATGTTGAAGAACCGAGGCATATTGAATTTCAGATACTGGCTGATGAGCATGGTAATGTAATTCATCTGGGAGAAAGGGACTGTTCTATTCAGAGAAGACACCAGAAAATACTGGAGGAAGCCCCGTCTCCTGTTCTTTCTGGAGAACTCAGGCAGAAGATAGGTGAGGCTGCAGTTAAAGCAGCCCGGGCTGTAAACTATACCAATGCTGGAACTGTAGAATTTTTACTGGATAAATATAATAATTTTTATTTTATTGAAATGAATACCAGAATCCAGGTCGAACATCCTATTACTGAACTTGTAACGGGTATTGACCTTATAAAAGAACAGATATTAATTGCAGCCGGGAGAGAACTGGAATATAAACAGGATGAGATAACAATTACAGGTTCAGCAATTGAATGCAGGATAAATGCTGAAGACCCGGATTATAATTTTAGACCTTCACCAGGCAAAGTGGAAACTTATATTGTTCCGGGTGGACCTGGAGTTAGGCTTGATAGTGGGGTATACCCCGGGTATTATATTACACCTTTTTATGACTCTATGGTCGCCAAATTAATTGTCTGGGATGAAAACAGGGAAGAGGCCATTAAAAGGATGGAAAGGGCCTTAAAGGAGTTTACAGTTGAAGGTGTTAAAACAACAATACCATTCCACTTAAAAATTTTAAATAATGCCTTTTTCCGTAAAGGTGAGTATTATACAAACTTTATTCAGAGAAGAATCTTATCAGAAGGGTAGGAGGGGTAAAAAATGGTTGAGAAAGAAAGTTTGGGTTCAATTAAAATTGCCAATGAAGTGGTAGCAATTATTGCTGGTCTGGCTGCGACTGAAGTTGATGGTGTTGCTGGCATGAGTGGTAATATTGCCGGTGGAATTGCTGAAATGCTGGGTCGAAAAAATCTATCCAAGGGTGTTAAGGTTGAAGTTGGTGAAAAAGAGTGTGCGGTAGACCTTTTTGTGATAGTTGATTATGGTACTTCAATTTCTGAGGTGGCCTGGGAAATCCAGAATAATGTTAAACAGGCTATTGAGAGTATGACTGGCCTGAAAATTGTAGAAATTAATGTTCATGTTCAGGAAGTTCATTTTGCTGAGGAAACTGAAGAAGAGGAAGAATTAGAAGAAGTAGAAGAAACAAGGGTCAAGTAAAGCTTGGCCCTTTTCAACAATATTTTTCACGAAAAAAGTCTGGAGGGAAATTAAAGTGAACCTATTTTACAGGTTTGTAGTTTTTGTAATCACTGTTATATTTATGTTCTGTAGCCTGCTTATGGGCCTGTATAGTTTTGGACTGGGTCAGGAAAAATTATTATCAGGGGTAGTATTATCCCTGTATAATAACTGGCAGGCAGGCATTTTGTTCATTATTGCCTTTCTGGCCGGTGCCTGGGTTATTTATCCTATATTTAATCTGGGTCGTGAGCGGGAAACTACCCTGATCAGTGCTGGGGAACTGGGTAATGTAAATATTACATTAGATGCCCTGGACAAACTTGTGAGAAAAGTAGCTGCCCAGCAGGAAGGTGTGACCAGGGTTTCAACGAAACTTAAAACCCTTGAAAATGAATTACATATTTTCCTGAACGTGAAGGTTAAACCTGACAGACCATTACCTCAGTTAACAAAAGACCTTCAAAATATCGTTAAATCTTATATTGAAGATACAACAGGTGTCAATATTAATGAAGTTAAGGTCTTGGTTGATAGCATTGGTGACGAAACTAAGACCGAAGAAGATTGAGGTGTATTGAAATGGCAGACAGGGATGTATGGCGTGAGCTTTCATAACTGGTTTCCAGAAATAAAGGTAAGATACTCGGTGGCCTGGTTGGTTTTTTAATTGGTATTTTGATATTAGTTCTGGGATTGTTTAAAACCATCCTCTTATTTATCTGTACTGTACTGGGGTATTATATTGGTTCCAGATGGGATATAGATGGGGATTTAAAAAAATTACTTGACAGGTTATTACCACCGAAAAATAGATAACAGGGATAGAATTGGATTTAAACATGTTGTCAAGTGAGTTGCCATTAAGTTATACCAGAGAATATAAAATAATGGGATAAGCTGTTAATATATAAGAAAATAAATGAGGTAAGGAGTATCTAAAATGAAGATAACACGACACCAGGAGAGGGTCTGGGCTTTACAGATTTTATATAGTTTAGATATTTCCAGTGAATTAAATATACAAAAGGCCAGAAAAACCTGTCGGGAATTTAAATATAAAAAGGTACTCGATAAAAAGCGGTATTATTTTGAAGATATTGTTGAGGGAGTCATAAATTCCCGGCAGGATCTTGATTCTATCATTAATAAATATGCTATCGACTGGGATGTTGAAAGGATGGCCTGTATTGATCGTAATATATTACGGATAGCTTTATATGAAATTGAATCAGGTCTACCGGTGGGAGTAGCTATTGATGAAGCCGTGGAAATTGCCAAGGATTTTGGTGACAGTAATTCTCCGAAATTTATAAATGGTATTCTCGCAAAAAGTATCGAGGATTGACTTGACATTTGACCAAACATCAGGTATTATAATTATAGGGTATAATGTTAATAATTTCACAAATGTCTGACAATTCCAACGAAAAGGTAATATTTCCGGGTGTATTAATGATAAGGTTGATATTGCCAGAGTCTAATAATAGTTTTAATGGTGCCTGTAGGAGGCTGAAAGAAGAAGATTCTGTTAGTAGTATTTTTATTTTTAATTAGTTGTGTGAAATAATTCACTTCAAAGGGGGAATTTATAATGGCTGTTAAGGAATTTGAAAATTGTAAAGACAGGTATTTAAAAAAGCTTGATGAGATTATATTGAAGTATAAGGATAAGCCCGGTCCTTTGATTCCGGTTTTACATGAAGCCCAGGAGCTTTATGGTTACCTTCCTGAAGAGGTTCAGAGTTATATAGCTGAAGGCCTGGGAGTCCCTGTAAGTAAAGTTTCAGGCGTTGTTAGTTTCTACTCATTCTTTACAACAAAACCCAAGGGCGAGCATACTATCAACGTATGTATGGGTACTGCCTGTTATGTTAAGGGTGCTGAAGAAATTCTTAACAGGTTAAAAGAAGAACTCGGTATTGAAGAGGGAGAAACCAGTGAAGATGGTAAGTTTACGATGGTAGGTATGAGATGTCTTGGTGCCTGTAGTTTAGCCCCGGTTGTAACAATTGATGACAAGGTTTATGGAAAAGTAACGCCCGAAAAAATGATGGAGATTATTGAATCCTATCGTAAATAATATATTTTTTGATGTGATAAATATATCTTTCACAAACTTAATAATATCTGTTTTTAAGGAGGAAAATCGATGAAGAAATATACGATATGCGTCTGTGGGGGAACCGGATGTTTATCGTCCGAAAGTGAAGACGTTAAAAATGAGTTTATTACCCTGATAGAAAAAGAAGGTTTAACAGAACAGGTTACTGTTAAAGAGACAGGTTGTATGGGAACCTGTGATCTTGGTCCGGTAGCTTTAATTGACCCGGACAATGTTTTTTATTGTAAGCTTAAACCAGAGGATGTTTCTGATATTATTAATTCCCATATTAAACAGGGGAGTATAGTAGAACGTCTGGTATTCGGTTATGATAAAGATAATCCCATAAGTGAACATGATGATATTCCCTTCTTTAAAGGGCAGAAAAAAATTGCCTTAAGGAATACCGGGGTAATTGATCCCGATAATATTGAAGATTATTTATCCCATGACGGATATAAGGCCCTGGAGAAAGTCTTAACTGAAATGTCTCCAGAGGAAGTAATTGAAGAAATAAAAGAATCAGGATTAAGGGGCCGTGGTGGTGGCGGTTTCCCGACAGGATTAAAATGGCAATTTACCGCCCAGTCTGAAGGAGAACAAAAATATATAGTCTGTAATGCAGATGAAGGTGACCCTGGTGCCTTTATGGATAGAAGTATACTGGAGGGGGATCCTCACAGTATAATTGAAGCTATGGCTATTGCCGGTTATGCTGTAGGAGCCAATCAGGGTTATGTCTATGTCCGGGCAGAGTACCCTCTGGCTGTAAAGAGGATGGAAAAGGCTATATCTGATGCCAGGGAAAATGGATTTATTGGAAATAATATATTTGATACTAATTTTAAGTTTGACCTGGAGATTAGAGTTGGGGCCGGTGCTTTTGTTTGTGGTGAAGAAACGGCTCTTATGGCTTCCATTGAAGGTGAAAGGGGAGAACCACGTCCCAAGCCACCATTTCCGGCCCAGTCTGGTTTATGGGGAAAACCAACCCTTATTAATAATGTAGAGACCTATGCCAATATACCGGTTATTATTTTAAAGGGGGCTAAATGGTTTAACCATATTGGTACTGAAAAAAGTAAAGGTACTAAAGTGTTTGCTGTAGCCGGTGATATTAATACTACCGGGCTTGTTGAAGTTCCGATGGGTACTACCCTAAGAGAGATAATTTTTGATATTTGTGGAGGAATACCGGAAGGCAAGAAGTTTAAAGCAGCCCAGACCGGGGGACCATCCGGGGGTTGTATCCCCAGGGAACACCTTGATATCAGTATGGATTATGATTCCCTGATTGAAATTGGCTCAATGATGGGATCCGGTGGATTAATCGTTATGGATGAAAATACCTGTATGGTTGACGTTGCCAGGTTTTTTCTCGATTTTACCCAGGATGAATCATGTGGCAAGTGTGTCCCCTGTCGGATTGGAACCAAAAGGATGCTTGAAATATTAGAAAGAATTACAAAAGGTCAGGGAGAACCTGGAGATATTGAAAAGTTAGAGAAACTGGGTAAATATATAAAAGAAAATGCCCTGTGTGGTCTGGGGCAAACTGCCCCTAATCCTGTCCTGAGTACAATTAAGTACTTCAGGGATGAATATGAAGCCCATATTAAAGATAAAAATTGTCCGGCCGGAAGTTGTCGCAATTTAACCAGGTATAAAATTATAGCCGAAGAATGCCGTAACTGTGGTCTATGTGCTAAAGTCTGCCCGGTTGATGCTATTACCAAAGAAGAAGAGGCCCATGTAATCGATCTGGATAAATGTATTAAGTGTGGGTCCTGTCTTGATAAATGTCCATTTAATGCTGTTCAGAAAGGAGCGTAATTGAAATGTCTGATAAAGTAAATATAACATTAGATGGTAAAAGTTTAACTGTAGATAAAGATAAAACTATTCTGGAAGTAGCCCGGGAAGCCGGGATTAAGATTCCTACCCTCTGTTACCTGGAAGAAATTAATGAAATTGGTAGCTGCAGGGTCTGTGTAGTGGAAGTGAATGGAAAAATACAGCCTGCCTGCGTTACTCCGGTAAGTGAAGGCCTGGAAATCACAACAACTTCACCCAGGATTCGTGAAGCCAGGAGGATATCCCTCGAGTTAATAATTTCAGACCATCCTATGGAATGTTTGACCTGTAGTCGGAATGGAAATTGTGAACTCCAGAGACTGGCAGAGGACTTTGGAATAAGTGAGATAACTTATGAGGGTGAACAGTCACATTTTGAACCTGATCTTTCATCACCTTCAATTGTCAGGGATCCCGATAAATGTATTTTATGCCGGCGTTGTGTTAGTGTCTGTGAACAGGTTCAGGGGGTTGCTGCCTTAACTCCCAATGAAAGGGGATTTTCTACCATAATTACCCCTGCCTTTGGTCAAAAACTGGGTGAAATAGCATGTGCTAACTGTGGTCAGTGTATAAATGCGTGTCCAGTTGGAGCCCTTTCTGAAAAGGATGACACCGAAAAGGTCTGGGAAGCCCTGGCTAATCCCGATAAACATGTAGTGGTCCAGACAGCACCTGCTGTCAGGGTATCGATTGGTGAAGTATTTGGAATGAAACCCGGTAGTCTGGTAACAGGAAAACTGATGGCTGGTTTAAGACGGCTTGGTTTTGATAAGGTTTTTGATACCAACTTTACTGCTGACTTGACCATAATGGAAGAAGGTCATGAATTAATTGAAAGACTGAAAAACAATGAAAGGCTACCGTTGATTACTTCCTGTAGTCCGGGCTGGATTAAGTTTATTGAACACTTCTACCCAAGTTACCTTGAGCATATCTCAAGCTGTAAATCTCCTCAACAGATGTTTGGGGCCCTTGCCAAAACTTATTACCCTGAAAATAATGGTATAGACCCGGAAGATGTATTTGTAGTTTCGGTTATGCCCTGTACTGCTAAAAAATTCGAAATAACAAGACCCGGTATGGATAGTAGTGGGTATCAGGACGTAGATGTGGTTCTTACCACAAGGGAGCTGGCAAAAATGTTTAAACAGGCCGGGATTGACTTTGTGAATCTCCCTGATGAAGAATATGATAAACCCCTCGGTATTTCGACTGGTGCCGGTACTATTTTTGGAACAACAGGTGGCGTTATGGAAGCAGCCTTAAGAACTGCCTATGAGGTATTAACAGGGGAGGAATTACCCGGTCTGGAATTTGAGGATGTAAGGGGTTTAGAGGGGATTAAGGAATGTGAAATTGAAATTAACGGTCAGAAAATAAAAGTTGCCGTAGCTCATGGACTTTCCAATGCTCATAAGGTACTTCAAAATATAGACGACTATCATTTTATTGAAATTATGGCCTGCCCTGGTGGTTGTGTTGGTGGTGGTGGTCAGCCCTATCCTACCAATGAAGAAACTATAAGATTAAGGGCCCAGGGCCTTTACCGGGATGATAAGGAACATCAGATCAGGAAATCCCACGAAAATCCTGTTGTCAAAAAACTATATGAAGAATTTCTTGGCAAACCATTGAGTCATAAGTCTCATGAATTACTACACACCGGGTATGTTGTAAGATCAAAATACCCGGCCAATGTTGAATCTGATGCGGTTTAATAATAAATAAAAGAAAAGCCCTCTTAATAAGAGGGCTTTTTTTAATGTTCAAAAATTATATACAGGTGTTTTTATGGGTTAATTTCAGGAATAAAAAATAATTAAAATTTTTCCTTATTAATAGTCAAATGTTGGGTTTTAATACAATGTCATCGAGGACGTCGTTTACTTTTTTAATGACTCATGACAAAAGTCAATTTGTTTGTGGTTAATCAATATTACTTCTGGGGGCGACTGGGAACAGAAATTGATGTAAGGGCTTTTCCGGCCTCTATATCAGACCTTTCCCTGACAGCCAGGTCTCCTAGAGATACAATACCTACTAATCTGCCATTTTCCACAACCGGGAGGCGCCTGATTTGTTTACTGGCCATGATTTGGGCTGCTTCTTCAACAGACATATCAGGGGTACCGTAGACAATGTCTCCCGTCATGACCTGGTGTACTGGCATGTTAATGTTACCGGCCTGGGCTACACTTCTTATTGTTATATCTCTGTCAGTAATTATACCTACTGGCCTGTTACCATCGGTTACAGGAACGGAACCAACATTAAGAGAACGCATTACCTGGGCTGCATCTTTAACAGAGGAATTGGGATTGATACTGGTTACATCACTGGTCATAATATCTTTTAGCTTCATTTATGGTTCAACTCCTTTCATAAATATGTTGTGCAATAATTTAAAGTTTAATCATAAAATATTATTTTTTTGTCTGTTGTTCTTCTTTTATAATTTCAACAGTTTTTGTACCCTGGTTGTCATTTGATGAAAAAGAAAATCTCCCTGATCTTATAAACTTGCTTAGTCGATTTTTAATTAAAGGTTTTATATATTTTCGGCTGAATGGAAGAACACAACCAAGACCGGAAAGGTCTGTTAAAAGCCCGGGGGTTATTAGCAATATCCCGCCGGTAAAAATAAGAAAACCATCAATTAAACTATTGACCGGCATCCTTCCTTCAGAAAGGGAGGTGTTGATATCTTTAATAACTTTAGTACCCTGTTGTTTAACAAAAAAGGCTCCGATAAACCCGGTGATAGCAACCAGAAAGATGGTAAAAAAGAAACCAACTAAATGACTAAGTTTAACTAAAAGCGAAATTTCAGCCAGGGGAATCACAGTTAATATAAAAATAAGTTTTAACAAATCTACCACTCCTTAATTATAATGTGATAATTAACAAATTTATTAAATCCTGATTATGTAAAGTTTATATAAAATAAAGCAGTCACTCTTTTAAGTCTCTATTTCCCCGTTAAAGTTAATTATTATAAATTTTATTATGAAATGTATTTGAGTTTGATTTTTTTAAAAATGGCAAATGGTAATAAAGTGTCTTTTATATATTTATTCAGATAATGGGATTATTGTGCAAAATAAAATTATTTTAGATTATATTAATAACAGTAAATTCAGCAACATTTTATTTATTATGCCAAAATCCTACAAAAATATATTGACAAGTCATACAGATATTGCTATAATTATAAAAAAGGAGGGGACAAACATATGAAAGCTACTGGTATTGTAAGGAAAATTGACGATTTAGGTAGAGTTGTTATACCTAAAGAATTACGTAGAACTATGAATATCGAGAAGAAAGACCCTATGGAAATCTATGTTGATGAAGACACAATAATTCTCAAAAAATATGAACCGGCCTGTATTTTCTGTGGAAATGCTGAAAACACTATTGATTATATGGGTAAGTTTATCTGTAAGGATTGCCTCAACGAAATGGTAGAAGTCTCGAATGGTAAGAGTGCCTGAACATAATTCTAAATTAAATACTTATTTCTGAGTACCGCAACTGTAAAAAGTTGCGGTTTTTTATACCCGTGGTAAGATACCGGGTATTATTTTTTAATGTCTTTATATAAAAAGCAGGAGATAAGGTAAAAACCGGAGAATTCCTATGGTGGAGGAGATATCTATGGATGAATTAAAATTTATTCATGCGTCTGATATACACCTGGGGAGTGTATTACATACAGGGACAACACATAAAGGGGATATTGGGGAAATTGTTAAAAAGGCTACCTATAAGGCATTTTCCAGGATCTGTAATCACGCAATTGAATTTGAGGTAGATTTTGTTGTATTGTCCGGTGATATTTTTGATAGAGAGTCAAAATCAGTAGTTGCCATGAAACATTTTATAGGGGAATGTAAAAGGTTAAATGAAAAAGGTATTCCTGTATACCTGATTGCCGGTAATCATGATCCATTGCGGGAACAGGTGAATATTATGGATTTACCCCCTGATGTATTTATCTTCAGTGGAGATGAAGTAGAAAAGGAAGATTTTATTTCAGATGATGGCAGGATTTTAGCCAGACTTATCGGACAATCTTATAAATCAAGGGCCCTTTCTGAAAAGATTCACCTTCAATATAACTCAGGAGAAAAAAGTGGGGTCTGGAACATTGGTTTATTGCATACCCAGCTTGAACCCGGTAACAAGAATTATATACCATGTTCTTTACAGGAGTTAAATGAGATTAATAATATACATTACTGGGCCCTGGGCCATATTCACCAATGTAAAATTTTACAACAGGGATTGCCAACCATAGCCTATCCAGGTATTCCCCAGGGTCGTGATTTTGGGGAGCAAGGTCCGGGAGGATGTCTTCTTGTAAACCTTGTACCTGAGAAATCCCCTGCTGTTAAATTTGTACCTGTATCCCCGGTTATCTGGAAAAGGATTGAAGTTAAGATAGGTGAAGGAAATACTGGTAAGGAAAACGAGAATCCACGTAATATTACAGAACTCCAGGAACTTTTATATAAAAAAGCCAGGGATTTAGTAAATGACATTCAGTTAAAGCCCCAGGGTTTAGATATACCGGCTGTTAAGACTGAAAATGTTGTTGAAGGTCTTGTAATTCAGTGGGTTATAACCGGTCGCAGTCATATTCATAACCTGTTGCAGGAGCAGGACGATGAGGAGATAGAGGAAGTTCTAATAGAGGGATTAAAATCTTTTCATGAAAGCAGACCTTTTCTCTGGACTGATTCTATTATTATAAGGACCGGTAAGCCTCTACCTGACATGAATATAATGAAAAAACACAATCCTGTATTTCAGGAAATAGAAAATATATCTTTTGATATTCTCGGGAAAGAAGAATTACAAAAAGAACTACTGGAAGAACTGGGTCAGGTCTGGGAACTGGCTGAAGATCATGAGAATATTAATGAAACAAAGATACAATTGGATAAAGAAACCATGAAAACAATTATTGATCAGGCCCGACATCTGGTAATAGAAAAAATTTTAGAGAGGGGGGGCTGGGGTGAGGATTAAGAGTCTTTATATAAAGGATTTTGGTATCTTCCGGGAGCAGAAGCTGGAAAAGATAGCTCCAGGTATGGTTGTGATTGGTGGCCCCAATAGAGCTGGAAAAACTACTTTTCTTAATATAATTAGGTATCTCTGGTTTGGTTTTCCATCTAAAAAAACTCTACCGCCTGCCCTGAGGAAGTATGAAGTGGAGGCAGATATTGCCCTTGACAACGAAGATGAATATAACATCTATGTAGAAGGACAGGCTCCTCCGAAAATTACAGCTATTAGGGCAAACTCAGACCAGATAAAAAGTTTTGAAGAACTGGTCGGGGTAGATGAGTTTACATACCATCGTTTGTTTACCATACCCCTGAATGAGCTAAATAAAATCCCCTCAGGGGTTGAAGATGAAGAAAGGATTCAGTCCCTTCTGCTGGGGGCAGGACTTAAAGAAATTTTATTAATTCCCAGGATTAAAGATGAACTATATAAAAAGGCCTATAATATAGGGAGAAAACACGGCAACCCAAGATATGGCCAGTTTAAACCCTATTTTGATAGAATTAAAGAAGGTATAAAAAATAGACAAAAGGCCCTGTCACAGGTCCGGGAGTATGAAAAAATTAAGGATAAATTATCTAAGGTTAACTTTGAAATTAATGAACTGGAAAATTCAACAATTCCTGACCTGGAACATAGATTGACACTTCTGGATGTACTTCACAACAATTATCAGGATTTCCAGCAACTTAATAAATTAAAAATCAGTTTAAACCGACCAGAGATAAAGGACCTTTTATTAAATTTTCCTGTTGAACTTGTGGAAAGGGTAAAGGGGCTTAAAGATAAGTATTTAAATTTGAAGGAAAATTATAATAATCTAAAAACAGAATTTAAAATTGAGACCGGGGTTCAGGATGTTAAAAACAATATTGAAAAATTACTGGACCATGATGACAGGATTAAAACCATGTTCCAAAAATTATCGGGTCTCAGGGAAAAAGTTAAACAATATAAAAAACAAAAAGAGAATTTAACGCGGAACAGGAATGAATTATTTATTGAAATGGAACAAATAAATTCAGCCTGGCAAAGCTTTAAAGATCTTAAGGAAATTAAAACTGATGCAATTGAACAAAAGGATCTTGAAGATTGTCTTATCAACTATACAGAATTGAGTAATACCAGGAATAATTATTTAAAAGAGATAAATGAACTGGAAGATGAAAAGGCCAGACTGGAGGAACAATTAAAGAGTATATCAGAAAAACATGTGGTTATTAATCTTGGGAAATATTTTATTCTGGCCCTTATTATTACTATATCAGGGGCTGGTCTTTCTATTATAAATCCTGTTATGGGGATAATTATTGGGACAGGTGGTGTCTCTGTACTTGCATTGTACTGGTGGTATAAAGGATTTTTAACCCGGGTAAGTTATGAAAGAAAGGAAGATTTAAACCAACGTCTGAAAGACATCAATGGGAAGCTAAATTATAAAAACAGTGAATTTAATAAAATTCAGGACAGGCTTTCTTCTGTAATTAATAAATTTCATGGGTATAGCCAAAAGCTGGGCCTTAAAGAAGAATCCCCTCCTGAACTTGTAAGGTTGTATTTTGATAAGGTTCAGGGATTAAAGAAAAAAATTAAAGGGTGGCAACAGAGGATTGAAGATAATGAAAAATATGCCCGGGAACTTGATGAACGGTTATTTGAAATTATTAAGTTGCTAACTTCTTTTCCAGACATATCAGGAGGAGAAATAGTCAATTATTTTCTTAATTTAAAAAACTATGATTACAGAATAACATACAGTGATAAGTTGTTTTCAGCGGTAGAAGAATTATATGAATATCTCCAGTTAGCCCGGAGGATTAAGGAGCAAGAAGAAAAACTTGCCGGGGTTACCCGGGAAATAGTTGACCTAATAAAGCCCAATAATCAGGAGAAATTAATGGAAGAAATAACTATTTTTTTTAAACGGGCTGAGGATTATGAAAAATATGCAGAAATGAGGTCAGAGGCAAGGCTTCTGGAGGTTAAAATAACCGGAAATTTGAATACCCGGAGGGTTAGAAACTCTCTGGAATACGCTGCAGTAAATAATATACTGGTAAATATAGATCGAAATTACATTAAATCAAATGATGGCTCCGGATTAATAAATATACTGGATAAGTTATACCGGGATTATACTTCGCAAAAAGATATAGAAAAGGATTTTAGACAGACAGAAACTCGTCTTGAAAAGGTGTCCGGAAAACTTGAGAATCTCAAAGAAGAAAGGAAACTTCTACAGGATAAATTAAAAGAACTGTCTACTGTTGAAAAGTTACATAATGCCCAGGCTCAGATTGATGAAGGCAGGAACCGGTTGCAATATCTGGCTGAAAAGTATGCTCTCTATAAGACAGCAACCTATCTTCTTGACCAGGTGCAAAACAGGTTTATTGAAAGGGCCCGGGAGACCCTGTTGAGTGATGCCAGTAATCTATTTAATCAGATAACAGGTGGCGAATATAAAAAAATATTACCACCGGATAATCTACTCAAAATTGATTTCCAGGCTGTATTAAGTAATGGTAATACCCAGAAAACAGTTAATGTTTTAAGCCGGGGAACAAGGGAACAGCTCTATCTGGCTATCAGGGTCAGTAGGTTAAGGCAAATAAAGCCACCCCTGCCTGTTATAATTGACGATTCCCTTGTAAATTTTGATAGCAGGCATTTAGAAAAAACTATAGAAATATTATCTGACCTCGCCGAAACCCATCAGGTATTTATTTTGACCTGCCATCATCGTTTAGTTGATTACATTGAGAGAAAGAATCATAAAACCCAGTTCTGGAAATTGGAGAAAGGTGTTTTTAACCCTTCAAGTGGAGCAGAACTAAAAACAGTGTTAAAGTAGCTTCCGGTTTAATTCCGGAAGTTTTTTTTAAAAAATTTATCAGGTTGATTTTTATATAAATTTCAGGAAAAAATATTAAGACAATATAAGTTAAATGAGGGTAAAGAATTTATAAATAAAATTTGCTGCAATTCCAGCGGCAAGTCCACCCAGAAAATGACTGGTAATTGCCTTCGAAATTAATTTCCGGTGATTCAGGGCGTCCATCATGGCTACATGAGTGCTTAAAAAACCACTCCAGCACATTCCCATTGCTGTAAAGACAGCAATTTCATTGCCACCAATGATATTTTCGGCAAGAAATTTAGGGACGAGACTTAAGGCTGCTCCGACAGCACCAAGAGCTGTAATGGGGAAGGCGATGGCTTCCGGACTTTTAAATCCAAAAAGGGGTTTTATGATAGGTGATAAAAACTTTCCAATACGTGGTAGAAGCTCTACTCCTTCGAAGGCCTGACCCTGATAACCTGTAGAGGGGTCAGCCGGGCCAAAGGTTAGAAGCATAATTACCGTACATATAATAACTACACCCGGTATAATACTCAACCCGATATCGACTCCCAATTTGCCACCTTCCAGCATCGAAGATAAAAACCTTTCCATAAAGGAATTGGTTCCTTCAGGGGTAACCTTTAGATTAAGGAAATCCCTTTCTTCTATGTTTTCTATTTTTTTCTGGTCAATATCAGTTGAATAATCTTCAATGTTGAAATATTTTTTAACCCTGTATTTCATAATTCTAACACTGATTATACTCCCTATTACGGCCCCCAGGTTTCCTATCAAAGCTTCTTTAAAATAACCGAGACCGGTCATAAAAGTGGTTAAAATTAACCCCATTCCAAAGGCAGTCCCCAGGTTACAGAGACAGGGGACTTCAACCCGGTGAAAATATTTTAGGTATCCCCTTTCTTTGGTAAGGGATATAATGGCAGGATTATCTGATAAATAAGTAGTAACAATCCCCAGAAAAGAGACCCCGGGAAGGTTGTACAGGGGCCGCATCAGGGGAGCAAAAATTTTATTTAAAATCCTTACCAGTCCAAATTCAGTGGCCATTTTTCCAAAGGCACCGGCCAAAACAGCTATGGCCATAATATAAAAGACGGTATCCATAAGAAGTTTGTATGCAGTGTTCATTAACGTTGAAAACATATTGGCAATACCCATCTTTGTTCCTGTATATCCAAAGAAAAGGCCAATGATTCCTACAAAAAGAATGGTATCCAGATACCTTTTTAGAAACTTAACTTTTCCGGAGTGTGTTTTGTGGTTCAAATCTTACTCCTCCTTAAAAAGGGAATAATTTAAGACAATTTAATTATAACTTAATAAAGTTACTATTACAATACAGATACAGATCTGAAATACTAACATAGACTGCAATTTTTAGGAACTACAGGCTTATAAATTGATATTAAGAACCCAAAAAAACCATCATTAGAAAAATATAATTGAAAATACTAAAAAAACCTTAATAAAAAATATTTTACATAACTTACTATTGTTACTATCATATTAAATATTGTATAATTAAAAAGACAAAATAGAGAAGGAGGGGTGTTTATTGAAGTATGAGAAGAAGGTCATACTTCCAGTACTAATATTATTAATACTTGTTATATTCCTGGCAGATGTGCAGGCTTTGAATTATAAGCAGAGTTTCAGTAATTATACCATTTATACAGTAAGGCCTGGTGATAGTTTATATAAACTATCTAATAGGTATGGGGTATCTATATCTACGATAAAGATGCTTAACAACCTGAATTCCAGTATTATATATGTTGGACAAAGGTTAAAAATTCCCGTAAATATGAAAAAATATAAAGTTAGACCCGGTGATACCCTTTATTTAATATCATTAAAATTTAATATTTCTGTTAAGGATATAAAGGAAATTAATAATCTTACTTCGAATTTGATTTTTACTGGGCAAGAACTTTTAATTCCAGTGGAGGATACCGGTAATTCCGATGATAGTTTGGACAATTATATGTTCTATACAGTTAAAGCTGGTGATAGTTTATATAAGATAGCAAAACAATTTGGAACCAGTATCCAGGTCCTGAAAGATATTAATAACTTCAATACTAATATTATTTATATTGGTCAAAAAATTAAGGTGCCGCGAATTACTTATCAACTGGAAGTATTGACCAGAGGAGAGGGCAGGGTAATTAAGGAGATAGTCTCTGGAGATAAAAAGGAAAATGGTTATACCCCTGATAGCCGTATCAGGCTCACGGCCCGGGGTAATAATGGAATGGTCTTTTCACACTGGACAGGTGATGTTAGCAGTAGAGAAAATCCAGTTATAGTTAAAATGGATAGAGATAAGTCCGTTACAGCTGTTTTTTCAACTTCTAAATTAAAAGAAGTCTTAATTAAAGGGAATGTTAATATCAGTAATAAAACAGGTGGCTTTAAATCGGTTAGAAAGGGTAAAGACGCAGAACATTCCATTATACCCCTGCGGGTTTATAATGGATTTATGCCAGCTTACGAAGATTCAGAAATCATTGTAAAGTATAAACCGGTAGTCAATGCCCAGTCTGTAGATAAACTGGAGAAAGTAAATGAGCTGGTTACCCTTAATGAAATGAATACCGGTGAAGGCCGGGTAGTTCGTTACAAGGTTCCCCGGGATAAAGATCTAACTGAATTCCTTGAATATTATGGCAATCAGGATTTTGTTGAATGGGTTGAACCTAATTACATTTACTATCCAACTGGATTACCAGAAGACCCTTACTACCCTATATATCAATGGGATTTTGTCAACTTAAATTTAGAGGCAGCCTGGGATAAAGAAACAGGAAGTAATTCAACCATGGTTGCGGTTCTTGATACCGGTATAGTACCAAATCACCCGGATTTAAAAGGTAATTTATTACAGGGAGCTGATTTTGTGGGAGGTAATAACTCCCATCCTGTTTCTTCATTTCAGGTTACGGATTATGAACCTGTTGATGAGACTACCAGAGAAATGGGTGGTAGTCATGGGACCCATGTTGCCGGGGTTATTGGTGCTCTTACCAGTAATGGCAGGGGGATATCCGGTATCAACTGGAATGTAAAAATACTACCGGTCCGGGTTTTAAAGAAAACTGGTGGGACAAGCTGGGATATCGCTGAAGGTATTTATTATGCAATTGACCAGGGAGCAAAGGTAATAAACTTAAGCCTGGGTAGCAAGTACGACAGCCGTCTTCAGGAAGAAGCTGTTGAGGTAGCCTATAAAAGAGGTGTTACTGTGGTTGCAGCTGCCGGTAATGAAAATTCGCCTGTATATTATCCTGCAGCTTTCCCTGAAGTTATAGCCGTTGCTGCTGTAAGTAAGGATAATACCAAGGCCTATTATTCTAATTATGGGCCCGAAATAGATGTCGCCGCCCCCGGTGGCGGTTATGGTGAATCTATCTACAGTACCTGGGGTTACTATGAACAGGGAGAGACTGTACCGGGGTATGTTGGCATGATCGGAACTTCTATGGCAGCCCCCCATGTTAGTGGAATTGCTGCTTTATTGATATCAAGTGGAGTTGAGAATCCTGATGAGGTTCGAAACCGTCTAATTAGTACAGCTATTGATCTGGGGGCTACAGGTAAAGATGATTATTACGGTTATGGTCTGGTTGATGCCTATGGAGCCCTGCTGGGGAAAAAACTTCAGGATCCGGTAGTGTTTACGGCAACAAAGGAAGGTAATTCTTTGATTGTAAAAAGTGATATTAATAAGATTGATAAAGAGGGTAGCTTTTCTTTGAGGAGTAAACCGGGTCAAAATATGATTGTTGCCGCCTGGCGTGATGTAAATAGCAATGGGGTTGTTGATAAAGGTGATTATTACGGTATGACCGGGCCTCTGGATATAACCGGTATTATTGAAAATATCAATGTTAAAATAAATTATATCTCTAAATCGACATTAAAAGATAATCTAACAGTTGTAAAATAAACATGGGCAAGGGGGTAGAATTTTGAAATCTTTATGTAATGGAAAAAGACTTATATTATTAATAATAATACTTGTGTTAGTTACAAACCAACTGGTTCTGGCCGGTACATTTGCACCGGCTTCATTAAATATTGCTGGAAAGGATGTAGTCGGGCTCAGTAGTTTTCAGACTGTAAGTGAAGAGAGTGTAATTCCCCTAAATCTTTCATCTGATGCATTAAAAGCATTGTCCCATCAGAATTTTGAAATCGTTGGTTATACTAATTTAGATACCTTGAAAAAAGATGATTATAGGTCAACGGTGGTTTATTATGTAAAGCCAGGGGATAGCCTGTATAAAATTGCCAGCAGATTTAATATTACCACACAGGAAATAAAAAATTTCAATAATTTAAAAACAAATGTCCTGTATGTTGGGCAAAAATTATATATTCCGGTAGCTGAACAAAACACAGAGGTTTATTATGTAAGAGCAGGAGATAGTTTATATACAATTGCCGGGAAATTTAATACCACCATTTCCCGGATAAAACAGGTTAATGGTTTGACTTCGGACATGCTTTATATAGGCCAGAAGTTATATATACCAACTGGTGATAAACAGACTGACCAGAAAGAACAGGTTTATTATGTAAAACCCGGGGATAGTTTATACAATATTGCCAGAAGATTTAATACCACAGTACAGGAGTTAAAAGATTATAATGGCCTTAAGTCAAATATGCTTTATGTGGGACAGAAATTATACATCCCATCTCCTGATAAGTCCAGTGATAACAGGGGAGAAATGGGGAAGGTTATATATTTTGTGGAACCGGGAGACAGTCTCTACTCAATTGCCACGAAATTTAAGACAACAGTTGAAAGGATAAAGGAAATTAATGCTCTGGCTTCAGACAGTCTTTATGTCGGGCAAAAGCTTTTTATTCCTTATCCAGAAGGTAGTAATACTGACCCCAAGGTTATTTATTTTGTGAAACCCGGTGATACCCTTTATATAATCGCTATAAAATTCGGAACTACAGTAGAGCTGATAAAAGAAGTAAACAATTTAAGCAGTGAAATTTTATATGTGGGTCAGAAGCTTTTAATTCCCGGTCCTCCTGAACTGGATGAAAAAGCTGATTTTGACCTCACCTATACTGTTGAACCCGGTGATAATATTTTCAGGATTGCCAGTAAATTTGGCATGGAAGTTAGTAAAATTATGTCATACAATGACCTGACATATGGTCATTTAAGGGAAGGGCAGCAAATTAAAATTCCCTTTTTCCTTCCTGATAGAGAACTTAACAATGGATTTCAGGTAACTTCAGAGGAACTGGAACTCCTTGCCAGAGCAGTGTATTCAGAAGCCAGAGGTGAACCCTTTAAAGGTCAGGTAGCGGTAGCTGCAGTTATTATCAATAGAATCAGCCATCCCTTTTTCCCCAATACGATAAGGGATGTAATTTTCCAGCCCTGGCAGTTCAGTGCGGTTCATGATGGCCAGTTCTGGCTTGAACCCAACCAAACAGCATATATTGCAGCTAAAGCTGCTTTAAGAGGTTGGGATCCAACTAAAGGAGCTATTTATTATTATAACCCTGATACTGCAACTTCTGACTGGGTTTTTTACCGGAATGTAGTTATTAAAATAGGTAATCATTATTTTGCTGTGTAGCTGAAAAAGGAGTTGTATAGCTGAAAAAGGAGTTATAAAAAGCAGCCTTATGGGGCTGCTTTTATTTTTAATTAAATTCTGTATATAACCAGGAACATTAATTATTAAAGTACCCGGTTTTAAATAAAGAAATAATTACCTGAAGGAAAAACGGGAAACGGCTTTAATTTAATATAAGGGTAGAATCCTTTCTATGTAAGTCTAAACCCGGGGGAGGGTAGTCTTATTTTTAAGATAAAAAAATTATTTTATATATTAACTATCATATTATTAATAATTTTAAATGGATGTAGTGGTGAAAAGTCAAATTTAATTGGTTCAGATCCTGTTTCCTATGGAAGAACTGTATCTGATACTGAAGCCCTGCAGGCTTTAAATGTAGCCAGAAATCAGCTAGGGAAACCCTATACCTGGGGTGGTAGGGGACCTGATGTCTTTGATTGTTCAGGGCTGATAACATATTCCTATAAAACTGCCCTTGAAAGGGATTACATATTTAAAATAGGACCTATAATATACCATGATGCTACCATGAGTGACCTCTATAACTGGAATACAACCCTGGTTCCCCTTGAAAATATGAGACCCGGTGATATTATATTTTATACCAGCAAAGAGGATGATGTAACTCATGGTGGATTGTTTGTTAAATGGAATGATTGTGATAACTTTACCTATATTCATGCTTCAGCCGTCTATAAACAGGTTATAACAGAAACGTGGACAGTTGGTGAAGAAAAATGGGGGTTGAAGCTTGTGGCTGGCGGAAGGTTAAAAAAGTTCAATAAAGAGGAAAATTATTAAAACCACCGGGTAGGTGGTTTTTTTAACTTATAATATTCCCCCTGTTAGTTGAATATATTATCAATAGCCCAATGAAATTAATAGGATAACATAAAGATATACAACACGGGGGAATTGAAATATGAAAAAAATAGTTATTATTTTTGTATTTAGTTTATTGTTAGTAATATTAAATAATAGTCTGGTTATCAGGGCATATACTACACCATCACCAGAATTACAAACTATCCAGCTGAAAAGTCGCTCTATTGAGTATGAAAGTAGTGGAAAGTTATTATCGGAATTGATAAAACTGTTTTATGAAGAACGAAACTATAATCCTGCCTGGTGTAGTCAGACAGAGATCTATCCCCAGGCCTACATATTATTAAAAATAATAAAAGAGGCTGACCGGGAAGGCCTTGACCCCTCGGCCTATTATTATTCCCTGATTTCAAATTATGTCAGGGAACTGGAAAATAAGATTATAAGAAATAGTAGTATTACCAGGGAAGTTGCGCTCAGCTTTGAATTGTTAATGACAAAAGTTTATCTAGATTATACCCTTGATTTATTGACAGGTTATACCAGAAACGGAATGTTTAATAAAATGTATGATAAACACGAGCTTATTAAGAAGTTAAACAGAGCGATAGAACAAGAAAGCCTGGGGAAATTTTTTATTGATTT